>CAWKMR010000050.1:0-170999 GCA_963850705.1 uncultured Alphaproteobacteria bacterium | reverse complement strand
GGTTCGATGAATTCTTCGGCAACCTCTATCACCTCAACGCCGAGGAAGAGCCGGAACTGCCCGACTATCCGAAGGACCCGGCCTACCGCGCCAAGTTCGGCCCGCGCGGCGTCTTGCGATGCCGGGCCACCGACAAGGACGACCCCACGGTCGATCCGCGCTTCGGCAGGATCGGCCGGCAGACGATCGAGGATACCGGTGCGCTCACCAAGAAGCGCATGGAGACGATCGACGACGAGACGTCGGCCGCGGCCATCGACTACATGAAGCGGCAGCAGGCGGCGGGCAGGCCGTTCTTCTGCTGGTTCAACGCCACCCGCATGCATCTGCGGACCCATGTCCGCGCCGAGCATCGCGGCCGCTACAAGCACGGCGACAGCGAGTACATCGACGGCATGCAGGAGCACGACGACATCGTCGGCAACCTGCTCAAGGCGCTCGACGACATGGGCATCGCCAACAACACGATCGTCGTCTACTCGAGCGACAACGGCCCCCACATGAATACCTGGCCGGACGGCGCGATGACGCCGTTCCGCTCCGAGAAGAACACCAATTGGGAGGGCGCCTTCCGCGTGCCGTGCCTGGTCCGCTGGCCGGGCGTGATCAGGCCCGGCACGGTCTCCAATGAGATCATGAGTCACAACGACTGGATACCGACGCTCTGCGCGGCCGCCGGCGAGCCGGACATCGTCAACAAGTGCCGCGCCGGCTACACCGCCAACGGCATCAACTACAAAGTCCACCTCGACGGCTTCAACCAGCTGGAGTTCTTGCGCAACGTCAGCGGCACCGCGGGCAACAACAACGGCACCAAGAGCGCGCGCGACAAGTTCTTCTACTCCGACGACGACGGCCTGCTCGTGTGCCTGCGGCAGGGCGACTACAAGTACGTGTTCTCCGAGCAGCGCAAGCAAGGCACGATGGGCTTGTGGGCCGAGCCGTTCACGACGCTCCGCCTGCAGAAGATCTTCAACCTGATGCAGGACCCGTTCGAGCGCGCCGACATCACGTCCAACACGTTCTGGGACTGGCAGCTCAACCATGTCGGCAGCGTGTACGGGGTGATGGATGAAGTCTTCCAGTTCGTGGAGACGTTCAAGGAGTTCCCGCCACGCTCGTTCCCGCCGAGCTTCAACCCGGCGAACATCCTGGAAAGCACGCTCGAAGGCATCAAGGAAAACCGGCGGCTGAAGCAGGAGCTGGACCCCGAACGGATTCGCGGCGGCCTGAACAGGATGATCGAACAGCAGCTTCAGAAACGCGGCGTTCAGTAGTCTGGCGGTATCGCTGCTCGGCCGGTAGCCGCGCTGGCCTGAAGTAAGCAGATGCGGATGTCGTAAACAGGGGAACTTCGATGCAGCCGCAGTGATCGCGAAGTCATCGAAGGACAAGCCTCGACGAACAGCGACTTCAGCCGGCGCAACATGCTGCTGGCCGGCACGACCATTCGCCGCCGTGTCGGCATTGGCATCGGCTGCGCCGGTGCGAACCGCGCAGGCGCGAGCAGAAGCAGCAGCCGGCGCCTGCTGGCCGCAAGCCGAACATCCTGATGATCATGGCCGATGATATCGGCTGGTTCAACGTAAGCTGTTACAACCACGGCATGATGGGGTACCGGACCCCGAACATCGATCGCATTGCCCGCGAAGGTGCAATGTTCACCGACTGGTATGGCGAGCAGAGCTGCACCGCCGGGCGCGCGGCCTTCATCACCGGACAGTCACCGATCCGCACCGGCCTGACCAAGGTCGGGCTGCCGGGCGCCACGATCGGCCTGCAAGCCGAGGACATGAGCGTTGCGGAAGCGCTCAAGCCGCTTGGCTACGCCACCGGTCAGTTCGGCAAGAACCATCTTGGCGACCGCAACGAGTTCCTGCCGACGGTGCACGGCTTCGACGAATTCTTCGGCAACCTCTATCACCTCAACGCCGAGGAAGAGCCGCAGAACCCGGACTATCCGAAAGACCCGCGTTTCCGTGCGCGGTTCGGACCGCGCGGCGTTCTCAGATGCAGGGCGAGCGACAAGGACGACCCCACCATAGACCCGTCCTACGGGCGTGTTGGCACGCCAGATCATCGAGAATACGGGTCCGCTCGACACGAAGCGCATGGAGACGGCGGACGAAGAATTCCTGAATGCTGCACTCGACTTCATCGACCGCAAGCAGAAGGAAAACACGCCGTGGTTCTGCTACTTCAACCCTACCCGCATGCATGTTTGGACGCACCTGAAGCCGTCGTCGCAAGGCAAGACCGGCCACGGGCTTTATCCAGACGGCATGGTGGAACTCGACGGCTTGGTCGCCGCGTTGCTCAAGAAGCTCGACGATCTCGGTATCGCCAACGACACGATCGTTGTGTTCACGACCGACAACGGCGCCGAGGTGATGAGCTTTCCGGACGGCGGCCAAACCCCGTTCCGGGGTGAAAAGGCCACCAACTGGGAAGGCGGGTATCGCGTACCGATGGTGATGCGCTGGCCCGGTACGATCCAGCCGGGCACCGTCTACAACGAAATGTTCTCACACTATGACTTGATCCCGACCTTCGCGGCGGCGGGCGGCGATCCCGGCATCGTGGAGAAAGTCCGCAACGGTGCGCGGATCGGCAACAAGACCTTCAAGCTTCATCTCGACGGCCACAATCTCGTCCCGTTCTTCAGAGGAGAGACGAAGGAATCTCCCCGCAAGGACTTCATCTACTGGAATGACGACGGCCAACTGGTCGCCATTCGCGTCAATGAATGGAAGTCGGTCTTCCTGGAGCAGACCAACAAAGGGATCGGTGTTTGGCAGGGGCAGTTTACCAACCTCCGGATTCCCAAGCTATTCAATCTGCGAGCTGATCCATTCGAACGTGGCGATGAATTCGATCCTCTACAACAAGTGGATGGCAGATCGGGCCTTCATCCAGGTGCCGATGCAGACGATTGCCGCAAACTGGCTCTCGAGTTTTAAGGAATTTCCCGTCCGGCAAAAGCCCGCGAGCTTCAACCTCGATGAGGTGATGCAGAAGCTTGAAACGGTTGGACCGGGCTCGCGGTGACGACTGAGCAGACTCGAGCAGCAGCTTCAGAAACGCGGCGTCCAATGACGGCGACGCTGCAACAAGTGAGAGGCGACGATGGCTAGTGTAAAGGCAACGATCACGCGGCGATCGCTGATCGCCGCCATGGCGGCAGCCGGGCTTTTGCGTCCGGGCGGCGCCACCGCGCAGACACCGGCCGGCGATCCGCTGCCGTCCTGGAACGACGGCGCGACGAAGAAGTCGATCACCGACTTCGTCGCGCGGGTGACGACGCAGGGCGGCAAGGAGTTCGTGCCGGTCGCCGAGCGCATCGCGACCTTCGACAACGACGGCACGCTGTGGTGCGAGCACCCGATGTACTTCCAGGTGGCGTTCGCGATGGATCGCGTGAAGGCGCTGGCGCCGAAGCATCCGGAATGGAAAGACAAAGAGCCGTTCAAGGCGCTGCTCGACGGCGACATGAAGGCGGTCGCCGCCGCCGGCGAGAAAGGCCTGCTGGCGTTCATCGCGGCAACGCACGCAGGGATGAGCGTCGACGACTTCCACCAGATCGTGCTCGGCTGGCTCGATACCGCGCGCCATCCGCGCTTCAAGCGGCCCTACACCAGTCTCATCTATCAGCCGATGGTGGAGCTGCTCGCGTATCTGCGCGCCAACGGCTTCAAGACCTTCATCGTGTCGGGCGGCGGCATCGAGTTCATGCGGCCGTGGACCGAGAAGGCCTACGGCATCCCGCCCGAGCAGGTGGTCGGCTCGTCCGGCGTGACGAACTTCGAGATGGGCGCCGACGGTAAGCCGGTGCTGATGAAGACGGCCGAGGTCGAGTTCGTCGACGACGGGCCCGGCAAGCCGGTCGGCATCAACCGCTTCATCGGGCGGCGTCCGATCTTCGCGTTCGGCAATTCCGACGGCGACCTGCAGATGCTACAATGGACCGCAGCCGGCGGCGGCGCGCGCTTCATGGGCATCGTGCACCATACCGACGCCGAGCGCGAATACGCCTACGATCGGCAATCGCATGTCGGCCGCCTCGACAAGGCGCTCGACGAAGGCCGCGCGCGCGGCTGGACCTTCGCCGACATGAAGCGCGACTGGCGGGTCATTTTCCCGCCGACCTGACGACAACAGCGACGCGGTCGCTAGTAGAGTGAAAGAGTAACGAAGTAAGAGGTGCGACATGACAACAATCTTAAGTACTGACAGCCTGCCTTCGCAGGCTGATGCTGTTCGCGATATTGCTCTTCATCGGCATCGGCAACAGCCCGGTGCGCGCTGAAGGCGCAGGCGGCGGAACGCTCAACAATCAGCAGATCGAGCAACTGGTGGCGCCGATCGCGCTCTATCCTGACTCGCTGATCTCGCAGATCCTGATGGCGTCGACCTATCCGCTGGAAGTGGTCGAGGCCGCGCGCTGGTCGAGGGAGAACGCGAACGTCACGGGCCAGGCGCTCGAAGACGCCATGCAGAAACAGGAATGGGATCCGAGCGTCAAGGCGCTGACGGCGGTGCCGCAGACGCTGGCGATGATGAACGACCAGCTCAAATGGACGCAGGATCTTGGCGACGCCTTCCTCGCGCAGCAGACCGACATCCTCGACGCCGTGCAGCGGCTGCGCGCGCGTGCGGACGCCTCCGGCAACCTCAAGACGACGCCGCAACAGAAGGTCATGCGGACCAGCCGGCCGGCCGGATCGCCCAGCAGTGCGCCGGCGCAGGCCTATGTCATCGAGTCGGCGAGCCCCACCGAATACTACGTGCCGATCTACGATCCGGGCGTTGTCTACGGTGCATGGCCGTATCGCGACCTACCAGCCGTTCTACTGGTATCCGCCGGGCTATGTGGGTACCGGCGTATTCGGATTTGCGGCCGGCGTTCTGGCCGGCGCCGCGATCTGGGGCGGTGTGAATTGGTGGAATCGGAACGTCAACGTCAACGTCAATCGCTACAACAGCTTCAACCGCACCAACATCACCAACGGCAACTGGAACCATAACGCGGCGCACCGCGGCGGTGTCCCGTACAACAACGCGCGCGTTGCACAGCAATTCGGCGGCGGCAGCCGCGACAAGGCGCGCGACAATGCTCGCCAGAACCTCGCCAAAAGGGCGGCATGGGCCAAGGCGGCATGGGCCAGGGTGGCATGGGCCAAGGCGGCATGGGTCAGGGCGGCATGGGCCAAGGCGGCATGGGCGGCATGGGCCAAGGCGGAATGGGCCAGGGCGGCATGGGTGGCATGGGCCAGGGCGGAATGGGCCAAGGCGGCATGGGTGGCATGGGCCAAGGCGGAATGGGTGGTGGCATGGCCGGTGGCGGTGGCATGGGTGGCGGTGGCATGGCCGGTGGTGGCGGCATGGCTGGCATGGCCGGGGTGGTGGCGGCATGGCCGGTGGCTTCGCCGGTATGGGCGGTGGCGGCGGCGCACGCGCCGGCATGGCCGGTGGCGGAGGCCGTGGTGGTGGCGGCGGTGGTCGCGGCGGCGGCGGTCGGCGATCCGATGTCACGCTGAAGCACGACATCGTCCTTCTCGGTCATCTCGACAACGGCCTGGGCTTCTATCGCTTCGCCTACAACGGCAGCGACACCGCCTATGTCGGCGTCATGGCGCAAGAAGTGCAGCAAATTGCGCCCGACGCGGTCGTGCGCGGCCGGGACGGTTACCTCCGAGTCTTCTACGACAAGCTCGGCGTGAAATTCCAAACCTACGATCAATGGCTCGCATCCGGCGCGCAGTTGCCGTCGGTCGCGCGCTAGCGCGGACATTGATCGAAGATTTCCCGGCGCGGCTGCTCGTCACGGCCGCGCCGGCGGCGAACAACCTCGATCCCACATAACAACATAAGAGGCCGCCATGCTTCGCGCCGCTGTCTTTTGCTCGTCGCTGCTGTTGGTCGCTGTGCCGCTTACGGCAAATGCGCAACCGGTCACGCCGAGTGAAGTCCGCGCGATCGCCAAGGAGGCCACCATCTACGGCTTCCCGCTCGTCGACAGTTACCGCATCCAGCATTCGTATTTCGTGGATCGCAGCAATCCAGAGTTCAAGGCGCCCTGGAACACGCTCTTCAACAACGCGCGCGTCTACACGCCCGACGACAAGGCGATCCAGACGCCCAATTCCGACACGCCGTATTCCTTTGTCGGCGCTGACCTGCGTACCGAGCCGCTGGTGTTCACGGTGCCGGCGGTCGAGAAGGAGCGCTACTACTCGCTGCAATTCATCGACATGTACACGTTCAACTTTGCCTATGTCGGCAGCCGCGCCACCGGCAACGACGCCGGAAACTTTCTGCTCGTCGGACCGCACTGGAAGGGAGACGACGCCGAAGGGCATCAAGGCGGTGATCCGCTCTGAAACGGATTTCGCGTTCGTGCTCTATCGCACGCAGCTCTTTAATCCGGGCGATATCGAGAATGTGAAGAAGGTGCAGGCGGGCTACAAGGTCCAGGCGTTGTCGGATTTTCTGGGCCAGCCGGCGCCCGCGGCTGCGCCTCCCGTCGACTTCATCAAGCCGCTCACGCCCGAGCAGCAGCGCACGTCGGTCGCATTCTTCAACATCCTGAACTTCGTCCTGCAGTTCTGCCCAACGGATCCGTCTGAGGAAGCCCTGCGGGCGCGCTTCGCGAAGATCGGCATCAGAGCGGGACAGCAAACCGACGCCAATGTGCTCACGCCCGAGCTGCGCAAGGCGATGGAAGAGGGCATGGCCGACGCCTGGGCGGCGTTCAAGGTGCACAAGGAAACCATGATCGATACCGGAAAGGTCTCCAGCGCCGATTCGTTCGGGACGCGGGCGTTCCTGAAAAACGACTACATGGAGCGCATGTCCGGCGCGGTGCTCGGCATCTACGGCAACTCGAAGGAAGAGGCGATGTATCCCGTCTATTTCCTCGATGCGGGCAAGCAACCGCTCAGCGGCGGCAATCGCTACACGCTGCGCTTCCCGCCGGGCCAGTTGCCGCCGGTCCATGCGTTCTGGTCGCTCACGCTCTATGAGCTGCCGGCGAGCCTGCTCTACGCCAATCCGCTCGACCGCTATCTGATCAATTCGCCGATGCTTTCGAGCCTGAAACGCGACGCCGACGGTGGGATCACGCTCTACGTCCAGAACGAGTTGCCGGGAAAAGAGCGGGAATCCAATTGGCTGCCGGCGCCGAAAGGGTCGTTCTTCACGGTGCTGCGCCTGTATTGGCCGGAGGCACCGGCGCTTAGCGGCCAGTGGACGGCGCCGCCGATGCAACGCGCGAACTGAACAACAAGAGGATCGCCGGCCATGAAGATCAAATCCATGTGCTGCACGTTGGTCGTGACCCTGTGTGCGGTCGGCGCGCAGGCGCAGCCGCCCGCCGGTAGCGCCGTCCCGGTCACCGTCGACAACTTCATCCGCGCCGAGTCCGATCTGTATATGGGCAACATGGTCAAGGAAGCGGTGCGTTCGGAAAGTTCTTTCACCGCCGCGAGCCGGCGGCGATCGACAACCAGACCGTCATCCGCCTCAACCGCGACACGCTTTATTCGTCGGCCGTGTTCGATCTCGACGCGGGGCCGGCGACCGTCACGCTGCCCAACGCCGGCACGCGCTTCATGTCGATGCAGGTGATCAATCAGGATCACTACACGCCGGCGGTGTACTACGGCGCCGGTTCGCACACCCTCGACCGGAAGACACGTCGGCACGCGCTATGTCGCGGTGGCGATCCGGACGCTGGTCGATCCCGCGCGACAAGAAAGACGTGCAGCAGGTCCATGCCCTGCAGGATGCGATCGGCGTCAAGCAGAAGAGCGCCGGCCGCTTCGAGGTGCCGAACTGGGACCAGGCCAGCCAGAAGAAGGTGCGCGACGCGCTGCTGGTGCTCGCCACGACCATGCCCGACTTCAAGAAGGCGTTCGGCACCAAGGCGGAGGTCGATCCGGTCGGCATCTGATCGGCACGGCCGCGGCCTGGGGCGGCAATCCCGACAAGGACGCCACCTATCTCAACATCACGCCGGCGAAGAACGACGGCAAGACCATCTACAAGCTCAATGTCAGGAACGTGCCGGTCAACGGCTTCTGGTCGGTCAGCGTCTACGACGCCAAGGGCTACTACGAGCCGAACCCGTACAACGCCTACTCGCTCAACAACATCACCGCGAAGAAGGAAGCCGACGGCTCGATCGCGATCCAGTTCGGCGGCTGCGACGGCAAGATTCCGAACTGCATTCCGATCATGAAGCGGCTGGAACTACACCGTGCGGCTCTATCGTCCGCGCGCCGAGATACTGAACGGCAAATGGAAATTCCCGGAACCGCAGCCGGTGAATTGAACCTCAATTGGAGCCTGCGATGTCGCTCCTCGACATCTTCGCCTGGATCGTGCTGCTGGTGCTTGTCGCCAGCACGGTCGCCGTGGTCGTGTTCCTCGCGATGCTGCCGGGGATGATCGCGCAAGAAGCGCAACCATCCCTGGGCGCAGGCGGTCACCGTCGCCGGCTGGGTCACGCTGTTCCTCGGCTTCGCGCTCTGGCCGGTCGCGCTGATCTGGGCCTATGTCGACTTTCCGGCAAAGCGGGCAGGGGAGGCGGCGTCATGATTGTCGTCCTGCTCAACGTCTATCTCGTCATCCTGTTTCTGCTGGTGCAGTTCAAGATCGTTCCGTTCAACCTGTTCTGGAAGGTCTCGCCGGTCATCGTGCTGCTGCTGCTGCTGGTCGGGCTGTTCATCCCGATGAACTGGGGCGCGCCGCAGGGCAACGCGCTGGTGGTGCGCTATTCGGTGTCGATCGTGCCGGACGTCGCGGGCGAGGTGCTGGAGGTTCCGGTCGAGCCGAACCAGCCGCTCAAGGCCGGCGACGTGCTGTTCCGGATCGATCCGGTGCCGTACGAGGCGCAGTTGCGCGCACTCACCGCGCAACTCAAGTTCCACGAGCTGCGTCTGGAGCAGATGGAGCAGCTCGCGAGCACGGGCAGCGGCCGCGCCTTCGACGTCGAGCAGCGCCAGGCCGAGGTCGACCAGCTCAAGGCGCAGGTCACCGGCGCGCAGTGGAACCTGGACAAGACCGTCGTGCGCGCGCCGGCCGACGGCTATGTCACCAATCTCGCGCTGCGCAAGGGCGCGCGCGTCGCCAACCTGCCGCTCGCGCCGGTCATGGCGTTCATCGAGACGTCGGAAACCATCATCGGGGTGGAGGTCGAGCAAATCGCCGCGCGCTATGTCGAGCCCGGCCAGCCGGTCGAGGTCACGTTCAAGTTCATGCCGGGCACGGTCTACACCGGCAAGGTCGACGCCGTGCTGCAGGCAATCTCCACCGGGCAGACCCAGACGTCGGGCACTGCCGTGACGCCGAAGGCGGTCCAGGCGGCGCCGTTCGTCGTGCGCGTGAAGCTTGATGACACCGACTTCGCCAACCGCCTGCCGGCGGGCGCGACCGGCACCGCGGCGATCTACACCGAGCACGTGAAGGCGGCGCACGTCATCCGCAAGGTGCTGCTGCGGCAGATCGCGATCCTCAACTACATCAATCCGTTCTGACGGGATCTGCAGGCGGCAGGAGAGCTTGGCAGCGGAACCGTCGTGGGGCGGGGATCGCGCGCGTTCCGCGATGGGCTACTTCGCGTAGCCCTGCGATCTCAGCCAGTCGATGCGACGGCTTCCGGCCAGCCAGTCATCAACGTCGGCCTTGCTCTTCAGCCCCTTGATGGTGCGCGTTTCGGTGCCGGGATAGTCGGCGACGATGTGCCAGTCGTCTTCCGCAATCCGCAGCATTTTGAAGGTGACTCGGGTTTTTGCCATGCCCCTTATATGTCGCTGTTCGATCTCGGCGCTAGGGCCGATCAGAGGTGGTAACCCATCATCAACTCGACGGACTATAATCCTCGATATTGCAGGTTTTCGCTTGACACCCGGGAGAGCCCGGACGAAGCATTGGCCAATTGCAACAAGCCGCTTGGAAGGTGGGAACATGCCTCGATCTTTCACCGCTTCTTTGATCGCTGCCGCCGTATTTGCGTTCGTTCCGCTCGCCGCCCAGGCGCAGGGCCAGGCCAAGGGGCCGCCCGCACTTCCCGAAGGCAAGGGCAAAACAGAGGTCGAGGCGATCTGCACCGGCTGCCATGTCACCGGGCTGATCAACGCGAGCTCCGGCTACACGCGCGATCACTGGCAGCAGCTGATCGCCACCATGATCGACCTTACGCCGGCGCCGGACACGCAGAACGAGATCCTCGACTATCTCGCGACGCAATTTCCCGCCGAACGAGCGGCGCAAGCCGACGCTGGTGTCGGGCAATTTCGACGTGAAGTTCACCGAATGGGTGATGCCGCAGCTCGGCCAGCGCACGCGCGATCCGATCCAGCATGCCGACGGCTCGATCTGGTACGCCGGCCAGTACGGCAACCTGATCGGGCGGCTCGATCCGCGCACCGGCCAGGCGAAGGAATACCAGCTGCCGGCCAATTCGATGCCGCACACCGTGCAGCTCGACAACGACGGCATCCCCTGGTTCTCGGGCAACAAGAACGGCACCGTCGGCAAGATCGATCCGGTGACCGGCGAAGCCACCGTCTTCAAGATGCCCGACCCGAAGTCGGATCCGCACACGCTCGCCTTCGACAAGAACGGCATTCTGTTCTTCAGCTTCCAGGCGTCGAACCTGATCGGCCGGCTCAATCCGAAGACCGGCGAGATCAAGGTCGTCAACGCGCCGAACCCGACGCTCGCAGCCCTATGACGTCAAGTTCGACGCCGACGGCACGCTGTGGGTGTCGTGCAATGCGCGCGGCTGCCTGCTCAAGGTCAATCCGGAGACGATGGAAATCACCGAGATCCCGTTCCCGCTCGGCGGGTCGACGCGGCGCTTCGACATCGCGCCCGACGGCATGATCTGGTTCATCAATTCGAACCGCGGCGGCATCGGCCGTTACAACCCGAAGACCGGCGAGTTCAAGGAATGGCAGTCGCCGTCGGGCGGCAGCTCGCATCCTTACGGTGCGCTCTGGCTGGACGGCGCCTTCTGGTACAACGAATCGGGCATGCGGCCCGATCCGCTGGTGCGCTTCGATCCCGTGACCGAGACGTTCCAGAGCTGGCCGATCCCGTCCGGCAACATCTACGCCGGCATCCTGCGCAATATGCGCGCGACGCGGGAAGGCAACATCCTGATCCACCAGTCGGCGACCAACCGCGTGATCCAGGTGACCCCGCAACGCCGCGCTGCCGCGCGCTGAGCGGTATCGTTGATTTGGATCGTGGGCGGCGAACCGTTGACCGGCTCGCCGCCCAAATCTTTTGGGGTGGCGTCTCGCTGGTAGATGTGCGAGCCGGCGGCGCCGCGCACTCCGTCACCTCGCCCCGCTTGCGGGGAGAGGTCGCGAGCGAAGCGAGCGGGTGAGGGGGGCTCTCGAGAGGACGCGTCCGTCGTGATTCCCCCTCACCCCAACCCTCTCCCCGCAGGCGGGGAGAGGGAGCCCGCTGCCGTTGCGGCAGCCGCTCAAACCTAAATGAATTGTCCGGGCTACGATTGCTCTAACGAGCGGCCGCCCGGCGCGGCTGCTCCGGTGACAGCGGCCAGCGCTGCACCGGCATCTCGCCCGATCGCGCCGCCACGCGCTTCTCGACTTCGGCGCGCGGCAGCAAACCGGTCTGCGTATCGATGTAGCTGACCACGCTCGCGGCGTTGACGGTCGCCGCGCGCAACGCCTGCTCCGGCGCGCCGCCGAGCGCGATGAAGGTCGCGAAGGTCGAGGTGAAGGCGTCGCCGGCGCCGGCGGTCCCCGCGACCTGCACCTTGAGCGCCGGACAGAACATCAACGCGTCCTTGGTGCCGAGATAGGCGCCGTCGTTGCCGTCGGTCAACAGGAGATAGCGTGAGCCCATCGAGTGGACGGCGGCCATGAACGCGCGCAGCGTCATGCGGAACCCGCCGCCATTCAGTCCACGCTCGGCAAGCTTCGGCAAGTCCGTGCCTTCGATCTTGGACCCGCCTTCGCCGAAGCGGGCGATGAGCGACGGCAGCATGACTTCCGCTTCCGACAGATTGATCGAGAGGATGTCGATCTTGCCCAGGCAGTCTTCGAACGCCCGCCCGCGGGCGGCAAGCTGGCGCGGTCCCGGATTGGCGGTGACGAGCGCACCGGCCGCTTTCGCCTTGCCGATGATCTCCGGAAAGCGCTCGGCCAACTCGTTCGACAGCGACGCCACGTGCACGAGATCGACGGCGAACGCCTCGTCCTTGATATCCGGCGACTCAAGCAACGTGTTGGCGCCGCGGAATGTGAACACCGCCGCGTTGCGGTCGTGCGACGATATCATCACCGACGCGCCGGTCGGCGCGCGGCCGTCGCGCACCGCCCAGCGGGTCGAAATCCCTTCCGACATCAGCCGCGCTAGCACCGTCTCGGCGCGCGCATCCTTGCCCATCTTCACCAGCGCGCTGACGTCGAGCCCGAGCCGCGCCATGCTCGACCGCAGTGTTCACCGCGCCGCCGCCGGTGTGGGTCGAAACCTCGGTGGCCTCGGTCTTGCTGCCTTCCTTGAGCAGCAGGAACGCGGAGTCCGCATTGGACATGCTCATGCGCTCGATACGGTCGCTGGCGATGATCGCGATCGTGTCGATGGTGGCGCTGCCGATCGTAAGAGCTTTCATGGGAGCACCTCAGCGCGAAAGCGGCATCATGGCGAGCCCGAACAGGGCGACATTATCGCGGCGGATCACCGCGGTCGGCACGTTTAGCATGCGAGCGCGCATGGGCCCCTTGCGAATGAACTCGGCCCGAAATCGTTTGGCATCGGCGCCTGCAGCCCAGGCCGTTGCGACGCTGCCGCAAAGATAGACCCCGCCCCAGGCGGCCGTCGCGAGCGTGAGGTCACCGGCGATGCGCCCCAGGATCGAGGTAAACAGCTCGACCGTGCGGCCTGCCGCGGCATCGCGTCCGGACATTGCCAGCACATCGGCCGCCTGTTGGGCGGCGATGTGGCGGCCGCCCGTGAGGCGCTCGTAAAGCTTGGCCAGACCGTTGCCGGACAGCACATTCTCGACGCTCGTATCCGGCGGCAGGGTCGAAAACGCCTCCACCGAGCCGAGCGTCATGTGTCCGGACTCGCTCGGGCAGGTGTACCAGCGCCCATCGCGCAGGATCGCACTGGCGGCACCGAAGCCGGTGCCGACATTGACCGCGAGCATCGTGCGCCGTTCCGGCCGCGCCGGCGCCGGTGCGCCGATCGGGGTCAAATCCTCGGATGCAAGATGAGGAAGTGCGGCGGCGACCGCCTCGAGGTCGTTCACCACGGCGACCGGTATTCCGGCCATCACAGCGGAAATCTCGGCGCGATCGATCGTCCACTTGATATTGGTGAGCTTGACGACACCGTCATCCACCGGGCCGGCCGCCGCGATCACGCAGGCGCCGAGCTCTTGCAGTCCGCCCGCGTTGGAACGATAGGCGGACAACGCATCCGGAAATGTCGGGAAGTCCGCGGTCTGAAGGCTCTGCACGCGGTCAAGGCGGCCGGTCTCGTCCGCGATCGCGAAGCGCACGTTGGTGCCGCCTGCATCGGCCACCAGACGCCGGGCATTCATGCGGCGTACCGCTGCTGCGAATTGCTCAGCGCCTCCAGGAACTGTTCGCGCCAATGTGTGACGTCGCGGGCGCGAACCCGGCCGATCAAGGCGCGGTGGCGTTCCATCCGCTCGGCAAGCGGCATTTTCAGCGCACGCTGCATGGCGCTGGCGACGTCATCGAGGTCGTAGGGATTGACGATCAGGGCTTCCTCGAGATCCTCGGCGGCGCCTGCAAATCGGGAAAGGATTAGTACGCCGGGATCGTCGTCGTCTTGCGCCGCGACATATTCCTTCGCCACCAGATTCATCCCGTCACGCAACGGCGTCACCAGGCCGGCTTTGCTGCCCCGGAACAAGGCCGCCAGGATGTCGCGCGCGATCGAGCGATGGATGTATCGCACCGGCGTCCAGTCGAAGTCGCCAAATTCGCCATTGATGTTGCCGGACAGGCCTTCAAGCTCTTCGCGGATATCCACGTAAGCGGCCACCTCTTCGCGCGTCGGCGGCGCGATCTGCATCAGGATGACGCGCTTGAGATGCTCGGGGTAAAGCTCGAGCAGGCGGCGGAATGCGCGGAACCGGTCGGGCAGGCCTTTGGTATAGTCGAGCCGGTCGACGCCGATGATCTGCGCGCGATTCAAAGTTCGCGTGGCAAGAAGCCGGATGCTGGCATCGGCTTCCGGTGTGTGCGCCATGTTTTTAATGGCATCGACATCGATCCCGATCGGGAAACTGCGGACGACGATGGTGCGGCCGAACGCGGACATCTGCCCACCCGCCTTCAGCACGCCGCCGGCCTGCTCCAGCACAAAGCGCTGGAAATTGGTGACATCCGAAGACGTCTGGAAGCCCAGGACGTCGTAGGCGAACATCGTCTCGATCAGCCATGCGTGATCCGGTACCGCAACCAGCACGTCCGGCGGCGGGAACGGAATATGGAGGAAGAAGCCGATGCGCGCCTTGACGCCACGGCTGCGGAGCTCCGAGGCGAGCGGGATCAGATGATAGTCATGGATCCATACCAGATCGTTCGGCAGGATCATCTTGGCCAGATGGTCGGCGATCATGGCGTTGACGCGCCGGTAGCCTTCGATGAACGACGACTCGTAGTCGAGGAGGCCGAGCCGGTAGTGAAAGGACGGCCAAAGCACCCGGTTGGAGTATCCCAGATAGTAGGTGTCGTATTCGTTGCGGCTCAGGGGAATGGTCGCGACATTCGCGCCGTTGTGCCGGACGATGTGCGGTGACCGATCGGCGTCGTCATCGACGATATTGCCGTCCCACCCGAACCAGAGGCCGCCGGTTTCTTCGAGCATCGAGCTGACTGCAACGGCCAGTCCACCGGATTGGGCGCCGGACTCAAGATCCGCTACTCGGTTCGAAACGACGACGAGTCTGCTCATACGACCGTTTCCCAGGGGCGCGACAACCGCATTGCGCCGTTTACAATACCAACCATGGAGTAGGTCTGCGGGAAATTCCCCCATGCTTCGCCGCTGCGCGGATCGGTGTCCTCGGACATCAAGCCCAGGTGGTTGCGGGCGCGCAGCAATTCCTCAAATTTCTCCCGGGCTTCATCGCGACGGCCAATTCTAGCCAATGCGTCGACGTGCCAGAAGGCGCAAACATTAAAAGCAGTCTCAGGCTTGCCGAAATCGTCGGCATCTTCGTAACGCATCAGGTGGGGGCCGGTTCCCAATACCTCCTGGATCCGCTCGACGGTCGACACAAAGCGTGCATCGTCGGGGGCGATGAAGCCCACCTCGCTCATCAAGAGGACGCTGGCGTCGAGCTTGGATCCGCCGAAGCTTTCGACGAACGCCTTGCGCTCGCTCGACCAGGCCTGTGCCAGAATGGCCTCGCGGATCGTTGCGGCGCGCTTGGCCCAGAACTGCGCGCGCTCGGTCTCGCCGAGGTGGTTCGCGATCTTCGCCAGCCGGTCGCAGGCGGCCCAGCACATCAGGCTCGACGACGTGTGAATGCGCGCGCGTGAGCGCAGCTCCCAGATGCCGGCGTCGGGCTTGTCGTAGAGCTGGAAGGCGCGCTCGCCGATGACTTCCAGCTTGGCAAACTCCGCGGCCCCGGGCGTCATGAACAGGCGCGTGTCGAAGAATGCCGGCGCCGCCGCCAGAATAAGGTTGCCGTAGGTGTCGTGCTGGAAGTGCTCGTGGGCCTGGTTGCCGACGCGCACCGGCCCCATGCCGCGATAGCCTTGCAGGTGGTCGATGGTGCGTTCGGTGAGCTTTCGTTCGAGCGCAATACCGAACACGGGTTGGATATGACCCGCATTGACGTCGTCGACGATGTTCATGATCCAGCGGAAGTAGTTTTCCAGCGTGCGGACGGCGGCCAGGCTGTTGAGCGCCCGCACCACAAAGAACGCGTCGCGCACCCAGCAATAGCGGTAGTCCCAGTTGCGCGCGCTGTTCGGCGCTTCCGGAATGCTGGTGGTCATCGCGGCGACGATCGCGCCGGTCGGCTCGTAGCTGCACATCTTGAGCGTGATGGCGGCGCGGATCACCGCCTCCTGCCATTCCACCGGCACCGCGAGGCGGTGCGTCCACGAGCGCCAGTAGTTCGTCGTGTTCTTGAGGAACGACTCCGCGACCTCCGCCGGCGACTCCGCGAGCGTTTCGTCCGGCCCGAGAATCAGGTGAATCGGCTCGGTCACCTTGAAGGCGATCTCTTCGAGCAGGTAGTCGATCGGGGCATCCGTCGACAGCCGCAACGTGAGCCGATCGCCGACATAGCGGATGTGATTGGAGCCGTAGGTGATGGTCGGCGCCTTCGCGCCGTAGTCGAAGCGAGGGCGCAGCCGGATCTTCACCCGCGGATTGCCTTCGATCGGCACAATTGTGCGGATCAGCATCTGCGGCCGGAACGCACGGTGGCGGCTGTAGAAGCGCGGGCAGAAATCGGTGACTTCAATGCTGCCGGTGTCGCCGCGCAGTGTCGTCTTCAGGATCGCCGTGTTGGGGATATAGGTCTGAACGCTGCCGGATTGATTTTCGATCTCGACCGAAAAAATCCCCTGGTCCGGCGCGGCTTTGGAGTGCCCAAGCAGGGCGTGAAAGATCGGATCGCCATCGAAGCGCGGCAGGCAGCACCAGACGATGCGCGCCTCGCGATCGATCAGCGCGCTGATGCTGCAATTTCCAATCAGCCCAAGGTCAAGATTTTGCAACGTCAATCATCCTTCAAATTCGTCGGCAAATGCCGCAGCCATGCCAGGAATTCATCGGTCCCGGCAGCGCGGTAGGTCGCATGGGTCTCGCCCGGGCCGACCTTGATCGAAATTCCGTCCCGGGCGTTGACCAGGATAAAAGCATCTTCGTCGGTCACGTCGTCTCCCGCAAACACCGCGCGGCGGCCGGCAAACGGCTTCTCGTTGAGATAGTCCGCAATCGCTGCCCCTTTGTTGCCACCAACGGCCTTTGCCTCGACGACCATTTTGCCGCGTTTGAGTTCGACGCCCGGCAGTTCGTCGACGGCCGCTTCCATGAGCGCGATGCACTCATTTTCGAGCTCGGGATGCGATCGATAGTGCAGGGCGACGGCGCCGAATTTGTATTCCAGGAAGAGCGCAAGGTGCTTCTGCAACAACGGGTGCAACGCCTTCTCGATCGCAGAGGCAAACCCGCCGTCGACCGCCGGCGTGTGTGTGTGGCCTTGCGCGTCCCGCCGCGTCAAACCGTGCACCCCCGCAATCGACAGACGGAGTGGATCGAGAAACCGATCGACCGCCGCAATCTCGCGGCCCGTGATGATGGCGATCGCGCCGCCGAGTAACGTGTCGAGATGCATGAGCGCCTGGCGTGTCGAGAGGTCAAGCCGCACGTCGTCGGGGCGATCCGCGATCGCGACCAGCGTCCCGTCAAAATCCAGAAACAGGGCGATGCGGTCGGAATCGTGAAGGTCGGGGAGGGTCATAATCGTCGGTTCGGCATCAATTTCTTAACGCGGCACGAGGGGTTACATCCTAATGCGGCAAGAGCTTGATTTAGGCCATTTTTCGGGATGTTCAATCGGGAGAACGGTATCGTTTCAATTGCGGGGCGGCGCGTTCGTTCCCGATTTTCGCCATCGATCATTTACCGAATGCCACCAAATACGCGCAGTTCGCGTGCTTTTGTGACTTTGTCCACTCTGGACTGTTATTATGTCGGCGACTAAGAATCTCGCTAACGCAACGTGAATCGGTGCTCGTGTGATCCGTTACGTCCGCTCGCTGGCCAAGCGCTTTGCGACCTGTTTGGCGGTCGTGGCGGCGCTTGCGTTCGTGGCGGATGGCGCGCTCGGCGCCGATCATCACCTGCCGGCAGCGGGCGGCAGCGGGCACTATCACGCGCACGCGCATGCACATAGTCACGGACCGGCTGACGCGTCCGGCCATCAGCTTGTCAATGGCGACGTTGACTCTGGCCGCGACGCACGGTGGCTCCGCGCCGGTGTCGGGTTCGGACGCCGATGCATGCTGCTGCTTCTGCGCATGCAGTACAGCCGTTTTGTTGCCGAGCCTGACCGTCCAGGCAGTGCCGTTCGTGTTGCTGCGGACCATGGCCACCACCAATCGCCGCAGTGGCGACGGTGTCGTGCCTGACGGCTTGCGACGCCCCCCAAGACCCATCGCGATCACCTGACCGCGCGCAGCTCCGATGCTGCGACGCGGGTCGCGGCACTTGGGGTTGCACATGGTTCTATTCGGATTCTTCCGAGCCTTTGCTGGCTCACGTTTTGGCGTCATAGGCGCAGTCGCAGGCATTCTCGTCGCGCTGCTGGCGTCGCTCACACCTGCCGTGCAGGCGCACGAGGGGCACGACCACGGGCCTGCCGAAAGCATCGCGGGTCCGGTCGCGCCGCGCGTTTCCGCGCGTTCCGAGAACTATGAGCTTGTCGGCGTCCTGCGCGGCGAACGGCTCGTAATCTATCTCGATCGCTTCGCGACCAACGAGCCGATGACCACCGCCGACATCGCGGTGACGATCGGCGATGCGACCGAGCCGGTGAATGCCGAATGGGCGGCCGCGGGCACCTACGTCCTGACGTCTCCTGAGTTCAAGCGGGCGGGGCCGCTCGAACTCGTGTTCTCGATCACCGGCGAGAGCGGCGACGACCTGCTGGCGGGTACGTTGACCGTGCCGCAGGAGACGGCAGCGGCCGGGATGCCCGGCGGCTCCGCGATCAACGCGCTGCGCATCTGGCTTGCATCGCTCGTCTCGCCGCTGTGGCAAATGGTGCTGCTGGCGGTGGCGTCGGCGATGTTGGCCGCGTGCGGCGGCTATCTCTTGCTCCGGCGCTACTTCGTGCAGGCAACGGCGACGGCGCTGCTGGCGGTCGCGGGACTTGGACTCCTGTACGAGACCGCGCGCGGACACGGTGGCGACAGCGACGCGCGTCCCGCGGCGTCAACAAGCACATACGCCGTCGATGCGCCGCGCCGGCTGCCGGACGGACATGTGTTCGTGCCGAAGCCGACCCAGCGGCTGCTCGACGTGCGCACCGAGCAATTGTCGCCGCAATCGGCGCAGCGCGCCGTCAGCCTGATCGGACGCGTCATCGCCGATCCGAACAGCACCAGCCTCGTGCAGAGCATCAACGGCGGCCGGGTGATGGCGCCGGAGGGTGGTCTCCCGCGCATCGGCCAAGCGGTGAAGAAAGGCGACCTGCTGGCGCGGATCGAGCCGACACTGCCGCAGGCGGACCGCACGACGATCCTGGAGAAGCTTGGCGAGGTCGAGCAAATGATCGCGGTCGCGGAAGCGCGGCTGCGCCGCACGCGTGTCCTCGTGGAAAAACTCGTGGTCGCGCAGAGCCAGCTCATCGATGCCGAGGCGGAACTCGAAGGTCTGCGCAAGCGGCGGCAGGTGCTGCTCGAAATCCGCGTCGAGCCGGAAGCGTTGCGCGCGCCGACCTCCGGCGTCATCGCCTCGGCGCGCGTGGTGGCGGGGCAGGTGGTGCAGGCGCAGGACGTGCTGTTCCAGATCGTCGATCCCGGCGCGCTCTGGGTCGAGGCGCTGGTCTATGGCGAGATCGATCCGTCAACGCTCGGCGAGGCGACCGCGACGGCGCCTGGCCGGCCGCCGCTGAAACTTCGCTTCCAGGGCTTCAGCCATGCGCTGCAGCAGCACGCCTCGGTCGTGCAGTTCGTGGTCGAGAACCCGCCGGCCAATCTCAGCATCGGCCTCCCGGTCAATGTCATCGCGGCCAGCGGCGAGCCGGTGACCGCGCTGATCGTGCCGAAGGACGCCGTCGTGCGCAGCACCAACGGCGAAGCCATTGTCTGGCAGCACGAGGAGGCCGAGCTGTTCGAACCGCGGCCCGTGCGCACCACACCGTTCGACGCGACGCGCGTGATCATCGCCGCCGGCGTGTCGAAGGGCGACCGTATCGTGATCCGCTCCTCCGATCTCGTGAACCAGGTGCGCTAGGAGCGGATCATGTTCAACATCCTGGTCTCGGCGAGCCTGCGCAACCGGCTGTTCGTCCTCGCGGCCGCACTGATCCTGGTCGGCTATGGCGCGTTCGTGCTGCCGCGCATCCCGATCGACGTGTTTCCCGATCTCAACCGGCCGACGGTCACGCTTCTGACCGAGGCCGAGGGCTTGGCGCCGCAGGAGGTCGAGCAGCTCGTCACCTATCCGATCGAGACCTCGATGAACGGCATGCCGGGCGTGATCCGCGTGCGGTCGGTGTCTGGTGTCAGCCTGTCGGTGGTCTATGTCGAATTCGACTGGGGCACCGACATCTATCGTGCGCGGCAACTGGTATCCGAACGTCTTGCTTTGATCCGCGAGCAGCTCCCGCGCGGACTCAATCCGCAGATGGGCCCGGTCACCTCGATCATGGGCGAGATCATGCTGGTGGCGCTGACCAGCGACGGCCGTGCCTCGGCGATGGAGGTGCGCGAGATCGCCGATTTCATCGTCCGCCCGCAGCTTCTGGCCCTGAGCGGTGTCGCCCAGGTGATCCCGATCGGCGGCGAAGTGCGGCAATACCGGGTGACGCCGAACGTCGCCACCATGCAGGCGCTCGACGTCACTCATGAGCAAATCGAGCAGGCGATCACGCGCTTCGGCACCAATACCGGCGGCGGTTTCGTCGACCAGAGCGGCCGTGAATTCCTGATCCGCAATGTCGGCCTGACGAAAAGGCTCGAAGACCTCGCCAACACGGTCGTGATCTACCGCAACAACCAGCCGGTCCTGCTCAAGCAGGTCGCGACCGTGGAGTTCGCGCCGCGCGTCAAACGCGGCGATGCCGGCTATCGCGGCGAGCCCGCCGTCATCATCGGCATGGCCAAGCAGCCGAACGCGGACACCGTTTCACTGACCCGCAAGGTCGAAGCTGCACTGACGGAGATTCAGCGCACGCTGCCGCCCGGCGTGACGGCGACGAACATCCAGTTCCGGCAGGCGACGTTCATCGAGACGTCGATCGGCAACGTCCAGCGCGTGCTGCTCGAGGCCGCCATCGTGGTCGCGATCGTGCTGTTCGTCTTCCTGATGAATGCCCGCGCCACCGCGATCTCGCTGGCCGCCATTCCGATCTCGATCCTGATCACCGTGCTGGTGTTCCGCGCCTTCGACCTGACCATCAACACGATGACGCTCGGCGGACTGGCGATCGCCATCGGCGAACTGGTCGATGATGCCGTGGTGGGCGTCGAGAACATCGTGCGGCGGCTGCGGCAGAACCGCGCCTTGCCGAACCCGCGCCCGGTGGTCGAGGTCGTCGCCAAAGCGAGCCAGGAGGTCCGCTCCGGCATCATCTACGCGACGAT
Source organism: uncultured Alphaproteobacteria bacterium (assembly GCA_963850705.1). GTDB lineage: Bacteria > Pseudomonadota > Alphaproteobacteria > Rhizobiales > Xanthobacteraceae > VAZQ01. The sequence continues at coordinate 149,655 of CAWKMR010000050.1, read as the reverse complement.
GATCATCGTGCTGGTGTTCGTGCCGCTGTTCGCGCTGTCGGGAATCGAAGGCCGGCTGTTTGCGCCGCTCGGCATCGCCTACATCGTGTCGATCTTCGCGTCGCTGGTCACGTCGATCACCGTCACGCCGGTACTGGCCTATTATCTGTTGTCCGGCAGCGGCCACGCCCACGAAGGCGACGGCTTTCTGGTGCGGCATTTGAAGCGCGGCAACGCCGCGCTGCTGCAATGGGCATTCGCGCATCGATCCGGCGTTTTTGCGTCGGTGGCGGCCGCCGTCGTCGTTGCCGGGATCGCGGCCTTCCTGATGCCGCGCAGCTTCCTGCCGCCGTTCAACGAGGGCACGCTGCTCGTGACCATCCAGTACAATCCCGGGATTTCGCTCGCGGAGTCGCACCGGCTCGGGTTCATCGCGGAACGGATCGTCGCGCAGGTACCGGAAGTCCGCTCGGTCGGCCGCCGCACCGGACGCGCCGAGCTCGATGAGCACGCCGAAGGCGTTCACAACAGCGAAATGGATGTCGACCTTGAACGTTCCGCGCGTTCCAAGGAAGAGGTCTACGCCGATATCCGCACGCAGCTTTCCGATACTGCCGGTGGCGATCAACATCGGGCAGCCGATCGCGCACCGCCTCGATCACATGCTGTCGGGTGTGCGGGCCCAGATCGCGCTGAAGATCTATGGCGAAGACCTCGACACGCTGCGGCGGCTTGCGGACACGCTGCGCGATCGTCTCTCCGGCATCGCTGGGCTGGTCGATCTGCAGGTCGAGAAGCAAGTCCTCATTCCTCAGGTCGGCATCCATTTGGACTATGAGCGCGCGGCGCTCTACGGCATGACGCCGGCCGCGGTCAGCCAGGCGCTCGAAGCGCTGTCGAACGGCCGGCGGGTGTCGCAGATCGTCGAAGGCAACCGCCGGTTCGACGTGGTCATGCGTCTCGCCGACCAGGACCGCTCCACCACCGGCCTCGGCGATCTGTTGATCGCGACGCCCACCGGCCATGTACCGTTGCGCCTTCTCGCGGAGATCGAGGAAGGCGACGGTCCCAACCAGATCCAGCGCGAGAACGCGCAGCGGCGGATCGCCGTCTACGGCAACGGTGACGGACGCCGCGACATGGCGGCCATCATCGCCGACATCCGCCGTGTCGTTGCGGAGACGGCCTGGCCGCAGGGCTACACCACGCAGCTTGAAGGCACGTTCCAGGCGCAGGAAGAAGCATCCGTGCGGATCGGCCTGCTCTCGCTGCTCTCGCTCGCGCTGGTCTTCATCGTCCTCTACAGCCGCTACAATTCGACCGCGCTTGTCCTGATCATCATGGCGAACATACCGCTCGCCCTGATCGGCAGCGTGATCGCGCTCTATATCGCCGGCCAGCCGCTGTCGATCGCGTCCATGATCGGCTTCATCACGCTGGCGGGGATCTCGGCGCGCAACGGCATTCTCAAGATCTCGCACTACATCAATCTGGTGCTGCACGAAGGCGAACAGTTCGGCCGCGCGCTGGTCGTTCGCGGCTCGCTGGAGCGCCTGACGCCGGTGCTGATGACGGCGCTGTCGGCGGGTCTTGCGCTGACCCCGCTGCTGTTCGGCGCCGACGAGGCCGGCCGCGAGATCCTGCATCCGGTCGCGGTGACGATCTTCGGCGGTCTGCTCAGCGCCACCGCGCTCGACACGCTGCTGACGCCGCTCCTGTTCCTCGCCTTCGGCCGCAAGCCGCTTGAGCGCCTTGTCGAAAAAGCCAACGCCGACGGTGCGACGACGGCGGAAGCCTATTGATCCTCATCGAAACCACACCAGAAGGAGAATGTTGAGATGATCTTTCGAACCTTGATGATGATCGCAGCAGTCAGCCTGACGCTGGTCGCGAGCGCCGACGCGCAGACCAAAGGCCCGAATGGCGGCATCGTCGTGAAGGTCGAGGACCACCCGATTGAGTTCGTGCTCAGCGACCAGGAGATCGTCTTCTACGTCGGCGATCACGACGGCACGCCGATGCCGACCAAGGGGCTGAAGGCGAGGGCGGTCGTGCAGGTCGGCGGCAAGACCATGACGATCGCATTGTCACCGGCGGCGCCGAACCGGTTTGTCGGCAAGCTCGCGGCCCCGCTGGGCTCGAAGGCGCGCGTGGTGTTCTCGAGCGTCTTCGACGGTCACAATCTCCAGGCCCGGTTCGTCACGCCGTAATCAAGCGGGTGTGATTGCCAGCCCCTCGCAATTGCGATAGATCGCCTGCCATCAACGCAATAAGAGGCAAGGCATGGACCTGGGTATCGCCGGACGGACTGCCATCGTTTGCGCATCGAGCCGCGGGCTCGGGCGCGCCTGCGCCACCGCGCTGGCCGAGGCCGGCTGCCAGGTCATCGTCAACGGCCGCGATGCCGCGGTGGTGCAAGCGACGGCCGACGAGATCAAGGCGAAGACCGGCGCCAAGGTGACGGCGGTGGCGGCGGACCTGGCAACGCCGGAAGGGCAGGCGGCGCTGTTCGCGGCGGCGCCCGAGCCCGACATCCTGGTCAACAACAATGCCGGCCCGCCGCCGCGCGATTTCCGCGAGCTCACGCGTCAACAGATGCTCGATGGCGTCGTCGCCAACATGGTGATCGCGATCGAACTCGTGCAGAAGGCGATCGGACCGATGACCGCCAAGAAATTCGGCCGCATCGTCAACATCACCTCCGGCACGGTGAAGCTGCCGCAGGCCAGCCTCGATCTGTCGTCGGCTGCGCGCGGCGGGTTGACGATCTTTCTGGCCGGTGTCGCGCGCACGGTGGCTGCCAACAACATCACCATCAACAATCTTCTGCCGGGCGCGTTCGAGACCGACCGGCTCAAGACCGTGCTGGGTGCCGCCGCCAAGCGCCAAGGCAAGACCTACGAGGATGCGCGCGCCGAGCGCATCGCCAGCATTCCCGCCAAGCGTCTCGGCGATCTCGAGGGCTTCGGCGCGGCCTGCGCGTTCCTGTGCTCGGCGCAGGCCGGCTTCATCACCGGACAGAACATCACCATCGATGGCGGCGCCTTCCCCGGCGTCTTCTGAAGTCTCAAGCGCATCCAGGGAGAGGGGCGTCGCGCCATCGGCTTGGCACGTCGCGGGCAGTCCCGGCGTTCGCGCGTCATCTAAAGGGCGAACCCGATCGCGTGTCATTTTCACGAAGCGTTAGTTAACCTTAATACTGTGTTAAGTATAGTAAATGGCAAGAAATAATTGACCTTAATGAAGCATTAATCAATATTAACGGCACGTAGTCAGTAGATGCGGGGCCACTTTGCTAAACCAGAAAATGCTGGCAACCGGCGCCTATGCGCCGGCCGAGCTCGATCGTTCGCGCCCGCACGGTCCAGCGTCCGTGGCCAACGGCGGTCTTCGGCCGCATGGCGGAGGGTGGCGTCGCCACGATACATACCGGGCGGCCGCCAAACCGGCGGCTCCGCGCCGAGAAAATTCTCCAGGCCTTCAATACCTGGGCGTTCAAGCGCGAGCAGCCAGACAGCGTTCCGTTGCTGCTGAAGGCGATTTCCGGCGCGGTTGAACTCGCGCGGCCGGTGCCGTTCGTCCTGTATTGGGGCAAGGGGCCGCGCTCCGCGCTCGCCGAGCCGGACACGGCTTGTCTCGACTATCTCGCCGCGCTCGGGTCGCGCGTGCGTCGGGCGCACGAGCCTGGCGCGTCGCTCCGGCTGATCTTCACCGATACGCACGCGGCCCTGAACGGCCATGCGCCGCAGGATATGGAAGCCTACTTCAATGCGGTCGAAAGCGCCGCCCGCGAGCGCGGATTTGACGGTTGCTGGCTGAGCGAACTGGTGTTTGCCGCCGAGGCCGCCGGCGCAATCGATCATGTCGACGAGCAAATCCCCGATGACATGCTGCAAAAGCTCGGCGCTTGCGCGGCCAAATGGTATCGCGGCAAGGGGACATCGGAAGAGGGCGCCTTACGCTATCTCCAGATGAACATGATCGAGAAGCGCGCGGTGCAATTCGCGTTTCCGCAATCCATCTTCATCACGTTCAACGGCAGCGAATTCCGCAACCTGTTCCCGGAACGCATGCCGGTCTTCTACATGTACTCGCTTCGGCGCGGGCACAGCGTCAAGCCGTGGTTCCTGCCGGCGCCGCCAATGCCGGTGGTGGAGGCGCCTGCGATGGCGAAATGAAGCGATCCCGCATTTGAAGCATCGTCACGTTTCATTTGGGAACGACAGTCGTGACCGACTACAGGCTGCTTCCGGCAGGCGATACGGCGCTCACGGTCGAGTTCGGCGATCGCGTCGATCGGCAGCTCAGCAATCTTGTTCTGGCGTTCGCGCGGTGCCTGACCGAAGCGAAGATCGCCGGCGTCGTCGAATGTGTGCCGACATTCCGCTCGCTCATGGTCTACTACGATCCGCTACTGCTGCCCCATAGCGTCCTCAGCGTCCGTATCGCCAAGCTGATGCAGGGCCTGCGCGCGACCGAGGTCGCCGGCCGGCATTGGCGGCTGCCGGTCTGCTACGACGAAAGCGTCGCGCCCGATCTCGGCGACGTCGCGTTGCGCACCAATCTCGCGCCTGCGCAGGTGATCGAGCGGCACAGCGCGGTCACCTACCACGTCTATATGCTCGGCTTCCTGCCCGGCCAGCCTTACCTGGGCGACGTTGCAAACGAACTCGCGCTGCCGCGGCGGCAATCGCCGCGGATGAAAATCCCGGCCGGTTCAGTCGGGATCGCAATGAGCATGACTTGCATCTTTCCGTCCGAAACGCCCTGCGGCTGGCATCTCATCGGGCGCTGCCCGGTTCCGCTATGGGACCTGCGAAGCGGCGGCGCGATGCCGGTGCTGGCGCCGGGCGACAAGGTCGGTTTCTTGCCGGTTTCGCTGCGCGAATATGAAGGCCTCCTTGCCAAGGCGGCGGACGGCCAACTGACCGTGGCACCCGTGCGGCGACATCAGGGACGCAGCCGCATGACACCGTCTTTGCATGTCATCGCGCCGGGCTTGCTGACCACCGTCCAGGATCGCGGGCGTGTGGGCTATCAGCACCTGGGCGTTCCGGTGAGCGGTGCGCTTGATCCTGTCAGCCTGCACGCGGCCAATCTGCTGGTCGGAAACTCGCCCGATGCCGGCGCGCTTGAAGTGGCCTGTATCGGGCCGACGCTGGCCGTCGAGGCCGATGACGTCCGGATCGCGGTGGCAGGCGCGAAAGCCGCCATCGACATTTTTCCCAATGTCGACGCAACGAGCGGTCGGAGCGTCGCGGGCCTGCAAAGCATCCACCTTCGCCGTGGCGAGGTGCTGCGCATCGGCGCGCTCACCGGCGCGAACGTCCTCTATGTCGCGGTCGAAGGTGGCTTCGACATCGCGCCCGGTGCTGGGCAGCGTGTCGACCGATATCCGTGCCGGTATCGGCGGCTGGCACGGCCGTTCGCTCGCCGCAGGAGACCGGCTTCCGCTCCGTCAGGCGCGGGCCGGACAGCGCGGCGAGGTTTGCCTTGAGAGCTTCTCCATCAGGCCGCGGCCCCGCATCCGGGTGATCAAAGGCCCCCAGGACGATCACTTCCCGGACAGCGAGGTCGCAGCCTTCCTCGACAGCGAGTACACCGTCGGGCCGAGCGCCGACCGCATGGGAATGCGCCTCACCGGCCGGACGATCCGGCACAGCCGCGGATTTGACATCGCATCCGACGGCATCGCGCCGGGCTCGATCCAGGTGCCGGGCAACGGGGCGCCGATCGTGCTGCTTGCGGACCGGCAGACGACCGGCGGCTATCCCAAGATCGCGACCGTCATTTCGGCCGACCTGCCGGCGCTGGCGCGGTTGCCGGTCGGCTCGAAGGTCTCGTTCGAGGCGGTGAGCATCGAGGCCGCCGAGGCTGCGCGCCGCGACCATGTCGCGGAGCTTGCGGCGATGCAGGACAGGATCGTCCCGCTCCGGCACTTCGGCGCGGACATCACGTCACAACTGCACGAATGCAATCTCGTCAGCGGCTTCATCGACGCGGCAGCCGCATGACCATGACCCCAACACGGGATGCTGATGCGGATTCGAGCCCGCCGTCACTAGTCCCTGCGCCGCCTCGTGCCGCCGACGTGAGCATGCGCCTCGGCGGACTATTGATCCCGATCCGCCGGAACGAGATCGACGGCGCGGCATTCGCCAAGCCCACCGACAACGTCCCGCTGGGAATCCTCTGGATGATCGGCGCGACCGTGCTGCTCGCGGTCGCGGCCGCAGTCGCGAAATGGCAGACCGAGTTCTATCCGGTCGGCGAAGTGATGTTCGTCCGATCGCTGGCGGGGCTCGTCGTCTGCGCCGCGCTGATACTGCCGGTGAGCGGCTTCGCGGTGTTCGCAACCAGGCGGCCCGGCGCGCATATTGCGCGCGGACTGTCGCAGTCGATCTCGCAGACGCTCACCGTCATCGCCGTCAGTCTGATGCCATTGGCCGGCGCCGTCGCCATCAGCTTCTCGGCGCCGTTGTGGGCGGCGCTTCTGTCCATCATATGGCTCAAGGAACGCGCCGGACCGGCGCGCTGGGCGGTGCTGCTGACCGGCTTCAGCGGTGTGATCATCGTCACCAATCCCGGCGTCGACGCGTTCCAGATCGGTGCGCTCTTCGCATTGGGTAACGCCATCATGTATGGCAGCGTCACTGTTGCCGTGCGCGGCATGACGGCGACGGAATCGCCCAACACGCTGTTGATGTGGCAGATGGTGACGATGACCGTGTGCCACAGCTTCCTGCTGCTCTTCGGATTTCGCTGGCCGACGGCCGCAGACGCCGCGATGCTTGCATTCGGCGGCGTCGCCAATGCCGCCGCGCAATATGCCTGGACGAAGGCATTGTTGATGGCGCCAACCAGCGCGGTGTCGCCGTTCTACTACCTGATGCTGGTGTGGGCGATGGCGATCGGTTTCGTCGTCTGGGGCGAGGTGCCGACGCCGGCGTTGCTCGCCGGCTCCGCGATCGTGATCGCGTCGGGGATGTTCCTGTTATGGCACGAAACTAAACGGCGCTGACGGCAGCGCGACGGTGTTTGTGGGCAGGGAGAGAGGCCTCGATCTGCGGTGTCTACGCCGCGATCGAGGCCTCGCTGTTCCACTCCCGGATGAGCTCGGGGACCTTGCTGATCGGGACCGCCGGCGAGAACAGGTAGCCCTGCGCTTCGTCGTAGCCGAGCGCCGCGAGATATTCGCGCTGGAAGCCGATTTCCACGCCTTCCGCGGTGGTCGTCAATCCGAGCGCGCGGGCGATGCTGACGACCGCCTGCACGATCACGATGTGCTCGGTGCCCTCGGCAAGATCCGAGACGAAGGTGCGATCGACCTTGATCTTGTCGAACGGGAACCGCCGGAGGTAGCTGAGCGACGAATAGCCGGTGCCGAAATCATCCATGGCGATGCGCACGCCGATCTCCTTCAGCTTGTGGAGATTCGACAGCGTACGCTCGGTGTCATCCATGATGATGCGTTCGGTGATCTCGATCTCCAGGCGATTGGCCGCGAGTCCCGACTCGGACAGCGCCTGCTGCACGATCTCCGGCAGGTTCGGCGACAGAATCTGGACCGGTGACAAGTTGACGGCAATGCGCAGGTCGTTCGGCCATTGCGCCGCTTGCCGGCACGCCTCGCGCAGCGCCCATTGACCCATCGGGACAATCAGACCGGAATCTTCCGCCACCGGGATGAACACCGCCGGAGGCACCATGCCCTTGACCGGGTGGCACCACCGCGCCAGCGCCTCGAAGCCGGTGATGACGTTGCGGTTCAGGTCGATGATCGGCTGGTAATGCAGCTCGAGTTCATTCCGCTCGATGGCGTCGCGCAGATGCACTTCAAGCTCGCGCCGGTCGTTGAGATCTGAATTCATCGCGCGATTGTAGAATTTGTAAGCCCCGCGACCGTCGGCCTTGACCGCGTAGAGCGCGAGATCGGCCGCCATCAGCAGTTCATCGACGTCGTCGCCGTCGCGCGGCCCGACCGCGATTCCGATGCTGACGCTCGAGCGGATCTGGTACCCGTCGATCTCGTAGGACTGAACGACCGCCTCGACGATCTTCTTGGCCATCGCTTCAAGCTCTGCCAGCGACGTCATCGTCGGGCACGATCACGGCGAATTCATCGCCGCCAAGGCGGGCCAGGATGTTCGACGCCGGCAGCGCATGCTCCAGCCGCTTGGCGACTTCCTGCAGCAGCATGTCGCCGACCCGGTGGCCGAGGGTGTCGTTGATGACCTTGAAGCGGTCGACGTCGAGGAACAGGATCGCAAAGACCGCCCGCTCGGCGCCGGCCCACCGGTGCCGGTGTCGCCGGCATAGATCGTCGAGCGTCGCCCGGAAGACGCGCCGGTTGGGCAGGCCGGTCAGCGGATCTTCCGACGCCAGCCGCGCCACATGCGCCTCGGATTCGCGGCGTTGCGTAATGTCGGTAAAAGTCTGCACGAAGCTGCCATCGGGCAACCGGCCGCTGCGAATCTCGATCACGCTGCCGTTCGGCATCGTGCGCTCGGAGACTGCGACTTGCGTTGACGTTTCCGGTTTCGACGGCTGAGGCGCGCTGCCATCCGCGGGCTTATGCGACGCGCCTTGATAGTCGGCCAGGCGGTCGAAGCGCGGCGGGTTCTTGATCAAATCCGGCGGCAGATCGAGCAATTCGGCGCAGCGCGAATTGATCACCGGGATCTGCAGGTCGTTGGTGACCAGCATGATTCCCTGGCTCATGTTTTCCAGCGTGAGCTGAAGCTGCTCGGCCTTTTGCCGCGCCTTCGCCTCCGACGCCAGGATGCGTTCCATGGCCGCGAGCATGATCAATGTGAGGATGAGGCCGGCCAGGCAATTGAGCTGGAAGTCGGCGCGGGAACTGCGGAAGATTTCGTTGTGGTCGAGGCTGACAGCGACGAAAAGCGGGTGCCCGCGAACCTGCCGGAATGTGAGGAGCCGGGTCTGGCCGGTCGCAGGATCGACGTCCTCGAAGGTTGTGTTGGCGGCGGACTGAGCGCGGCGGAACATCGTGGTCTGGCTGAGGTCCTGCCCCAGCTCAAACACGCCGCTGCTGCCGCCGGCCGACCGAACCAGACCATCCTGACCGATCAGGGCGATGGACGTTGAGGATCCGAAGTCGATGCGGTTGTAGAAGTCGGTCAGGTGCGCCGGGTTAAGCGAGGTCACGACGACACCGCCGAATTGTCCTTCGCTGTTGAGGAAGCGGCGGGTGAACTGAACCGACCATTGCCGGCTGACGCGGCCGATGACCGGCGTGCTGATGAACAGCCGGTCCTCCGCGCTGTTGAGGTGGACGCGAAAGTGTTCCCGGTCGCTGAGGTCCACCGCCGGCGCGGGCTGCGGGCCGGCGTTCGACGCCCGCATGATGCCCTTGGCGTCGATGACCGCGACCTGAACGATGATCTCGCTCAGAAGATCCGCGCTGCTGACGATGGTGTGGAAGTCGGTCGTGTCCTGCCGCGTCTCGATGATGCGGCGCAGGTACAGGAGCGACTTGTCGATCTCGCCGATCGAGCGGAGCACGTTCTCCTCGAACACCATCGCGAAATTTCGATTGGTGCGTGCCGCTTCGCGCTCGTCGCCGCGGACATCCTGAACATATTTGAGGCAGATGCCGCTCCACAGCATGGCGATGATCACCACGCCGAAAATCGCCGTGCTGCGACGCTCGGCGATGAGTTTTGGGAGCTGCGCGAGATGCAGTTTCATATCCGCGAGGGTGCTCGGTCTAACCTTGAGGCATCCTCGCGTGGGTAAATTGAGTTTCCCATAAATTGAGGGGAAATCTGCGCGCGTTGGCTAACACCACATTAAGGATGGCGCAGAAGGTCTGGCTCCCGCACTATCGCAGGTGCGGTGTCGGTGGCGCCGCACGCAAGGGTCGCGGCGTTGACCGGAATGGCGGCCCGATGTAGTTAACAAAGGCCCGCTTTCACAGCGCAATTCGAGCCAAAAGCCGTCTGTCCATGAAGCTGCCCCCGCTCGAATACGCCTGTCCCGCCACGCTCGCCGAAGCGGTCGCGCTGCTTGCCGCCCATGGCGGGGAGGCACGCGCCATCGCCGGCGGGCAGAGCCTGATGCCGATGCTGGCCTTCCGCGTTGTCGCGCCGGCGCTGCTGGTCGACTTGCGCAAGCTGCCCGAGCTGAAGGAGATCAGGATTTCCGACGACGGCGTGCGGCTCGGCGCCATGGTGCGCTGGCGCGACATCGAGGATGACGCACGGCTCGCGACCGCCCATCCCTTGCTGAAGGCCGCCGTCGAGCACGTTGCGCACTACCAGATCCGCAATCGTGGAACCGTGGGCGGCAGCATCGCGCATGCCGATCCCGCCGCCGAGATGCCCGGCATTTGCGTGACCTGCGATGCCGAGATCGCCGTGACCGGCTCGAAAGGCTCGCGCGTGATCCGCGCCGATGACTTCTTTGTCGGTGCGCTGACGACGTCGCTCGAGCACGACGAGATCATCACCGAGATCAAACTGCCGGCCTGGCCGGCGAAACGCCGCTGGGGCTTTCGCGAGTTCGCGCGCCGCCGCGGCGACTTCGCCATGGCCGCCGCCGCTCTGTTCTACGACCAGGATGCGAGCGGCAAGGCGATCAACGCCCATGTCGGTATCATCGGCCTTGGCGACCGTCCGCGCCGCCTGGCGGAAGTCGAGGCGGTGCTCAACGGCCGCGTGATCGACGAAGCAACGATGGAGCGCGCGGCCGAAGTCACGTCGGCGACCGTCGACGCGCAAGAGGACATCCACGCCAGCGCGGCCTATCGCCGGTCGCTCGCCGGCACCATGGTCGAGCGCGCGTTGCGAAGCGCCGCCGCATAACAACAGAATAATAAGCGTCAGGAGATCATGCCCACCAACTTCGAAGTCAACGGCAAGCCGGTCAGTGTCAATGTCGAGGCGCGCACGACGCTCGTCGACTGCCTGCGCCATCATCTGCGGCTCACCGGCACTCATGTCGGCTGCGAGCACGGCGTCTGTGGCGCCTGCACCGTGATCGTCGACGGCTATGCCGTCCGCGCCTGCCTGATGCTGACCGCACAGGCGGAAGGGACCAAGGTGGTCACGGTCGAGGGACTTTCCAACGACGAAGCACTCACGCCGCTGCAGGCGTCGTTCCGCAAGCATCACGCGCTGCAATGCGGCTTCTGCACGCCGGGCATGATCACCACCGCGCATGCCTTGCTCAGCGAAGAGCCGGATTGCGATGCCGACCGCGTGCGCGAGGTGCTTTCCGGCAATCTATGCCGCTGCACCGGCTATATCTCGATCGTCGAGGCGGTGCTCGATGCGCGCGCGGCGTACAAGAAATCATGAAGAACGCATTCATCGGCAGCGCCATCGAGCGGCGGGAGGACCTTCGCTTCCTGCGCGGCCGTGGCGAATATGTCGATGACCTGCGGCCGGACGGGCTCGTCTATGCGGTGATCCTGCGCAGTTCGGTCGCGCATGGGCGTCTCATTTCGATCGATACCGCGGCGGCACTGAAAATCCCTGGCGTTCATGCCGTGATCACCGCCAAGGATATGCCGGGTGGGCCGCCCATCGTTCCGATGCGGCTGCAGCCGTTGCCGGAATTCAAGCCGTTCGAGCAGCCGGTGATCGCGCACGACAAGGTACGCTATGTCGGCGAGCCGATGGCGGTGGTGATCGCCGACAGCGTCGCGATCGGCGAGGACGCGCTGGAAGCGATCGAGGTCGTGATCGACTCCCTCGACGCGGTCGCGGACTGGCATGTTGCCCAGCGAGACAAGAGCCTGCTGTTCGAAGGGCCGGGCACCAACCGGTCGCTGACCTTCAACGCCGTGCGCGGCGATGCCGACGCGGCGTTTGCGAACGCGCCCTATGTGCGGCGCGAGACGCTCCGCACCGGCCGCCACTACGGCCTCACCATGGAGCCGCGCGGCGTGCATGGCCGAATGGGACGCGGCCAAGGGCCGGCTGACGGTCTCGGGCGCGGCCAAGGTGCCGTTCTTCAACCGCCGCATCCTCGCCAAGCAGATCGGCCTCGCGGAAGACGCCATCGAGATGATCGAGAACGATGTCGGCGGCGGCTTCGGCGCGCGCGGCGAGTTCTATCCGGAAGATTTCCTGATCCCGTTCGCGGCGCGCCACCTCAACCGGCCCGTCAAATGGACCGAGGACCGCCGCGAAAACCTGATGGCGATGAACCACGCGCGGGAAGCCGAGGTCGATGTCGAAATCGCCTGCGAGCGCGACGGCACGATCCTCGCGCTGCGCGGCCACGCCCACGTCGACGTGGGCGCCTATATGCGCACCAACGGCGCGGTCGGCGCGCGCAACGTCGCACAGTTCATGGCGGGGCCGTATCGCATCCCGGACGTGAAAGTCGACGTGTCGCTGTGGATGACCAACAAGACGCCGGTCGGCACTTATCGCGGGCCGGGCCGCTTCGAGACCGATTTCTTCCGCGAGCGGCTGCTCGACCTGGTTGCACTGGATCTCGGGATCGACCGCGTCGAATTTCGCCGCAAGAACCTGATTTCGCTGTCAGAGATGCCGTATCAAGTCTCGACCATCTCGCCGTATGTGCATGAGGACGCATACGACAGCGGCGACTATCAATCGACGCTCGACCGGTGCCTGAAGGAAATCCGCTGGACCGAAAAGGCGAAGCTCCAGGGCCAGCTGGTCGACGGCCGCTATCACGGTCTTGCGATCGGCTGCTTCATCGAAGGCGGCGCGGCGGGTCCGAAGGAGATGGCGCGGCTCGAAATCAACGATGACGGCTCGATCTCGGTGTTCATGGGGTCGTCGGCGGTGGGGCAGGGCGTAGAGACGGTGTTCGCGCAGATCGCGGCCGATGCGCTCGAGATTCCCATGGACCGCATCCGCTGGGTCCATCACGGCTCGACGGCTTATGTGAGCGACGGCTACGGCGCCTATCACTCGCGCTCGATCGTCATGGGCGGTTCGGCCCTGCTCGACGCCGCCAACAACTTCAAGGCGGCGCTGAACGAGGCGGCGGCCAAGCGGCTCGGCTGCGATGCCTCCGAGATCGCGCTCGGCGAGGACAAGGTCAGCGGGCCGGGCGGCAAGTCGCTGCCGCTGTCCGACTTCGCGGGGCTGACGAAAGAGGGCGCGTTCCTCAACAAGAAGCACACGTACAGCTATGGCGCGCAGGCGGCCCATGTCGCGGTCGATGCCAAGATCGGCCATGTCGAGCTGATCGATTACGTGGTGGTGCAGGACGCCGGCCGCATCATCAATCCGCTGACCTTGCGCGGGCAGGTGATCGGCTCGCTGGTGCAAGGGCTCGGCGGCGCGTTCCTCGAACATCTCGTCTACGACGAGCAGGGGCAGCTTCTGACGGGCTCGCTCGCCGATTATCTCCTCCCGACCGCCAGCGATTTTCCAAACCTGCGTGCCTTCGTGATGGAGGAGCACCCGTCGCCCATCAATCCTCTGGGTGCAAAAGGCGCGGGCGAGGGCGGCATGGTCGGCGCCGGCGGCGTGATCGCGAATGCGGTCGCGAACGCGCTTCAGTCGTTCAATCCCGACCTGCGCGAACTGCCGCTGACGCCGACGCGCATCTGGGAAATGACGCACAGGTCCAAGGCGGGCTGAGGGGGCGGCTGCGGCCTCTTGCCGCTGATTTTCGGTCTCGGATGGTGTCCTGGGACGGGGGCGGCGACCCGCATCAACCTATGTGGCAAGGCCGTTCTAGAAATGGCCACTTTGGCACCCCATTCTTGCGGACATCATTAGTCCAGAAATTGCGCGAGAAGACGGTCTTTTCAGTCAAATCATCGCCGGGGCGATTGGCAAAATTGGACGAGCCCGCATAACAGGGCCGTTCTTGTCAAAGAAAGGGAGGACCCCGGCGTTGTTGGATAGGAGTTTGCCGTGAGAGCTGTACGTTACCTGTTGCGCGTCAGCGCCCTCATGCTGGTTGGAGTCGCGGTCTTCTGCGGCCTGGTCTTATTGCTCAACGCACAGGTGCTGCTCAATCGATACGCCGAACTTTACATGATGGACACGGAGCCGCTGTCCACGCCGGTCTTGAACAGACTCAACCGTGCGGCAAACAACGAGTCTAGCTTTTGCATCCGCGACAGGCGATCCGGTGCGCGCAACCAACTCCCCGGTTTCAGAACCGCAGGCGCCGTCACCCGCCATCTGGGCAAAAAGCGAAGCCACCAACATCTACGTCAGCAATGCCGAAAGCATTGCCGACGTTGCGGCCTCCGACCGCTGGGTCGATGTCATCCTTACCCATCAGCCCGGAACCAGCGCGGCGTTCAACGAGGTCGTGCTGGAAAACGTGCGGGTGCTGACAATCGAGCTGGTCACCGCCGACGGCGGCATCGGCGAGCGCTCGGCCGTGCATGCCGTGACGCTCGACGCGGACGCCGACATCGTGGAGAATCTCTTGCTGGCGTCTCGATCCGGAAAACTGTCCCTCGCGTTGCGCCGCCCTGGTGACAGCCGCCGCCCGCTGGATGCGAGCTGGACTGGCAGTCCTGAGGTTGCCAACAACCAATCGGGTTCGGCGACGGATGATGAGCGTTTTACGGTGGTGACCGTCAACCGCGCCGGCGGCAAGCCGTCCACGCACAGAGTGCCGCGGGAGCGGTGAACCGAGGGCCGGTTGACCGCTGTTCCCTTTGCCTCCGCTTCGGCTATTGCACCCGCGTGGTCTGAATGATGCGCCATGCAACGTTGATCCGTTGCATTCTCAGATTATTTTGCTGACGCTCGGCATCATCGCGCGCCAGATCCGGATGCCACACCCGCCGGAAAGCGTTCACGACGGCCTTGATGTTCTCGATCGGCGTTCCGTCACCCACGTTCAAGACGCGGCACGCATCCTGCACTGACTCCGGCATCGCGGCGTTGTACTTTCCAAGGTCCACCACACGACCAAGGTCGGAGCCGATCTTTTCGAGCAGTGTGTGAGCATCCAGCCACCGCGCCTCCTCGAGCGCGTCTGCCAATTCGCGCGACCGAAGTCGCTGCTCGATTTCCGCGATTGCCCCCTGCAATTCCTCCATCTCGTGAAGGTCGGGCTTGGCTTGTTCCAGCACAGTCAACGCGCTTGTGAACAAACGGGCCAGGCTCTCGAGGCTGTGAAAGTCGTGGTCCGCCTTGTTCTTGACGCCGATAACCTCCGCCAATGCGGAGTCGCGTCCGAGCCATCCGTAGGTGAGCAAAGCCCGTCGGCTGTGCTCCAGCGCATCGCTCCGCGCCTGCAATCCGATCCTCGCGTAGGTCTTTTCGATCTGCCGGGAAATCCACCAGGTCTCGAAGATGGTCTGCGCCGCGAACGAGAACCGGTCATCGGCATGCTGCGCGAGTTGGCGGTCGACGAAGCGGCGAAACGGGCGCTTGAGAATCCAGACAATGCTAATTGTCAGGACGATCACGGTCGCCGCGACGATGATACCGCCAACATACCAGAGTCGCGGCACCGCACTGTTGAGTGCAAACGCGAACGTCTCGATCGCCGTGACAACGAGTGCGGCGAGGGTGGCATAGGCGAGGGGACCGTAGGGCAGCCGTTGAGCCGCCGAGGAGTCTGCAGCGACGGTCCAGCCGATGCTCTCCTCGGACACCTCGAGTCTAAGCCGCTCGTGCGTACTCGGATCGGACTTCAAGGTTCTGTCGATCCACCGCGGCAGTCTCACGAAGAAGACACCTGCCGCGGCAAGGATCGGCGCAACGATCATAAGCAACGCCGCAGATATAAAGAGCAGAACCGGCATTCTGCACCCACTGATAAATCAACAAATATCGCGCGGGTTATACTAGACGACGTTGCGGCGAAGGGAGGGAAGGCCGCATTAGTGGTAACTCTTAAGGATTAACCGGACGGGCTCGCATTTTTGATCGAAATCGGCGTCAAATACGGTCGAAGAATTAGGTCGAGGGCTGAGATGCTGGCTTGGACGGCCGGTCGCGGAAACGATGGCGGGGATGGGTGCTTGATCCAAAACCGAGGTTGCAATGACAGACCCCATCTCCATGCGATGTCAGTCGTATTGCCGGACGATTAGGAGACGGCTGCCGTTGTGTGTCCTTCGCGCCGCTCGTTCCCGTGCCTGTTGAAGGTCAAAACGGTTGCTGGCCCCACGGGATCTCCGCTCAGCCGCTCGTCCTGCAGCAACACAGTCATCGCATATGGCGAACACTTTCTTTGCCAACGGTGTTGCCGATCACGATCTTCACGATCGGAGTTTCCGTTCGGCCACGTTCGCATGATGGCGGCCGTGCGCATCGATCACCATAACCGAAAGGCCGGTGTCGCCGATGCGATATTCCAGACTGATCGCGCTGCGGGGACCTGCTGGCGCCCCATCGCGGCCAAGTCCCGATAATCAGATCGATATGGGCACCGTGATTTTCGACCTGGTTGGAGGCGTCCAGCCGCACGCTATTTCGAGATCGTTCACGGCGAAACATCGTCCTCGTGGACTAAACCCCAAACGCTCCAGACCAATGTCGCCGCATGCACCGACAGGGTCCATAGTGCTGAACTCTTGATTTGCTGAATGGTGAGTTCCGGCATCGTCGTGACGTCCCATCGCTACTCCGCCTTCGCCCCTGAAATCCTTATCACCTCGCCCCATTTAGCGGCTTCGTTGCGCATGAAGGCGGCGAAGTCGGCGCGGAACGCGGTGCCGGGCTCGGAGCCGAGTTCGCGGATGCGGGCGATCACCTCCGGCGACTTGAGAATTTTCTGCGTCTCCTCGGCAAGCCGCGCCACCACCGCGTCCGGCGTTTTCGCGGGCGCCACGAACCCATACCAGGACGACGCATCGAAGCCGGCGAGGCCTTGCTCGGCCATGGTCGGAAGATCGGGCAGGGCCGACGGCCGCGTCGCGCCGGCATTCGCGAGCGCGCGCACCTTGCCCGCCTTGATCTGCGGGATCGAGACCGGGAGCAGGTCGAAGAACATCTGCACGTGGCCGCCGACGAGATCGTTCATGGCCGGTCCCGCGCCGCGATAGGGCACGTGCGTGATGTCGATCTTGGCCATGCTCTTGAACAGCTCGCCGGAGAGATGATTGGTCGATCCCGGCCCCGCCGATGCGAAATTGAGCTTGCCTGGCTGCTTCTGCGCCAGCGCAATCAGCTCCTTCACATTGTTGGCGGGCACGCCCGGATTGACCATCAGCACGATCGGCGCGGTCCCGAACAGGGCGATCGGCGCAAAATCCTTCGCCGGGTCGAACGGCAATCCGTTGGTGAAGAGTGTCTGGTTGACGACCAGCGGTCCCGGCGCCGTGAACAGGAGCGTGTGGCCGTCGGGCTCGGACTTGGCCACCGACTCGGCGCCGACATTGCCGCCGGCGCCGGCACGATTGTCGACGATGAACTGTGCCCCGAGATTCTCGCTGAGCTTCTGCGCCAGGATCCGCGCCATGGTGTCGACGGAGCCGCCGGGCGGGAACGGGTTGACGATGCGCACGACCCGCTGCGGATAGGTCTGCGCCACCGCACTGGCGGTCATCGTGGCGACGGCCAGCAGCAGGACTGAAACGAGGCGGAAGGCGAAAGCGAGCATTGCAGTCTCCGCAACTGATCGACGGCCGGCACGAAATCGTAGGGCATCGGCGAAAGCCTGCCAAGTAACGCTACCGTAACGCCCAAGTAAGGCCGCAAATATCGGGCGCCGCAGGCGGGTGCGACGATCTGCGATGCGGCGGGCGGCGTTGACAATGCGTTGTGCCGTCACGACAGTCTGCGCAACAAACATGCTGACGGGGGCGTTTGAATGAGCAACCTGCGATTGACCTTCGCCTGCGGACCGTACGACCGCACGCAACCGCTGCGGGACGGAACGATCATGCCGGAGGGCATCGACCTCACTTACCTGCCGCTGCAGCCGGCCGAGATCTTCTGGCGGATGCTGCAATACAAGGAATTCGACGCCTCCGAAATGTCGCTGTCGAACTACACCACGCTGGTCAGTGGCGGCGCTTCGCCCTTCATCGCCATCCCGGTGTTTCCGTCGCGCGTCTTCCGTCATGGCTACTTCTTCATCAACACCGACAAAGGCATCAGCGGTCCGAAGGATCTGAAGGGCAAGCGCGGCGGCGTGCCCGAATACTCAATGACGGCCGCGGTCTATATGCGCGGCCTGCTCGAGCACGAATATGGCGTGAAGCCGGCGACGTCGAATGGGTGCAGGGACGCGCCGATCGGCTCGGCCGCAAGCTGCCTGCGAACATCAAGCTGACCCAGGCGCCGGCCGGGACCGAGCTCGGCGATCTCCTGGAACGCGGCGAGATCGACTTCATGATGACGGCGAACAACCCGCTGTCGTTCCGCCGCGGCTCCGGCAAGGTGCGCCGGCTGTTTCCGAATTACGGCGAGCTGGAAAAGGACTATTACCGGCGCACCAAGATCTATCCGATCATGCATACGGTCGTGATCCGCCGCGACATCTACGACCGCGATCCGTGGGTGGCGCTCAGCCTCTACAAGGCGCTGTGCCGGGCGAAGGATTATTCTTACCGCATGTTGGAGGACGCGGGTTCACCGAAGGCCTCGCTCGCCTGGCTGCAGCCGTTGCTGGAGGAGGAGCAGGAGATCATCGGTCCGGACTGGTATCCCTACGGCATCGAGCAGAACCGGCCGACGATCGAGGCGCTGTTGCAATATACGCACGAGCACGGGCTGACCGATCGCCGCATCAAGATCGAGGAATTGTTCGCGCCGAGCACCATGCGTGACATTCCGCTCAGCGACGGTCAGTTGATCTGACGCTGTAGAAGACGAAAAGCGAGGGAGGCGTCCATGCGGAGTTGATGGGCGGTCGTGGCGTTTGGCGTCGCGGTGTTCGCGGCGCTCTATGGCGCGCGCGCCGAGGAAGCCTATCCCAGCCGTCCGATCCGCCTGATCGTGCCGTATTCCGCGGGCGGCGCGTCCGATGTGATGGCCCGCTATTTCGCCCAGAAGCTCACCGAATTGTGGAAGGCGAACGTCGTCATCGAGAACATGGCGGCCGCCGCCGGCACCGTCGCCTACACCACGGTCGCGCGCGCGCAGCCGGACGGCTACACGCTCGCCTATGGCACGTCGTCGATTGCGGTGAACGCCGCGCTGCGGACGAAGTCGCCCTACGATCCGATCAAGGACTTCCGGCCGATCTCATCGCTGCTGGTGGTGCAGAACGTGCTGGTGGTGCCGGTGTCCTTGCCGGTCAAGTCGGTGGCGGAGCTGGTGGCGCTCGCCAAGCAGAAGCCGGGCGCGCTCAATTATGTGTCGCTCGGGCCGGGATCGACGCCGCATCTTTCCATGGAGCTGTTTCGTTCCGCCGCGGGCATCACCGTCCAGCAGGTGCCCTACAAGCTTACGACGCAGGCTTACACCGACCTGATCGATGGCCGGGTGCAGCTCTGGCTCGCCTCGATGCCGAGCGCACTGCCGTTCATCCAGTCCGGGAAACTGCGCGCGCTCGCGGTCGCTGGACCGGCGCGCTCGGTGGCGCTGCCCGATGTGCCGACGCTGATCGAATCCGGCGTCGCCGCGGAGACGACGTTCTGGCAGGGACTGTTCGCGCCGGCGGGTGTCGCACCCGACATTGCGGCGAAGCTCAACCGCGCGGTTCACGACATCGTCGCGCAGCCCGAGACGAAAGCCTGGTACCTCAAGCTCGGCGCCGAACTTAGTGCGGGCACGCCGGAGCAGCTCGGCGCCGAGGTGCGCAAGGAAATGGAGAAGTGGACGGCGATCGCGAAGCAGATCGGCATCCAGAGCGATTGAGGTCGATCAGGCTCTGTCCTCCGCTCATTCCCGCGAAAGCGGGAATCCAGGAATCTAGTTCTTGACTGGGTCCCCGCTTTCGCGGGGACGAGCGGAACGTTTACGAATGCCCCGCGCCGGAAAACTTCTCCTTCAGCCCGGGATCGAATTCGTCCGTCGATCAGAATGAACGCCACCACCGCTGGTTCATTCGACCGGTTGCTCCAGGCATGGTTGGTGCCGCACTGGACCAGGATGTCGCCGGCCTTCAGCACCACGTCCGCGTCATCGAGCAGCATCGTTATCTCGCCTGACAGAACAATCGCGTAGTCGATGGTCTCGGTGCGGTGCATGCGCGGATGGCGGCCGCCCTTGCCGAAGGTCGCCGCCTGCTCGTTGCCCAGGGCGGCAAAGGCGCGGCGCGATTCCTCGACGCTCATATTGCGGATCGCTTCGGTCTCCGGCGGGAAATGATTGATGCGAAGCACCGTCGCATTCTTGGTCGGCAGTTGGCGGCGCGGGCCAAGCGTCGTTTCGCCGGGTGTCGCGGGGATCGAAGCCGGCGCGCCATCGGTGCGCCAGATGTCGGTCGACTGCCATCCCGGGAGCAGGGGATTGACGTGAACGAACGGCGCCGGTCCGTCGGAGACGACGATCGCCCGGCCATTCTCATCGTGTCCGGTCACAACGCGGCGGATGGGGCCGGCCATGGGCATTCTCCTTCTTGCATGTGTTTCATTGGCGTCCGCCGATAATCAGCCGCCGTTCCAACGGAAAAACCTGCCAGCCATAGCGGTCGGCGACCAGGCCCCACAGGCCTTTCGGCGCCTTGAGCATGACCACGATCGCGACCGCGCCCAATATTAAGAGATAGATCGCGCCGAGATCGGCAAGCGTCTGCCGCAACAGGAAGAACACCACGGTGCCGACGATCGGCCCCTCGATGCGGCCGATGCCACCGATCACGGTGATGAAGATCACGAAGGCGGTCCAGTCGTTGACCGAGAACGCGGTGTCCGGCGAGATCCGGATCTTCTGCAGGAACACGAGCGCGCCGACCATGGCGGTGCCGAACGCCACCGCGACATAGACGAGGTATTTGACGCGCGCGACGTCGACGCCGTTCGAGCGTGCGCCGAGCTCGTTGTCGCGGATCGCCGTCAAAGCGAGGCCGTAGCGCGAGCGCAGCAGGAGGACGATGGCGCCGAGCACGGCAACGGCGAGCGCCAGCGCGATCCAGTAGATGATGAATTCGCGCATCTCCCGCGTGCCGGCGATCGAAAGAACGACGGCGGCGGGGAGGCTGGTGCCGGAGCCGCCGTCGAGCGCCGAGACCTGCGCGGCGGAAAGCCGGAACACCTCCGCCACCACCCAGGTGCCGATCGCGAAGTAGTGCCCGCGCAGCCGGAACATCAGCAGCGCCACCGGCACCGAGACGACCGCCGCGGCAAGCCCTGCGATCGGAATCGCGACCAGCGGATGCACGCCGGCGAGCATCGCGAGTGCGAACAGGACGTAGGCGCCGAGCCCGACATAGGCGTGCTGGCCGACAGAGACGAGGCCGGCATAGCCTGCCGAGCAGATTCCACAGGCTCGCGAGCGCGACATAGGCGTAGATTTCGGAGAGCAGCCGCAGGCTGGCGCGGTCGGCCCACCAGGGCGCCGCCGCGAGCGCGATCACCGCGCACGACACGATGGCGACGCCGATGCGGCTTGCCGGGTTGGAGTGCTCGACGCGGATGGTGGGGTCACTCATGCGCTCGCTCATGCGCTTCTCACCCTTGCACCTTCGGGAACAGGCCCTCGGGCCGGAGCGCCAGCACGACCAGGAAGGCGATGTGGCCTGCGAGCAGGTTCCAGCCGGGGTCGAGCTTCGCGCCGATCGCCTGCGCGACGCCGATGATGACGCCGCCGGCGAGCGTGCCCCACATGCTGCCGAGCCCGCCGATGATCACCGCCTCGAAGCCGAAGATCAGCCGCGCCGGACCGATCGACGGGTCGAAATTGGCGCGCACCGCGAGCAGCACGCCCGCGACGGCGACGATCGCCAGCGAGAGTGCCATCGCGAGCGCGAACACGTGGGAATTGTTCAGCCCCATCAGTTGCGCAACCGGCTGGTCATCGGAGGTGGCGCGGAAGGCGCGGCCGAGGGCCGTGCGATAGAACAGCCATTGCAGACCGGCGATGACCGCGACCGCGAGCGCGAACTGGATCAGCGGCAGCACGCCGACCGCAAGCCCGCCGCCGATGTGGATGCTGGCGATCTCGATGTTGTCCGGCATTGAGCTTGCGGCTGTCGGCGGTGAAGAGCTCGAGCAGCGCGTTCTGGATGATGACAGACAGCCCGAACGTCACCAGCAGCGGCGGCAACAGGTCGTCGCCGAGTGTGCGGTTGAGCAGCACCCGCTGCAACACGTAGCCGAGCGCCGCCATGACCGGCACCACGATCAAGAGCGAGGTGAGGGGATTGACCCCGAGCGTCTCCACCGTGACCAGCGCGACATAGGCCGCGAGCACGATGAGATCGCCATGCGCGATGTTGACGAGCCGCATCACGCCGAAGATCAGCGACAGGCCGGCCGCGAACATGGCGTAGAGGCCGCCAAGCAACACGCCTTGCAGGATGGTGTTCACCCACTCCACGTCACACTCCACCCTCTCCGAAGTCATGCCCGCGCTTGTCGCGGGCATCCACGTCTTTGCAGCGAGTAAGGCGTGGATGGCCGGGACAAGCCCGGCCATGACGGCTGAAAGGCTTGCTATCCATACGTCACACCCCGAAATACGCGGCGGCGATTTTCTCGCGCGTCATTGTCTTGGCATCGCCCGCGAGCGCGACGCGGCCTTCTTGCAGGCAGTAGACGTGGTTCGCGACCTTTAGCGCCTGCACGATATCCTGCTCGACGATGACCAGCGAAATGCCTTCGGCGACGATCGCGGGCAGGCGCGCATAGATGTCGCGGATGACGATCGGCGCGAGGCCGAGGCTGATCTCGTCGCACAGAAGAAGTTTTGGATTGGACATCAGCGCGCGGCCGATGGCGACCATCTGCTGCTGGCCGCCGGAGAGCGACGTGCTCGGCTGCCGCGCCCGTTCCGCCAGCATCGGGAACAGCTCGTAGACGCGCTTGAGGGTCCACGGACCCGGGCGGCCGAGCTGGCCGCCGACCAGGAGGTTCTCCTCGACCGTGAGCGAAGGGAACAGCCGCCGTCCCTCCGGGAACGAGCGCGATGCCACGCGCCACGACTTCGTGCGCGGGGAGGTCGCCGATCGGCGTGCCCGCAAAGACGATCGCGTCGCGGCGCGCCGGCATCGCGCCGGCGATGCATTTGAGCAGTGTCGACTTGCCGGCGCCGTTGGCGCCGATCACCGCGACGACATCGCCCTGTGTGACTCCCATGGAGACGCCGAACAACGCCTGGAAGTCGCCATAGTGGGCGTCGAGCGCGCGTACGTCCAGCAGCCGCTCAGGCATCGGCTTCGATCCCCATATAGATTTCGGCGACCTGCGGCCGCCGGATCACCTCCGCAGGCGCGCCTTCGGCGATCAGCGCGCCGCCGTGCAGCACCACCAGCCGGTCGACGGCGGCGATCAGCGCATGCACGATATGCTCGATCCAGATGATCGACACGCCGGAGGCGCGCACCTGCTTGACCAGCGACACGAGCGCTGCGGTCTCATGTTCGATCAACCCGCCCGCGACCTCGTCCAGCAGCAGCACGCGCGGGGAGGTCGCGAGCGCGCGGGCAAGCTCGAGCCGCTTGCGGTCGAGCAGCGTGAGGCTGCCGGCCTGGCGGTTGGCCTTGTCGGCGAGGGCGCATTGCTCGAGCAGGGTGGCGCAGCGGGCATAGACATCGCGCTCGCGCTGGCCGCTGCCGAAGGCCGCCGCCACGACGAGGTTCTCGAACACGGTCATGCCGCCGAACGGCTGCGGAACCTGGAACGAGCGCGCTAGCCCCAAGCGGCAGCGCCGCTCGGGCGTCGCGCGCGTGATGTCCTCGCCGTCGAAGAATACGCGCCCCGCGTCCGGCGGAACGGTGCCGGTCATGATGCCGAACAGCGTGGTCTTGCCGGCGCCGTTCGGGCCGATGATGCCGAGCGCCTCGCCCTGCGGCGAGCGCGAGGTCGATGCCGTCGGCGACGACGACGGCGCCGAAGCGCTTTGACACTTTCGAGAGGGTGAGGATGGGCGACGTCATTTCATTTCCCCGCGCATCCATCTCTCGCCGTCATCCTGAGGTGGCAGCGAAGCGGCCCTCGAAGGATGCGCGGCCCGGGCCGCCGCCCTTCGAGGCCCTCGCCTCGAGGGCCGCCTTCGGCGCGCCTCAGGGTGACGGATAGAGAATAGCGCGCGTGGAACGCTTACGACAGCAATTCCAGCTTGCCGCCGACCGGAATCTCCGGCGCCGGGCGGTTGGCGGTGATCACCAGCTCGAAGCGGTCGCCGCGGCGCTGCCATTGGCCGGCGACCAGCGGCGTCTTGGTGACATTCTTCACCGGCTTGCCGGTCCACTGCACGTGGCCGACGATCGAGTTGTAGTTGGTGGCGATGATCGAATCGAGGATCGCCTTCGGCTCCGGCGCCTTCGCGCGTTTGAGCACGTCGATCGCCACTTCAAACAGCGCGTGCTGAAATCCGATCGGCTGCGACCACGGCCGCATCGTCGCCTTCACATAGGCGTCGGCGAGCTGCGCCGAGCTTTGCCCGGTGAGGCCGGACTTGAACGGATGGTTCGGCGTCCACCACACTTCGGTCGTGAGCCCGTTGCCGCGCGCGCCCAGCGAATTGATCACCGAGGGGAACAGCAGCGCCTTGCCGATGGTGACGATCTTCGGCCGGAATCCCTGTTGCGCCGCCTGCGACCAGAAGGTCGAGAAGTCGGGCGGGATCATGTTGCCGGTGACGATCTCCGCACCCGCCGCCTTGAACGCGGCGATCTGGGAGGAGAAGTCGTTGTTCATCACCTGATAGCGGCCGGGATCGATCAGCTTGTAGCCGGCGGCGGCGAGCGCGGGCGGCAGGCCGAGCTTCGGATCGCCCCAGGCATTGCCGTCGGCGTCGTTCGGGAACAGGCCGGCGACGACCTTGTTGGTCGGCGCGCCGTCCCACAGCGCGAGGAACGCCGCGATCACGTCTTCCAGCCCCCAGAAGAACAGGTAGGTCCAGGTGAAGCCCTTCTTGGGATCGCCCTTGCGGCCGAAGAAATAGGGCTGCCACGGGCAATTGGTGCAGACGCAGGGGACTTCGTTGACTTCCGCCTGGTCGGATACCGGATTGGTGGTGTCGGGCGTGCCGGCGGCGATGAGCAGATCGACCTTGTCGCTCAGGATCAGTTCCGAAGCGACCTCGGCGGCGCGGCTGCCGGTCGACTGGCTGTCCTTGGAAACGATCTGGACCTGATAGTCGCGGCCGCCGATCTGCAGGCCCTTCTTCAGGATGCCGCGCACCTGATCGATGATGTAGTTGTCGGCCTCGCCGAAGCCGGCGAGCGGGCCGGTGCGCGGACTGACGTGCCCGATCTTGATGACGCGGGCCTGCCCGCGGGCGGCGCCCGGACCGAGCAGCGCCGGCGCCGCGATCGCGGCCGCGCCGCCCTTCACCAGCGTGCGGCGATTGATGCCGTCTCGGTTTGAACGCATGTTGTTCCCCCACTAACGGCGCCCGAGCGCCGATTTTGCGTTTCTGCAAGGCTTTGACCGCAGTTCCGGGAAGCTTACCCGCCGCGCGGCGAACCGCAACGGGGCATCAACAAGGCATTGTAAGTGGCTGAATCTTGCTGCGTTTCGATGGCGGCCGCCTTATAATCCAACGCAGCAACAATCGGAGGCAGACTATGGCGCTGACCATGTTGGACAAGACGCCCCTCAAGGCGGAGAAGGCGGCCTGGCCGGCCGAGATCGCGGCCGAGTTCGAGCGCGAAAAGCAGAATCCCAATGGCTGCGTCGGCCAGCGGCTGCTGTCGGAGAACGAACGCGTCCGGGTCTGGGAGATCCGGCTCAAGCCCGGCCAGCGCTTCGGCTTCCACCGCCACGTGCTCGACTATTTCTGGTCGGTCCTGACCGACGGCAAGGCGCGCGCCTATGTCAGCGACGGCACCATGGTCGAGCACACCTACAAGGCCGGCGAGACGCGCCACGAGACCACGGCCAAGGGCCACTTCAAGGTGCACGACCTTGCCAATATCGGCGACAGCGATCTGAACTTCCTCACCGTCGAGTTCCTCGACAGCGCCAACAAGCCGTTGCCGGTTCCCGACAAGGTGCGCGTGAAGTAATTCCGTTTGCTGCCAACCGGCGCAGCCTCGACGCTGCGCCGGATAAGAAGAAATACGCGTCGCCGTTGCGTGGCCATCCGGGGGGAATGGTGGACATCCCATACGACCTGCTCATCAACGCGCTGGTCGCGGGCCTGTTGCTCGGCGCATTCTACGCAGCGGTGACCGTCGGGATTTCGATCTCGTTCGGAATTCTCGATATCGTCAACATCGCGCATCCCGGCTTCATCATCCTCGGCTCCTACATCGCCTATATCGTCAATTCGCAGCTGGGCTTCGATCCGATCCTGGTCAGCATCGCGATGCTGCCGGCGTTCTATGCGCTCGGCGCACTGGTCTATCAGGTCTATTACCAGTCGTTCGAGAAGCGCGGGCAGGACTCGCTGCGCGGCCTCGCATTCTTCTTCGGCCTGCTCTTCGTCACCGAAATCGTGCTCGTGCTGGTGTTCGGCGTCGACTACCGCTACGTCCAGGCGTCCTATATCGGGCCGAGCTTCTGCTCCGAGAAGATCGACTTTTTGGGTATCGTATCGGCTTTGTGTTCCCACAACATCGACGTGCCGTTGCGCATGCTGGTGCCGTGCCTGGTGTCGCTTGCGCTGATCGCCGCCCTGCAGCTGTTCCTGACCAAGACCTTCATGGGCCGCGCGATCATGGCGGTGGCGCAGGACCAGCTTGCCTTGCAACTGATGGCGGCGTCGCCGACGCGCATCAAGCGCACCGCGTTCGCGATCTCGATCGCGACCTGCGCGATCGCGGGCGCGCTGCTGATCATCATCCAGCCGGTCGAGCCGTCGGTCGGGCGCGAATATATCGGGCGCGTGTTCGCCATCTGCGTGCTCGGCGGGCTCGGCAGCATTCCCGGCACGCTGATCGGCGCCATGATGCTCGGCATCCTCGAGAGCTTCACCTCGACCTTCTACGGGCCGTCCTGGGCGCCGGCGGTCGCGTTCGGCGTTCTGCTCTTGGTTCTTGCATTCAAGCCCTCCGGCCTGTTCGGACGATAGGACGGCGCCCGTGCGAACCTCGACATTCGTCCTCATCTGTGTCGCGGTCGGCGCCCTCGTGTTCGGCGTCGCGCGCTGGTACGGCAATGAATACGCGTTCTTCGCCGGCTATGTCGTGCTGCAATTCATCGTGCTGGCGACCGCGTGGAACATCCTCGGCGGCTATACCGGCTATGTGAATTTCGGCTCGGCGGCGTTCTTCGCGGTCGGCGCCTATACGTCGATCTTCTTCCACAAGACCTTTCCGCTGCCGATCCCGGTGCTGATCGTGATCGGCGGCCTCGTCTCCGGCGCTCATCGGCCTCGGCATGGGCTATCTGACGCTTGCGGCTGCGCGGCGCGTTCTTTGCCATCGGGACGCTGGCGCTGGCGGTCGTGTTGCAGACCATCGTCACCAACTGGACCTATCTCGGCGGCGCGCGCGGCGCCTATGTGATCCGGCCGGACGAAATCGAGTTCATCGGGCCCTACATCCAATACCTGTTCCTGCTGATGCTGGCGCTCACGGTGTTCGCGCTGTCGGTCGCGCGCGGCATCGAGCGCTCGCAGCTCGGCTACGGCTTCGCCACCATCCGCGACGACGAGCTCGCGGCCGAGGCGTCCGGCGTGCCGACGCTTGCGGCTGAAACTGATCGCGACCACGATCTCCGGCGCGCTTGATGGGCATGGCCGGCGCGCCGTTCCCGTACTACCTCGGCTATGTGCAGCCGAGCTCGGCCTTCGGGCTCGAATATGCGGTCAACTCGATCGCCATGCCGATGATCGGCGGCACCACGAGCTGGGTCGGCCCGCTGATCGGCGCGATCCTGCTGGCGACGCTCCAGCAATGGGCCACCGTGACGTTTTCCTCCGAGCTCGGCGTGCTCATCGTCGGCGTGCTGCTGGTCGTCTTTCGTGATCCTGGCGCCCAAGGGCATCGTCGGCCTGGTCGAGGGCTGGCGGCGCGGGAAGGCAGGGTCATGACCGCTCCGCTGCTCGAAATCTCCGGCCTGGGCAAGCGCTTCGGCGGCTTTGTCGCGCTCGACGGCATCGATCTCGCGGTCGCCGAAGGCGAGCGCGTCGGGCTGATCGGGCCCAACGGGTCGGGCAAGTCGACGCTGGTCAATTGCATCTGCGGCACGCTCACCAACGAGACCGGCACCGTCCGCTTCAACGGCGAGCTGATCGGCGGCCTCAAGGCGCATGAGCGCACCCATCGCGGCCTGGCGCGCAGCTTCCAGCTGCCGCGGCCGTTCACGAGCCTGACGGTCGCCGGAAACCTGCGCGTGCCGCTGGTCTACACCGTCAACGCGCGGCCCGGCACGCATCTTTCCCGCGCCGAGATCGACGCGCGCTGCGCCGAGCTGCTGCAACTCGTCGGCCTTGCCGACAAGGCCGATCACTTCTCGCGCGACCTCACGCAGGTCGAGATGCGCAAGCTCGAGCTGGCCCGCGCGCTGGCGGCCGAGCCGAAGCTCCTGATCGCCGACGAATCCATGGCCGGCCTGTCGCAGGCCGAGGTCGCCGACATCGTCGCGCTGCTGATCGACCTCAACAAGCGCGGCGTCACGATCATCCTGATCGAGCACATCATGCGCGCGGTGATGAGCTTCTCGCAGCGGCTGGTGGTGCTGGTCTCCGGCAAGAAGATCGCCGACGGCCAGCCCGACGTCGTGATCCGCGGATCCCGAGGTGGAGAGGGCGTATCTTGGCCAGTAGCCTCACCATCGAGAACGTCGACGCGGCCTATGGCGCGGTGCGCGTGCTCGAAGACGTGTCGCTCAACGTCAACGCGGGCGAGACCGTGGTGCTGCTCGGCACCAACGGCAACGGCAAGTCCACCCTGATGAAATGCGTGATGGGCATCGTGCGGCCGCAGACCGGCCGCATCGTGGTCGAGATCGACGGCGAGACGCACGATCTCGTCGGGCTCGCGACCGAGGAGATCGTCGACCTCGGCATCGCGCTGGTGCCGGAGGGCCGGCGGCTGTTCCCGCGGCTGACGGTCGAGGAGAACCTGCTGCTCGGCGCGTTCCGCCGCAAGGCGCGCGCCGAGATCAAGACCAATCTCGCGTTCTGCTTCGAATGCTTCCCGCGGCTTGCCGAGCGGAAGTCGCAGCTCGCCGGCTCCATGAGCGGCGGCGAGCAGCAGATGCTGGCGCTCGCGCGCGCGCTGATGCTGGCGCCGCGCATCCTGCTGATCGACGAGCCGTCGGTCGGGCTTGGCGCCGGTGCTGGTCAGCCGCACCATCGAGAAGATCAAGGAGCTGAAGGACCAGTACAAGCTCACCGTGCTGATGGCGGAGCAGAACTTCCCGCAGGCGCTGCGCATCGCCGACCGCGGCTATGTGATCGTGCACGGCCAGATCGCGTTCGAGGGCCGCTCGGCGGACGAACTCAACAACAACGACCTGATCAAGAAGTTCTATCTCGGGCTGTAAGAACAACGAAGGGAGGACGCCGATGAAGCGTTCGATAAAAGCAGCTCTCGCTGGTGCTTGCCTGTGCCGTTGGATTTGCCGGCGGTCGCGCAGGCGCAGCCCTATCCCAACCGGCCGGTGCGCATCGTCGTCGGCTTCGCCGCCGGCAGCGGGCCCGACATCATCGCGCGCGCCGTGGGCGCGCAGCTCGGCACCGATCTCGGGCAGAATTTCTTTGTCGAAAATCGTCTCGGCGCCAACGGCACGATCGCCGCCAAGGCGGTCGCCGATGCGGCGCCCGACGGCTACACGCTGCTCTATACCAGCTCCGGATTCTCGACCACGCCCTACATCTACAAGAAGGCCGCGTTCGACGTGTTGCGCGATTTCGCGCCGATCGCGACCGGCGGAATCCTCGACGGCTACGTGCTGGTGGTCAATCCGTCGCTGCCGATCAAATCGGTTCCCGACCTGATCGCCTATGCCAAGGCGAACCGCGTGCTCTACGGCTCGCCCGGCGTCGGCAATCTCCTGCACATCATCACCGAGCTGTTCAACCTGAAGACCGGCATCAAGCTCGAGCACGTGCCCTACCGCGGCGCGTCGGAGGTCATCAACGCGCTGCTGCAGGGCAGCATCCAGGTCGCGTTCCTGACGCCGGCGACGACGGTGGCGCTGATCGAGGAAGGCAAGTTGCGCGGCGATCGGCTTCAACGGCAGCAAGCCGTTCCCGGAGCTGCCGGATGTGCCGCTGGTCAGCGCGTCGGTGCCGACCAATCCCGCCGTCGAGCACGTGGGGCATCTTCTTCGCGCCGGCGAAGACGCCGGCCGCGATCGTCGACAAGCTCAATGGCGCCATCCGGCACGCGCTGACGGTGCCGGCGGTCGCCAATGTGGTGCAGAAATCGGGCTACATCCCCGACGGACGCACGGCGGCGCAGACGGCGGAATTCTTCCGCCAGGAAGTCGAGGCGGCGGGCGAGGCGGTGAAGGCCGCCGGCATCGAGCCGAACTGAATGCAAACAAGAAACAGGTGCAAGCCATGCCTTATGCAAATATCCGCGGCGTCGCCATCAACTACGAGATCCTCGGGCGATAGCGGTCCGTCGATGGCGCTGTCGCCGGGCGGGCGCAATCCCTATCCAGCACGTCATGCCGATCGCCGAGCAGATGGCGGCGAAGGGCTACCGCGTGCTGCTGCACGACCGGCGCAATTGCGGCGCGTCGGACGCGTCGTTCGATCCGTCGCGAGTCGGAATACGAGGTCTGGGCCGACGACCTCGACGAGCTGCTCAAGCAGTTCGACATGGCGCCGGCGATCATCGGCGGCAGCTCGTCGGGCGCGCGGCTCGCGCTCACCTTTGCGCTGCGCCACCCGCAATCGGTGCGGGCGCTGATGCTGTGGCGCGTCACCGGCGGCGGCTTCGCGGTCAAGCGGCTCGCCGAGCGCTACTACGACCAGTACGTCCGCCTGGCGGGCGAGGGCGGGATGGCGGCGGTCTGCGCCGAGGAGCATTTCGCCGAGCTGATCCGCAAGCGGCCGTCCAACCGCGAGCGGCTGATGGCGATCGATCCGAAGGAGTTCATCACGATCATGCAGGCCTGGCGCGCGCCGTTCGTGGCGGGCGCCGAGCTGCCGCTGATCGGCACGACCGAGGCGGACCTGCGCTCGATCAAGGTGCCGACCTGCATCATCCCGGGCAACGACCTCACCCACGGCAGCGCGACCGGCGAGACGGCCGCGCGGTTCATGCCGGATTGCGAGGCGCACAGCCTCGGCCTCGTGGACCAGAACGTCGACATCGTGCCGGCCGAGGAGTGGTACAAGATGGCCGACGACATCGCCGCGATCTTCGGCGAGTTCCTGGCGCGCAAGCTGCCGCAAGCGCAGCCGCAGGCGGTGCGCGCGTAGCGCAAAATGAAAGCGCCGCGCGGTCGTGCCGCGCGGCGCTCGATCCGAACCCGGCGTCGGACCTTAGGCTCTCGCCTTCTCGTACGGGATAGATCACGCTCGCCCGATTCATAGGCGGACGGATCGACCACGACCTGGGTGTCGATGCCCTTGAACTGGGCCGGATCGTTGTTCTTGATGCCGCGGAACTGCACCTGCAGCACGCGCGACTCCGCCCATTCGCCGTCCTTGCCGAACCTGATGTCGCCGAGCACGGTCTTGAACGTGCTCTTGCGGATGTAGTCGGCGAGCGTCGGCGTCGCTCAGGCTCTTGGTCGCCTGCGACCGCCTGCTCCAGCACCTGGTACTGCGCATAGGCCGGCGGCGCCATGTAGTAGCCGTAGGGGTCGATGCCTTCGGCCGGCGCGCGCTTCTGATACTTGGCCATCATGTCGCCGACGCCGGGGAAGTTCATCTTCGGCACCGGCAGCCAGAAGTCGTAGTTGGTCCAGCCGTTGAGCAGCGGGCCGAGCTGCGCCTTGATCGAGGTGTTCTGCAGGCCGACCATGGCGCCGCCGATCATCTTCGGCCGGAAATTGATCTCGTTGACCGAGCGCACGATGCCGACCGAGTCCGGCGGATAGGAGCACACCACCACGAGGTCCGGATTGGTCGCCGCGATCGCGCGCACGATCGGCGCGAAATCGGTGGTGTTCGGCGGATAGCGCCGGTCATAGACGATCTTCAGTCCGGCCTTCTTGGCGTTCTCGCGCGCGCCGTCGGCGGCATTGAGCGCGAACTCGGCGTCCGCCGCCACGATGGCGACGGTGGTCGGCCGCGGGTTCTGCTTCATCGCCAGCTCGATGAAGCCCTTGGTGAACGACGGCTTCGGATCCGGCCCGGACGGGATCATCACGAAATAGTTCGGATAGTTGAACTCGGTGTTCACGCCGAGGCCGAGCAGGCCGATGAACAGCTTCTTGCGCTGCATGACCATCGGCATCGCCGGCGCCAGCAGGTTGGTGGCGTAGCCGCCCATGATCAGGTCGACCTTCTCGACATCGAGCAGCTGCGAGTAGATGCCGGGGACGGTCGTCGGATTGGTCTGGTCGTCGCGGAAGATCACCTGCACCTTGCGGCCGAGCAGCCCGCCCTTGGCATTGATGTCCTCTTCCCAGATCTTGATCGCGAGCAGCGACGACTTGCCGTTGGGCCCGAGCCCGCCGGTCATCGCCATGCTGGAGCCGATCTTGATCGGGGCGGTTTGCCCGATGACGGTCGTGGAAAATGCGGGGCCGCCAACGCGGCAAGGCCGAGCTTGCCGACCGTGCGGCGCGTAATCAGTCGCTTCATGCTGCATCCTCCCTGGACCGATTTTTTGCGATTTTAGGCATTTTCGGGAGGCCGGGCAAAGCCCATGGAAGCGGCCGTTCATCTGCGCGTTATGGCCACACGGATGGTCTCGTCGGGGCCGATTTCGCTGACGTCCGCGGACGGCTGCCAGGTCGGGGCGGTGCGGAACTGCTCCGGCGTCATGTCGAGCGCGGCGACGTGCGGCCCGAGCAGCGCGACGACCTCGATCGGCACCGCGACCGGCCGCTGCCACCATCCGATCCAGCCGAACCATCCGCCGTAGCGGACGATCAACTGGATTTTGCCGTCGCGCGGTCCGGACGACGCGCTGGACGTAGCCCAGCGTGTTGTCGCTCCAGTCGAGCACCGGCAGGCCGATCAGGGCGCGGACCCGCGCCGGCTGCGGAAACCGCCGGCGCATCTGTCTCTTCCGGCGATAGTTGCTCTTCCGTGGCTCTGTTCCGTGCTCGCCGGCTGCGTCGATGCCGCCCAGCGCAGACGAATCCGCCAGCGACCGCGCCGATCACGAAAAGCGCGGCGGCCAGTAAAGCGGAAGTGATCGGACAACGTCGTCATGTGCGTGACTTAATACGTTCGTCCATCGAATTGGTTACTGTCGTCAGTCGAATTGTTGCCTGCCATTGTTCGCAAGCGGAGGCCAACTGCAAATGACGTTCGCGTGTTCGTCCCAGCAGCCGGCGGCGCCCGCGCGCGGCGCGCCGCATTGCGGAGCAACGCCATGACCGAAGTCGTCCGTTCACGCGAAGCCGACAGCGCGTGCGCCGGATGCATCCGCTCGCGGTCCGCATCATGCATTGGACCAACGCCGTTGCCATGGTCATCATGATCGGCAGCGGCTGGAAGATCTACAACGACGAAGTGCTGTTCGGCTGGCTGCATTTTCCCGAGTGGATCACCATCGGCGGCGAAGCGCAGGGCGCGCTGCAATGGCATTTCCTCGGGATGTGGATCTTCACGCTCAATCTCATCTGCTATCTCGTCTACGGCCTGGTGACCGGCCGCTTCTGGCGAAAACTGCTGCCGATCTGGCCGAGCCAGGTGATTGCCGATATCCGCGCGGCGCTGCGCTTCAAGCTCAGCCATGACGACATCACCAAATACAACGCCGTCCAGCGCGTCGCTCTATGTCGGCATCATCCTGGTCCTGATCGTTCAGGTCATTTCCGGGCTGGCGATCTGGAAGCCGGTGCAGTTCCAGGAACTGACCGCGCTGTTCTACGATTTCCAGGGCGCGCGGCTGGCGCACTTCATCTGCATGGCGCTGATCGTGGGGTTCCTTCTCGTTCACGTCTTGCTGGCGCTCGCGGTGCCGAAGACGCTCGCCGCGATGATCACCGGCGGACCGCCGGTCGACGATCAGCTTCGCAATCGCCGACCGGTATCTCCGCCGGCAACGACAACCGCAGGGGAGGGTGACATGCCGATCCGCACGCCTTCGCAATCGATCTTCCGTCCGCAGCAGCGCGATCGACCAGAGCGTGCTGGACGAGAACCGCAAGCTGATCGAGGAGATCGACCGCCGGAAAATCCTGCGCGGCGCGGTCAGCCTCGGCGCGCTGACGATGCTCACCGGCTGCGACGTCACCGACCGCAGCGCGGTGCAGAGCGTGTTGCGGGCGGTGTCCGCATGGAACGACGGCGTGCAGGGGTTCCTGTTCAATCCCAACAAGCTCGCGCCGACCTACAGCGAGGCGCAGGTGCTGCGGCCGCCGCGCTACAACGCCTATTACGAGATCGAGGAGGTGAAGCCGGTCGACGTGGCGAACTGGAAGCTCGAGCTCTCCGGCCTCATCGGCGACAAGCGGCCCTGGACGGCGCAGCAGATCTTCGAGCTGCCGGAACAGGAAATGATCATCCGCCACATCTGCGTCGAGGGCTGGGACTATATCGGCCAGTGGTCGGGCCCGAACCTCAAGCAATTCCTCGAACGCGTCGGCGCCGACCTGACCGCCAAATACGTGATGTTCCGTTGCGCCGACGACTATTCCGGCTCGATCGACATGGCGACCGCGCTGCATCCGCAGACCATCCTCGCGACCAAATATGCCAAGGAGCCGATCACCGATCCGTTCGGCTTCCCGCTGCGGCTGCGCACCGCGACCAAGCTCGGCTTCAAGAATCCGAAATGGATCACCTCGATCGAGGTCACCAACACCTATCCCGGCGGCTATTGGGAGGATCGCGGCTTCAACTGGCACAGCGGGCTTTAGCCGCCGCGTGGCTGATTCCGCTCGTCCCCGCGCAAGCGGGGACCCAGTCTAAAAGAAGATTCTCGCATTCCTGCGCTTTCGCGGGAATACAGACGGCTGTAGACGCCGCGTCCTACCGCGCCGCCACCGCGACCTCGCCGGCGACGTAGATGCGCCAGCCTTGCGCGCTGCTCTCGACCAGCCGCCAATGCTGGCTGGTGGCGAAGGGATCGCGGGTCCAGGCGCCGTCGAGTGCCGTCACCACCACGACCTTGCAGCCGTATTTGGTCGCGAGGTCGCGCAGGTCGTCGGGCCAGCCCTCGCCGGAAAAGACGCGATTGAACTGCGCGTCGATCTCCCGCAGCCGCGCTGGCGCGGCAGCGGGATGAACGGCAGCGCGAGGTCATATCCGGCATAGCAGGAGCGCCGGTTCGACAAGAGCGCCCACGAGATATTGACCGGCCACGGCGTCATCGATTCCAGAAACATCGGATTGTTGCCGACGCGGTCGGCGGGGCCGGCATAGCGGCGCACCGCCGCCCACATCTCCGGCGTCGCGGCGAAGGCCTCGCCGGCAGGGTCGCGCGTGCCGGCGATGTCGTAGTTGAGGATGCTGATGCCGCTCGGCAGCGCCGAGCGCGATGGCGACGAAGCCGGCGACGGCGAGCCGCGATGCGGGTCCTGATCCATTGCGAGAGGCCCGCGACCGCGAACACCGTCAGCACCAGGCAGGCGGGCAGCACCGCGCGCCAGCCGAGATCGTTGTTGCCGCCGATGGTGCTGACCATCAGCCATGACACCGCCAAGGCTCGCGCCGGCGAGATGGATCAGGATGGTGCGCGACCGGCTTGCGCGCGGGATCGAGTGTCCTTGGTGCAGGCTGCAGCATCGCATAGACGCCGGTCAGGTAGATCGCGGGCAGCTCGATCACCAGCAGGATGAGCCAGAAGGCGGGCATATCGAGAAACTGCCGCAACATCGGCGGGAAGAATTCGCCCATCACCTCGTAGGTCTGCAGCGCGATCGGCGATCCGCCGCCGCGCGTCCCCATGGCGGCCAGTTGGTCGTAGAGGATGGGCGCGGCGAGCACGGCGGCGCCGATCGCGGCGATGGCGAAGCGTCCGAGCAGGGGCATCCGCTGCTGCGGCTCCGCGTTCGCGAGCAGCACGCCGCCGATCCAGATCGCGGCCACCGCGAAGGTCACGCCGCCGACCCAGGTCGAGCTGGTGGCGCCGGCGACCACGACCAGGACGAACGCCGCGAGCAGGGCAAGGCTTTCCCGCCGCACCAGCTCCGACAGCAGCAGCATCGCCAGCACCACGCAGGACGCCGACGCGATGTGCTGCGGCACCCAGGCCGATCTGGAACAGCCAGCCGGCGAAGCCGGTCTGCGGCGATGATCACGGAATCGATGCCGGGAATGAGTTCGAGCAGCGGCCGCAGCGATCCGCGTCATGCAGACGCAGGAGCACGAGCAGCGCCGCGATCTTGCGTCCGCTGATCCAGATCGCGAGGCCGATCATCAGCATCAGCGACGCGAAGGCGCTGAACCAGGTCAGCGCGGCGTCCGCCTCCCAGCCGCTGATCCCGAGCAGCAGCGCAAGCTCGGCCGCGCTGAAATGCAGCAGATAGTAGTAGACGAGCCGCGACGGCTGCCCTGCTTCGCCGAAGAACGGATTTCCCGGCGGCAGCCCGAGCCGGATCATCTCGTCGATCATCGCGACCTTGGCGTGATCGAAGATCGGGCCGGAGAGGATGACGGCGCCGTCGGCGAATTTCGGCAGGATGGCGGCGGCGGGGCCGAGCGCCAGGATCAGGGCGCCGAGCCACGCCCAGCACGGAACGGCGATGGCGTCCTTGTCGTGCTCAGCCGACGCCCGGCTGCCGCCACAGCGCATAGGCGCCGGCCGCGAGCGACAGCAGCGTGACGATCGTCGACGGTGATGCGGTTGAATCCGACCAGCATGAACAGCGGCAGCGTTGCCGCGCTGTGGACCGCCCAGCCGAGCACAGGCGCGACCGGCCATATCAGGGTACGCGCCGGCAGCACCGCGCGTGCGACCGCAAGACCGATCACGGTCCACAGGATCAGAGCGGCCGCTGCGCCGAGAATGACGTTGGTCGTCGATGCCATCAGGGCCTGGAATGAGGTTAGCGGAACGCGAGGAGCGGCATTCCGCCCGGCGACAACGGGTTGGCGTCATCACGACCGAGTGATGCCACAGAACCGTCACGAGACAAACGGGATCGGTCAATTTCCTTTGAACCAGAGTTGATCGGGCGCGTTGGGGGAGTGGTGCACACTCATCCCATGGCTGGAACGGATCGATTCAACACGATGCCGGGCTGTCGGGGACCGCCGCTCCTGCGGCATTGCCGTGATGGCGAAGGCCTCGGTTCCGGGCCGCACCAAGACACGCCTGACGCCGCCGCTGACCGCCACCGAAGCCGCCGCCTTCAATACCGCCTTCCTCAAGGACGTGTCCGACAAACCTCCTGGCCGCGGGCGGTCACGCCGCCATTCACGGCTACATGGCCTATGGCCCGCCGGGCGCGCGAGCAGTTCTTCATCGACAACCTGCCGCGCGAGATCGGCCTGATCGAATCCTGGCTGCCCAATTTCGGCGATTGTCTGTTCAAGGCGATCAACGGCCTGTTCGCGGCCGGCCACGAGTCGGCGGTCGTGCTCAATTCCGACAGCCCGACGCTTGCCGACGGCGCTGCTGGTCGAGACCGCGGAGATGCTCGCGCGGCCGGGCGACCGCGCCGTGCTCGGTCCCTCGACCGACGGCGGCTACTACCTTCTCGGCATCAAGCAGGCGCATCGGCGCCTGTTCGACGATATCGACTGGAGCACCGAGCGCGTCGCGCGCCAGACGCTCGAGCGTGCCAGCGAGATCGGCCTCGACGTGCATTGTCTGCCGGCCTGGTACGACGTCGACGATTCGCAGGCGCTGCGGCAGCTGCACGCGGAATTGTTCGAGGGCGGCTCGCTCGATCCCGCGCTGACGCCGTTCCACGCGCCCAACACGGCCGCCTTGATGGACGATCTGCTGGCGACCGCCGATCTGCGGCACCCGGCTCGGACTGTCACGCAAGGCATCGGAAAGGCTCGCGTCATGACCGCGGTCGCTGGCCAGCCAGCGGTCGACCCGCGGCGCTATTTCGAGAGCGTCGATGCAAGGCGCAGCCAAAAGGCGGAGCGGCTGCCGGTCTGCGTCTATCTCGAGACCACCAACCGCTGCAATCTCCTGTGCACGACCTGCCCGCGCACCTATGCCGAGCTCGAGCCGCCGGCGGACATGAGCTGGTCGCTGTTCACCTCGATCGTCGACCAGATCCCGCATCTCGAGCGCGCGGTGATGCACGGCGTCGGCGAGCCGATGCTGGTGAAGAACCTGCCGAAGATGGTGCGCTATCTGAAGGATCGCGGCACCTATGTGCTGTTCAACACCAACGGCACCGTGCTCAACGACAAGAACGGCCGCGCCCTGATCGACGCCGGCCTCGACGAGCTGCGGGTCTCGCTCGACGCCTCCAATGCGGAATCGTTCCTCGCCATCCGCGGCGCCGATTTCTTCAACCGCATCCTGCGCAACGTGCGCCGCTTCCGCGAACTGCAGGTGCGGGAAGGCCACGAGCGGCCGCGCGTCTCGGCCTGGCTCACCGGCCTCAAGGAGACGATCACCGAGCTGCCGGCGTTCGTGCGGGTCGCCGCCGACATCGGCGTCAAGGAGGTCTATCTCCAGCGCCTCGTCTATTTCGACAACGACGCCATCGGCAATGCGCGGCCCGACCAGGCGCTGTTCGAGCGGATGACGGCCGAGGAGGCGGTCTATATCGACGAGGCGGCGGCGCTGGCGCGCTCGCTCGGCATGACGTTCAGCGCCTCCGGCGCCGCCTCCGAGCCGGGCATGAGCCTGACGCCGCGCGAACGACGGCTCGCCCTGGTCGCTGTGCCGGCGGCCGTGGTCGGTGATGTATTTCACCGCCAACGGCCGCGCGCTGCCGTGCTGCATCGCGCCGTTCTCGCAGCGCGGCTACGAGAACTACACGCTCGGCGACGCCACCCAGCAGACGCTGCGCGAAATCTGGAACGGGCCAGGCTATTCTTCGTTCCGCGAAGCGCTGTTGTCCGACCAGCCGCCGACGGCCTGCGCCAATTGCGGCCTGCGCTGGAGTTCTTTAGATCGTGCGGGTCGCCGTCGCCATTCCCACGCTGAACGAAGCAGGACTCGATCGCCGACGTCGTGCGGTCGATCCCGCGCGACGTGGTGGACCAGGTCATCGTCGCCGACGGCGGCAGCACCGACCGGACCAGAGAACGAGGCGCACGAGGCCGGCGCCGATGTGATCGACGCCGGGCGCGGCTATGGCCGCGCCTGCCTGATGGCGACGGTCAATGCGGTCGATGCCGACATCATGGTGTTCATGGATGGCGACGGCGCCGACGATCCCGCAGGCATCGCGGCGCTGGTCGCGCCGATCCGGTCGGGCGACTACGACTTCGTGATCGGCTCGCGCGTGCGCGGCGAGCGCGAGCCCGGCAGCATCGCCTGGCACCAGATCGGCGCCGGGCCTCGCCGCCGGCTACGGCATGCGGCTGCTCTATGGCGTTCGCTACACCGACATGTGCGCGTTCCGCGCCATCCGCCGCGATGCGCTGCTTGCGCTCGACATGCACGAGATGACCTACGGCTGGAACATCGAGATGCAGATGCGGGCGGCGCGGGCAGGACTGCGCATTCTCGAAATCCCGGTGCCCTATCGCTGCCGCAGCGGCGGGAGCTCGAAGGTCGCCGGCAGTCTCTCCGGCACGCTGCGCGCCGGCGCGCGGATCGTCGCGACGTTCGTGCGCGTCTCCAGTCAGCGGCCGGCCGACGGGGTACGGCCGGGCTGAGTGGCGCCGGCCATCCGCAACACCGCTTCGATCATCGCCTTCGGATCCGCGATGCCCTTGCCGGCAATGTCGTGGGCGCTGCCGTGCGCGACCGAGGAAAACAAGATCGGCGTGCCGATCGCGAGCGCCGCTGCGGCATTCTCCGCCAGCAGCTTGGCGGCGATGTGGCCCTGGTCGTGCAGCATGACGACGAAGGCATCGAAGCCGTCCATGTGAAACATCGTGTCGGCCCCGAACGGGCCGGCGACGTTGAGGCCCGCGGCCGCTGCGGCATCGATCGCGGGCTTGATGATGTCGATCTCCTCGCGCCCGAACAGGCCGCCTTCGCCGGCATGGGGATTCAGGCCGAGACGGCGATCCTCGGCGCGGCGATGCCCATGCGTTGCAGCGTCCGAGCGGTCTCGCCGATGACCTGGCTGACGCGCTCGCGCGTGATCGCGTCGAGCGCCTGCCGGACGCTCTGGTGCAGCGTCGCGTGCGATATCTTCATGTCGCCGAAGCACAGCATCATGAAGACGTCGTCCTCGCGCGTTCCGGTTTCGCGCGCGACGAACGAGGGATGGCCGTCGAACGGAATACCGGCGAGCGCGATCGAGGTTTCGTTCTGCGGGGCGGCGACGACGGCCGCGACCTGCTTCGACAGGGCGGCTTTCACGGCGGTGCCGCAGAACGCGATCGACGCACGCCCGGCCGCGGCGCTGGTCTTGCCGAGAATGATGCCCTCCGGTTGCGGGCAATCGAGCACCGCGAGCCGATCGCCGGCCACGCCCGCGTCTTCGACCCGCCCGACCGGATGCAGCTCGGCCCGGAGGCCGCAGGCCTCGGCGTGGCGCCGCAGGATATTGGCATCGCTGACCAGGATCGGATGGCAGGCCGCCCGCACCGCCGGGTCGAGCGCCGGCCTTCAGGCTGATCTCCGGCCCGATGCCCGCGGGATCGCCGGTCGCGATCGCAATGATCGGTTTGTCGGATGCCATGGCGTATTCTATGGTCCGGAATCAGAGGACGCCAATGGCTGCGCGTCGACTGGGGCACGATCACGGCAGGATAGAGCAGGGCGCGCTTGAACAAGACTGGTTCTTCCCCGCTCGCTGCCTTCACCCCCGCCGAGCGCCGCCTGATCCGGCGGCTGCGCACGCCGGAAGCGGTGCAGCGCTATCTCAGCCGGCTGCCCTACAACACCGAAAAGCGCGGCGAGACGCTGCGGAGCTTCCGGCAGGTGGTCCGGCACGGCACGGCGCATTGTCTCGAAGCCGCGCTGTTCGCAGCCTGCGTGCTGGAGCAGCACGGCTATCCGCCGCTGCTGCTGACCTTCGAGTCGGTCGACGGCCTCGACCATGTCCTGTTCCTCTACCGCAAGGGTGGGCGCTGGGGCACGGTGGCGCGCTCGCGCGATCCCGGCCTGCATGGGCGCAAGCCGGTGTTCCGCTCGCTGCGCGCGCTGACCATGAGCTATTTCGACGCCTATATCGATCCGACCGGCTGCATCGAAGGCTATGCGTCATTCGACCTGAGCAAGCTCGGCCGTTACGACTGGCGGTTTGCGCGCAGGAACATGTGGGCGGTCGAGCGCGTGCTGATCGATGTTCCGCATCGCCGCATCAAGTCGTCGCGCAAGCGCGTCGAGCGCATGCGCGCACGCTACGTGGCGTATCGCGAGAAATACGGCAAGAAGCCGCTGTTCTATTCCGGGCGGAAGACGTGGACGGAGCTTCCGAAGGAATTTCTCTAGCGGCATCGCGACTATGCCGGCTGGGCCGCCGCTTGCGCGCTGGCGATCGCGCGCGCCTTGGCGTGATCCGCCTGCGCACGTTCGGCATCGCCCATCTTGGTATAGGCGACGGCACGCTGCTGATAGGCCTCGGCGAATTCCGGGGCGGCTTCCACGACTTTGGTGAGATCGGCGATGGCGCGGCGGAAATCGTTCTTGCCAAGGTAACTCAGACCGCGGTGGTAATACGCATTCGCATCTTTCTTGTTGAGCTTGATGACCCGCGAAAAGTCACTGAGGGCGCCGTCGAAGTTGCCGCTTTGGTACATCAGGATGCCGCGATCCATCAGAGCGTCCGCGAACTTCGGCTCGATCCGGATGGCCTTGGTGTGATCGGAGATGCCAGCCTTGAAGTCACCGAGGCCCGCATGGGCCTTGCCGCGAAAGTGCAACGCTGCGGCAAATTTCGGATCGATCTCGGCGGCCTTGCTGTAGCTTTCGGCTGCTCCTTGCAAGTCGCCGGATTGATGGCGGGCGATGCCGTCTTCGAAATGGGGCATGGCACGTTTGCGACGCCTCTTTGAGATCATCGACAGCGGGATCAGGCCGATGATGACGGCCAGCGCGATCCAGGCGCCATGACCCATGGCGTAGTCCAGCACGGACAATTGGTAAGGCGGCAACGGCGTCGGTAGCTGGCCGCGCGCCTGCATCGATTTGATATTGGCGTCGTCCAACCGGAAATAGGATTGCTCGCCCCTGATGCCGAGGATGTAGCCGTCGTCGGTCAGCCGGTAGGGCAGGATGAAGGAGTGAAACGAGTATTTGTGTCCGAGGTAGAGTGGCTCGCCTTTTGGCCCCGTGACGTCGACGTCCTGGATTTGGCGCAGGTGCTCCTGCGTGCCGAAATAAAGCTTGGCGGCCTGCGCCGGGGTCGCGGCGATGGCGAGGACCGCGACCAGACCGATCAACGCGACGCGGGCCTTGGATGAGAAATTCATCGGGACCCCTCCCAAGATCAGTTAGCGGCGCGCGCCAGCGATCAGCGCGCGCCGTCTGTCTACTCCCACGGCATCAGCGACGCATGGATCACGTCGGGCACGCCCCCCTTGCCGCCGACCGAGCGGATGGCGAGGTCGACGTCCTTCAATCCGAACTTGTGGGTCGTGATCTTCTCCAGCGGGAAGCGCTTGGACGCGATCTGCTCCAGCGCCAGCTCGCAAGCCTTGAAACTATGGCCGCGCGCGCTCTTCA
The DNA here is from genome assembly GCA_963850705.1 of uncultured Alphaproteobacteria bacterium. Lineage (GTDB taxonomy): Bacteria > Pseudomonadota > Alphaproteobacteria > Rhizobiales > Xanthobacteraceae > VAZQ01. Next base: position 106,959 of record CAWKMR010000050.1, on the reverse strand, counting down.
TGGTGATGAATTTCACCGTGAACTTCTCCAGCGGGAAATTCGGGAACTGCGCCATCTCGCCTTGCGCGACGATGATGCCGGCCTTGCGCTTGAGCGCCTCGATGCCGAGCAGGATCGGGATGGTGCCGGCGCCGGCGGTGCAGTCGAGCGACACGTCGACGCCCTTGCCGCCGGTGATCTCCATGATGCGGGCGAGGGGATCTTCCTTGGTGACGTCGATCACGTAGTCGGCGCCGAGCTCCTTCGCGACCTTGAGCCGCGCGCCATCCTTGGCGGTGCCGGTGACGATGATGAGCGACGCGCCGGCCTGCTTGCAGATCACGGTCTGCGAGAGGCCCTGCTGACCGGGCCCCTGGATCAGCACCGTCGAGTTGTATCCGACCTGGCCGTCGAACAGCGACCACTCGACGCCGTTCGCCATCGGCGTCACCAGCCCGGCCAGCTCGGGCGTGACGCCCTTCGGCACATGATGGATCACCGAATTCCACGGCAGGTAGATGTATTGCGAGAAGCCGCCCCAGAGATGCGGCGGCTTCTCGTCCGAGGTGTAGCCGTAGCGGATGGCGTCCGGGTTGGTGCGCCAGTTGGTGTTCTCGCAGTGCCGATACTGGCCGAGGTGGCACCACTCGCACTTGCCGCAGCTCACATAGTGCTCGACGAAGACGAGGTCGCCTTCCTTGAAGCCCTTGCGCTGGGTGAACTCGCGGCCGGCCTTGGCGATATAGCCGATGTTCTCGTGGCCCATGATGGTGGGCTTGTTGTTCGGCGGCTCCTGGTAGAGGCGTACGTCGGTGCCGCAGATGCCGGCGACTTCCATCTTCATCAGGGCGGCGTCGGCCGGCACATCCGGCATGGGATATTCGCGAATTTCGGTCTTGCCCGGTCCGACCCGGACCGCCGCCAGCACTTTCTCAGCCACTGAAGAAGTCTCCGTTATTCTCGTTGAAATGCCGCGGGCACCATAGGACCGGCCCAAAAGGCGTCAAGTGGCGGCCCCGCGGGCGCGTCCGTTCGGCGCAATTTGCCGATGCATCGTGCCCGCCCAGACGGTTATGTAAGGTCGAGGCAACGCCGAAACCACTCTGGGTAGCCCGTGAGCGACTACTACACCGCACTGAAGGCTTGGCAGACCGGCCGCAACGAGCCCGGCGACGCCGGCGCCATGCCGGAAGGGTTCCGGATCAGGCCGGCCCTCAAGCGCAGCCCCGAGCATGTCGCCGCGCTGGAGCAGGTGCGGAACTGGACGCGCGTGCGCTTCAAGCTGCCCGAGGAGGCGGCGGTGATGGCGGTCGAGGTTGCCTGCCGGCTGCCCGGCTGCCCGCCGCTCGAGACCGTGGTGGCGTTCTGGACCGACACCAACCAGCGTCACCAGTTCAAGGTGTTCAAGCGGGTGGAGGAGGTGGCCGAGGACGACATTCCGCCGGCCTGGCTCAAGAGCGCGCTGATGGTGGACGAGGACGCCGATCTCGACTGCTGTTGACTCGCCGTGCCCCCGCTTGCACGGGACGACAAAACGAGGCAATGATTGCCTCAACAATCACGTGGAGCGAAGCGTCCCATGTCCGATCTCAAGCTGAAAACCGCCACCCGCACCCAAGGCAACAACAAGGCGCTCAAGGACGGCGCGGTGAAGCCGAAGACCTTCGATTTCGCGTTCGAGGAGGTCGATCCGATCATCGCCGCGTTCCGGCGCATGGTGCGCGGCAACGAGTTCGACATCTGCGAGATGGCGATCACGACCTATATCTGCGCCAAGGAGCACGGCAAGCCGATGACCGCGGTGCCGATCTTCCTGGTGCGCGCGTTCCACCACGGTGCGATCCTCGCCAACACCAAGGTGGTGCGTTCGCCGAAGGACCTCGAAGGCAAGAAGGTCGGCGTCAACCGCGGCTACACCGTCACCACCGGCGTGTGGGCGCGCGGCATCCTGCAGGACGAGCACGGCGTCGATCTCTCCAAGATCACCTGGGTGCTGTCCGGCGACGAGCACGTCGCCGAATACAAGCCGCCGTCGAACGTGGTGCCGATCGAGGAGGGCAAGGACATGGCCGAGATGCTCGCCTCCGGCGAGCTTGCCGCCGCCATCGGCATCGAGTTCGAAGTCGCCGGACGTCGCGCCGCTGATCCCGAACGCGCAGGAGGCGGGCCTCAAGGCGCTGCGCGACCGCGGCCACTATCCGATCAACCATTGCATCGTGATCAAGGACGAGCTGCTCGCGAAGTATCCCGATCTTGCCGTCGACGTGTTCAACGCCTTCGCCGAGTCGAAGCGGCAATATCTCGCGAAGCTGAAAGCCGGGCAGATCGAGAAGCCGACCGAGATCGACAAGCTGCACCAGCGGGTGATGGAGATCACCGGCGATCCGCTTGCCTTACGGCGTCGCGCCCAACCGCAAGGTGATCGAGGAGCTGCTCCGCCACGCGACGACGCAGGGCATCATCACCATTCCGGTGTCGGTGGACGACTGTTCGCGCCGTCGACGCGCGGGTTGGTGGGGTAAGCCGCGCCATGCCTGACACCGTCCCCACCCATCGCCTGACCGAAGAGGCGAGCCTCAAGATGCTCGCCGCCGGCGTCGCCAAGGCGAACGCGCTCGGCTGCAAGGTCTCGCTCGCGGTGGTGGACGCAAGCTGCCGGCTGATCGCGTTCCTGATGATGGACGGCGCGCGGCATTTCTCGATCATCACCACCAAGCGCAAGGCGATCACCTCGGCCTCGCAGCGCATGCCGACCGGCTACGCGCCGGAGGAGAACGCGCTCAGCATGTCGGTGCGCATGGATGACTTCACCAACGTCCCGGGCGGATTTCCGATCGAGGTCGGCGGCGAGGTGATCGGCGCCGTCGCCGCCGGCGGCGCCAAGATCGAGCAGGACGTCGAGGTGGCGAAAGCAGCGCTGGCGGCGCTCGCGGACGCCCGCAAGTTCTGACCCCACGACTGCGACGCCGTAGCGGCGGCTTGAGGCTTGCCGCCGCGCTCGAATGGTCGGATGCTCCTGCCAAAGGGCGAAGTCCCGGAGGGAGCGAAACATCATGGCCACACTGTACTTGCGGCTATTCGCCGTCGCGGTGATTGCACTGGCAGCCATCACGACGGCGCGCGCACAGGACTATCCGACCAAGCAAGTGCGGATCATCATTCCCTTCGCGCCCGGCGGTCTGAACGACCTGATCGGGCGCATGGTCGCCACGCACCTGAGCGGGAAATTCGGCCGGCAGGTGATTCCGGAGAACCGCCCCGGAGCAGGGGGCGTCATCGCCACCGAGCTCGTCGCGCAGTCGCCGCCCGATGGCCACGTGCTGCTGATCGTGTCGATAGCGAATGCGGTCAATCCGTGGCTCTACAAGCTCAATTTCGATCCGCAGAAGTCGTTCGCTCCAATCGCCGGTATCGTGTCCAGCGAGAACGTGCTCGCGGTCAACAACGACCTGCCGGTGAAGAACGTGAAGGAATTCATCGCGCTTGCCAAGAAGCAGCAGGGCAAGATGCCCTATGCCTCGGGTGGAATCGGGGGCTCGCTGCATCTCGCTATGGAGCTATTCAAGGTCACCGCCGGAATCGATCTTGTGCACATCCCGTTCAAAGGCGCCGGCCCCGGCATCATTGACGTGATCGGCGGTCACACCAAGGCGATCAACGGCACGATATCGTCGGTGTCGCCGCACATCCGTGCGGGCAAGCTGCGTGCGCTCGCGGTCACCGGCAAGAATCGTAACGAGGCGCTGCCTGATGTCCCGACCTTCGAGGAATCAGGCGTGTCCGGCTATGAGGCCGGTAACTGGATCGGTCTTGCAGCGCCCGCGGGAACGCCCGCACCGATCATTGCGAGGTTGCAGAGGGAAATCGCTGAGATGCAGAGGTCGGAGGAGTTCAAGAAGCAGCTCGTGCATCACGGCTCCGAGGTTCTTCCGTTGGCCATGGCCGAGTTCGGAACCTACATGGACAATGAGATGGCCAAGTGGGGGAAGGTGGTGAAGACGGCGGGGATCACGGCGCAGTAGCGCTCCGCGCAAAATGCACGGATGGCCTTGTTGCGGCCGCCGAATTTTCGGATGCTTGTTGCGACCATCGAACGGTCCGCGAAACGCTTGGCATCTACGCACAGCGCCGAAGAGCGCGACATCAGGGAGGATATCCATGCAGACGCGACGCGACTTCATCCATGGTGCAGCCAGCGCGGCCGGATCGGTGGCCTTCCTGAGTTGCGATCTCCTGGATGCCAAACACGCCCATGCCGAGGGCGCGCCGCGCCGCCGCGAGGTGGTGGTCAGCGGCAAGCGCGTCAAGACGGTCGACATCCACGCGCATTGCGCGTTCCCCGAAGTCAACTCGATGCTGGGCCAGAAGGTCGTTCCCGGCGGCGCTTAACGAGACGGCGCTGCGCATCCAGCAGATGGACGCGCAGGGCATCGACGTCGAGGCGATCAGCATCAATCCGTTCTGGTACGGGGCCGAGCGCGATCTCGCGGAAAAGCTCATCAAGCTGCAGAACGAGAAGCTCGCCGAACTGTGCGCGACCAATCCGGACCGCTTTGTCGCTTTCGCGACGACCGCGATGCAGCACCCGGACTTGGCCGTGCAACAGCTCGAATATGGCGTGAAGAAGCTCGGGCTGCGCGGCATGTCGGTCGGCACCCATGTCGACGGCCAGGATCTGTCCGATCCGAAATTCCATCCGATCTGGGCGAAGTGCGAGGAGATGGGCCTCCTGGTGTTCATGCACCCGATCGCCTACGCGCCGTTCGAAAAGCGGCTCGGGGGCAACGGCGGGCTCGTCAACATCATCGGCAATCCGCTCGAGACCACGGTCGCGCTGACGCACATGATCTTCGAGGGCACGCTCGACCGCTACCCGAAATTGAAGCTCTGCACGTCCCACGCCGGCGGTTATCTCGGGTCCTATGGCGACCGCTCCGACGCCGGCTGCATCACCTTCCCGGATCGCTGCAAGGCCGTGCCGCTCAAGAAGAAGCCGACCGAGTATCTGAAAGACCTCTACTACGACACCATCATCTTCAACCCCGAGGCGCTGCGCTATCTCGCCTCGCGGGTCGGCGTCAGCCAGATCATGCTCGGCACCGACTATCCGTTCCCGTGGGCCAAGGGCGGCGCCACGGTCGACATCATCCTCAATACGCCCGGGCTCAGCGACGACGACAAGCGGGCGATGCTCGGCGGTAGCGCCGCCAAATTGCTCGGGCTCAAGCATCTAGCGGACGGAGGTGGTCGCACTATCTATGCGCCGTCGGGCAAACGCCCGACGGACGGAGCGCGACATGAACGAGCCTGCAGGACCCAAGAACCTGACCGGCGTCTGGAACGGGCTCTACAGCTATTCCAGCGGGCCTTCGGTTTCGTTTGTGGCGACCCTGATCGACAGCGGCAGCGCGCTGTCGGGAGCGACGCACGAGCCGAACGTTCTGAAGACCAGCTCCGGCAGCACGCTCTACGGCCCTCCTGGCTGGCGGCCGGCGAGACAGCGCGATCACGTTCGTGAAGACCTATGACGAAGCCGGGACCAGCTACTACTACCCGGTCAGCTACGAGGGCGTGCTCAACGGCGACGCGACCGAGATCGAAGGCCGCTGGCGCATCGGCGACGGCACCACCGGGAAGTTCCTGATGATCCGCTCGGAGGGCAAGGCCGTCGCGGTCGAGCAGAAGAAGCGCGCGAAGGTTTAGCCGCGGTTTTCAGTTCCGCTCGTCCCGCGCGCAAGCGGGGACCCAGTCGCACAAAGAGAAAGGTCTGGATTCCCGCTTTCGCGGGAATGAGCGGAGGCGCTTAGGACGCCAGGAGCACACTCGCTACTTCTTGGTCGCGCTCCACTTGCCGCCGGGGCCGCCCTTCACCTCGCCGCTCATCGCGTTGCCGTTGACGCGGCCGGTGTAGGTCGCGTCGCCGGCGGTGAAGGTGATGGCTTCGCCGTTCAGGCTGCCTTCGATCGGCGTGCTGTTGCCGCCGTTCGCCAGCGTGCCGGTGATCTTCTGGAAGCTCTGCTTGATCGTGAGCTGGCCGCTCGGCAGCTGCCAGGTGCCGCCGACCTTGGCCGGCACGTGGAACAGGTGCACGGTGCACCAGCTGCCGCAGTCGCCGGTCGCGCGCTCGGTCACGTCGGGCGTCCAGCCGGTGATCCCGAAGCCGTTGATGACGATGCGCGAGCCCGGCTTCAGATCGATGAACTTCGGCATCAGCTTGTCGAGGTTCTCCGTCAGCAGGAACATCGCCATGACGTTCGCCTTGGAGATGTCGGCCGCGTACATGTCGCCCTGGACGAACTCCGCCTTGTCGGCGACGCCGGCCTCCTGGGCGAGCCGCTTCGACAGGTCGACCATGTCCTGATTCCACTCGACGCCCTTGGCGCGCGCGCCGCGCTTGGCGGCGCCGATGATGTTGCGGCCGTCGCCGGAGCCGAGGTCCATCACGAAGTCCTGCGGCGTCACCTTCGCCATGTCGAGCATCTTCTCGACCGTGACGAACGGCGTCGGCACCCACACCACGTCCTTGCCGGACTGTCCGACCACCGGCTCGAACGGCTTCTTCTCCTGCGCCACCGAGACGGCGGCGACGAGCGGCGAAACTCAGGACGACGAACGACTGCAACACGCGACGAAGGGCTTTCAAGCGAGCCTCCTGGACAAAGATGGGATGGGCATTGGGATGGGAATGATGATCACGGGATAACGGCGGCGGACCACCGTTTATTCCTCATTCCTCAGACAATATCCACCCTCCGATAGCGCCGGTAACTGCCTCAGTTTACGGGGAAATTACGCCCCGTGGAAGCCGCCGGGCGTTAATCCCTGCGGGCTCTATTTCTTGCGTGGCGCTCCACGGCTTGCCGTTGACCTCGCCGCTCATCGCCTTGCCGTTGACGCGGCCGGTGTATTTCGCGTCGCCGGCGGTGAAGACGATCTCCTCGCCGTTGAGCCTGCCGTCCGTGACCGGCGTGCTCTTGCCGTTGGCGGTGAGCGTGCCGGTGACCATCTGGAAGCTTTGCGTGAGCGCGAGGTCGGCCTCGCCGAGCCGCCACGTTCCCGCGACCGGCGCCGGCACGATGTAGAGATGGGCGGTGCACCAGCTGCCGCAGTCGCCGGTGGCCTTCTCGGTCACGTCGATCGTCCAGCCCGGGATGCCGAAGCCGTTGACCGTGATGCGCGAGCCCGGCCGCATCGCGAGGAATTTCGGGGTGAGCTTCGCAAGTTGGTCGGGCAGCATGAACAGGCCCAGCACCGAGGCCTTCGAGATGTCGGCCGCGAACATGTCGCCGCGCTCGAACTTCGCGAGGTGCGAAACGCCGGCCGCCGCCGCGAGCTTGTTCGAGAGATCGATGAGGTCCTGGTTCCATTCGATGCCGAGGCCGGGCGTGCCGCGCTTGGCGGCGACGATGATCGCGCGCCCGTCGCCGGAGCCGAGATCCATCACGAAGTCCTTCGGCGTCAGCTTCGCCAGATCGTACATCTTCTCCAAGCGTGACGATCGGCGTCGGGACCCAGACGGAATCCTTGCCCGGCATTCCCGGGACCGGCTCGAACGGCTTTTTGCCTTCCTGGGCAGGAGCGTTGAAGGCGAGCGCGACGACACTCAACGCGATTGCGAACTCAACGACACGACGGACACTGATCAAGCGACGTCTCCCTGGCGAGGTGGTAACAAGGTAGGCGAACGGCCTTTCCGGACAATAGTCTACCCACATTTCTCAAGGAATTGCAGGAGGCGGGCCGGGGTCGTTTCCTCGGTCTGCCCCGCGACCGGGACGTCCCAATAGTCCGATTTCGGCAGGCATTCCTCCAGATACCGCGCCGCCGACGTGGCATGCGCGGCATCGCGGCCGGGCACGATGAAGGCCGGCAGGTCGACGCGCATCAAATCCTCGGGCTCGGCGCCGGGCGCGGTGTCGCGGTCGAACAAAGTGCGCGCCATGCCGGCGACGATCAGCTTGTAGCGGTCGAGGTCCTGCTTGGCGTAGGCCTCGGCGAAGGCGCGGTCGTGGCGGAGCACCGCCGCCCAGGGCCCGCCGCGCGGGTCCTCGCCGAACGATTTGCCGGAAGCCTGACGCCAGCGCCACCACGTCCGCCAGGCTGTGCTCGTTGAGGTAACCGAGATGGATGGCGAAGCGCTGGTGGCTCGAGAGGCGGTATTTCGCGCCGCCCACCGGCCAGTAGAGGATCAGGCTCAGCGCCCGGTCCGGGATGCATCGTGCCGAACGCCGCCACCGGGCAGCAGCCCATGCAGCCGCCCATGATGTGCGCGCGCTCGATCTTGAGATGATCGAGCAGGCCGATGCCCTTGCGCGACGTAGTCCGCCCAGGTGATGCGCTCGACGCGCCCGCCGGACTGTCCGGTCTCGCGCCGGTCGAAGGTGATGCAGGTGTATTTCTTCGGCAGATGGTCGAGCAGCTTGATCTTGGCGTAGACGCCTTGCGTGCGCCACTTGTCGAGCGTGGCGTCGAAGCCTCCCGGCGAATACATCAGGATCGGCGGGCCGGAGCCGGTCACCTCGTAGCGTGTCGAGATTCCGTCGATGATCGCGGTCGGCATCTTTAGCCTTTGATCTGCCGGCCGGCGCGCGCGTCGTCGATCAGCGCGGTGAAGGCGGCAAGCGTCGCCTTCGCGCCGTTGAAATAAGTGTCGGACTTGGAGTTGATCCAGCGCGCCGCATAGCCGATGGCGGTGTGCGCGAGCCGCACGCGGCCGTCGAGCCAGGGCCCGCCGCCGAAGCCGCCGATCACCGGAATCTTCACCGCCTTCACCACCGCCGCGCCGGCGACCGGCCCGGAATTGGTGAAGTCGAGCGCGACCGCGCCGGCGGCTTCGAGCATCTTGGCTTCCTCGACCAGCTTGGCGGCGGCTTCGTCGGTGGCCATCGCGTTCGACGAATTCTGCGAGCTGTAGGGGATGCCGTATTTCAGCGCGGTCTGCGGCGTGAGCCCGAACTGCGCGAACACCGGAATGCCGGCGCGGGTGAGGGCGGTGACGACCTCCGGGAAGTCGGCGGCGGCGTCGACCTTCACCATGTCGGCGCCGCCTTCCTTGACGATGCGGATCGCGGCGCGCAACGCGCTGTCGACGCCCTCCTGCACCGGTCCGAACGGAATGTCGCAGCTCAGCAGCGCGCGCGACAGCCCGCGCCGCACCGCCTTGCAGCAGACCAGGATCTCTTCGAGCGTTACTTCCAGCGGATTGGAATGGCCCCAGAGATTGACGCCGACGCTGTCGCCGACCGACACGAAGTCGGCGCCGGCGCGCTCCGCGATCAGCGCGATCTGATAGTCCCAAGCGACGAACCCGACGCTCTTCTTCCCGTCGCGCTTCATCTGCTGCAGCACGGGAATGGTGACGGGGGTATCGCTGGACGCCATGGAGACCTCGTTCGGGGTGCGATTGCGGGCGCATAAGAGCGGACCGGCGCCTGCCGTTGCAAGCTGCGCGGGGGCCCTTTGCCTCATAGGCGGCGCGCAAGAAATCGTGCGATATTGCGGGAAATCCGCGCAGCCCGGCCGACGCCAAGGCCGGCGAACAACACTCATAAGCTGCGCGTGAAAAAGGGACGGAGACCCCATGATCAGGCGACGCGAGTTCCTGGCCGCCGCTGCGGCTGTGGTGTCGGCGCGGGCAGTGCTGCCGCAGCCGGCTTTCGCGCAGGCGAAATTTCCCGAGCGGCCGATCCGGCTGGTGATCCCGTTCCCGCCGGGCGGCGTCTACGACGCCGTCGGCCGTCCCTGGGCGGAGAAGGTCAAGACAAGCCTGGGCACGGTCGTGATCGAGAACATCGGCGGCGCCGGCGGTTCGCTCGGCGCGGCGGCGGTCGCCCGCGCTGCCCCCGACGGCTACACGCTGCTGCTCGGCGGCGGCGGGCCGCTCATCATCAATTCGGTCGCCTCCAGCAAGTCGTCCTACGACGCGTTGAAGAGCTTCGAGGCGATCGACTTGTTGGCGCTGACCGGGCTCTCGATCTGCATCCATCCGTCGGTGCCGGCGAAGAATCTTCCGGAGTTGATCGCCCACGCCCGCGCCAATCCCGACAAGATGTCCTACGGCTCGGCGGGCACCGGCTCGATGAACCAGCTCGCGGGCGAATTGTTCAAGAGTTTGGTCAAGATGCCCGGCATCGTTCACGTGCCCTACAAGGGCGGCGGTCCGGCGATTACCGATCTCGTCGGCGGCCAGATCCCGATCGTGTTCGCGAACGTGACCGGCCAGATCATCGAGTTGCATCGCACCGGCAAGATCAGGATCGTCGCCGTCACCACGCCGTCGCGGCTCGTCGGCGCGCCCGACATCCCGACCGCGGTCGAGCAGGGGCTGGAAGGCATGATCTCGCAAAACTTCATCGGCGTGTTCGCGCCGACCGGAACGCCGAGGGCGATCGTCAGCCAGATCGCGCAGGCGAGCGGCGGCGTGCGTGGCGACGCCGAATATCGGAACCTGCTGCTCGCCTCCGGTCAGGAGCCGGTCGCGGAGTCCGGTCCCGGCAGAACGCTGCAGTTCGTCAAGGACGAGCTTGCGCGCTATACGCCGATCATCAAATCGATCGGGCTGCGCATCGATTGACGCTGTTGACACCGCCCGCGGAGAGCGCCCAAAGACACCACATCCGCCGGCCTGCGGGCCGCTGCGATAGAGGGATTTCATGGCCTACGAAGACATCATCGTGCAGCGCACGGAAGCGGCGCTGGAGATCACGATCAACCGCCCCGAGAAATTGAACGCACTCCGCGAACAGACCGCGGTCGAGATCATGGAGGCGATGGGCGAGGTCGAGATGGACCGCGCGGTCGTCGGCGTGATCCTGCAAGGCAGCGAGAAGGCGTTCTGCACCGGCGTCGACACCAGCGAGTTCAAATATTCCGAGGACGAGCGCTTCGACGTCTACCGCGCACGCAAGCGGACGCGGAAGACATTGCAGATGCAGCGCTTCGTCATGGGCTTCACCAAGCCAGTCATCACCGCGATCGAGGGTTTCGCGCTTGGCGGCGGCTTGGAGCTCGCGATGTCGGGCGACATCATCGTCTGCGGGGAGGGCGCGCAGCTCGGCCTGCCGGAGGCGAAGATCGGCATGATGCCGGGCGCCGGCGGCACGCAGACGCTCACGCGGCTGATCGGCAAGCCGCTCGCCAAGGAACTGATGTGGACGGGACGGCGGCTCAGCGCCGCCGAGGCGCGCGAGTTCAGGCTGGTCAATCACGTGACGCCGAAGGGCGGCGCGCTGGCGAAGGCGCGCGAGATCCTCGCCGAGATCGGCAAGAACGCGCCGATCTCCGTGATGCTGATCAAGCAGGCGGTCGATCGCGGCGTCGACATGTCGCTCGCCGACGGCCTCGCGACCGAGAACGACATCTCCTATCTGCTCACGTTCTCCGAGGATCGCGAGGAGGGCCTGAAGGCATTCCGCGAGAAACGCCCGCCGAAATTTCGCGGACAGTAGTTCAATGGACGATGATCCGCTGACGATCGTTCAGGGACGATCATTCCGCGGACGACGACGACTTCACTCTAAGGAACGAAGCATGAAGGACAACTTCCTGAAAAACAAGGACATCGCGATCGTCGCCTATGCGGAGACGCCGCTGGAGCGGCGCTCCGGAAAGTCCGCCTTTGATTTCGCCTGCGCTGTCGCGTCCGAGCTCTACGAAAAGACCGGGCTGGCGCCGAAGGATATCGACGGCCTCGGCCTGATCGGTCCGCTGTCGGAGGCCGGCAATCCATTCTGGTCGAATTTCGCGACCGACTATTTCGGCATCACGCCGCGCTGGCTGCAGACCACCGACATCGGCGGCTGCTCGGCGACCGGCAATGTCGCGCGCGCGGCGGCGGCGATCCAGGCCGGAATGTGCGAGACGGTGATGCTGGTCGGCGCCGATACGCCCTCGACCATCAACCGCGCCCACTACGGCGGCTACCGCGGCGAGTTCTGGGAGCCGACCGGTCTGCCGGGACCGCCCGGCATGTTCGGGCTGCTGATGAACCGCTACATCGCGCAGTACGATTTGAAATTCGAGGCGCTCGGCAAGCTCGCGGCGACCCAGCGCGCCGGCGCCGTGCTCAATCCCAACGCCTATGAGAAGAACCGCACGCCGATCACGGTCGAGGACTATCTGAAGTCGCGCCAGGTCGCGAGCCCGCTGCGGCTCCTCGACTCCGTCATGTATTGCGACGGCGGCAACGGCCTGATCGTCACCACCGCCGAGCGCGCGCGCAAGATGGGCGTCAAGCGGCCGGTGTTTCCGGTCGCCTATTCCGAGATCACCAATTTCAACGGCCGCGAGATGACGCCCGACATCACCGAGACCGGCTTCTCCGTGGTCGGGCCGGAGGCGCTGAAGAAAGCCGGCATGAGCGCGGCCGACATCAAGATGTTCCACCCCTATGACGACTTCCTGATCGCCGAATTGCTGCAGCTCGAGCAGATCGGCTTCTGCGGCCGCGGCGAGGGCTCGCAGTTCCTGCTCGACACCGACGTCTCGTTCAAAGGCAAGCTGCCGATCAACACCGGCGGCGGCCAGATTTCCGCGGGCCAGCCGGGACTTGCAGGCGGCGGCTTGAATCTCACTGAAGCGGTCCGTCAGCTCATGGGAGAGGCGGGCGAGCGGCAGGTCGCCGGCGCCGACAACGCCATGGTGACCGGCATCGGCGTCATCCCCTATGCCCGCAACTGGGGCTCTAGCAGCGTTCTGATCCTGGAGGCGTGAGATGAACGAGAAGAAGACCCAGCGCCCGGTGCCGCGGCCGTCGTTCTACACCAAGCCGTTTTGGGAGGGAGCGAGCCAGAAGAAGCTGATGCTGCAATACGACCCGGACTCGAAATCGTTCCAGTTCTGGCCGCGGCCGACCAGCGTGAAGACCGGCAAGGCCAATCTCGAATGGCGCGAGGCGTCGGGCAAAGGCACGCTCTATTCGTATACGGTGTGCCACGTCCCCGGCGCCGGCTTCGAGGAGCGTGTGCCTTACGTCGTCGGCTGCATTGAGCTGAAGGAAGGCGTGCGCATTGTTGCGAACCTGGTTGGTGTCGGTCCGCAGGATGCGAAAATCGGAATGCCAATGCGGGTGACCTGGGAGCCGGTCGGCGACACGAATTATTACGCCTTCGAGCCGGACCGGTAGGCCTGTGAAGATCCGACGCCTCTGGCGATGACCCTTGGCGCGCTCCTGACCGACAACGCGCAGCGCCATCCGGACCGGATCGCGATCGTCTGCGACGGGCGGCGGGTGACCTATCGCGAGCTCGATCTTCTCTCAAATCGTCTCGCCAACACACTGATCGAGCGCGGCATTGCGCCGGGCGACCGCGTCGCGGTCTATCTGCCGAACGGCATCGAGCTGGTCGTCGCGCTCTGCGGCGTGCTCAAGGCCGGCGCCATCGTGGTGCCGGTCACACGCGGCTTGCGGCCGCCGAAGTCGAGATCATGATGGAGGACTCGCAGCCCGCGGCGGTGATCTTCCATGCCGGCGTGCGCGCGGCGGTGCAGGGGTTTGCCGCGAAGCTCTCCGAACCCGCTGCTGATCTGCGACGACGGCGCGGCCGCCGGCGAGCTCGATCTGAAGGCCGTCATGGCGACGGGGTCGCCGTCGCCGGTGCCCGCACGTCGTCCGCACATCGACGACGCGCTGATCGCCTACACCTCCGGCACCACCGGTCGTCCGAAGGGCGCGATCTCGACCCACGCCAACCTGATCGTCGGTTCCGGCAAGATGACCGCGCAGGCCTGGGGTCTGCGCGCCGACGACGTGATCCTGATCACGACGCCGATGGCGCACCGCATCGGGCTGGCGCGGCTTGCCAACGCGTTCGTGCTCGGCGCCAAGCTCGCGATCATGCCGCGCTTCGATGTCGCCGGCCGCGATCGACCTGATCGAGGCCGAGGGCGTGACGGTGGTGTCGCTGGTGCCGACCATCGCGCGCATGCTGCTGCCCGAGATCGAGAAGCGGCCGCAGGCCTGCCGGTCGATCCGGATCGTGGTCGCGACCGGCGAGGCATTTCCCGAGGACGTGCAGCTCCGGCTGACCGAGTTGCTGCCGCAGGTGCGGGTCTACGGCTTCTATTCGCAAACCGAAGGCGGCTTCATGGCGTCGCTGTCGCCGGAGGACCGGCTCACGCATCCGGGCTCGGTCGGTCGGCCGGTCCCGACCGTCGAAGTCAGGATCGTGGACGACAACATGCGCGACGTCGCGCCCGGCGAGCCCGGCGAAATCCTGGTGCGCTGCGGCGCGCCCGGCGAGCGTTCGGTCATGCGCGGCTACTACCAGCTTCCGGACGCGAACGCGGAAGCCTTCATCGACGGCTGGCTGCGCACCGGCGACGTCGGCCGCATGGATGACGACGGCTTTCTCTATTTTGTCGACCGCGCCAAGGACATGATCGTCTCGGGCGGGCTCAACATCTATTCGCGCGAGGTCGAGCTGGCGCTCGCGAAGCATGCAGCGGTCGCCGACGCCGCGGTGATCGCGGTTCCCGATCCGGAGTTCGGCGAAGCGGTCATGGCCTTCGTGGAGCTTGCGCCGGGCCGCACCGTGTCGCAGGACGAGCTGGTTGAGCACTGCCGCACACACATCGCCGGCTACAAGAAGCCCAAGCATGTGAGCTTCGTGGCGGCGTTGCCGCGCAATACCACCGGCAAGGTGATGAAGGGCCCGCTCCGCGACCAAGCAAGGCAAGAACGCCCGGAATTGTTCGCGAAATCGGCGGCAAAGCTGGGCGCCTGATGCTTTAGTATTTTCGCAATTCTCAAGGCCTAGTCTTCCCCCATGCCCAAGACCAAGCCCGAATCCGAGACCACGCTTTATGCGCCGGTGAAGCGTTTCCTGGAGTCGCAGGGCTACACGGTGAAGGGCGAGGTCTGCGGCTGCGATCTGGTCGCATTGCGCGGCGACGAGCCGCCGATCGTGGTCGTCGGCGAACTCAAGCTCAAGTTCAATCTCGAACTCGTCCTGCAAGGCGTCGAGCGGAGCGCCGCCTGTGACGAAGTCTGGCTGGCCGTTCGTGTCGCGGCGCGCGGCGGCCGCGAGAACGACCGGCGCGTGCGCAAGCTCTGCCGCTTGCTCGGATTCGGATTGCTCGGCGTGTTCTCGACCGGCCGCGTCGAGGCGCTGGTGGAGCCGGCGCCATGGAAGCCGCGCCCCGACCGCAAGCGCCGCTCGCGCCTCATCCGCGAACATCAGCGGCGCAATGGCGATCCGGTGTCGGGCGGCGTCACCAAAGTGCCGATCATGACGGCGTACCGGCAGCAGGCGCTGCTCTGTGCGGCGATGCTGCAGGGCGGGCCGTGCCCGACGTCGAAGGTGAGGACGGCGGTGCCCGACGGACCAAAGATCCTGCTGCACAATGTGTATGGCTGGTTCGACCGCGTCGAGCGCGGCGTCTACCGGCTCACCTCCGACGGCGTTGCGGCGCTCTCACGCTGGCCGCAGCCGGCCTACTGAATTTCCATCTTCGCCGGCCATGTGCGCGACAGCGCACCGCGCCTCGCACCGGCACGTTCTCCTTGCAAACCGGAAGGTCGCCCCTCTACGTTCGTTGCCAACGAAGAGAACAAAAGGACGTTGGAAATGACCCGGAAGGCATCGTCTGCGACGGCGCTGGCATGCGCGGCGGCCATTCTCGCGCACGGTCCGGTCGCGGCCGAACCGCAGCAGTCGTTCGCGGGCCGGACCATCACGCTGACCATCGGTTACGGGCCGGGCTCCGGCAACGACGTCTACGGCCGCCTGATTGCGCGCCATCTCGGCAAGCACATTCCCGGCCAGCCGAACGTGGTGCCGCAGAACATGCCCGGCGCCGGCAGCTTCAAGGCGGCGAATTATCTGTTCCAGGCGGCGCCGAAGGACGGCACGGCGATCGGCTACATCAGCCAGACGGCGGCGACCGAGGAGCTGCTCGGATCGCAGGCGATCCAGTTCAAGACCGCGCAGTTCAACTGGATCGGCCGCATCGGCTCCTACAACAACATCACGATCTTCTGGCACACGTCGCGCATCAAGACGATCGCCGACGCGCTGAAGATGGACTCGACCATGGGCGCGACCGGTGTCGGCTCGGCGGTCTACATCTATCCCAACATGATGAACAAGGTTCTGGGAACGAAGTTCAAGATCGTCAGCGGCTATCAAGGCACGGCGCAGACGTCGCTCGCGATGGAGCGGGGTGAAGTCGAGGGCGTGACCATGGGTTGGTTCCCGGTCAAGACCAACAAGCGGGATTGGATCGAGCAGAAGAAGATCAGCTTCCTGGTTCAGTTCCTGACCGAGCGGCATGCCGATCTGCCCGACGTTCCGACCATCGTTGAGCTGGCGCGGACGCCGGAAGAGAAGCAGTTGTTCTCGCTGTTCGCCAACGACGGCGAGGTCGGGAAGGCGATCCTGGCGCCGCCGGGCATGCCGCCGGCGACCGTGACCATGTTGCGCCGCGCCTTCGACGCCATGGTCAAGGACCGCGACTACATCGCGGATGCCGACAAGCTCCAGCTTGAGACGGATTCGATGACCGGCGAGCGGCTGCAAAAGCTGATCGAGACCGTCATGGCGACGCCGCCCGCGGTCATCGAGCGCGCGAAGAGCGTGCTGAAGTAGCGGCTCTATTCCTTCGAGCAGGTGCCGGTAGCTGGTGAGGAACACCCGCTGGTCGGTATAGAGTTTGCGCGTCTGTTCCGGCGTCCCGGCGTCGAGCGGATAATTCGTTTTGTCTGCCCACGCCGCCAGCTCGGGGTCTTTCAGCGCTTTCTGAACGACGTCGACGAGCCGCATGCGCACGTCATGGGACAGGCCGGGCGGTGCGGCGAACACGCGGTTGAGGCTCAGATTGGCAAGCTCGGGGTGGCCGACGTCGTCCGCGGCCGCGACGCCGGGCGGCGTTCCGCGCGCGCCTTTCTTTGCGAACCAGACGAGTTGCCGAAGATCGCCACTCGCCACGTGGCGCGCGATCGCGACGTCGATGCCGAGACCGGCATCCGCCTCGCCGCGGATGATAGCGAGATGCGTCGCGGGACCGCCTGTATAGGAGGTGAGGAACTGCGCCTTGATGCCGAGCACGGCGGCGGCGATCTTCGCCATCGCGAGATCGTTGCTGCCGGTGGTCGCGAAGAACGGCGCGCGGCCCGCGGGCTTTTGAAACGCCTCGAGCGTCGAAAAGGTGGCCTTCTTGCCGATGACCAGCGAATAGACGCCGATATTGACGGTGCCGAGCCATGTCGCCTTGTCGAGATCGTAAGGCAGTTGCTCGCCCATGATCTGCGGCGCGACGGCGCCGGGCAGGTCGACGATGCCCATGGTGTAGCCGTCGGGCGCCGCGCGATACATGGTGGCGATGCCGTTCACGCTGCCCGCGCCCGGGATGTTGCGCACGATCACGCGGACGTTCTTCGGCAGATGGTTCTCCATCGCCTTGGCCACGGCGCGGGCATAGAGGTCGAAGCCGCCGCCCGGTCCGTAGGGCACGATCAGATCGATGTTCTTATCGGGATATTGCGCGCGGGCGGCTGGCGACAGCGCGACGATGGCCAACGCGGCCGCGGCGCAAATGCGCGCGACCATAGCGGTCGTCATGATTCTCTCCCTGCAATCCTCCCGCGCAGTCCGCGCGGCTGCGGCTGCGCGGTTATTCTAAAACGGAACCGCTATCAATTCGAATACGTCGTCGCAATTGATCAAATCGACGCGCTTGAGCACGATCTTGTAGCTGTCGTCCTCCTGCCGCAGGCGGTGCTGCACCCGCCCGGAAAACAGGCGCTGATTGCGCATGCGGTAATCGGTCATAATCATGTTTGATATGACCGAGCATTCGCCGAGGGCGTCGTCGACGCTCTCGACCACGACATTGCCGATCACATGGCAGGTGCGGTGCGGCGGCGATTGCGAATGGATGTTCGGATGCCGCAGCCGCTCGAAGCGGATGTCCATCATCCGCTTGTCGTCATAGAACAGCGAGGCGCGCCCGTCCGGGCTCACCTGGTCGGGCTCGAGCGGCACCCAATAGGCGCCGTCCTCGGCGAACAGGTCGCGCCATTCCTCGAACCGCCGCTCATCGAGGAGCTGCACTTCGTGAATGAGAAATTTCTCGATCGTACGCAGATCGCCCAGCGGCGGCGCCACTACAGCGAGTTTGTCCAGCATTGTTCAGCCCTCGGCGCTCATCAGCCGCAGCCAGGCGGAATATTGCGCCCGCTGCTGGATTTCGACCGTGCCGGTGTTGACGTAGTCGCCGCGCTCATCCTCTTTGTCGGTGTCGATGCCGCGCGCGAACCAGACCCAATCGGAGCCCGGCGCATTCATGCCGTCCTGGCAGCGCCGGAAGCATTCGAGATCGTCGGTCTGGATCAGTGACGCAGCCGAGTGCGTCACGTTGAGATGGCGCACGAAGCCGCGGTTCATCTCGTCGGGCGCGCCCTTCAGCATCACCGGATAGACATGCACCTCGGTGCGATCGACCGTGACCGGGACGATGACGCGGATGTGCTGGTTGAGCGCCTGCAGCGTCATGTTGGGATAGAACGCGGTGTTGTGGCGCTTCGGCGTGAGGATGCGCTTGGTCCGCTCGGAGCCGTGCTTTCTTTCGAGCATTGTACGATAGGTGTTGAACACCGGATCGTCGGGGAGTTGCTCCGCGATCGGCTGATGGCCGTTGTAGCTGTGCCCGCTCGACTTGGCGCCCCAGGCCGAACGCTGTTCCCAGCGCTGCGCCGCGGTGCCGCGGTCGCTGATCGCGGAGGCGGAATCCTCGCCGGCGCGGCGGCCGAACTGCTTGCCGCTGCGGCGCACCGTCGATTCGTGGGAGAACGGCACGTGGTACATGTCCACGGCGTTCTCGAGCTGCAGCTTCCAGTTTCCGCGGAACAGATATTTGTGAACGCCGCCGCCGAGGTCGATCTCGCCTTCGGGCGCGCGGTCGCAGAGCTCGTCGATTGAGTCCTTGGCGTGACCGAGATGCTCGTCGAGACTCGGCCCCTTCTGCGACAGGCTCGCGAACACGAAACCGCGATAGATGCCGACGCGGGGGAGGCGGCCCATGCCGAGCGCGGGATTGGTGAAGTCGAAATCCTTGCCGTAGCCGCGCGGCATCGCCACCGCGTCGAGGTCGCCGTTGGTCTTGAATGTCCAGCCGTGATAGCAGCAGCGGAAGAGCTGCGCATTGCCCTTGGCTTCGTTGCAGACGATCGCGCCGCGGTGCCCGCAGCTGTTGTGGATGACGTAGATCTTCCCGTCGGCGTGCCGCGACAGCACAACCGGATGCTTACCTATGCGGGTGGTGATGAAATCGCCGGGCTTCGGCACCAGGCTCGCATGCCCGACATAGACCCACGTCCCGCCGAAGATTTTATGCATCTCCAGGTCGAACACTTCGGGGTCGAGGTAAAGCGAACGGTGAACGCGGTCACGATGAACCAGCGCTCGGATCGCCTCCGGATCGAGCCGCATGTGTTTTCCTCCGAACCAAAAATGGTCTTTAAGCCTCTGGTCCCGTATCCTTTTCCCTATTGAACCACGCGCCATTTGATGCAACAAATAGAATAATGAATTGAATTGATCAGAAAACATGATCAATCTGCCCCTGCGCCAGGTCGCAACCTTCGTCTGTCTCGCCGAAACCCAGAGTTTCAGGCGGGCGGCCGAACGGCTGCGTCTCTCGCAACCGGCGGTCAGCGCGCATATCCGCGAGCTCGAGCGCCAGGTCGGGGTGGCGCTGGTGCACCGGACCACCCGCCATGTGTCGCTCACCGCCGAAGGCAAGGCGTTCGCGGTGCGCGCCAAGCGCGCGCTCGACGAGCTCGATATGGCGAGCCAGGACCTGCGCGAGCTGGCGGCCGTCCATCGCGGCCGCGTGACGGTTGCCTGCATCGTACCGCTGATGGCGACGGTCGTGCCCAACGTGGTCCGGCGCATCAAGGAAAAGCACCCGGGATTGGAAATCGAAATCCGGGACGTCTTGTCGGGGCAGATCGATCAGTTGATCGCGAGCGGCGAGGCGGATCTCGCCATCGGGCCGCGACCAGCCGGCGCCAATTTCACCTTCACGCGGCTTGAACGCGACTATTTCGTCGCCGCAGCCCCGCTCGATCATCCGATCGCCGGGCGTGGAACGATCAATCTCCGCGAGCTCTTGGCCTATCCGATCATCTTGACGACGCGCAACACCAACGCGCGGGCCGTGCTTGCGCGGGCGATCCATCAAGCCAATCAGACGCTGCAGCCGCGCTTCGAGCTCGTCCACTATTTTTCGGTCGGCCGGATGGTCGACGCGGGCCTCGGCATCACCATCCTGCCGCGCACCGCCGTGCCGAGCCTCGCCAGCACGCGGATCGTCGCCGTGGACATCAAGTCGCCGCGGATCTTCCGCGACCTCGGCTTGATCACGCGCCGGGAATACCAGTTCTCACCGGCGGCGCAGGCGTTCGTAACGGTCCTCAAGGCGTTCTTTGCAAGGCCGCTCGAGCCGGACGACGAAGAGCCGCGGCCGGCCAAGACCACGCGCGGCCGCCAGCTTGTAGGCGTCAACTCGTGAGCGTCAGTTCATCTTGATCGTGGTGACGATCGGGGTCCAGCGCTCGATCTCCTGACGGATGAATTTCGCGAAAGCCTCGGAGCCGGGCTGCCCAGCACGACACCGTGCTGGCGCAGCATCTTCTGCGTCACCGGATCGGTCTGCACCGCGAGCGTCGCGGCTTTCAGCCGTGCCACGATCGGCGCCGGCGTCTTCACCGACACCAGCGCGCCGTACCACACTTCGGTTTGCACGGCCGGGAATCCGACCTCGGCGGTGGTGGCGAGGTCGGGCATCAGCGGCGAACGGTTTTCGCCGGTTACCGCCAGCGCGACGAGCTTGCCGGCCTCGGCTTGCGGCGTGACCAGCGCCACGTCGCCGAAGATCGCGTCGATATGGCCGCCGAGCAGATCGTTGATCGAATTGGCCGTGCTCTTGTAGGGCACATGGGTGAAATCGACCTTGGCCTCGCGGCGGAACAATTCGTTCGCCAGATGCGTGACCGTGCCGAGCCCGGCCGATCCGATCGTGAGCTTGCCGGGATTGGCCTTCGCCTTGGCGACGAACTCCGCCACGGTCTTCACGCCGACCTGGGGATGCACGGCAAACACCTGCGGCGAGCGCCACATCAGGCCGAGCGGCGCGAAATCCTTCTCGGTGTTGTAGCGGACCTTCTGGACCGGCGGGATGAGCGTGAGCGGCGCGATGCCGCCCATCAGCAGCGTATAGCCGTCATGATCGCCTTGCAGGGCAGCCTCGGTGCCCGGAATGCCGGCGCCGCCGGGACGGTTCTCGATCACGATCGTCGCGGACGATCCGAAATGCCGGCGCAACCCATCGGCGTAGACGCGCGCCGCCACGTCGTTCGGACCGCCGGCCGTGAACGGGACGATGATATTGATCGCCCGGGTTGGATAGTCCTGCGCAGCGGCGCCGCCACCGATAATCGGGACAGCGGCGAGCGCCGCAATCAATGCCACCACATTCCGGAATTTGATCTGCAAGCGCACCTGTGTCTCCATGTCGGCGCGGCGGCGAGCCGCGGCGTTTTCGCATGAATGCTTTCCAGAACTATCAAGCAGTTTGCATGCCAACACCAGAAACGGATATCGATGGCTGATGCGACCAAAGGTCAGTCAATGAGTTCCCTGCGCGCGCTGCTCGATCCCAAGGCGATCGCGGTGGTCGGCGCGTCGCCACGGCCGGGGCCAGGTTCGCGGGTGATCGCGAACCTGCGCGACGCCGGTTTCAAGGGCGATATCTTTGCGGTCAATCCGCGCTATCCCGACGTGTTCGGCTACAAGTGCTTCGCCAGCGTCGGCGACCTTCCGAAGGAGGTCGACTGCCTCGTGGTCGCGGTCGCCGCCGAGATCGCCTGCGGTGTGCTGGAAGCGGGGCAGGCGCACGGAATTCCCGCTGCGGTGGTGCTGT
Source organism: uncultured Alphaproteobacteria bacterium (assembly GCA_963850705.1). Lineage (GTDB taxonomy): Bacteria > Pseudomonadota > Alphaproteobacteria > Rhizobiales > Xanthobacteraceae > VAZQ01. The sequence continues at coordinate 85,059 of CAWKMR010000050.1, read as the reverse complement.
CGGCGGGATTCGGCGAGGGCGGGCAGCTCGACACCCGGGCGCACCGCGTGCGCGCCGTCGCCGACAAGGGCATGGCGATCTGCGGACCGAACTGCTTCGGCATCATCAATGTCCGATCCGGCGCGGCGTCGTTCTCAGGCGTGGCGCCCAAGGCGATGGCGGCGGGCAATGTCGCGCTGGTCTCGCAGAGCGGCAGCCTCGGCAATTTCGCGTTCGGTCCGCTGGTGCGCGACCGCAAGCTCGGCTTCAGCCATTTCATCTCGTGCGGCAACCAGATCGGCACGACGGTCGAGGACTATGTCGATGCTCTGGTCGACGACCCCGCCGTCTCGGTGATCGCCTGCGTCATCGAAGCGCTGAAGAAGCCGGACAAGCTCATGCGCGCGGCACGCCGGGCGCACGCACAGAAAAAATCGCTGGTGTTTTTCCAGGTCGGCACCTCGGCGACGGGACAGGTGATGATCCGCTCGCACACCGGAGCGCTTGCGGGCAACACTGAAATCCTGCGCGCCTTCCTGCGCCGCTGCGGGATCGTGCAGGCGGACAGCTACGATCAGTTCGTCGAAACGATCGAGCTCCTGGCCAACGCACCGTTCGACACCGCGCTCGGCGACGAGGTCGTGCTGGTGTCGGGCAGCGGCGGCTCGGCGGCGGTCGCCGCCGATTGCCTTGATGCCGCCGGCATGACGCTCGCGACGCTCGACGCCGCGACGAGCGAGAAGTTGCGCGCGATCCTGCCGGAGTTCGCAAGCCCGACCAACCCGATCGACGCGACCGGCGTGGTCTATGACGACCCCGCGCTGCTGCCGGCGTTGTTCGAGGCGATCTTCGCCCAGCCGGGGAGGCCGATCATCGCGGCGACCGTGAACGTCGCACCGGTCGACCGCCTGCGCCGCATTGCCGGGGCCATCGCCGACGCCGCGCGCATGTCGGGCCGCACCATCGTTGCCTACCAGTCGAGCCCGCTCGGTCCGCTCGACGACGAGATCGTGCGGATCTTGCACTCGGCCAATGTCGCGCTGCTGCTCGGCATCCAGAACGCGATGGGTGCGCTGAAGCAACTCAAGCAGCGGCGCGACTATGCGCTTCATGCGGCGAGCGTGTCGTTCGTTGATGCGAAGCCTATTCGCGTGAACGATCCGATGCCGCAGGATTTCATCTCCGCTCAAAAGGCGCTGGCGGCCGCCGGCATCCCCACCGTGGAGGCCGCGCTTGCATCTTCGGCGCAGGAGGCGGCCGCGATCGCGCGCAAGCTCGGACAGCCCGTCGCGCTGAAGGCGGAAGCGCCGGGGCTCCTGCACAAGAGCGACCTCGGCTGCGTGAAACTCAATTGCAGGACCGAGAGCGAAGTCGTTGCAGGTTATGACGCGGTAGTCGCCAACGCAAAGTCCGCGGGCTTCACGCCCGATGGCGTGTTGGTGCAGCCGATGGTGTCGGGCGTTGCCGAGTGCTTCGCGGGGATCATCGACGATCCGCTCTACGGTCCGGCGATTGTCTTCGGCCTCGGTGGCATCTTCGTCGAGCTTCTGCGCGAGACCGTCACCGAATTGGCGCCGCTGACGATGGACGATGCCATGCGCATGATCCACCGTGTCAAAGGCGCGCAAATCCTGACCGGCGCACGCGGCCGGCCCGCCGGCGACATCGCCGCGCTGGCGGAATGCCTGGTGAATCTCAGCCGCTTCGCGGCGGCGAATGCCGGGCGGTTCCGCGCGCTCGATCTCAATCCCATCATCGTCAAACCGAAAGGCGAGGGCGTGGTCGCGGTCGACATCGCGGTCGAGCCTGTCACCAACAGCCACGAAGGGCACAAGCCATGAGCTACCAGGACCTGATCTACAGCGTCGCCGACCAGATCGCGACCATTACCCTCAACCGGCCGGAGCGCATGAACGCGCTCTCGCGCAATCTCGAGGCCGAATTGCATCGCGCCTTCGACGAGGCCGACGCCGATCCGCAGGTGAAGGTGGTGGTGCTGACCGGCGCGGGCGCCGCGTTCTGCGCCGGCTTCGACCAGCAAGGCAAGCCGGGCGAACAGCGCGGCGGCGATCCCACCGGCAAGTCGATCGCGGAATTCATCAAGCTATTGGCATCAACGGGACGGCGAGCGCATCGGGCAATGGGAGCACATGTGGCGGGTCGGCACGCCGATCATCGCAGCGGTCAACGGCTGGGCCATGGGCGGCGGCTTCTGGTATCAGCTCGCCGCCGACATCACGATTGCATCGGACAAGGCGGTGTTCGCGCAGCCCGAGGTGCGCCACATCTCGAACACGAGCTTCCTGATGACCCAGCTATGCGGATGGAAACATGCGAACCGCTGGGGACTGACCGGCGATCACTTCGACGCCCAGGAGGCGCTCCGCATCGGCATGGTCAACGAGGTGGTGCCGCACGATCAGTTGATGGAGCACACCTATGCGTTGGCGAAGCGGCTGGCGCTGGTGCCGGAGCCGTCGCTGCGGCTGAACAAGGCGATCGCGATGCAGGGCATGCTGGCGGCCGGACTGCATGCGGCGCTCCTGCTCGAAGGCACGCTGGGTGCGCTGGCGCATTCCTCGCACAACGAGTTCCGGGAGGAGCTTTACAACATCCAGCGCACGCAAGGCACCAAGGCCTATCTCGAGCGGCGCGATGGGCCGTTCCAGCCCGAGCCGATGGGCCCGCGCTCGGCCAAGGGGCGCGCCGAACGGGCCGCGAAGCAAAAGAGTTAGAATGGGCCGGCGTTGTTGTGCCCTCTCCCCCTTGTGGGGAGAGGGCTGCTCGGAATGTGCCGCGGACTCGAATGGGTGAGGGGCTTGCCGTCACGCGAAATTCTCACACAATCTTCGCGAAAGACCCCTCACCGGATCATCACTCGTTGCGACAGCTCCATGCCCTCTCCCCACAAGGGGGCGAGGGCGCAGCGATGAGCACTGCGTTCGCGGATAGACTAGCCGCTGAACGTTGGCGCGACCTCGGCCATGAAGCGCGCCATCTCGTCCTTCACGCGCGTGTGCGGCTTCAGGCCGAGATTGAAGTAGAGGATCACCTCGTCGAAGCCGGCGCGCTCGACCTTCGCCTTCAGGTTTCGGCGATCTGCGCCGACGAGCCGATCAGCACGGCGCTGTCGGTGAAGTCCTCCGGCTTCATGGTCTGATAGCGGTTCAGGATAGTCTCGAAATAGCGGTAGTTCGCCGGCGCGGTCTTCGGATCGCCGGGGAATGCCGGCGAGGTGCATTCCTGGTGATAGCGGAGCTGCCGTTCGCGCGCGGCGCGCTCCTCGGCCGGCGTGTCGGCGAAATGGATGAAGTAGCTGGTGATCAGCCGCCCCGGCTTGCGGCAGACCGCCGCGCAGGCATCGCGATAGACCTGCGCCGTCGCCGCGAGGCTGCCGTGCATGGCGCTCGCCTGTCCCGCCGCCACGACGAGACCTAAGCCCAGGCGCGCCGCGAGCTCGATCGACGGTTTCGAGAACGACGCGATGTAGATCGGGATCGGCTGCTGCTTCGGCGCCGGCGTGACGTAGATGTTCTCGAAGGCGTAGTGCTTGCCTTTGTGCGTGATCAGCCCGCGCTCGCTCCACAGTCGGTGCACGATCTCGACGCCCTCGGCGAAGATTGCCGCGTTCTCCTCGAAATTCGCGCCCAGCGGCTCGTATTCGCGGCGGTCATAGCCGCGGCCGGTGGCGAAATCGACGCGGCCGTTGCTCAAGAGGTCGAGCGTCGCCCACTGTTCCGCGACCAGCACCGGATTGTGCAGCGGCAAGACGTTCACCGCCGGCGCAAGCCGCACGCGCCTGGTCTTCGCCGCGATATAGGCGAGCAGCACCTCGGGCGACGAGTTGACGCCGAGCGTCGAGAAGTGGTGCTCGCCGATCCAGACCGAATGCATGCCGAGCTCTTCGGCATACAGCGCCTGCTCCAGGATGTCGGAGACACACTGGTTCGGGCTTCGGTCGTTGTTGCGGTAGTTGTTGTCGCTCAGCGTGAAGTAGCCGAATTTCATTTTTTGTCTTTCAGCGCCCACTCGCCGTTCGGAAGCCGCGTCACCAGGTCCTGCTCGCGCAGGACGTCGAGTGCGAGCGCGATCTCGCGCCCGTCCGCGCTGCCGAGTGCGGCGGCGAGTTCACCGAAATGCATGGCTTTCGTCTGGAGTGCTTCGGCAACGCTCTGGTTACGCAGCGTGCCGGTCGATGCCTTCGGCGCCAGCGCCCGGCGAAATTCGATGGTGTCAGGCTGGCCGTAGGGCGCGGTGCAGTCGAAGCCCGCCTTCGCCACCATGCCGTCCTTGTCGGCCATCGGATCGGCATAGAAGCCGGGCATGCCGGTCGACACCACGATGTCGCGGTCGGCGCTGAACCGCGTCGCCATCGCCCATTCGACCTCCTCGTCGGAGAAGACGTCGACGTCCTCGTCGACGATGAAGGCATGCTTGACCGTCGGCAGCGAGAACAGCGCGGAGATCGCGAGCCGCGCCTGTCCCGGCGCACCACGCTTGAGCGACACGCGGCAATGCTGGCGGCCGTTGCTGGCCAGCACGAAATTGATCGCTGCCGGCTCGATGCGCGCCGCGCGCAGGATGCGCCAGGCATTCACCTCGGCGTTGAGCGAGGCGAGGTTGGCGGAATCCATGCGGCCGACGAAGCGGCCCGCATGCAGCACGGTCTGGAACATGGCGTCGCGGCGCATGGTGATGGCGGTGGCGTGGAACACCGGATCGATGTGCATCGAGCCGTAGTAGCCGTAGAACTCGCCGTAGGGGCCTTCCATCTCGCGGTAGCCGAGCTCGTCGAAATAGCCTTCGATCACCGCCTCGGCGTCGGCCGGAACATAGATGCCGTTGCTGACGCCGCGCACCATCGGCACCGGCTCGCCGCGCACGGTGCCGACCAGCGCGAATTCGTCGACCGGCTGCTTCTGCGTGGCGGCGAGGTAGTCGAGCGGATGCGAGCCGATGACGTAGCTCACCGGCAGCCGTTCGCCGCGCTTGAGGCAGGCGAGATACATCAGCTTGAGATCGGAGGCGTCGGTCAGGTTCGCGCGCATGGTGTCGCGGCTGCGCAGCATCAGGCGGCGGCAGCCGACATTGCGCTTACCGGTCGCGGGATCGACCGCATAGTCGATCGACGCCGAGATATAGACGCCGCCATCCAATTCGTGTTGGAGGTGGAAGGGCAGGCGGGTGAGGTCGACGTCGTCGCCCTTGCGCACGACCTGGTGCACCGGCGCCATGTCCGAGGCGACTTCGATCATCGGCTGCGGCTTGCCGAGCCGGTTGAGATATTCCTTGCCGGCGTCGCGCTCGCTGACGCCGAGCGCCTCGGCGAGGCGGCGGCGGCTGCCGCCCGATGCAGCGACGATCTCGAAATGCTCGGGTCCCGCGTCCTTGAACAGGACGGCCTTCGGCGTTTCGGCGATCGCGGCGGCGAGGTCGGCCATGGCGATCGGCTTGGCGTGGACCTCGGCTTCGCCGATCGCGACCAGATGCTCGGCAAAATTCCGCAGCCGGAATTTTTCGAAGTCGGCGGCGCCGTCGCGAGCGTTACGGCTGAGCATCGAAACTTCTCTCACTTGCGCGTGATCTTATCCGAAAACCGGTCCCACTTTTCGGAATCATGCGCTACTCCCTGCTCATCGCAATGGCGTGCTTGATGACGTCGGGCGAGATGGTGAGCGATTCCGTGATCAGCTTCTGAAGGTCCGCGCCCGACATCGGCCCGAATTCCAGATTGCGCTTCTCGACTTCCTGCTTGAAGGACGGATCGGCAAGCATGGTGTCGAACGCGCGGCGCAACACCGCCAGCCGGTCGGCGGGAATGCTCGGGCGGCGCCATCATCGAGCGGCCGATCTCGGCGGTGCTGCCGAACAAGCCCGAGCACCTTCCGGTCGATGTCGGTCTTGCCGAATTCGACCATCGCCGGCGCGTCCGGGAACGACGGATGGCGCGTCTGGGTATATTGCACCAGCACCGTCGGCCTTCTTCTCCTTCATCCAGTCCTGATGGGTGAACAGGATCTGCTCCAGCGTGGAATGCGCGCCTTCGGTCTCGCCGCGCTCCATCGCCAGCACCGTGCCGGTGATGCCGGGATAGCCGCGGATCATCTTGAACTTCGTGCCGACGATGCGGTTCATCAACAGCGGCGAGGCATCCGCCGAGGAGCCGGCGCTGGTCGACGCGAGCGTCGTCTCGCGCTTCATCGCGTCCGCCAGCGATTTGGTCGGCGAGGTGTGCCAGATCAACGTCGCTTCGCCGCCCGAGGTGAAGCGGCCGAGCCAATTGAACTGGCGCATGTCGAATTTGACGCTGGCGTCGCCAAGCGCCTGCGATACCGGAAGCTGCTGGCCGATGACGCCGAGGGTCAATCCGTCGCGCGACGCCTGATTGTAGAGATAGTTCGCGGCCTTGGCGCTGCCGACGCCCGGCATGTTCTGCGGCACGATCCTGGGGTTGCCGGGGATGTATTTCGGCAGCAGCGCCGCGGCCAGCCGCGAATAGATGTCGTAGGGACCGCCCGGGTTGTAGCCGATGATCAGGTTGATCTGCTTGCCCCTGAAGAAATCCTCCGCCGTTTCGCTCCTGACCGGCGCCGCGAAGGCGACAACGGCCATGGCGGCAAGGAAGGCTCCGCAAGTCGAGAGGCGTCCGGTCATCGTTCGTCCTGTGCTGAAGCGAGAGGCGTAGTCCCGCTTTCGCCATATTGGCCGATCGTTTCAGGCCCCTCAACCGACCAAGCCTCGATTTCCTGCTGCTTTGGGCTGGTTCTGTTGTCGCACATGCAAGGGTCGCTTGCGCGCGGCACGCATCGGAAAAATTGCGTCCGGGCGGCCGCCTTTGCTAGCTTGGCCCTCAGCGTCCTTCCAACGAAAGGCATTCCACCATGGCCAAGCTCCGGCACATCGCTCTGATCGTTCCCGATCCCGACAAGGCGGCGAAATTCTTCGAGGACGCCTTCGACATGAAGATCGCCGGCCGCGCCCGGCGCGGGGTCTACGTGTCGGACGGCATCATCAATGTCGCGCTGCTCAAGCAGGAAGGCAACGAGAAGGTCGGCATCTATCACTTCGGCATGTGGGTCGACGACCTCGACCAGGCCGAGAAGAAGGTGCAGGACGCGGGCGCGACTTATCTCGAAGGCCGGCCGACTTCCCCGAACTCGTTCTACGAGTGCAAGTACAAGGATCCGCTCGGCATCATCTTCGACCTGACCCACAAGGGCTGGAAAGGCGCGGTCAAGGACGTGGTCGCCAAAGTCTTGAGCCGCCAAATCTTGAGCCGCCAAGTCGTGAGCCACTGAGTCCTGATTGAGCCCGTGTTGGACAAGCCATCGGATCGCGTGATCGTCATCGGGGCAGGGCCGGTCGGGCTCTGCCTTTCGCTCGCGCTCGCGCAAGCAGGGCGTGAAGGTCTCGCTGATCGAGGCGCTCAACGACGACAATTTCCTCGAACAGGTGCCGCGCGCCGGCACCAATCATCCGGCGACGCTGGAACTGCTCGATCGCATCGGCCTCTACAAGCTGCTCGAGCCGCGCGGCATCATCGCGCCGCTGTTCCACTATTGGGACCGCCACGAGGGCAAGCTGATCGCCGAGTTCGACCACAAGCACCTCAAGGACGACACGCCGTTTCCGTATGTCCTGCAATGCGAGCGGATCAAGATCGTCGAAGAGGCGATGAAGCTCGCCAAGGCGCATCCCGACATCGATCTGCGGCTGTCGACCAACTTCACCGCGTTCGAGCAGGATGCCGACGGCGTGACCGCCACGGTCGTCAATCCGGGTGGCGAGACCGAAAAGCTCTCGCGGCCGCTTCATCGTGAGCGGCGAGGGCGCGCGCAGCATCATCCGCAAGGACCTCGGCATCGACTTCGAGGGCTTCACCTATTCGGACCGCACGCTGAACATCGAGGTCGCCTACGACTTCCGCAAGCACGGCTACACCGAGCGCAACTACATCTCCGATCCCGACGAATGGTCGAACCTGTTCCACTGGCTCGGGCCGCCCGACCGCTGGCGCGTGCATTTCCCGACCGGGGAGAACGAGTCCGAGGAGGAATTGCGCCGGCCCGAGGTCTTGCAGAAGAAGCTGCAGGGCTTCCTGCCGACCGGCAAGGATTTCGAGATCGTCGGCAGCAACGTCTACACCGTGCATCAGCGGGTGGCGCACGAAGTTCCGTTCCGGGCGCGCGATCCTCGCCGGCGATTCCGCGCATGTGAATTCGCCGATCGGCGCCATGGGCATGAACTCAGGCATCCATGATGCGTTCAACCTCGCCGACAAGCTGATCGCGATCTTCCGCGGTGAAGCGGACGACGACGTGCTCGACCGCTACGAGCGCCAGCGCCGCCACGTCGCGATCCAGCACAGCCAGGCCGACACCATCCGCAACAAGCGCGTGCTGGCCGAGAAGGATCCCGCCGTCCGCAAGCAGAACCACGACCAGCTCCGCCGCACCTCCGAAGACCCGAAGCTCGCGCGCGCGTTCCTGTTGCGCTCGTCATTGCTCGACAGCATCCGCGAGGCCGACCAGATCCCGTGACTGACTGTCGCGCCCGACCAGTTCCAGCGGCGTGGCATGGTTCTTGATTGAACAGGAGAGGATGCCGCACCTCGGGAGACTTCTGCTCATGACCCAGATTGCGTTTGCTCTTCTTGCCGGATTGCTCGCGGTGAGCGCCGCTTCGGCGCAGCCGGCCGCGGATAGCCAGTGGCCGAAGGAGCGCCCGATCCGGCTGATCGTGCCGTTCCAGCCCGGCAGCAGCTCGGACGTCATTGCCCGGATCGTGAGCCAGCGGCTGGCCGAGCGGCTCGGCCAGCAGATCGTGGTCGACAACCGCGTCGGCGCCAGCGCCACGCTCGGCAGCGAGGCGGTCGCCCGCGCCGAGCCCGACGGCTACACCATGGGGCTCGCCAACACGACCACGCACGCGTCGGCGACGGCGATGCAGGCGAAGCCCGCCTATGATCCGGTCAAGGATTTCACGCCGGTGGTGCTGATCGGAAGTTCGCCGATGGTGATCCTCGCGACGCCGAAGCTCGCGGCGCAAAATATCCAGGAGCTGCTCGCGCTCGCCAAGGCGAATCCCGGCACGCTCAATTACGCATCGGCCGGTCCCGGCAGCATCGCGCATCTCACCGGCGCGCTGCTGGAGAAGATGGGCAACGTCCGGATGACACACGTGCCCTATCGCGGGACCGCGCAGTCGGTCATCGACCTGATGGAAGGGCGCATCGAGCTGCTGATGGGCACGATCGCGCCATCGCTGGCGCATATCCGCGAGGGCAAGATGCGCGCATTGGCCACGACTGGCGCGAAGCGCAATGCGCAGCTGCCGGAGGTGCCGACCGTCGCCGAGTCCGGGCTCGCCGGCTATGAGGCCGGGCTGTGGAGCGCCTTCGTGCTGCCCGCCAAGGCGCCGGCGGCGGTGGTCGCGCGGATCAACCGCGAGGTCGTCGCGGTGGTGAATTCGCCGGAGACGCGCGCGGCGCTCGACAAGCAGGGCGTGGTGGTCGAGACCAGCACGCCCGACGAGCTGGCTGCGCTGATCCGCAACGACGTCACGCGCTGGAGCGCGATCATCCGCGAGGCGGGGATCGCCGCCAAATGACAGTCTGGAGAGCGACACATGAGCGTCGATGCGCTGGCGGACATCCACGTCGAGGACATCGAATATCTGCGGCATCCGAAGCGGGCCGCTGCTGGCGCGCATCTACCGGCCGAAAGAGGGCAGGCCGCGCGCCGCGCTCGTCTCCATGCATGGCGGCCGCTGGACGCGGGAGACGCGCCTCACCAACACCGTCATCGACGAAGCGCTGGCGCGCGACGGCGCGCTGGTGATGGCGCTCGACATCCGCATGCCGCCGGTCGCGGGCTATCCCGACTGCCTCGCCGACATCAATTATGCGATCCGCTGGCTCAAGGTCTACGCGCGCATGCTGGGCGTCGCCGACGACCACGTCGGCGGCATGGGTACGTCGAGCGGCGGCCATCAGATGACGCTCAGCGCGTTGCGCCCGCGCGATCCGCGTTACACGGCGATTCCCGGTCCCGAGGGCATCGACGCGTCGCTCGCCTTCCTCATCGCCGGCTGGCCGGTGCTCGATCCGCTCGCGCGCTACCGGATGGCGAAGGCGCAAGAACAACGAGGAGATGCTCTCGGCGCATCACGCCTATTGGCCGGACGAGGCCGCGCAGGCCGAGGGCAATCCGCAGATGATCCTCGACCGCGGCGAGCGCGTGGAGCTTCCGCCGGCGCTGGTGATCCAGGGCACCGCCGACGTGGTCCTGCCGGACGGCATGGCCGACAAATTCGCGGCCGCGTATCGCAAGGCCGGCGGCGCGGTCGACCTGCGCAAGTTCGAGGGCCAGCCGCATACCTTCATCACCAAGGAACCGGCCAATCCGGCCTCGATCGAAGCCATCGAGGTGATCAAGGCCTTCGTCCGCGAGCGCACCGGCCGCCGCTGATTTGCCCCGCGACATCGCCGCCTGAATCGCGATAAGCTCCCCTGGAACGGTTCCAGGGTAGGATGCCAATGAGCGACCAGCCGGGCGTCACATTTGAATCCGCGTTGTCCGAGCGCATCACGGCGATGGCCGACGCCTGCACGCAATGCGGCAAATGCTTCGAGGTCTGCCCGATCACGGAGGCGGCCGGCGTCGCCGACGCCGAGCCGCGCGCGGTGCTCGCCGGCGTCGTCGACATTCTGCGGCTCGGCGAAGGCAACGAAGCCGCGCGCAAATGGGCGAACGCGTGCCTCCTTTCCGGCGAATGCATCAAGGCCTGCGACTACGGCGTCAATCCGCGCTTCATGCTGGCGATGGCGCGCAGCACCATGGCGCGCGTCAAGAACGATCCGCGCGAGCAGCGCAAGCAGGGCGTCCAGGACTTCCGCAAGGTGGCGCGCGACGTGACCCACATCTCGCGCATGCAGCTCGACGACGAATTGCTGGCGCGGCTCGGCCAGAAGGCCGATGCGTCCTGCAACTGACGCGCGGCCGGATTTCGTGTTCTACACCGGCTGCAACGTGCTCAAGACGCCGCATATCGCGCTGCTCGCGCTCGATGTCATGGACACGATCGGCGCCACCTATCAGGTGATGGGCGGGCCGAGCCATTGCTGCGGCGTGGTGCAGATGCGCACCGGCGACGTCGCGACCTCCGGGCGTTTCTCCGAGAGCACGATGGACAAGCTCGCGAGCAGCAAGTCCGGGCAGGTGGTGTCGTGGTGTCCGAGCTGCCACATCCAGTTCACCGAGACCGCGCTGCCGACGGTCGAGAAGGTGCGCGGCGCAAAGCCGTTCGAGATGACGCCGTTCATGCTCTATCTGCGCGCCAATCTCGACCGCCTGCGCCCGCATCTGCGCGCGCGCGTGCCGATGCGCGATCGCGTTGCACAAGCACCCCGGCGTCCACGGCGTCGTGGAAGCGGCCGAGGACATCCTGCGTGCGGTGCCCGGCGATCGAACTGGTCGATCTCCAGCAGCCCGCCATCGGCGCGATGAGCAATTATTTCCGGGCGCTGCCGGCGCTCCGGCGCGAGCTGCAGCAGAACGAGCTCGACGCCGCGGAGGCGGCCGGCATCGACGCGCTGGTCGCGGTCTATCACGCCGACCATCGCGAGCTGTGCGCGCACGAGGCGGTGCGGCCGTTCCGCATCCTGAACATGCTGGAGATCGTCGGCGCGAGCATGGGCCTGCAGCCGCGACGACACCTACAAGCGGCTCAAGATCATGAACGACGTCGACGCGATCGCCGCCGATTGCCACGACCTCGTGACCGAAGCATGGCCTCGATCCCGAGACCACGCGGGCGGTCATTTAGGCGATGCTCGACGAGCAGCCGCTGCCGGTGAGCGCGCGCTCGACCTGGTTGCTTCTAGCTGATCGGCTCTCTCCTCCGCTCATTCCCGCGAAAGCGGGAATCCGAAGTCTTTTTAGACTGGGTCCCCGCTTTCGCGGGGACGAGCGGAAGAAAATCAGCCTCGGCTACTTCCGCATCTCGCTCGACGAGTTGATCACCGCATGGATGTTGCGCGCGAAGTCGACCGCGCTCGGTACGTCCATGGTGAAGGCGCGGCGGAGAAACTCCTTGGCGCTGTCGGTCGCGATGGCGGGCGTCTCGATGATCCGCTTGCACAGCGCATCGACGAACGCATCGAGTTCCGCGTCGGGGACCACTTCGGTGACGATGCCGGCCTCGCGCGCCCGCGCGGCGCTGATCGTCGCGCAGGAATACACCAGATAGGTGAGGTCCTTGCGCGACACCCGGTCCATCAGCGCGGACATCACCATGGTCGGCATGATGCGGTGCGACATTTCCGGGATCTGGAATTTTGCGCTCTCGGCCGCGATCGTGATGTCGGCGACGCCGGCGATGGCGCAGCCGTAGCCGGCGGCAAGCCCGCGCACCACCGCGATCACCGGAACGGTGGCGGCGCGGAACGCGGCATAGCTGTTGAAGATCACCTCCGATTGGCGCCGGCGCACGAGCGCCTCCGGATCGACCGCCGGCCGCTGGCCCATGCCGGCGCGGCCGACGCAGAAATCCTTGCCGTTGCCGTTCAACACCACCAGCCGCGACGTTTCTCCGGCCTTGAGCAGCGTCTCGGTCAGTGTGGTCGCCATCGGATCGGTCGCACCGTTGCCGTGGTCGGGCCGGTTGAGGGTGATGCGCAGGATCGGTCCGTCCTGCTTGACCAGAATATCGTCGCTCATGTTGTGGTTCCTTTCGTTACAGCGGTTTCGTTCAAGTCTTGCGCGCTTCCTGGATTGCGCGCCAGACGCGCTCCGGCGTTGCCGGCATCTCGATATGGGTGACTCCGAATTCCGACAGCGCATCGACGATCGCGTTCACCACCACCGCCAGCGCCGGCGTGGTGCCGCCTTCGCCGCCGGAGCGGATGCCGAGCGGATTGAGCGGGGAGGGCGTCTCGCCGATCTCGGTCGCGAACGACGGCAGCGTGTCGGCGCGCGGCATGGTGTAGTCCATGAACGAGCCGGAGAGCAGTTGCCCGCTGGCGGGATCGTAACAGCACTCCTCGCCAGAGCGCCTGGCCGACGCCCTGCACGATGCCGCCATGCGCCTGCCCGTGCAGGATCAGCGGATTGACCGCGCGGCCGACGTCGTCGAGCGCGGCATAGCTGACCAGTGCGACCGCGCCGGTGTCGGGATCGACCTCGACCTCGCAGACATGGGTGCCGAAGGGAAAGCCGCCGCCGGTGAAGGTGACGTCCGACACCGCGGTCAGCGGTCCGCGCAACTCGTCGGGCAAATCGTTGCGGGTGATCGCCGCATTCGCCACCTCGAACAGATCGAGCGAACGGTCGTTTGCGGTGAAGCGGCCGTCATTGAACGCGACGTCCTTGACGCCTGCTTCGGCGATGTGGGCGACGATGCGCTTTGCTTTCGCCACGATATCGCTGGTCGCGTTGCCGATGACGATGCCCGCCATCCGCATCGAGCGGCCGGAATGCGACCCGCCGCCAGCCGCGACCGTATCCGTGTCACCGGTGATCAGACGCACGCGCTCGAACGGGACGCCGAGCCATTCGGTGACGAGCTGCGCGAAGCTCGTCTCGTGGCCCTGGCCACTCGACAGCGTGCCGATCACGACGTCGACGAAGCCGTTCAGCGCGACCGTGATCTCGGTGCGCTCGCGCGGAATTCCGCTGGTCAGCTCGATATAGTTGGCGACGCCGATGCCGCGCAGCTTCCCGTTCCGGCGCGGACTCGCGCTTGCGCTTCGCAAAGCCCGACCAGTCGGCGAGCGCGAGCGCCGCGTCCATCGCCTTCTTGTAGCCGCCGCCGTCGCAGGTGAGGCCGAGCGGATTGACGTAAGAGCGCGGCCGTTCGGGCACGAGATTGCGCCGCCTGAGCGACACGTCGGTCGAAGCCGCATTGCGTGGCGGCGAGGTCGATCAGCCGCTCGATCACGAACATGGCTTCGGGACGGCCGGCGCTGCGATAGGAATTGGTCGGCGGCGTATTGGTCATGACGGCGCGAGCGCGGAAATGCGCCGCCGGAATCTTGTAGACGCTCGACATCAGCTCGACGCCCTTCACCAGCGCGACGAAGCTCACGGTGTGTGCGCCGACATTGCTGGTGTTGGTGCCGCGCAGCGCGAGGAAATGGCCGTCGGCGTCGAGCGCGAGCTCCGCCTGCACGGCGAGGTCGCGGCCCTGATAGTCGCTCAGGAAGGATTCCGAGCGCTCGCAGGTCCACTTCACCGGCCGCGACAGCCGCCGCGCCGCCCAGCACACCAGCGCGAATTCCGGATAGAACGCGTTGCGGGTGCCGAAATTGCCGCCGACGTCGCGCGCGATGACGCGCACCGCATTCTCCGCAACGCCAAGGATGGTGGACAGCTCGCCCTTCTGCCGCACGACATTGCCGCTGCCGGCATGGAGGGTGTAGCGGCCGGTGCGGGCATCGTAGACGCCGACCGCGGCGCGCGGCTCCATCGGCACGCCGGTAACGCGCTGCACCTGGGTGTCGAGCGGCACGACATGCGCGGCGCGCTCGAATGCCGCCTTGGTGGCGGCGGGGTCGCCGACATCGGCGTCCACGCAAATATTGCAGCCGTCCTTGAATATGGACGGCGCGCCGACCTCGGCAGAGGCCATCGATCGGGTAACCGGATCGAGCGGCTCGTAGTCCACGGCGATAAGCTCGGCGCCGGTCTTGGCGGCTGCGATGGAGGTGGCGACCACCATCGCGACTGCTTCACCGGTGAAGCGGACCTTGTCGGCCGGAAGGGGATAGTGCGGCGTGGTGACGGCGTCGCTGCCGTCGCGATTGCGAAGCGAGATGTCGGGCGCGCCGCGCAGCACCGGCCGGTGCGGGATCGGCTTCAAGCCGTCGGCCAGGAGATCGGCGCCGGTCAGCACCGCCAGCACGCCTTCGGTCGCGCGCGCCTCTCCCGTCGCGATCGTGCGGATGCGCGCATGCGCATGCGGCGAGCGCACCATCACCGCATAGGCTTGGCCCGGCAGATTGACGTCGTCGCTGAAGCAGCCCCCTCCGGTGACGAGGCGTAAATCCTCCTTCCGGCGGACGTCACTGCCGATCCTGATGTTCATGTGAAAACTATACGCGCACTGCGGCGGCGGTTGATGGTGAGGGTGCACAATAGAGACGGTTCGGACCCGCGCAAGGGCCGCAAGGCGTGCCCTAAGCCATTGGCATTGCTTGCGGTCAATGACGTCGCGCCCTAGGTTGCGGCGGCACGCACGGGGAGAGCGATGGGCAAGGCGTTTCGCTTCTACCAGCATGGCGGACCGGAGGTGATGCGGTGGGAGGACGTGGATGTCCCGCCGCCGGCCGCCGGGCAGGTGCGCATGCGGAACACGGCCGTCGCCGTCAACTATCGCGACGTGCTCATCCGCCGCGGCGTCCATGAAGTGCGCGCGTTTCCCTCCGGCATTGGGTTGGAGAGCGCGGGCGTTGTCGAGGCGGTCGGGCCGGGTGTCACGGACCTCGTGGCGGGCGACCGCATCGCCTGCGTGGCAGGGCCGGACGGTGCCTATGCGGAAGCGCGCAACGTGCCGGCTGCACGGGTGGTGAAGCTGCCGGATGCCATCGGCGAACGAACTGCGGCCGCGATGATGATCCGCGGCATGACCGCGCGCTATCTCCTGCATGACACCTATGCGGTGAGGCCCGGCGACGCCATCCTGGTGCACGCGGCGGCGGGTGGCGTCGGTCTGATCTTGTGCCAGTGGGCGAAGCATCTCCGCGCGACCGTGATCGGCACGGTGTCGACCGACGAGAAGGCAGCGGTAGCGCGTGCCCACGGCTGCGACCACCCGATCGTCTACACGCGGGAGGATTTTGCCGAACGGGTGAAGGAGATCACGGACGGTGAGGGCGTGGCGGTGGTTTACGAACTCGGTCGGGCGTACGACCCTGGACGGCTCGATGCGGAGCCTCCGCCGGCGCGGTGTG
Source organism: uncultured Alphaproteobacteria bacterium (assembly GCA_963850705.1). Taxonomy (GTDB): domain Bacteria; phylum Pseudomonadota; class Alphaproteobacteria; order Rhizobiales; family Xanthobacteraceae; genus VAZQ01. Next base: position 69,131 of record CAWKMR010000050.1, on the reverse strand, counting down.
CTGGCGTCCTACGGCGAAGCCTCGGGCGATCCAGAGCCCGTACCGCCACGCAAGCTCGGGCACATGGGCTCGATCTACCTCACGCATCCGAGCCTGCCGGACTACACGGCAACGCGCGCCGATCTGCTTGAATACAAGCAGCGATCTGTTCGCCATGGTGATGACCGGCAAGGTGACGATCGAGGTCAGGCACACTTATGCACTGCGCGATGCGCGCAGGCGCATGCCGATCTCGAAGCACGCAAGACCACCGGCTCGATCGTGCTGATACCTTAGGAAGCGGCATGACCGATCACGGCTACCAGACCCGGACCTGGGAAGAGCTCAAGGCGGAGACGCTCGCGCGCGCCGAGCGCGGCGCCTATCCAGTGTTCGCGATCAAGCCGGACGATGCGCGCGCTGCGCTGTCGATGATCCACGATCTCGATCCCGATGCCTGGGGCGGCGCGTGGATGTCGGTCGGCGACCGTTCGATGGAGCAGGCGCAGAGGGCCGAAGCGAGCGACGCGTCCGCCGCCGCGCAGCACTATCTCTATGCCTGGCGGCTCTACACGTTCGGGCGCTGGCCGGTCATGTCGGCGCCGAACAAGCGCGCAAGTTACGACAAGGCGCAGGTGGCCTTTGCCGCCTATGGCCGCCTGGTGACCCCCGCCATCGAGCCGCTGTCGATTCCGTTCGAAGGCAAGACGATCAAAGCCTGGCTGCAGAAGCCCGACGGTGTCGCGCGGCCGCCGGTGACGATCAATATCGGCGGCAGCGATCTCTGGAAGGATTCGGTCGCGATCCAGGCGCGCGGCTTTCTCGCGCACGGCATCGCCGCTATCGCCGTCGACAAGCCCGGCACCGCCGATGCGCCGGTTCCGGCGCGTCCGGGCTCGGAGCGCATGATCTCGGCGATCATCGATTTCCTGCAGACGCGCAGCCGATCTCGACGGCAGCCGCGTCGTCGTGCGCGGGCAGAGCTGGGGCAGCTACTGGTCGGCGCGCGCCGCCTATGCCGAGGTCGCGCGGCTCAAGGGCGCGGTGTTCCAGAGCGGGCCGGTGCACCGCTATTTCCAGCGCGAATGGCAGCAGGAGGCGTTCGGCACCAAGGAATTCCTGTTCGACTACGTGCCGTCGCGGCTGCACATGCTCGGCGTGCATACGGTCGAGGAGGCGTTCGCGTTCATGCCGTCGCTGTCGCTTGTCGATTTAGGGCTGATCGAGAAGCCGACGCCGCCGATGCTCCTCATCACCGGCGCGAAGGACACGCAGGTGCCGTTCTCGGATTTCATCCTGATGATGGAGCACGGCAGTCCCAAGGATGCCTGGGTCAATCCGCAGGGGCAGACCATGGGCCGCTCGCTGACGGTGAAGGACGACGACATCTTCCGCGATGTCGTCGTGCCGTGGGTGAAGGCGCGGTTTGAATTGTAGGGGCGGCTCTATCCTCCGCTCATTCCCGCGCAAGCGGGAATCCAGTCTTGCTTTTTGCTCTGGGTCCCCGCTTGCGCGGGGACGAGCGGGTGAGTGTTTCAATCAATCTTCAAGTTCGCTGCGGCGATCACCTTGGCCCACAGCCGCGAATTGGTGCGGATCAATTCCGCATAGGCCTCGGGCGTCGACGGTGATCGACTGCATCATCTGCTTGGAGAGGAACATCGTCGCGAATTCAGGGCTCTCGATGATCTTGCGCACATCGGCATTGATCTTCGCCACGATCGGTTGCGGCGTGCCGCCGGTTGCGAACAGGCCGAACCAGGATTTTGCCTCGAAGCCGGGCAGGCCGCCTTCCGCGACGGTGGGCAGTTCGGGATAGTCGGGGAGCCGCTTCGGGCTGCCGATGCCGAGCATCTTGAGCTGGCCGGCCTTCCAGGACTGCAGCGCCGAGCCGAAGCTCACGAACATCAACTGGATATGCCCGGCGATGACGTCGGTCATGGCGGGCGCCGCGCCGCGATAGTGCACGGCGGTGAGCTTCACGCCGGCGAGCGACTGCAACGCCTCCATGTTGAGATGACCGGCGGAGCCTAAGCCGAACGTGCCGTAGTTGAGCGCATTGGGTTTCGCCTTCGCGAGCGCGATCAGCTCCGCGACGCTGTTCGCCGCCAGCGAGGGATGCGTCACCAGTGCCTGATGCAGCACCGTCAGCCCGGTGATCGGCTCGAAATCCTTCACCGGGTCGTAGCTGAGCTTGCGATAGAGATGCGGATTGACGGTGAAGGTCACGTCCGGCCCGAGCAGCAGCGTGTGCCCGTCGGGCGCGGCCTTGGCGACGTAGTCGGCAGCGATCTGGGTATTGCCGCCCGGCTTGTTCTCGACGATGACCTGCTGGTTCCAGAGCTTGCCGAGATAGAGCGCGAGCGCCCGCGCGGTCGCGTCGGCAGCGCCGCCGGGCGCCGAGGTCACGATGATGCTGACGGGCTTGGTCGGGAAGGTCTGCGCATCGGCGGTGGTCGCGATCGCAGTCAGCGTTGCAACCGCGATGGCGAGCGTGCGTAGTTTTCTCATTGTTTTTGTTTCCTTCCCGTCCTTCGCAACTTCACTTTCCGAAAAGTGTCTCAGCCATCCAGTCCGCCGTCAATGGACGGAACTTGTAGCTGATGTTGAAGCAGACGTGGTTGCCTTCGGGGTAGAGCACGAACTTTGACGGGCCCGACGCCTCGCGCGCCAGCCGCTCGCCTTCCGCCGGCGGGATCAGGCGGTCGCCGCCGCCGAACACCACCAGCAGCGGGCATTTGATGCGCGCCGCCGCGCCGTCGAGCGTCATCGCTTTCGCGATCTCATGGCCCTGTTCGATGGTGGCGGCGTGGCTGCGGACGCGGAACACCTCCTGCGACACTTTCGGCATCTGCGGCAAAACGCGCCCCCAGTCGTAGGGGCCGCAATTGGCGATGCAGGCCTTGATGCGCGGCTCCTGCGAGGCGGCGAGCGGCGCATAGAACGCGCCGAGACTCTGGCCGACGACGCCGACGGCGTTGGCGTCGACGGCGCTGCAGGTTTTCAGGCCGTCGATGACCGCCCCGATGACCTTGCCCCAGTCGGTGCGGACCGGCAGCGCGAACGCGCTCTCGCCCTGGCCGGGACCATCGAGCGTCAGCGTCGCGAGGCCGCGCGCGAGGAAGGCCTCGCTCCAGGCATGCAGCTCCTCCTTGCAAGCGTCGAGTCCGGGTAGGATGACGGCGACCGGCAGCGGCGAGGGGGCATCCGGCGATCGCAGCCAACCGTGCAACTGCGCGCCCTCGAATGGAAACGTCAGATGCTCGGCGGGCGGATACATGTCCAGGGCCGCCGCCTTGTAGCAGCGCAGCATCGCCTCGTGCGCGGCGCGGTATTCCTCCGGCCGGTCGGCGAACAGGTGCTTGGCGTAGTGATAGTAGATCGCGGCGCGCAGGAGGCTCTCTGACGCCGTCACGCGCCGCCCTGCCTGCAATGCCTCCTTGCCAAATCGCTCGTGCTGTGCCGCTTCGTCGGACCAGATGCGGCACCAGTCGTCCCAGCGCTCGATCCGCGCCTTCAGGCGTTCGAGATCGTTCGGATCGACGCCGGTCGCGATGTAGCGCGGCGTGAAATGCGAGAAGATGAGATCGACCTGTGGATCGCGCGGCATGCGCGATCAATTATCAAGCGCGCACAGACTTTGATAGCGCGCGATGCAGGTCTTGAGCACCTCGTCGCCCGGCCGCTTCCACCAGGTCTCGGACAGGATCTCCACCGCCTGCGGGCCGGTGTAGCCGGCAGCCTCGATGGCGCGGCGGATCGGGCGGAAGTCGATGACGCCGTCGCCCATCATGCCGCGGTCGAGCAGCATGTGCCGGGTGGGGACGAGCCAGTCGCAGATGTGATGCGCGAGGATGCGCTTGCCTTTGCCAGCGCGCGCGATCTGCGCGTACGAGCTTCGGGTCCCACCACACATGATAGGTGTCGATGGCGACGCCGACGCCTTCGCCAAGCTCGTCGCAGAGGTCGAGCGCCTGTTCGAGCGTGTTCACGCAGGCGCGGTCGGCGGCATACATCGGATGCAGCGGCTCGATCGCGAGCGGGATCTTCGACGCGCGCGCATGCGGGAGGACGGCGGCGATGCCGTCGCGCACCATGGCGCGCGCTGCCGCGATGTCGCGCGAGCCTTCCGGCAGCCCGCCGACGACCAGGACGAGGGCGTCGGCGCCCAGCGCCGCCGCTTCGTCGACGGCGCGCTTGTTGTCGTCGATCTGCCGCTGGCGTCCGGCCGCATCGGCGGCAGGGAACATGCCGCCACGGCAGAGGTCGGTGACGCGGAGCCCGTTGTCGCGCACGATGCGCGCGGCTTCCGCAAGCCCGATCTTCTCGACCTGATCGCGCCAGGGCGCGATTGCGGTGATGCCGATGCTTGCACGCAGGCGTCGACCGCCTGCCGCATGTCCAACTGCTCGCGCACGGTAGCGAGATTGATCGAGAGACCTTCGAGCCCCATCGGCTGCTCCCGCTTAGGCCGATGCCAGCGACCGCCATCACCTGCTTCATGCGGCGCGCGGCCAAGTCCGGATCGCGCAGCACCCGCGCGCGGTCGGCGAGCCGGAACAGTTCGGCGAGATGCACGACCGAGCGCGCGCTCTGCTGGCCGCCGACCATCGCGAAATGATCCTGCAGGCCGTTGAGGTAGGCGAGGAACACCACGCCGGTTTTGTAAAAGCGCGTCGGCGGCTTGAAGATGTGGCGGCTGAGCGGAACGGTCGGCGCCAGGATGTCGTGGAAGGTCTGCTCGTCGCCCGCCGACAGGCGATCGAGCGCCACCGCCGCCGCCGGCGCGATCGCGTCGAAGATGCCGAGCAGCGCGTCGGAATAGCCGTGCGCGTCGCCCGCGATCAGCTCCGCATAGTTGAAGTCGTCGCCGGTATACATGCGCACGCCCGCGGGCAGGCGGCGGCGCATGGCGATCTCCTTCTCCTTGGACAGCAGCGAGATCTTGATGCCGTCGACCTTCGCGGCGTTGGCCGAAATCGCCGCCAGCGCGGTGTCCATCGCGGCGTTGTGGTCGCGCGAGCCCCAATAGCCTTCGAGCGCCGGATCGAACATCTCGCCGAGCCAGTGGATGATCACCGGCTCGCGCGTCTGCGACAGGATGCGGTCGTAGACGCGCAGATAATCGTCGGGGCCGCGCGCGGCGCGCACCAGCGCGCGGCTCGCCATCAGGATGATGCGGCCGCCCAGCGCCTCGATCGCCTCGACCTGCTCCTCATAGGCGCGGATCACGTCGTCGACAGTGACGCCGGCGTCGGCGGCGAGGTGGTCGGTGCCGGCGCCGCTCGCGATCAGCGCGCCCGGACGATCTTTGGCTGCATCCAGAGAACGCCGGATCAGTTCAAGCGCGGTCGGCCAGTCGATGCCCATGCCACGCTGCGCGGTGTCCATTGCCTCGGCGACGCCGAGCCCGAGGTCCCAGATGTAGTTGCGGAACGCGATGGTCTTGTCCCAGTCGATCGCGGTATCGATCCAGGGATCGTTGTCGGCGAACGGGTCGGCGGTGACGTGTACGGCGGAGTAGGCGATGCGCGAGGCGTTGCCGGATTGCCCCGCGCCGCGCGCGACCTGAAGCGGCCCGTTCTTGACGGTGTAGTCCTCGAACGAGCGATCTGGCAGCGGCAGTCGGATGGTGGTCATGGCCTAAGCCTCACGCCGCTGCGCGCGCGCCGCCTGCAAGGCCGGCACGTCGACCCAGCGCCGCTCGGTCCAGCTCTTCATCGCAAGCTCGGCGAGCTGCACGCCTTTGGCGCCCTCGAACAGGTCGAACTTCCACGGCGCATCGGCGACGACGTGGCGGATGAACTCCTCCCACTGCAGCTTGAAGCCGTTCTCGTAGACCTGATTGTCCGGCACCTCGTCCCATTGCTGCTCGAACTTCATGGTCTGCGGCTCGTCCGGATTCCACACCGGCCGCGGCGTGTTCACGCGATGCTGGGTGAAGCAGCGCGTGAGGCCCGCGACCGCCGAGCCATGCGTGCCGTCGACCTGGAAGGTGACGAGGTCGTCGCGCTTCACGCGCACGCACCAGGACGAATTGATGTGCGCGATGGCGCCGCCCGCGAGCTGGAAGGTCGCGTAGGCGGCATCGTCGGTATCCGCGGCGTAGGTCTTGCCGGCTTCGTCCACGCGCGAGGGGATGTGGGTGACGCCGAGGCACGACACCGCCTCGACCGCGCCGAACAGGTTGTCGAGCACGTAGCGCCAGTGCGGCAGCATATCGAGGATGATGCCGCCGCCTTCCTTCTTGCGGTAGTTCCAGCTCGGGCGCTGCGCCGGCTGGCCCCAGTCGCCCTCGAACACCCAGTAGCCGAACTCGCCGCGCACCGAGAGGATGCGGCCGAAGAAGCCGGAGTCCTTCAGCATTTTGATCTTGCGCAGGCCGGGGAGGTAGAGCTTGTCCTGCACCACGCCGCTCTTGATGCCCTTGTCCTTCGCCGCCTGCGCCACCGAGATCGCTTCGGCGAGCGTCTCCGACACCGGCTTTTCGCAATAGATGTGCTTGCCGGCGGCAATCGCCTTGCGCAGCAGGCCGACGCGCATCTGGGTCGAGCCGGCGTCGAAGAAGATGGTGTCGTCCTTGTTGGCGAGCGCGGCATCGAGATCGGTCGCCGTGCGCTTGACGCCGTGCTTCGCGGCGATCGCCTGCACCTTCTCGGCGTTGCGGCCGATCAGCACCGGGTCGGGCATCACGCGGTCGCCGTTGGCGAGCGCGACGCCGCCCTGGTCGCGGATCGCGCAGATCGAGCGCACCAGATGCTGGTTGTAGCCCATGCGGCCGGTGATGCCGTGCATGATGATGCCGAGGCGCTGCGTGGCCATGTCCGTCCTCCTCCCGGTCGGGCGCCGTCGCGCCCATAAGTAACTAACTGGTTACAAATTGCCACGCGCCGCGTGGCGTGGTCAAGTCAGCCCTGCCATGCGCGCATTTCACGGGCGCAGATAGCCAAGGATCACCTCCTTGATGTGCTCGCCGCGCGCCTTGAGCTCGGCCGGTTCCGCGAGGTTCCTCCGGAAGATGGTCGAGAGCGTCCAGCGGTTCGACAGGTAGAAGAAGCCGAGCGACGCGATCGAGATGTAGACGTGCACCGGATCGGCGCCGTTGCGGAACTCGCCGCGCGCGACGCCGCGCTTGAGGATATCCGAGATCGCCGCCACCAGCGGCGAGTGCAGATTGAACACCCGCGCCGAGCGCTTGAGATATTTCGCGCGGTGCAGGTTCTCGGTGTTGAGCAGGCTCAGGAATTCCGGGTGCTCGAGGAAATACTCCCAGGTGAAGTCGATGAGCTTCTCGATCGCGGCTTTCGGTTCGAGATCGGTGAGGCGCAGGCCGGCTTCGGCGGAGCGGATGCCGACATAGCCGCTTTCGAGCACCGCGAGGTAGAGCGCCTCCTTGTCCCCGAAATAGTGATAGATCATCCGCTTGTTGGCGCCGGAGCGCGCCGCGATCGAATCGATGCGGGCGCCGCTGTAGCCCTTCTCGGTGAATTCCTTGACCGCGGCGGCGAGGATCGACGCGCTGGTGCGTTCGGGATCGCGCGGGCCCGAGCCGCGCACCTTCTTTGCGCCGCGGCCGTTCTTGCCGCGCATTTCGGTGCGCCGCTTCTGCATGCGCGTCGCCGCCGTTCGTAGGTTGAGGACGGCGGGATGAAACCTCGCCGCCGCGCACGTTCGATCACTGCACCTCGATCTTGGCGTCGCGGATCACCTTGCCCCACTTCTCGACGTCGGCGGCGTGGATCTTGGCGAGCGCCTCGGGCGAGCGGTCGGCGGGCGGCGGCGGCTCGGCGCCGAGCTTCTGCGAAGCGCTCCAGCGCGGCCGGGTCATCGATGCCCTTGCCGATCGCGGCGTTGAGCTGGGTGATGATCTCGCGCGGCGTGCCCTTGGGCGCAAACAGCGCGTTCCACACCACCATCTCGGCGCCCGGATAGCCGGCCTGCGCGATGGTCGGCACGCCGGGCAGAGCCGGCGAGGGCGTCGGCGCCAGCACCGCCAGCGGCTTGATCGCGCCGGCCGTGACCTGGCCCATCACGCTGGTCGACTGGTCGCAGACATAGTCGATCGTGCCGGTCAGCATGTCCTGCACCGCGGCGCCCGAGCTCTTGTAGGGCACGATCGCGGGATCGACGCCGAAACGCGCGTTGAGCATCACGCAGGCGAGATGCGAGGTGGTGCCGACGCCGGCATTGCCGTTGGAGAGCTTGGCCTTCTTCTTCGCCGACGCCATGAAGTCCTTGAGCGTGTCGCCGGGGATTTCCTTGCTGCCGACGATCACGATCGGCGCGGAGGCGACGATGCCGACCGGCTCGAAATCCTTCAGCGTGTGCACCGGCGCGTTCGGATAGAACGTCGGCGAGAAGCTCATGGTGCTCATCGGCCCCATCAGCAGCGTGTAGCCGTCCGGCGCCGAGCGGGCGGCGCGCGCGGAGCCGGTGATGCCGGCGGCGCCGGCCGCGTTCTCGACGATCACGCGCTGGCCGAGGATCGCGGTGAGGCGTTCGGCGATGACGCGGGCGACGATGTCGGTCGGTCCGCCGGCGCCGAACGGCACGATGATGGTGATCGGCTTGTTGGGATACGGCTGGGCATGCGCCTGCGGGAGGATCGACAAAGTGATCGCGGCGCAGGCCAAAAGACGTGGATCATGAGACGGATCATGACGCTTCCTCCGGGTGGCATGATTTTCTAACCCGCAACCTTACGAAAGCGCGGGAAGGGCCGTCAATGACCTAAGTAACCAACGAGTTATAACCTGATGTCGCAGGTGTCCGGGCCTGAACTTGAACGCGAATTGCCCCCGTGCGACAGACATCGCTGGCATCTATCGACGGGGGTCTCATGAAAATCGCGCGCGTCACCGCTCACGCACTCAATCCGCCGGTGCCGATCAAGGCGCCGGGCATCGACCGGACCGTCAACCGTCCCATCGTTTTCGTCGAGGTCGAGACCGACTCCGGCATCGTCGGCCACGGCATCACCAGCCTGGCGCCCGCCAAGGGCGCTGCCGCGCTGATCGCCAACACCGTCACGCCGCTGATCCTCGGCATGGACGCGCGCCGCATCGCCGACGTGTGGAACGTGATGTATCGCGAGCTCGCCCATCGCGGGCAGACCGGGCTCGCCTATCACGCCATCAGCGCGATCGACATCGCGCTGTGGGACATCCGCGGCAAGGCGCTCAAGGAGCCGGTGTGGCGGCTGCTCGGCGGCGCGCGCGACAAGGTGCCGTGCTACGTGACCTGCGGCCTGCCGTCGATGGACCGCGACCAGCTTGCCTCGGTGGCGAAGCATTGGGTGGAGCAGGGCTTCGGCGGCGTGAAGATGGTGGTCGGCGTGATCGCGCGCGACCGCGCCCACGAATTTCCCAACATGACCGAGGCGCTGCTGGAAGACGCCCGCCGCGTCAAAGCGGTGCGCGACGCGGTCGGCCACAGCATCGAGATCGCGATCGACATCAATTGCGAGATCGACCCGTCGCAGGCGCTGGGGCTGGTGAGGATGTGCGCGGGTTACGGCCTTGCCTTTGTGGAAGAGCCGGTGCCGGACAACGATCCCGGCCGCATGGCCGATTTCCGCCGCCAGACCGGCCTGCAGATCGCGGCCGGGCAGAGCATGGGCGCGCTCTACCGCTTCAACGAACTGCTGGTGCAGCAGGCGGTTGACATCCTGCAGCCGAACGTCGTCAATTGCGGCGGCTACACCGGCGGACTTCGCGTCGCCGACATGGCGCTCGGCTTCGAGACGCCGATCTGCAACGGCGGCGGCTCGACCCAGCACAATCTGCATCTGCAGGCCGGCGCGGTGAACGGCACGATCTGCGAATGGCATCCGTATCAGTCGGCCGGCGCGGTCGCGGCGATTTGCCCGACGGCGCCGAAGCCGCAGAACGGATACTTGATGCTGACCGATGCGCCGGGGCTCGGCTTCGATCCCGATCCGGCGGCGCTGAAGGAATACGCCAGCAAAGAGTAGGGCGCCGACATGCTCAGCCGCCTTGTCGCGTCGCGTCGCCGCGCTTGTCCGTGATCGCCGGCTCGGCGCTCGGCCGATCCGGTCGCCGATTTCTACAAGGGCCGGACGATGACGGTGGTCATCTCCGGCTCAGACCGGCTCGACCTACGATGTCGGCACGCGGCTGATCGTCAAATACATGAGCCGCTACATTCCAGGCCAGCCGCAGATCGTGCCGAAGTCGATGATCGGGGCCGGGCACCTGATCGCGACCAACTATCTCTACAACGCCGCCGAGCGCGACGGCTCGGTGATCGGCTCGATCGGCGAGACGGTGCCGATGGCGCACCTGCTCACGCCGCAACAGGTGAAGTTTAAGGCCGGCGAATTCTTCTGGCTCGGCAATCCGGCGGTCACCAACACCACCATCATCACCTGGCATACGACCGGCATCCGCACCCTGCACGATGCGACCAAGCGCGACGTCGTGCTCGGCGCCTCCGGCGCCGGCTCGCCGTCGTCGCAGGTGCCGCAGATCCTCAACAACGTGCTCGGCACCAAGTTCAAGATCATCAACGGCTTCCCGGCGACCGCCATCGACGTCGCGATGGAGCGCGGCGAGGTCGAGGCGCGGGGCGGCATTTCGCTCGGCCGGCTGAAGTCGTTCCGCCGCGCCTGGATCGAGGAGAAGAAGGTCAACCTGCTGGTGCAGATCGGGCTGCGGACGGACGCCATGTTCCCCGACGTGCCGCTGCTGGAGACCTATGCCCGCAACGAGGCCGAGCGGCGCGTCTTCCGCTTCATGTCGTCGTCGTCGATGGTCGGGCGGCCGCTGGTTGCGCCGCCGGGCGTGCCGGCGGAGCGCGTCGCCGCGTTACGCCGAGCCTTCGACCTCACCATGCAGGACAAGGAATTCCTCGCCGAAGCGGCGAAGCTCCGCCTCGACGTCGAGCCGGTTGCAGGCCGCCGAACTGCAGGCGCTGGTCGCGGAGATCGCGCGCACGCCGGCCGAGGACATCGCGGTGATCCAGGCCGCGCACGCCACCGGCAAGTTCTTCAACTGCAAGGACGTCGTGAAGGACGCAAAGCTCTGCGAAGGGAAGGGCGACGCGGAGTAGCGCGCGGCTTCACTGACGCGCGAACGCGCGACAACCGCCAGTCGATACGTCATCGTCATCGAACCTTCGCAATCGTGCGACCTCGCGTCATCGTATTGTCATTAAATCGAGTTCGAAATCGTCGCAGTCGTTAACGACATGATAGCGCGCGACAAGCGAAATCGCACGTTTGCGCCCGACCGTCGTAAAGCTGAAATATGAATTCGTGATCTTGCCATACGTGAGTCTGGTCATCTCGCCGAGATGATCGGCGGTCAAAATCGAACCGCGTGTGGCAAGACATGGCTGATCGACACGATGCGGGTTGGTGCATCTCCGTCGCGACGGAGGTGCGGTGATGCGGGTCCTGGTCGCAACCGACGCCTGGCATCCGCAGGTCAACGGGGTCGTCCGCACGTTGGAGGCGCTGGCGCGCAGCGCGCGCAGTCTCGGCGTCGATATCGAATTCCTGTCGCCGCAGGGATTCCGTTCCATCCCGATGCCGACCTATCCAAGTCTTCGGCTCGCGCTTCCGAGCGCCAGCGCCATCGCAGCGCGGATCGAGCAGATTGAACCGGACTCGATCCACATCGCCACCGAAGGCCCGATCGGCTTGATGACGCGCGCCTACTGCCGCAAGCGAGGGCTTCGCTTCACCACGTCCTATACGACCCGCTTTCCCGAATACATCTCGGCGCGCTTTGCGATTCCGGAGTCGTGGAGCTATGCCGCGCTGCGCCGGTTCCATGCGGCGGCGGCGGTGACCATGGTGTCCACGCCATCGCTCGCCGCCCAGCTCACCGAACGGGGGTTCCGCAATCTCGGCATGTGGGGGCGCGGCGTCGATACCGATGCCTTCACGCCGGAGACCCCGGCCGTCCTCGATCTCCCACGGCCGATCTTCCTGTGCCACGGCCGGATCGCAATCGAGAAGAATCTGGAGGCGTTTCTCTCGCTCGACCTGCCGGGGTCGAAGGTCGTCGTGGGCGAGGGGCCGCAAGAGGCGGAGCTGCGTCAGCGCTTTCCGTCTGCACATTTCCTGGGTCTCAAGGTGGGCAAAGAGCTCGCCTCCCACATCGCGGCGGCGGACGTCTTCGTCTTCCCGAGCCTCACCGACACCTTCGGCATCGTTCAGCTCGAGGCGCTCGCCTGCGGCGTTCCCGTTGCCGCATATCCGGTGACCGGCCCGCGCGACGTCATCGCGGCCGTCCCGGTGGGGGCGCTCGACAACGACCTGCGCCACGCGTGTCTGAACGCATTGGGGCTGTCACGAAAAGCCTGCCGCGAGGTGGCGCTTTCCTTCTCGTGGGAGAACAGCGCCCGGCAGTTCATCGAAAACCTGCGGCCATTCCTGCCCGAACATCAGCCTTCCAAGCATGTACCGGTGCCCGCCATGGCAACGGCCGAGCGTTGATCGGTGCCCCTTCACGCGTTTCCATTCAAACGAGGAACAAGCATGCAAGCGAACCTGGCCGATCTCGACAAAGAGTCGGTTGCGCGCACTTACAATCGATGGGCTCCTGTCTACGACATGGTCTTCGGTCCGGTGTTCGAGAAGGGCCGCAGGGCTGTGATCGACGCCGCTGAGCAGATCGGCGGGCGCATCCTGGAGGTGGGCGTCGGCACCGGCATATCGCTGCCGGAATATTCACCCAACAACCAGATCGTCGGCATCGATATTTCCGAGATGATGCTGCGCAAAGCGCGCGAGCGGGTCGCCGAACTTGGGCTCACCAATGTCGAGCACCTGAGCGTGATGGATGCCGCGAACCTTGAATTCGCCGACTGCTTCCTTCGATGTCGTGGTAGCGCAACTGGTGGTCACCACCGCGCCCGGATCCGGAAGGTACGCTTGACGAGTTCGCCCGCGTGCTGAAGCCGGGTGGCGAGATCGTGCTGCTGAGCCGGGTAGGCGCCGACGATGGGATGCGCCGCAAGCTGGAGCATTTGTTGGCACCGGCGGCGCGCAAGCTCGGCTGGCGCAGCGAGTTCGCTTGGGAGCGCTACGAGGTTTGGGTCGCTCGCACTCCGGGCATCCGGATCGCCGAGCGCCGCGCTGTGCCGCCGTTCGGGCATTTCTCGGTGATTCGCTTCCGCAAGGATGGGCCGAGCCGTACCCGCGCGATGAATTCAAATGCAGTGGTGACCGAGTATCGCCTCACGGCCTGAGCGGGCTTTGCTGCCGGTGTCACGGCACATTCACGGAATAGAAATATTCAATCGATCGACGACGAGAGGGATAGGGTCATGCAGCAGCAGAGCTTCATGGAAGCGCTTCGGCAACAGCGGTGGGATGACCACCGCTACTACCACCACAGCCGCATCAACCAGACGCTCCACCTGGTCAGCGCGATCAGCTTTGTCTGCGCCTATGTGATCGTGTTCTGGGATCCGGCGGTGGCGGCGCTCATCGGCTGGTTGTTCTCGATGACGACCCGCCAGGCCGGCCACTTCTTCTTCGAGCCGAAGGGCTACGACCAGATCAACCAGGCGACCCACGAATACAAGGAAGAGGTCAAGGTCGGCTACAACCTGCAGCGCAAGGTGGTGCTGATGGCGATCTGGGCGCTGTCGCCGCTCATCTTGGTCGTCGATCCCGACGCTGTTCGGTCTGTTCAAACCCCACGCCAACCTGGTCGAGTTCATCCGGCACACCGCCATCATGTGGCTGTTGATCGCGGTCGGCGGCCTGCTGTTCCGCACCGTCCACCTGTTCTTCATTCAGGGCGTTCAGGCCGGTCTGGTGTGGTTCACGAAAATCCTCACCGACCCGTTCCACGACATCCTGCTCTACTACAAGGCGCCGCTCTACCTGATGCGCGGTCGAGCTGATCGACCCGGAACACGCCAGTCACCAGCACGCCTGACCGGCGGCCCGATTGGCACGAAGGTCGGAACCGCGGCGCTCAGAAGCGATGAGCCAGCATCTCTTTGAGCAGGGCGCGCCGGATCGACTTGTTGGTGGTGGCGCCATCGTGCCACCACCAGCCGTCGCGCTCCATCTGCGTCGCCGCTTCCACCAATCGGTCGGCGACCGCCGCGAAGTCGGCCTCGGTGTAGTCCAGGCTGAAGATCAGCCGGCCGGTGCCGATCCAGCTCAGCGCCAGCCCCGCGGCGCGCGCGTAGTACTGAAGCATCCAGTTGTAGCGCGACGGCTGGGTGTAGAGGATCGTCCAGATCGACGACAGGTTCGCGACGCGCACCGGCAGCCCCGCCGCTTCGAACCGCGCGTTCAGCGCCACCACGCGGCCGTTCCAGGTCTTGTCGAGGTCGACATAGACATTGCGCATGGCGGGATCGTCGAGCCGCGTCAGGAACTCGTCCATCGCCGTCATCACGTAGGGATGCGAGTTGAAGGTGCCGCGCGCGAAGCAGATGTCGGCCGGGCGATCGTCGCGGAAGCGCCGCATGAACTCCTTGCGGCCGCACACGACGCCGACCGGCAGTCCGCCGCCCAGCGTCTTGCCGTAGGTCACCATGTCGGCCTTGACGCCGAAATATTCCTGAGCGCCGCCGCGTGCGATCCGGAAGCCGACGAAGACCTCGTCGAAGATCAGGACGATGCCGCGCGCGGTGCAGACCTCGCGAAGCTCTTTCAGCCACGCCGCGTAGGCCTCGCGGTCGAAGTGGGCGCCGCGCGAGCTGTCGACCAGGGACGAATCTCCCGGCGCATTGGCGTTGGGGTGCAGCGCCTGCAGCGGGTTCACCAGAACGCAGGCGATGTCGTTGCGCCGGCGCAGGACGCGCAGCGCCTTCTCCGACATGTCGTTGAGCGTGTAGGTTTCGCGCGCGGGCATCGGGTTGCCGATGCCGGGCTGCACGTCGCCCCACCAGCCGTGATAGGCGCCGCAAAAGCGGACGAGATGCGAACGCCGGGTGTGATAGCGGGCGAGCCGTACCGCCTGCATCACGGCCTCGGTCCCGGACATGTGGAACGACACTTCGTCGAGGCCGGAAATTTCGCGCAGCCGGCGAACGTTGTCGGCCACCACCGGATGATAGGCGCCGAGCACGGGGCCGAGGGGGCGCGCGCGTTCCTCGGCGCGCTCGATGCAGCGCTTGTAGAAGTCGTAGCCGAAAACGTTCACTCCGTAGGAGCCGGTCAGGTCGTAGAACGTGTTGCCGTCGAGATCGGTCACCGTGACGCCGCTCGAACTCCTTGAGGAAGGCTCCCGTTCGCAGATGCTCGCGGACCATGCGGCTGAACTGGAACGGCACGCGGTAGCGCTCGGTGAACTGCTGGTCGGAGATGCCGTCGGCGGCCTCGGCGGTCAGGCGGATCGTTTCCGCGTAACGCGTCCGGTAAAGCTCGGACAGCCGCGCGAACGCCGCGCGGCGGCGCTCCGCGATCTCTTCGGGCGGACCGTCGGCGCGGAAGAACCGGTGTTCGTCGTATTCGTAGTACGGGATCAGCGCCGCGATGCGCCGGGACATCCGCGAGTGGCCGGACAGGGAAGGGTGCTTGGCCTTGGAGAGTTCGAAGCCGCGTCTTCAGCTTCAGCAGCGACAGGCTTACGGCGGCTGCGCCAACTCCGTACCAGGCCAGCGTCGAATATGACAAATCCATCATGTGACAGCGCTAACGAGATCAGATTTCAAAATGATGACGCCCAGAACCCTCATTGACCGGATGACGCAGCAGGAAACCCTGAATTTCCTGCTCACAAACCGCATTCCGCGCCGCTTGGCGACCCAGTTCATGGGGTGGTTCAGCCGGATCGAGCGGCCGCTGGTGCGCGATGCGTCGATCGCGCTCTGGCGAATGTTTTCAGGCCTCGACCTCTCGGAGGCCAGGAAAACGACCTTCAAGAGCATGCGGGATTGCTTCACCCGGGAGCTCAAGGAGGGGGCGCGCCCGATCGACCACGACCCGGCCACGATGGTGAGCCCCTGCGACGCCATCGTCGGCGCTTGCGGCACCATCGCGGGTACCGAACTGCTCCAGGTCAAGGGCTTTCCCTATACGATCCGCGAGCTGACCCACGACGGCGATATCGAAACGATCTATCGCAACGGCCGCTATGTCACGCTGCGGCTGACGTCCGCCATGTACCACCGCTTCCACGCGCCGCATGACTGCGTGGTGGAGGAGGTAACCTACATCTCGGGCGACACCTGGAACGTCAATCCGATCGCGCTCAAGCGTCTCGAGAAATTGTTCTGCAAGAACGAGCGCGCGCTGATCAGGACGCGGCTGGAGGCGACCGGACACATCATCACGCTGGTGCCGGTGGCGGCGATCCTCGTCGCCAGCATCCGGCTGCATTTCCTCGACGTGCTGCTCCGGCTCAAGTACCGGGGCCCAAATCGCTACTTTTGCAACGCGCCGCACCGCAAGGGCGAGGAGATGGGCTGGTTCGAGCAGGGCTCGACCATCATCGTGTTCGCGCCCGACGGATTCGAACTATGCCCCGCGGTCCGCGAGGGCGCCATGATCCGGATGGGTCAGGCGCTGCTGCGATTGCCCAGCGCCTGATCAGTGGTAGCCGAGGCTGAGCGTCAGCCGCCGTTCTTCGCCTTGTGCTCGTCGATCAGCTTGAGCACCTTCGGCGGCGACATCGGCAGCGATTGCGGACGCACGCCGATGCACTGGCCGATCGCATTGGCGATCGCCGCCATGGTCGGCACCACCGGCACCTCGCCGACGCCGCGCAGACCGTAGGGATGCTTGCGGGTTCGGCACCTCGACGATCTCGGTGTCGATCATCGGCACGTCGGAGGCGACCGGCATGCGGTAGTCGAGGAAGCTCGGATTCTCCATCCGGCCGTCCTTGCCGTAGCAGTACTCCTCGTTCAGCGCCCAGCCGATGCCTTGCACGGCGCCGCCCTGGAACTGGCCCTCGACCTGCAGCCGGTGGATCGCCTTGCCGGCGTCCTCGACCACGGTGTAGCGCTTGATGTCGACGCGGCCGGTCTCCTTGTCGACTTCGACGTCGACGATGTGCAGCCCGAATCCCGGGCCGGCACCGGTGACGTTCATCTCCGAATGCCCGGCGATTGCGCCGTGCGTCGCCATCGTCTTCGCGGCGATCTGCGCGATCGATAGCGGCTCGAAGCTGCCGACGTTGGCGCTGGCGGGCTTGCAGTAGCCGTCCTCGAAGGTGACGGCGTCTTCCGACACGCCCCAGATGCCGGCGGCGCGCTTGCACAGCTCGGTGATCGCCTTGCGCGCGGAATCGATGATCACCATGCCGGTGGAGAAGGTGGTGCGCGAGCCGGCGGTGACGCGGTTGAAGCCGAGCGAATGGGTGTCGGCCATCACCGCGCGCACCTTGTCGACCGGGATGCCGAGCTCTTCCGCCGCCATCATGCTGATGGAGATGCGCGAGCCGGCGACGTCGGTGGTGCCGAGGATCAGCGTCACCGAGCCGTCGATGCCGATATTGAGCGTGCCGGTGGTCTCGCCGCCGCGGTTGAACCAGAAGCCCGAGGCGGTGCCGCGACCCTGGCCGGCCGGCACCGGCGACTTGTAGTGGTCGCACTTCTTGGCCGCCTGCAGCGTCTCGACAAAGCCGATCGGGCCGAAAGTCTCGCCGTAGATCGTCTTGTAGCCTTCGGTCGCGGCGTTCTTGAGCCGGAAGTCGATCGGGTCCATGCCGATCTTGCGCGCCAGCTCCTCGATCACGCCCTCGACCCCGAACACGACCTGCGGGACGCAGGGCGCGCGGAACGAGTTCACCTTCGGGCGGTTCGAGACGACCTCGTAGGAGACGGTCTTCACGTTCTTCAGCGCATAGCGCGTGAACATCGCCTGCGGCGCATTGGTGAAGGCCGAGCCGGTGAAGGGGCCGGTCTGGAAGACCAGCTCCGCCTCGGCGGCGGTGATGGTGCCGTCCTTCTTGCAGCCGATCTTGATGCGCGATTTGGTTCCGGAGACCGGACCGGTGGCGCGGAACACCTCGTTGCGGGTGAGCGCGATCTTCACCGGCCGCTTGGCCTTGCGCGAGAGCTGGATCGCGATCGGCTCCGGATAGAAGCCGGTCTTGCCACCGAAGCCGCCGCCCATCTCCGATTGCTGGATGCGGATCTTTGCGGTTTCGATCTTGAGGATGTTGGAGAGGCGGTCGCGGTAGACCCATGGCGCCTGCGTGCAGCACCACAGCTCGATCTGACCGTCCTCGGTGGTGGAGGCGACGCAACCCTGCGGCTCGATATAGCCCTGGTGCATCGGTTTGGTGTCGAACTCGCGCTCGACGATGACGTCGGCCTCCTTGAAGCCGGCCTCGACGTCGCCGATCCCGAGCTCGTATCGCTCGACCACGTTGGTCGGCTTGTCGGCGCCCTTCACGCCTTTGGTGCGCATGTAGTCGTGCAGGATCGGTGCGTCGGGCTGCATCGCCTCGACCGGGTCGATCACGTGCGGCAGCACCTCGTACTCGACCTTGATCAGCTTGAGCGCCGCCTTGGCGGCCGACTCCGAGGTCGCGGCGACCGCGGCCACCGGATGGCCGTCGTAGAGCGCCTTCTCGCGCGCCATGGCGTTGCGCGTCATGTCGCCGTCGGCCGAGCCCGGCTTGATCTCCGGGAAGTCGTCGCGGCAGATCACGGCCTTCACGCCGGGAACCTTCTCGGCGGCCGAGATGTCGATCGACTTGATGATCGCGTGCGCGTGCGGGCTGCGCAGGATCTTCCCGACCAGCATGCCGGGCAGGTACATGTCGGCGCCGAATTTCGCGCGCCCGGTCACCTTGTCCATGCCGTCGTGCTTGACCGGCGAGGAACCGACGATCTTCAGCTTCTTGTCGGGATTGAAGCCGCTCTTTTCGAGGATGGGATGGGCTTGTGCCATGATCAGGCTCCTCTCATTTCTTTCGCCGCCGCCTGCACGGAGCGGATGATCTTGTCATAGCCGGTGCACCGGCAGAGGTTGCCGGCGAGCCAGTAGCGGATTTCGGTTTCGGTCGGATCGGGATTGCGTTCGAGCAGCGCGCGCGCGGCAATCAGGATGCCGGGCGTACAGATGCCGCATTGCGAGCCGTTGAGCTCCAGGAACTTCTGCTGCAGCGGATGCAGCTCGTTGCCGTTGGCCATGCCCTCGATGGTGTCGACCTTGGCGCCGTCGGTCTCGACCGCGAGCACGAGGCAGGAGCAGACCATGGTGCCGTCGACCATCACGGTGCAGGCGCCGCAGTCGCCGGTGGCGCAGCCTTCCTTGGTGCCGGCGAGCTGCAATTCGTCGCGCAGCACGTCGAGCAGCGTCTGCTGCGCTTCGCACAGGTACTCGTAGTCGTCGCCGTTGACGGTGGTCGTAACGTGATACTTTTTCGACATCAGTTCTTCCTCGCCACTTCGAGCGCCTGCTGGGCGGTGCGCTTCGCGAGCACGCCCGCGATCTTGATCCGGTATTCCTTCGTGCCGCGCTTGTCGTCGATCGGACGGCAGGCGGCGCTCGCCGCCGCCGCGAGCTTCTCGAGCGCCTTGTCGTCGACCTTGGTGCCGATCAGCGCGTCGGCGCATTCCTTCGACAGCAGCACCGTCGGCGCGACCGCGCCGAGCGCGACGCGTGCCGCGGTGCAGGTGCCGCCATTGTCGAGCGTGAGGTTCACGCCGACGCCGACCACCGCGATGTCCATCTCGGTGCGCGGCGTGAAGCGCTGATAGGCGTCGCCGGAATGGGGAGGGCGCGCCGGCAGGAAGAAGGAGACGATGATCTCGTCCTTGGCGAGCGAGGTCTTGCCTGGGCCGGTCGGGATCTGCTCGACCGGCACCTCGCGCGTGCCCTTGCTGCCGATGATGCGCGCGATCGCGCCGGCGGCGATCAGCGGCGGCACGCTGTCGGCGGCCGGCGAGCCGTTGCAGAGATTGCCGCCGATCGAGGCGCGGCCGCGCACCTGGATCGAGCCGATCAGCTTCACGCCGTCGAGCACGCCCGGCCAGGCCTTGTTGAGCGCCTTGTGGCCCATGATCTCCATGCCCGGCACCGCGGCGCCGACGCGGAAGCCGCCGTTCTCGGACGCGATTTGTCGCAGCTCGGGGATCTTCTTGATGTCGACCAGGAGCGCAGGCTCGATCAGGTCGGTTTCCATCTGCACGATGACGTCGGTGCCGCCGGCCAGAATCTTCGCCGGCCCGGTGGCGCCCGCCAGCAGCGCAACGGCCGCCTGCAGCGTTTCCGGCGCTTCGTATCTCACATCCACGCGTATCACTCCCCGTATGAGCATTGGCCGCAAGCCGCTGCCGAGCCATTTCTGTGATTTTGCGCTTGGGCTGCAGCGGTTTGGGATGCTCTTTTTATAGGACAGTTTGGGACAAGTCTAATCCGGTCGGCGCGCTACTCCTCTGCAATCATGCATGTTCGGCGCGCCCGATCCGCGCGCATGTGCGGCCTGCCAGGGCGCACGCACAGGGCTGGTATGCCACCCCTGTGCCACCCGATCATGCGTGCTATAGATCGCATCCAACCCCGCCAGGCTGGTGAGAATGCAAGAACACAACAGAAACTTGAGAGCATCCTCCGGCCCAACCTTGCTCGACAAGCTGCCGCTCTACGCCGCCGCCGCCGCCCGCTGGGAGGCGATGGACGGCGTGCGGCGCGGCATCGCGCTGGTTTCGCTCGGATCGCTGACGCTGGTCGCCATGGCGACGCTGGTGAAGCACGTCGGCGAGCGGCTGCCGGCGATGGAGATCTTCTTCTTCCGCTCGCTGATCGGTTTCTTTCTGGTGCTCGCGGTGCTCTGGCGCGATCCGTTCGAGCCGCTGCGCACCAAACGGCCCGGCATGCATTTCGTGCGCGGCGCGACCGGCGCCGTCGGCAATGCCTGCTTCTTCTGGACGCTGACGCACATGCTGCTCGCCGACGCCATGGCGCTGCAGTTCTCGCGTCCGCTGTTCATGATCCCGCTGGCGATCCTTCTTCCTCGGCGAGTTCGTGGGCTGGCGCCGCATCGGCGTGGCGCTGGTCGGGTTTCTCGGCATCCTGGTCTATGCGCGGCCGTTCACCGCGGGCTTCGAGCCCGGCGTCTTCATCGGCGCGCTCGGCGCGTTCACCGGCGGGCTCGTGGTGATCTGCATCAAGCGGCTGCAGACCACCGAGCCGACGCGCGTCATCATGTTCTACTACGCGTTCTGGAATGCGCTGATCGCGGCGGTGCCGGCGGCGATCTGGTGGGTGACGCCGAACGCCTATGAGTTTGTGATCCTGATCCATGGTCGGCTTCCTCGGCATTTCCGGACAGTCGCTGATCACCCACGGCCTGTCGCAGGGCGACGCCACGGTGCTGGTGCCGCTCGACTATTCGCGCATCGTCTACTCCGCCGATCATCGGCTATCTGCTGTTCAGCGAGGTGCCCGGGCCGTGGAGCTTCGCCGGCATGGCGCTGATCGTCGCGCGCTCGCTCTATCTCGTGCTGACCGAGAAGCGGCGGCAAGCGCCGTGGCGGCCGCCCAGCCGGAATGACGCAGGGCTCGCCATGGATGCGTGCGAAGTACGCATACATAAGCGGCAGGGGAGGCGGATGTGACGACGTCCCGTATTCTCGCGGCGATCGTTCTGTGCTTGGCGTGGCGCGTTGCGTCGCAAGCCCGGCGCAGCGCGGACGATTTCTACGCCAAGAAGACCATCACCATGATCGTCGGCGGCAATCCCGGCGGCGGCTACGACCTCTATGCCCGCGCGCTGGTGCGCCACTACGCCAAGCATATTCCGGGCGAGCCGACGATCGTCGTCCAGCACATGCCCGGCGCCGGCAGCGTCAATCTCGCCAACCATCTCTATGCCCGCGCGCCGAAGGACGGACTGACCATCGGCATGATCTTTCCGGGCGTGGTCGTCGGCCCGCTGCTCGACGAGCGCATGGAGGCGCGCTTCAAGCCGACCGAGTTCATCTATCTCGGCAGCGCCAACAACTCGACCCGGGTCTGCGCGACCTATCAGGGCTCCGAGACCACGACGTTCGACGACGCGCTCAAGCGCGAGACCGTCATGGGCGGCGACGCGCCCGGCGGCTCGCTGTTCGACTACCTGCAATTCCTGCGGCGCGAGGTCGGCGCGAAATTCAAGGTCGTGCGCGGCTACAAGGGCAGCGTCGATATCCTGCTGTCGATGGAGCGCGGCGAGGTCGAGGGCATCTGCGGGCTCGACTGGTCGAGCCTGCGCACGCAGCGGCCGGACTGGGTGCGCGACAACCGCATGCACGTGATCCTGCAGACCGGGATCGACACCCATGCCGGGCTGGCGGCGCAGGGCGTGCCCAATATCTGGAACTACGTGAAGGACGACGAGAGCCGCCGCGTGCTCGAGCTGATCCTCGGCCAGCAGGTGTTCGGCCGGCCGTTCAAGCTGCCGCCCGGCGTGCCGGCGGACCGCGTCGCGATCCTGCGCAAGGCGTTCGACGACACCATGGCCGACAAGGCGTTTGTCGCCGACGCCGAGAAGATGGGGCTGGAGATCACGCCGGCGAGCGGCGCGCGCGTGCAGGATGTCGTGGCCAAGATGTATGCCTCGCCGCCGAACATCGTGAAGCGGGCGCGCGGAGGCGCTGCATGCCCTCTCCCTGCGGGAGAGGGCTCGAATCCACGCATGGGTGAGGGGTCGGCCGTCAGATCACCAATGCAGCTGCCCTCTCCGCGGGAGAGGGCACTACGCCGTCGCGATCCAGCGCGCCTTGCGCGCGGCAAGCGGTGCATAGGCGTCGCGCACGATGCGCTCCATCTCCTCGCCGGATGTCGCATCGATCGTGAGCTGCAGCTTCTTGGTGTCGGCGAGGAACGCCGGGTCTTTCATCGTCGCCATGAACGCATCGCGCAGCGCCTGCCGGCGGTCGGCCGGAATATTCGGCGGCGCGATGTAGGGCCGCGCGAGGATCGTGCTCAGGAAGATCACGTCGAGCACGCGGCGGTCGTCCGCGTCCGGCACGGAGTCGTTCACCAGCGGCACGCTGGCCGGGACCTCCGGCATTTTCTTCGGCGCGAGCTGCGCGACGATGTTGAGGCTTCCGTCGGTGAGCCACTGCGGCCGCCCGGCCTTGATGCCTTCCATGTCCCAGACGCGGCCGGTGATCTCGCCGCGTTCGAGCGCGATCGCGGCCTCGCGCGTGCCGGGATAGCCGAGGATGATCTTCATCTTGTCCAGCCCGAGGATGTTCTTCACCGCGAGCGGCAGGAGATAGGTGTCGCCGGTGCGCGAGGTGGCGCCGACGATGAGGCCCTTCTGCCGGACGTCGTCGAGCGTCTTCACGCCGGACGCGTTCCAGGCGACCAGCACCGCGGCCGACGAGACCGCGTTGCCGATCATGGTCATGTCGGGACCGGAGAACTGCGCCTTCGATTCCGCGCCGGCGAACAGCGTGTCGAAGACCAGCGCGGAATTCACCGCGCCGATCGCGGTGCCGTCCTGCGGCGCGCGCTTGGCGAGATGATTGGCGAGGATCATGCTGCTCGCGCCCGGCATGTTCATCGGCAGCATCGTCGGATTGCCGGGGATGTGGCGCGGCATGTGCCGGGCGATCGTGCGGGCGAACAGGTCGTAGCCGCCGCCGGCGCCATAGCCGATGTAAACGGTGATGGTCTTGCCCTTGTAGAACTCGGCGACGCTCTGCGCCGATGCCGGCGCGATGCCGAGCACCGAGCATGCAATCGCGAGTGACAGCAATCGCGCAATCATGGCGTTCCCTCTATTGTCCGGTTCCGGCCTGCGGCTTGATGCCGGTCTTGCGGATGACCGCGCCCCACTTGTCCATCTCGGAGCGATGTGCCGGGCGAAATCCTGCGGCGTGCCGCCCACAAGGTTGATGCCGAGATTGTCCATGCGCGCGCGCACGGATGGGTCCTGCAAGCCCTTGTTCATGGCCTGGTTGATCGCGGTCACGACGTCCGGCCGGCGTGCCGGCCGGCACGACAAAGCCGAACCAGGTGTAGGCCTCGTAGCCCGGCAAGCCGGCCTCGATCATGGTCGGCATGTCGGGAAACCGTTCGAGCCGGCGCGAGACGGTGACGGCGAGGCCCTTCAGCTTGCCGGCCTGCACGTGGCTGAGCGAGCTCGTGACGTCGAACGCGTAGTCGATCTCGCCACCCAGCATCGCCACGAGTTGCGGCTGCGTCCCGCGATAGCCGACGCCGACCGCCTTGATGTTGGCGTCGCTGTTGAACAGCTCGACGGCAAGATGCGGCGTGGTGCCGATGCCGGGATGGCCATAGGTCAGCTTCCCGGGATTGGCATGGCCGTAGGCGATCAGCTCCTTGACCGAGTTCACCGGCAAGGTCGGCTTGGTCACCAGCACGTTCGGCGCGGAGCCCGCGAGCACGACCGGCGCGAAATTCTTCAGCGTGTCGTAGGGCAGTTTCTGCAGCAGCGACGGGTTGACCGCAAAAACGGTGGTCACCATCAGGATGGTGTAGCCGTCGGCCGGCTGGCGTCCGACATATTCGGTCGCGATGAGGGTGTTGCCGCCGGAGCGGTTCTCGACCACGACCGGCTTGCCCCACTGCTCCTCGAGCTTCTGCGCGAGCACGCGCGCGAGCGCATCGTTGCCGCCGCCGGGCGCGTAGGGCACGACGATGCGCACCGGACGGTCGGGGAAGGCGAGGGCGGGCGAACACGCAGCAACGAGCATCAGCGCGCCGAGTCGATGCGCTCATGCCCGCGAAAGCAGGCTCAGAATCATCTGCGACGATCGCAAGACATTCAGTGCTCTCCTCAATTCTTCGCCGGGCGGCCGCAGCACCACCAGCCCGTCGAGCGCGACGACGCCTTGCTCGCGCACCAGCAGCGGATTGATGTCGACCGCCTCGATCACGTCGCCAAGATCGCGGGCGAGCCGGCCGAGATTGACCAGCGCATCGCACAGCGCGTCGATGTCGCCCGGCTTGCGGCCGCGGAATCCGTCGAGCATCGCCCCGGCGCGGGTCGCGCGCACCATCGCGCGGGCTTGCGTCGCGGTCGAGCGTCGCCGGCGCAAAGCTCACGTCCTTGAACAACTCGACCATGACGCCGCCCATGCCGAACATGACGACCGGACCCATCTCAACGTCGCGCTGCACGCCGAGCACGACCTCGGTTCCGCCGGCGACCTGCTTCGCGACCAGCATACCGTCGAGCGTCGCGGGCAGCGAGCTTGCGCGGGCCGCGATGGCGGCGGCGGCTTGCCGCACGGCGTCGGCATCCGTGAGGTTGAGGCACACGAGGCCGGCGTCGCTCTTGTGCGGCAGCGCCGCCGACACCGCCTTGAGCACGACCGGGAAGCCGATCGCCTGCGCCGCCGCCACCGCTTCGTCGGGCGTCTGCGACCAGCCGCTCCGGCGGCAGCGGAATTCCGAATTCGGCGAGCAGCGCCTTCGAGTTCGACCTCGTTGAGCGCGGTCGGGCCATCGAGCGTCGCGGCGCGGGCGCGCCAGCGGCGGACGAACTCCGTATCGGCCGGCGGCGCGACAAATGCGCCGGCGTGGAGCGGACGCGCGGCGGCGCGCGCCAGCGCATTGACGATCCGCAGCGCGCGCTCGGTGCCGCGCAGCATCGGCACGTGCGGGATTTGCTCGCGCACCGACCGGCCGTAGTCGGTCGGGCTGGCCAGCAGCGGCGTGAACACGGCGACGGTCTTGCCGAGAGCTTTCGGCGCGCCGCGAGATGCCTTCGATCGACAGGAGATTGCCGAGCCGGCGATCCACGCTGTTGTCGATCGGCAGGTCCTCGGCGACCAGCACGATGTCGACCTCGGGCGCGTCGACCAGCGTGTCGAGGCAGGCCGTGTATTGCTTCTCCGGAATGGTGCGGATGGTGTCGAGCGGATTGGAGACCTTCGGCTGCTCGAGGATCGCGCCGAGCGATGCCGCGGTGGCATTCGACAATGTGGCGAGGGTCGCGCCGGCACGCTCGGCGGCCTCGGTGATGAGGCTGCGCAGCGCGCCGGAATTGGACATCAGTGCGATGTTGCGGCCGCGTGGCAAGGGAAGGCGGGCGAGGAATTCGACCGCCTCGATGGCGTCCTCGAACGAATTGAAGCGGATGACGCCGGCGCTGCCGGCAACGGCATCGAACGCCTCCGCGCTGCCGGCGAGCGAGCCGGTATGCGCCAGCGCCGCGGCGCGCGAGGTTTCGGACGCCCCGACCTTCACCGCCACGACGGTTTTCCCGTTGGCGCGGGCGCGCCGCGCCGCTTCGAGGAAATGCGCGGCGTCGGGCACGCCCTCGATATAGCAGAGGATGACGCGCAGCTCCGGCAGCGTGGCGAAGTAGTCGATGAAGTCGGAAATCCTGCAGCCGAGCTGGCTGCCGCAGGAGGCGAGATAGGCGGTCTTCAGCCCGAGATCGTTGATGGCGCGGTTGATCGACCGTCGCCATCGCGCCGCTTTGCACGGCGATGGCGACCGGGCTCGGCATCGGCTGCTGCAGCGACTTGTCGGGAACGGTGGCGAATTTCGCCGCGCCGCAGGCGACGCCCATGCAGGTCGGGCCGATCACCGCGATGCCGGTGCGCTCGATCGCGGCGCGCAGCTGTGCGCCGCGTTTGCGGCCGTCAGGATCGCCGCCTTCGCCGAAGCCTGCGGCATAGACGGTGGCGCTGCGCGCGCCGGCGGCGCCGCCGTCCTCCAGAATCTTGATGGTGGTTTCAGCGGGCGTGAAGATCGCGAGATGGTCGGGCGTTTCCGGCAGCGCGTCGAGCTTCGGATAGCAGGGCGTGCCCCAGATATCGTTGCGGTTCGGATTGACCGGAAAGACCTTCCCGGCAAACCCGAACCGCTTGAGGTTGTCGTAGACGCGTTGCGACCAGTGCCCGGGGCGGTCCGATGCGCCGACCAGAACGACGTTCTTCGGGTGGAACAGATGCCCGATCGCGTCGTTCCGGCCGGTCATACGGTGCGCGCTCCGCCGGCCGGCCGTTCGCTTAGACGTTCTCGACCTTCCGGAACGGACCGAGGCCCGGCCGGTAGGACTTCTCGTCCAGGAACTGCTTCATGCCGTGCTGCTCGCGGATTTCCTTGTCGTTCTTCGTCAGCGAGTCCTGCTTCGACTTGAGGTAGTCGCGCGCCTGCCTGTCGTCCATCTTGCGCACGGCGCGGATGGCTTCCTTGGTGTAGCGCACGACGTTCGGGTTGAGCTTGATCAGCTTCTCGGCGAGCTTGGTCGCCTCTTCGCGCAGCTTCGCCTTCGGCACCGAGAAGTTCACGAGCCCGATCTCGACCGCGCGCTTGCCGTCGAAGGTGTCGCCGGTGACCGCGTAATACATCGCGTGGCGCGGCGGCAGCATGTCGGCGAGGTTCCAGCTGACGAGGCCGCCGGGGATGATGCCCCAGTTCACTTCCGACAGGCCGAAGGTCGCGTCATCCGCGGCGATCGCGAAATCGCAGGCGCAGAGCTGCGTGAACGCGCCGCCGAACGCAAAGCCGTGGACCATGGCGATGGTCGGCTTCGGAAACGTCGAGAGCCGCTCCCAGCGCCAGCTATGGCTATCGTTGTTGGCCTTGTAGCGCGCTTCCGGGTTGTCCTGGGTGCCGCGGAAATAGAGCCGCAGGTCCTGGCCGGCGCACCAGGCCTCGCCCTTGCCGCCGAGCACCAGCACCTTGGTCTGCTTGTCGGTGGCGAGCCAGCTCAGCGCGTCGTCCATGTCGGCATGGAGGCCCGGGCTCATGGCGTTGCGCTTGTCGGGGCGGTTGAGCCAGAGGAAGGTGATGCCTCCTTCGCGCTCGATCAGAATATTCTCGTAGGTCTTGTCGGCCATTTCGTTACTCTCCTTGTCGTGGACGCACACTTTATGCGGCGCTCGGCTCCGAGGAAGCCTTGGCAGATTACTACCACCCGGGGTGATCACCGCAAGCGGCGGACCTGCAACCGTCGACTGCGCGGGGCGGAGGCATTCCCGCTCGGTCGAGGTATCGCGCGATTAGGCCGGGTGGTAGCGTTCCCACAAGCGCCGGCCCATCAAGGAATGCCGGCGCAACAGGGAGGCATCCATGAGAATCCCCTTCGCGGGCCTATGTCTCGTGTCGACGCTGGCGACCGGAGTCGCCTTCGCGCAGCCGCTGCCATTCAACGAGGCGGGCGTGACCATGGGTCACTGGCACTTCGTTTCGCATGACGTGGATGCGAACCGGAAGATCTTCGTCGGCATGGGCGGCCAGGCGCTGTCGCGCCCTGGCGGCGCCGAATCCGTCCGATTTCCGGGCGTGCTGATCAATTTGAACTTCGGGAAAGAGCCGCCGGGAAAGGGCGGCACGGTCGGCTCCGTGGTGAATCACGTTGGGTTTATCGTCAACAACGTGCAGGAGCAGGTGGCCAAGTGGAAGGCGGCAGGCGTGGCGGTGCTGCCGCCGACGGCCTTCAACAGGACCGATCAGGCATTCGTCGAAACGCCAGACGGCGTGCGCATCGAAATCCTGGAAGACAAGTCCCAGACCATGCCGATCCGGCACGAGCACATCCACTTCTTCCTGCCGGAGGCGGAGATCCCCAAGGCCGTGGCCTGGTATGCGAAGCACTTTGGCGGCAAGGTGAGCGAGCGCAACAAGTCTCCGGTCGTGGACATCCCCGGCGCCCAGCTCCGGTTTGCCAAGGCCAACGGCCCGCAGGCGCCGACCAAAGGCCGCGTGCTCGACCACATCGGCTTCGATGTGAAGGACCTGAACGCCATCATCAAAAAGATCGAAGCCGACGGCATCAAGCTCGATGAGCCCTATAGCAAGAACCCGCTGACCGGCTCCGCGATCACCTATCTCACCGACCCGTGGGGCGCCCGGCTTGAACTGGTTGAACGGGGACCCATGCCGTAGGCGAGGGCCTTGTGCCGTCGGCACCTCTGGCGTTTTCTCGTTGCCGGCGGCTTATCCGAACGTATTGAGCACATGGCGCGCAAGCGCCATGCGCATGATCTCGGGCGTTCCTTCGGTGATCATGTGGCTGCGCTGGTCGCGCCAGAGCCGTTCGACCGGCAGATCGGTGGTGAGCCCGATGCCGCCGTGCACCTGCAGGCACATGTCGGCGGCCTCCCAGGCCATCTCGGTGCAGATAGAGCTTCACCATATAGGCTTCGTTGCGGTCGCCGTCGCCGCGGTCGTGCCGCGCGGCGGCGCGGTGAACCAGAAGCGTCGCCGCCTCAAGCGCGACATAGGTGTCGACGAGGCGGAACGAGATCGCCTGCCGGCTGGCGATCGGCTGGCCGAAGGTCACGCGCTGCTTGGAATAGGCGGTCGCGAGCTCGAGGCAGCGCCGGGTCGCGCCGAGCGCGCGCGCGGCCTGCTTGATGCGGCCGGCGCCGAGCCACTTCTGGCCGAGGCTGAAGCCCTTGCCTTCCTCGCCGACCAGGTGGTCCTTGTGCACGCGCACATTGTCGAAGATGATTTCCCACGGCGTCTCGCCGGTCAGGGTCTGGTAGCAGGTCGAGAGCTTGACGCCCGGCGTGTCCATGTCGAACACGAAGCAGGAGATGCCGCCGCGCGAGCCTTTGCTGCGGTCGGTCGCGGCCATCAGGATCACGAAATCCGCGCCGTCGGCGCCGGTGATGAAGCGCTTCACGCCATTGATGACGTAGTGATCGCCGTCGCGCACCGCGGTGGTGCGCATGGCGCCGGGATCGGAGCCGGCGTCGGGCTCGGTCTGCGCGAAGCAGCTCTCGCGCTCGCCGCGCGCGGTCGGCATCAGATAGCGCTCGCGCATCTCGCCGGTGAGGGCGTAGAGCGGCGCGCGGATTTCCGGCCCGAGGATGCGCACGACCCGCGTCGGCAACGCCACGGTGCGGCCGAGCTCCGACCACACGATCGAGCGTCCGAGCACGCCGAGGCCCTGGCCGCCGAATTCCTCCGGCACGTCGATCTGGTAGAGGCCGAGTTCCTTGCAGCGCGCGGTCAGCGGCGGCCTCGATGTCGGGCTTCATCTTCTGGCCGTCGAGCGAGCGGCCTTCGAGCGGAATCAGCTCCTCGTCGACGAAACGCCGCACCATGTCCTGCAGCATCGTGAGTTCGTCGGGGAGCTCGACCTGGACGTTCACCTTCATGGGGCGTTGCAAGGCAGCCAGCCTCCGGCCCGTTCAAGCGCGGGGCGTTCGCGGTATCGGAAAGTGGAGTTCCGGAAATACCATGATGGCAGAGCGACAGACGGTCAAGATTGTCCGCGGTTGTGTCTGGGCTTATGACGGCAGGTCAACTTGTCAGCATTTCAGGCTTCACCTATCGTTTGCGGCACGCTTTCAGGAATTGCCGGCGTGACCCAGGAGAGCGACGCAATGTTCCCGAAGAACGGCTGGTATGCAGCGATCTGGTCGAAGGACCTGACCGGCGAGCCCGTCGGGCGCACCTTCCTCGGCGAGGCGGTGGTGCTGTTTCGCGGCGGCAAACGGCAAGCCCGCGGCGCTGGAGGATCGCTGCTGCCATCGTGCGGCGCCGCTCTCGCTGGGCGCGGTCGAGGGCGATCATCTGCGCTGCGGCTATCACGGCCTGACATTCGACGCCAAAGGGCAGTGCGTTTCGGTCCCGGGCCAGGACACCGTGCCGTCGGGCGCGCGGGTGCGCGCCTATCCGGTCGCCGAGCGCTACAGCGTGGTCTGGATCTGGATGGGCGATCCGGCGCGCGCCGACGACTCAAAGATCGTCGAGACTGCCCTGGCTTGCCGACAAGGGCTGGACGCTGACGCCCGGCTATCTGCGCATCGATGCGAATGCGCAGCTCCTGATCGACAATCTGCTCGACTATACCCACGTCGCCCATCTGCATAAGAACACCATCTCCGGCGATCCCGCGCGAAGCCACCACGCCGACCAAGACCGAGCGCCTGAACGACGGCGTGCGGGTCGGGCGCTGGATGATCGATTTCAAGCCGCCGCCGTTGTTCGCCAAGGCCGGCGGCTTCGACGGCAATGTCGACCGCTGGCAGCACGCGACCTGGCGGCCGCCGAGCATCGTCTACATGGACGTCGGCGCCGCCAAGACCGGCACCGGCGCGCCGGAAGGCGACCGCAGCCAGGGCATCTCGATCTGGTCGACCCATCTGGTGACGCCGGAATCGGAAACCACCTGCCACTACCACTTCGGCTTTGCGCGCAATTTCCAGCGCGACGACGCGGCGATGTCGAAGCTGCTCTACGACGGCACGGTCAACACCTTCCTCGAAGACAAGGTCATGCTGGAGGCGCAGCAGAAGAACCTCAAGGGCGGCGACGATCGACGGGCTGATCCATATCAGCGCCGACGCGGCGCAACTGCAGGCGCGGCGGATGCTCGACGAACTGGTCCGCGCCGAGGCGCGCTAGTGGGGTGGATTTGACATCGCGCCGACCTAGTCGGCGACAATCGCGGGAATTTGTTGTAAAGTCCGGGCGCTATTGATGTTCCGGCCACTCGGGAGACCGCACGATGAGGCTTGGTTATTTCACGATGCCGATGCACCCGCTGCATCGCCCCTGGGCGGAGACGCTCCAGGAAGACCGCGAGATTGTCATGCTGGCGGACAAGCTCGGCTTTTATGACGCATTCATCGGCGAGCATCTGACCGACGCCAACGAGAACATCACCAACAGCCTGCTGTTTCTCGCGACGCTGATCCATTCGAGACCACCAACATCAAGCTCGCGACCGGCACCACCAACCTGTCGCAGTCGCACCCGGTGCTGGTCGCGACCCATTCGGCGATGTTCGATCACATGGCCAAGGGACGCTTCATCCTCGGCGTCAGCCCGGGCAATCTGCGCACCGACGCGGAAGCGATCGGCAATCTCGACGAGGACCGCAACAAGCTGTTCGAGGAAGTGATCGACGTCATTCTGGAGATCTGGACGCGCGATCCGCCCTACGACATCGACCTGCCGAACAACCGCTTCAAGGTTTCGACGATGAAGACCGCGCGGCTGGAGATCGGCCTCGGCGGCCTCGCGAAGCCTTATCAGAAGCCGTATCCGGAAATCGTCGGCACCGTGGTCGCGCCGTTCTCGAAGGGCGTGATCGCGATGGGCAAGCGCGACTTCCATCCGCTCTCGGCGAACTTCCTGCTGCCGAAATGGGTCAAGACCCATTGGGCGAACTACGCGCAGGGCAAGGGCGAGGTCGGCAAGACCGCCGACATCGGCGATTGGCGGGTCGCGCGCACGATCTTCGTGTGCGAGGACGACAAGGTCGCCGCGCGCTATGCCCGCCACGACGAGAACAGCCCGTACCTGTTCTATTTCAAGCAACTGCTCGCGAAATTCCGCGCCAGCGGACGGCTTGCGCTGTTCAAGGACCGGATGGATCAGCCGGACGCCGAGATCACCGACGATTACGTGATGGACCGTCTGGTCTGGTACGGATCGGTCAACAAGATCGTCGATCACATCCTCGAATTCCGCGAGGAGATCGGCGATTTCGGCGAGCTGGTCTATTGCGGTGTCGACTGGACCGATCCGGCGTTGTCGCGGCGCTCGATGGAGTTGCTGGCGAACGAGGTGATGCCGCGCGTCAACAGCGCGATCGGTGCACCGGCGGCGCAGTACGCCGCGCGATAGCGACCTGCGACGCCGCCGCATGGGACGGGGCTGTTTCGGCTTCGTCTATCCTGCCCCTGCAAGAAGACCTTAAGAACAAGGGGAGTGGGCGTTCATGGTGCTGCTTGGGTCCCGCGGATATGGCGCGCTCGTCGCCGTGTCCCTCGCGTGTGTCGTGCCGGCGGCGGCGCAGGCACAGTCGCTCGAGGAATTCTACCGCGGCAAGCAGCTCAATATGGTCATCGGCTATCCGACCGGTGGCAGCAACGACATCTATGCCCGCGCGGTCGCACGCCACATCGGCAAGCACATTCCGGGCAATCCGACCGTCATCCCGCGCAACATGCCGGGCGGTGGCAGCCTCGTCGCCGCGAACCACGTCTTCAATATCGCGCCCAAAGACGGCACCACGCTGTCGCTGATCGCGCCGACCATCCCGCTCGAGGAGCGGCTGGGCGTGCCGAACGTCAAGCTGAAGACCGCCGAGTTCAACTGGATTGGGCGCGTCGCGCCGTCGGTAAACATGACGTTCGTGATGGCGACCGTCCCGGTGCAGACCATCCAGGATACGTTCAAGCGCGAAGTGCTGCTCGGCGCCAGCGCGCGCAGCTCCACGGTCGCGATCTATCCGGCGGTGGTCGCCAACGTGACCGGCGCGAAATTCAAGCTGGTGATGGGCTATCCGAGCTCGACGGCATCCATGCTCGCGATGGAGCGCGGCGAAGTCGAAGGCCACTCGACCAGTCTGGAGGTCGTGCGCGCGGTGCATCCCGAGTGGCTGCCCGAGAAGAAGATCAGGGCATTGGTGCAGTACTCGCTTACGCGGCACCCGGAACTGCCGGATGTGCCGATGTCGTGGGAGCTGGCGCAAAACGACATCGATCGGCAAATCCTGCGGCTCGTCGCCAATGCCACCGAAGTCGGGAAAATGATTCTCTCCACGCCCGACACGCCGGCCGATCGCATCCAGGCGCTGCGCCGCGCGTTCGACGCCACGATGACGGATCCGGCGTTCCAGGCCGAGCTGAAGTCGCAGCGTGTCGAACTGGGGCCGATGGCGGGCGAGGAGTTGCAGAAGCTCGTCGTGGAGGTCGGCACCGTTTCGCCTGACATCATCGACAAGGTCAGGGCGATCTATCCAGTGAATTGACGAGGGTCCGCGATGCTTCGATCGTTTGGCATTTCGCTGGCTATCGTCCTGGCGCTGGCGCCGTCAGGGGCAGCGGCGCAATCCGTCGCCGACTTCTATCGCGGCAAGACCGTCAGCGTGATCCTCGGCTATCCGGGCGGCGGCAGCAATGGCATCTATGCGCGCGCGTTCGCGCGCCACGCCGGCAAGCACATTCCGGGCAATCCAACCGTCATCTTCAAGAGCATGCCGGGGGCGGGCAGCCTCGTCGCCGCCAATCATCTGTTCAATGTCGCTCCAAAGGACGGCACCGCGCTGGGTTTCATTGCCGCCACCATACCGCTCGAGGAATTGTTGGGCGTCGGCGCGGCCAAATTCAAATCGGCCGAGTTCAATTGGATTGGCCGCATCGCGCCCGGCGTGAACATGACGTTCGTGAAGGATACGTCGCCGATCAAATCTATTCAGGATGCCTATCGGAACGAAGTCATTCTGGGAGCTTCAGGTCGAAGCTCCACGGTCTTCATCTATCCGTCGGTGCTGAGCAATGTGATCGGTGCAAAGTTCAAGATGGTGATGGGATATCCGGGCTCATCGGAGGCGATGCTTGCGATGGAGCGCGGCGAGGTCGAGGGTCATTCGACCAGCCTGGAGATCGTCAGGGCCCTCCATCCGACCTGGCTGCCCGAGAAGAAGATCACCGTGCTGGTTCAGTATGCGCTCAGGCGGCATCCGGAGCTTAAGGACGTCCCAACCTCATGGGAGCTTGGCCGCAATCCGCAGGAGCAGCAAATCCTCAAGATCGTGGCCAATGCGACGGAGGTCGGGAAGATGATCATGGCGCCGCCCGCCATGCCGGCTGACCGCGTGCAGGCGTTGCGACGGGCGTTCGACGCCACCATGAAGGATCCCGAATTCGTTGCGGAATTGACGGCGAACCGCGTCGAGCTTGGCCCGATGCCGGGGGAAGAACTGCAGAAGCTCGTCGTGGAGCTTGGCAACGCGTCGCCGGAGATTATCGACAAGGTCAAGGCGATCTATCCGCTGAACTGAAGTGTGGAAGTGATGACGGTGATTCCTGTGCGATCGATTAGTACTTTGGTAGCGGGGCTCGCTCTGTTCGCGCCAACCGTCTGCGACGCCCAATCGATCGAGGCTTTCTACCGCGGCAAGACGGTGACCGTGATCATCGGCTACCCGCCGGCGGGCGCCAACGATCTCTATGCGCGCGCGGTCGCGCGCCACATCGGCAAACACATCCCCGGCAACCCGGCAGTGGTGCCGCGCAACATGCCAGGCGGCGGGAGCCTGCTTGCCGCCAATCACATCTTCAACGTCGCGCCGAAGGACGGCACGACGCTCGGCTTGATCGTTCCGACCGCGCCACTGGAGGAGCGGCTCGGTGCATCGAACGTGCGTTTCAAGGCGGCGCAGTTCAATTTTATCGGGCGTCTGGCGCCGACGCCGAACGTCACCTTCATGATGGCGTCGTCGCCGGTGAAGACCATCAAGGATGCCATGCAGCGCGAGGCCGTCCTGGGCGCAACCGGACGCAGCTCCACGGTCGCGATCTATCCGCTGTCGCTCAACCACATTGTCGGCACCAAGTTCAAGCTGGTGATGGGCTACACCGGCTCCGCGGAAGCCATGCTGGCGATGGAGCGCGGCGAGGTCGAGGGCACTCGACCACCTGGGACGGCGTGAAGTCGCGCGCCGAGCAGCACCTTCGCGACAAGACCATCAACATCCTCGTGCAGCACGGCATCAAGCGGCATCCTGAGCTGCCGGATGTGCCGACCTCGGTCGAGCTCGGCCGCACGCCGG
This sequence comes from uncultured Alphaproteobacteria bacterium, assembly GCA_963850705.1. GTDB lineage: Bacteria > Pseudomonadota > Alphaproteobacteria > Rhizobiales > Xanthobacteraceae > VAZQ01. The sequence continues at coordinate 33,771 of CAWKMR010000050.1, read as the reverse complement.
ACGAAGTGGAGGCGCTGCGCGTGTTCGCCAACGCGTCGGATGTGGGGCGCTTCATCTTCTCGACGCCCGACACGCCGGCCGATCGCATTCAGGCGCTGCGGCGCGCCTTCGACGCCATGGTCAAGGACCCCGATTTCATGGCCGACCTGAAGACGCAGAAGCTCGAGCTTGGTCCGCTGGTGGGGGAGGAGCTTCAGCAGCTTGTCGCCGAGGTCGCCAACGTGTCGCCGGCGACGATCGAGCGCGTCCGGGGCATCTATTCCGTGAACTGATTTTTTCCGCATGCTAGTGTCGCTTTGAACTGACTAGGCTCGCCTTCCGCTCGTCCCCGCGAAGCGGGGACCCAGAAATCAAAGCAAAGTCTGGATTCCCGCTTGCGCGGGAATGAGCGCTGGAGAGAGCCGTTCAAACAGGAACTGAGCTGAGTATGGACGACGTGACGGCGAAGCCGCTGAGCAAAGAGACCACGCAACCGCGGCTTGATCTCCAGGAGCATCTTGCGGACCTTGAGGCGAGGGGGCTGCTGACCCGGATCGACCATCCGGTCGACAAGGACACCGAGCTGCATCCGCTGGTCCGGCTGCAATTCATCGGCGGGATTCCCGAGACCGAGCGCCGCGCCTTCCTCTTCACCAATGTCGTGGATTCGACCGGCCGCAAATACGACATGCCCGTCGTCGTGGGCTCGATTGCGGCGTCGGCCGAAATCTATTCACTCGGGATGCGGGCCGCGGTCGAGGACATCGGCAAGCGCTGGATGGAGGCGATCGCGCATCCGATTCCGCCGATCAAGACCAATGCCGCGCGTTGCCAGGAGGTCGTCATCACCGGTGATGACCTGCGCAAGCCGAACGGCGGGCTGAAGCTCTTGCCCGTTCCGATCTCGACGCCCGGCTTCGACTCCGCGCCGTATCTCAGCGCCACCTTCTGCGTCACCAAGGACCCGGACTCCGGCATCCAGAACGGCGGCACCTATCGGGCTGCGTTGAAGGCGACGGATCGGATGGTGGTGCGCATGGTGGCGCGCGCCGGTGGGGCGGGCGGCTACCTGCATTGGGAGAAATATAACAAGCGCAAGCAGCCGATGCCGATCGCGATCGTGGTCGGCGCCGCGCCAGTGGTGTTGTTCACCGGCGCGCAAAAGCTCGACGTCGACCTCGATGAACTCGGCGTGTCGGGCGGGCTCGCCGGGCGGCCGGTGCCGGTGGTCAGATGCAAGACCGTCGACCTCGACGTCCCGGCCGACGCTGAGATCGTCATCGAGGGCCTGATCGATCCGGAAAAGCTCGAGCCCGAGGCGCCGTTCGGCGAGAGCAACGGCTATGTCGCGCTCGAAGCCTACAACATGCCGATGCAGGTGACGGCGATCACGCACCGCAAGAAGGCGGTATTCGCTTCGATCATCAGCCAGGTGACGCCGAGCGAGTCGAGCCTGGTCAAGAAAGTCGCCTACGAGCCGCTCTATCTCGCACACCTGCGCGACGCACTCGCGATCCGCGGCGTGCGCCGCGTGGTGATGCATGAGCCGCTCACCAATCTGCGCCCGGTGATCTTCGTGCAATACGCCGCCGGCACGCCGCGCTCGGAGGTCTGGCGCGGCATGAACGGTGCGGCGAGCCTCAACGCCATCGCCGGCAAGATCATCATCGCAGTGAGCGAGGACATCGATCCGGACAATCTCGACGCGGTGATGTGGTCGATCGCCTATCGCTGCAATCCGGTCGAGGACGTGCACATTCCGCCCTATCACGGCGGCGTGCAGGGCTCGCAATACTCGAACCGCGGGCTCGGATCGAAGCTTCTGATCGACGCCACCATGAAGGGCCGATGGCGCCGCTCGCGCTGCCGAAGAAGGAGTTCATGGAGCGCGCGCAGGCGCTGTGGGCGAAGCTCGACCTGCCGCCGATCACGCTGCGGCAGCCGTGGCATGGCTACGAGCTCGGCGACTGGATCGAGCGCTGGGACACCTGGGCGGCCCGTGCGGTGAAGGGCCAATGGGAAGAGACCGGCAAGGAAACGCTCGCCCGCCAGCGCACCGGCCTCAAGCCGGAAACGCCGGCCCGCAAGGTCGCCGACTGACGCTTCTGCCCGAAAATTCGGCACAACAATTGCAATGATTCCGTGCAGTTGATTTCGCTGCTGGTCCCGATTGTATGGTGGGAACGGAGGGGCTGATTGTGACCAAGACTGCCGCGGAAATCGTGGCCGACCATCGTGCCGGGACGACGACGCCCGAGGAGACGATCGCGCAATGCTACGCGCGTATTCGCGCGCATGCCGATCCGGCGATCTTCATCAGCCTGCGCGACGAGGCCGACGCGATCGCCGAGGCGAGGGCGCTCAGCCGCCACCCGAGCGCGCAGCCTCTTTCCGCTGCTCGGCGTACCGGTCGCGGTGAAGGACAATATCGACGTCAAAGGCCTGCCGACGACGGCCGCATGCCCGGCCTTCTCCTACAATCCGGACAGCGATGCGACCGCGGTGACGGGCCTGCGCCAGGCCGGCGCCATCGTCATCGGCAAGACCAATCTCGATCAGTTCGCGACCGGGCTTGTCGGCGTGCGCTCGCCCTATGGCGTGCCGCGCAATCCGTTCGACGCCAAGCTCATTCCGGGCGGATCGAGCTCCGGCTCCGGCGTGGCGGTGGCGGCGGGACTGGTGCCGCTCGCGCTTGGCACCGACACCGCCGGATCGGGCCGCGTCCCGGCGGCGCTCAACAACATCGTCGGGCTGAAGCCGAGCCTCGGCATGATCTCGACCTGGGGCGTGGTGCCGGCCTGCCGCACGCTCGATTGCGTGTCGGTGTTTGCGCTCACGGTCGATGACGCGATGACGGCGCTCGCTGCCATGGCCGGCCCCGACAACGCCGATCCCTATTCGCGATCCGTATGCGGTTGGCGTCGTGGAGCCGATGCCGCGCGGCATGCGCATCGGCGTGCCGCTCGCCGGGCAGCGCATCTTCTTCGGCGATCGCGAGGCCACGCGCATCTACGACGGCGCGCTGGAGCGGTTTCGCAAGCTTGGCGCGACGCTCGCCGAGATCGACGTCGAGCCGTTCTACGAGACCGCGCGTCTGCTCTACGAAGGTCCATGGCTCGCCGAGCGCTACCTCGCGATCCGCTCGCTGCTCGCGTCGTCGCCGGACGCAATTCATCCGGTGACGCGTGCGATCATTCAGGAGGGCGCGCGCCCGACCGCGGCGGACGCGTTTGCCGCGTTCTACAAGCTTGAGGAGCTGCGCCTCGTGCGCGACCGCGTCTTTGGCGACATCGACGCGCTGGTGCTGCCGACCATGCCGACGGTCTATACCGTCGATCAGGTGCTGGCCGATCCGATCCAGCTCAACAGCCGGCTCGGCACCTACACCAATTTCGTCAACCTGCTCGACCTGTGCGGGCTGGCGGTGCCGGCGGCGATGCGCGCCGACGGCGCGCCGTCAGGCATCACTCTGCTGGCGCCGGCCGGTCGCGACGCGGTGCTGGCGTCGATCGGCCGAACCTTCCATGCCGACACCGGCCTGCCACTCGGCGCGACGGGTCGCGCGCAGCCGCCGCTTGCGGAGGCGTCGAGCGAGCTGCGCGGAGGCGAGATCCCTCTCGCCGTGGTGGGTGCGCATCTCTCCGGCATGCCGCTGAACGGCGAGTTGCGGATGCGCAATGCGCGGTTCGTCGAGGAGACGAAGACGACCGCCGACTATCGGCTGTTCGCGCTCGCCGGCACCACGCCGCCGAAGCCGGGCATGCTGCGCGTCGGGGACGGCGAAGGCGCGTGCGATCACGGTCGAAGTCTGGGCGCTGACCGCGGAGGCGTTCGGCAAATTCGTCGCTGCCATTCCGCCGCCGCTGTCGATCGGGGACGTCCGTCTCGCCGGCGGCCGCTCGGCCAAGGGCTTCCTGGTCGAGGCGAAGGCGGTCGAGGGCGCGCGCGATATTTCGAGCTTTGGCGGCTGGCGCGCTTTCAGTGGCAGCGAGCGAAGCGTAATTAGGTCGCTTCAGGCGTCGCTTTCGGCTCGTCGATCACGCTGACATGGGCGGCGACGACGAACCAGCCGTCGGGGAAGCGCACCCAGGTCTGCATCTGCCGCCCGACCTTGCCGGGCGTTGTCGTGCGGTGAAACAGCGTCGACGCCACCGCGACGTCGCGGCCGTAGGTGGTGATCACCGTCTTCGATATCGAGCGCGCCAGCCCGACCGGCGAGCGCGCGGCGCGGAACGCCTCGATCTCCTTGTAGCCGTAGAGATTCTCGCCGCCGCCATAGCGGATGGTGCGCGGATCGTTGCGGAAGATCGCGTCGAGCGTCGCGACGTCGTTCGACACCAGCGCCTTTTCATAGCGGTTGAACGCGGCCGTCACTTCGGCGACGACCTCCGGCCGGTCGATCTCCATCCCTGAGCTCCCTTGAATTTAGTTTTTCGGTCTGGGCGCGGCGGCGACGCCCGCGCGTTCGAGCGCATGCGCGACCCGCAGCGCGACGTCCTCGCGCCACGGCGCGGCGATGACCTGCACGCCGATCGGCAGCGGATCGAGCGGCACCGGCACCGCCGCGACCGGCAGGCCGATGAACGAGATCGGTTGCGTGTAGATGCCCATGTTCGCGCGCACCGGCATCTCGACGCCGTCGAGCATGAAGGTCTGCTGTCCGATCAGCGGCGCCGTGCAGGGCGTCGACGGGGCGATGATCGCATCGACGTCCCTGAACAGGTCGAGCACCTGCGCGCGATACCAGCGGCGGAATTTCTGCGCCTGGTTGACCAGCGTTGCCGGGACCATGGCGCCTGCGATCAGGCGGTCGCGCACCGCCGGATCGAAATCATTGGCGCGCGTCCGCAGCCGTTCGAGGTGCAGCGCCGCGCCTTCGGTCGCGGTGATGACATAGGCTGCCGCTCGTGCCCGGGCCGCTTCGGGGATTTCGACCTCGCGGGTGATGCCGAGCGCCTTGGCGACGCGCTCGACGGCGGTCAGCGCCTCCGGGAACGCACCGGCGCGGAAATATCCGCCGGCGACCGCGAGTCTGAGGCCGTCGGTGCCGTTGCCGATAAGCGATGCTGTCGGCTCGACCGGCCGGTCGACGCAGACCGGATCCTCGGGGTCGTAACCCTGCATGGCGTCGTAGGCCAGCGCGAGGTCGTACGTCGAGCGTGCAAATGGTCCGAGATGGTCGAGGCTTCCGACGAACGGAAAGCTGTTCGCGCGCGACAGGCGGCCGTAGGTCGGCTTGAGGCCGAAGATGCCGCACAGCGACGAGGGCACGCGGATCGATCCATTGGTGTCGGAGCCGAGCGACAGCGGCACCAAGCCGCCGGCGACCGCGCCGGCGGAGCCGCCCGACGATCCGCCGGTCATCCGCTTGGTATCGTGCGGGTTGCGCGATGGCCCGTCGTGGACGTTTTCGCCGGTGAAATCATAGGCGTACTCGCCCATGTTGAGAGCGCCCACGAGCACGGCACCGGCCGCCTCCAGACGTTTGATCAGGGGCGAGTCGTGGGTCTGCGGGATCGCGGTCGCGATTGATCTTCGAGCCGGCGACCGTCGGCAAGTCCACGATGTCGAACAGGTTCTTGACCGCGAACGGCACGCCGGCCAGCGGGCCGAGCCGTTCGCCATTCCTGCGCGCCTGGTCGACGGCGGCGGCGCGCGTGATGGCGCGCTCCTCAGTGACGGCTGTGAACGCGTTGAGCGTGCCATTCTGCGCGGCGATGCGCGCCAGCGCGCCGGCGACAACATCGTGCGCGCTCGTCTGGCCGTCATGGACGGCGTAGGCGATCGCGTTGGCGGACGTCCAGGTAAGATCATCCATGGCGTCAGGCGACGAACACCGGCGCCGGTTCGGCTTCGTCCGGAAGCGCAAACTCGGCGACCTGCGCGCCATGGCGCAAGGTGACTTGCAGATTGGACTTCACCGCCGCCTTCCACTCCGGCTCGATCGGAAGGTCGAGCGCGCGGGTGGCGGCGTCAATCAGATCGTCAAGCGGATCGGACATGGTCGAGCGGCTTGTCCTGCGGTTCGAAGGTCGGGTGCGGGATGGCGGCCAACAGCTCGCGAGTATAGTCCGCTTCGGGCGCAAACAGCACCTTGTCGGTTGGACCTTGCTCGATAATCCGTCCCTGGCGCATCACCAGCACCCGGTCGCACAACAGCCGCACCACGTTGAGATCGTGCGATACGAACAGGTAGCTCATCCCGAGCGATTCCTTCAGTTCCTGTAACAGGTTAAGGACCACCGCCTGAACCGACACATCAAGCGCCGCGGTCGGCTCGTCGAGGATCACCAGGTCCGGATGCAGCGCGACCGCACGGGCGATGCCGACGCGTGCCTTCTGTCCGCCGGAGAGCTGATGCGGGAAGCGGTCGAGCAGCTCGAGCGGAAGCCCGACCTGCTGCGCCAGTTCCTCGCAGCGGGTGCGCACGGCGTCGCGGCCCTTGATGTCGCCGAGCCGCAGGATCGGGTCGGCGATGGCGCGCGCCGCGGTGAAGCGCGGGTTCAGGCTGTCGGTCGGATCCTGGAACACCATCTGGATGCGTTTGCGGATCGGCAGCGTGGCGAATTTCTTCGCCGGGATCGCGCCAATGTCCTCGCCGTCGAACTGGATCAGGCCGTCGGTGGCATCAATCAGCCGCATGACCATGGTTGACGTGGTCGACTTTCCGCAGCCGGATTCACCGACCAGGCCGACGCTCTCGCCACGGCCGACGGTGAAGCTGATGCCGTCGACGGCGCGGAAGGCTTCCGGCTCCGGAGCCGGACCGCGGCGGAACATGCTTGCGAGCGACTTGGTCACGCCCTGGCGGGGATATTCCTTCACCAGCTTCTCGACCACGAGCAGCGGCGTCTTGTCGGTGTTGATCGGCAGCACCTGCGCGGTCGGCCGCGCCGTGCCGTCGTCCGGCAGCAGATCCCGCAGCGAAACGCCGGGTCGCGGCGTCGCGCGCATCAGCTTGCGCGTATAGGGATGCTCCGGCGCGGTGAAGATTGCGCGGGCCGACGATGTCTCGACGACATGGCCCTTCTCCATCACCGTCACCCGGTCGCAATAGGTGGCGGCGAGTCCAAGGTCGTGGGTGATCAGGATGGTCGACATGCCGCGCTGCTTGGTGAGCTCGACCATCAGGTCCATCACGGTCTTCTGGGTGGTTACGTCGAGACCGGTGGTCGGCTCGTCGGCGATCAGGAGCTGCGGCCGGCAGGCGAGCGCGAGCGCAATGACGATGCGCTGGCACATGCCGCCGGACAATTCGAACGGATAGGCGTGATAGCGCTCGCGCGGCCGGGCGATGCGCACTTGCTCGAGCAACTCGATCGCCTTGTCGGTGGCGTCCTGGGAGCCCGCCTGCGCGTGCTGCGTCAGCACGTCCTCGATCTGGACGCCGACCTTGCGTATTGGATTAAGTGCCGCGCGCGGGTTCTGGAAAACCATCGACATTTCGCGGCCGCGTAGGTTCCGCATCTCGGTCTCGCTGGCGTCGCGGATGTCGAGGCCGGTGAACGAGATTGCGCCTTCCGCAATGCGCCCGGCGCGGTCGAGGATCCGCATCACCGCGAACGAAGTGACGGATTTGCCCGAGCCGGACTCGCCGACGATCGCGACGGTCTCACCCTTGGCGACCGAAATATTGACATGCTCGACCGCGCGGACGATCCCGCGCCGGGTCGAGAATTCGACGGTGAGATCACGAACGTCGAGGAGCGGAAGGGCGTTTGCCATGGTCAAGTCCTCCGCTGCGGGTCGACGATGTCGCGCAGACCGTCGCCCAATAGGTTGAAGCAGAACACCGCCACCATCAGCGCGGCGCCCGGGAAGAAGGCGATCCACCATTCGCCGGAGACCATGAAGGCTGCGCCCTCGGCCACCATGATCCCCCATTCCGCGGTCGGCGGCCGCACACCAAGGCCGATGAACGAGAGGCCCGCGGCGTTGAGGATGGCGTAGCCCATGGTGAGCGACATCTGCACCACCATGATCGGCATGATATTGGGCAGGACCTGCGTGAGCACGATGCGGGCGTCACCGTTGCCGGAGAGCCGCGCCGCCATCACGAAGCCGGCCTCGCGCCGCACACTGGCTTCGGCGCGGGCGATGCGGGCATAGAGCGGGAAGTTGACGATGGCCGTGGCGAGAATGATGTTCTCGACCGTGTTTCCGAGCGCGGCGACGATGCCCATCGCCAGCACGAACAGCGGGAACGCCATGATGGTGTCGGCGATGCGGCCGACGATGCGGTCGGTCCAGCCACCAAAAAAACCGGCGGCAACGCCCGCCAACCCTCCCATCAGGAACACCAGGGCGACCGACGCCACGGCAATGAAGAAGTCGAGCTGGGTGGCGACGATCACGCGGCTGAAGACGTCGCGGCCGAGCTGGTCGGTCCCGAACCAGTGCGCGGCCGACGGCGGCTTCAGCGCCATGGTGGTGTTGCTGGCATAGGGATCGTAGGGGACGATCCAGGGTCCGAAGGCCGCGGCGATGACGATCAGCAGGAACAGGCCGGCCGCGAACGCGGTGACCGGATTCTCGCTGAGCACATACCGGGTGTGGCGCAGCAGCGCCGTTAACCCGCTTGCGGGACGGACGACCTCGGTGGGGGCGGCGATCTCGGTCATGCTTCGACCCTCACGCGTGGATCAATGACGCCATAGAGGATGTCGATCAGGAGGTTGAGCACCACGTACATGATCGCCATCGTCAGCACGAAGCCTTGTAGCGGCGCGAAGTCGGAGGCGACGAGGGCCTCGACTGCGTACGACCCGATACCCGGCCAGGCAAATACCTTTTCAACCAGCACATTGGCGCCCAGCAGGAACGAGAACACCATGCCGAGCGTGGTGATGACCGGGATCATCGCGTTGCGGAAGGCGTAGGTGACGATCACGGTCGTCGGAGATAAGCCGCTGGCGCGCGCGGTGCGGACGAAGTCGGACGCCAGCACTGCCAGCATCGAGGCGCGCGTCATGCGCGCGATCGGCGCCAGCGAGAAGATCGCGAGCGTCATCGCCGGCAGGATGAGCTGCTTGAGGCTTGCGACGAACACTTCGCCATTGCCGGCGATCAGGCTGTCGATCAGGTAGAAGCCGGTGACCTGCGGCGGCGCACTGAGGAAGGTATCGAGCCGCCCGAGCGGGGCGGGCGCGACACCCAGCAGGTAGTAGAAGACGTAGACCAGGATCAGCCCGGTGAAGAACACCGGCAGAGACACGCCCGCAGTCGCGATCACGCGGCAGAGGTGATCGATAGGCGATCCAGGTTTGGTCGCGGCAAGAATTCCGAGCGGTACCGCGATCAGCATTGAGACGATCAGTCCCAGCAGCGTCAGCTCGGCGGAGGCCGGGAGACGCGTACGGATGTCGGTCACGACCGGCTGGCCGGTGGTGAGTGAGGTCCCGAGATCGCCGCGCGCAAGGTCGGCCACGTAGTTGCCGAACTGCACGATCAGCGGCTTGTCGAGGCCGAGCTTCACGCGCACCTGCTCGATCGCCTCCTTGGTCGCGGCGGGCCCTGCGAAATACGCCGCCGGGTCGCCGGGCAGCGCGCGCGTCAGCAGAAACGTCACGATGATCACGCCGATCAAGCTCGGCAGCGCGATCAGCGATCGCTTGAGGATCATTCGCAGCATGGGAGCCCCTCCTGCCATGACGGCTTTGGGTCGTTATTTGGGTCGTCATGGCCGGGCACTTGGCCCGGCTACCCACGTCTTTCTTTGCAGATAGAAGGAAGACGTGGATACCCGGCGGCGAAGCCGGGCATGACGAGCTCGAGATTCCGTTACCCCTTGACGAACGAGCGATAGTCGAGCCGCCGGTGGAACCAGTACTGGTAGCCGGAGATGTTTTTCTGCATCGCGATATTGACGTAAGGCTGGAACAGCGGGATGCGCGGCATGTCGGCGAAGGCGAGATCAACAAAGCCGCGGACATTCGTCTCGTACTTCGCCGCGTCGTTGACCGCCGCCGCATCCACCGCGGCGTCGATCATTCCGTCGAGCTGCTTCGACTGGTAGCTCATCGTGTTGAAGATCGAATTCTTGCCGTGGTAGCACCAGATGAAGAAGTACTCCGGATAGTCGAGCCAGCCGGAGAACACGTTGGTGTAGAGCGGCAGCACCTTCTTGTTCAGCTCGGTGCGCCAGGTCGCGCCGGGGATCTTGTTGATCGTGCACTTGATGCCGATCTGCGCGAGGCTCTCCTGGGTGAGCACGCAGAGCGGCTCGTTGATGCCGGCAAAGCCGAGGTCGAACGACAGCGTGGTCTCGAAGCCATTGGGATAGCCGGCCTCCGCCATCAACTGCTTCGCCTTGGCGATGTCGGTGGTGAACTTGTGCGGTTGCGGCCACGCGACCTCGGTCTTGGAGCCGGCGGCCGCGCCGAACATCGGCTTCGAGAGGCCGAACAGCACCGCGTCCATGATCTTCTGGTACGGAACGGCGTAGGCGACCGCCTGGCGGACCTTGGGATTGTCGAACGGCGGCTTGGTGACGTTCATCCCGAGATACTGGATGCCGTTCGAATACGGGGTCGAGATGATGCTGAGCTTCTGATTGCTCTTCAGCTCCGAGAAATCCTTGTTCGGCAGGTCATAGGAGATGTCGGCGTCGCCACGTTCGAGCAGCGCGCGACGGTTGCCGGAGGAGGGCACCATGCGCCAGACGATGCGGCGGACTTTCGGCTGCGCGCCGCCCGCCCATTTATCGAAGCGCTCCATGACGACTTCGGTGCCGGCGTTCCAGCTCACGACGCGATAGGCGCCGCTGCCGGCGGTATTCTGCTTGGTGTATTCGAGGCCCCACGGATCCTTCTCGGTGGCGTGCTTCTTCACCAGGCCGGAATTTATGATGCAGGGCACGATCACCGCGAGATCGGGAATTGTCAGGCGGTCCTTTTTCATGAAATCGACGCGGACGGTGTTGTTGTCGACCACGACGAACTGCTCGGCCTTGGTCAGCGAGCCCGCGCTCATCTGAAAGGTCGGGAAGCCGCCGACCGTGACCGCGCGATCGAGCGACCATTTCACGTCGTTCGCGGTTACCGGCGAACCATCGTGGAAGACAGCATTCTTCTTGAGCTTGAAGGTGACCGACATGTCGCCGACGTTCATGTCGTCGGCGAGCTCCATCTTGAACCGGTCACGGTCGTAGTACGGCGTGCCGTTGACGGTCTTCATCTCATGGCTGATGAGGCGGTCGTAGCAATTCCACGACACTTCGTAGCCGGGGACATTGGTGCCGACGCCGTGGATGTCGATGTTGTTCGGCCCGCTCTCCGAGACGATCAGCAGGGTCTCCTGCCGCGCCTGCGCCTTGGCCGGCGACCAGATCGCCGGCGCGGTTACCGCGCTGCCGGCCGCCAGCGCGCTTACGGATTTCAAGAAGTCCCGACGTCTCATGGAAGGCTCCCCGGTGCTTAAAACAGCAGTCTCGGAGTTCCATCCGCAAAGCTCGTGCCAGCATCGGCGCCCGCGCTGTCGCAGTCGCAAGCACTTGAGTTTTATGTAAATTCTACCCCCAGCGCGGAGTCCGCCGCGACCACGGAAGTTGGACTGCCCAATGTTTGGGCAGTTAGCCGTAGACGCTGCTAGGCAGCGCCACCTGGCTTTTTGGGGTCGTCGTCACGGCGCACCGGCTCGTTCATCGCGACGTCGCTGCGGCGCTCATTGCTCATGGCCTGCCCGAGCGAGAAGTAATCGCTGTCGGTCGCCATCTGCGCCTGCCGCGCGAGCGCTTGCGGCCAGTGGCCGAGATCGTAGCCATGCCACGGCGACTCCGGCGTGAGCGGCGGCAGGCCGAGCCGCTCCCAGATCGCCTTGGCGTTTTCCATGAATTCGCGTTTCGGCAACGCGACCGGCGCGAATGTTCCCTTGAGCGTGGCGTTGATAAGAACCGCTGCGGTCTCGCCGCCGTCATGCGGGCCGCGCGGCCCGTGACCCGGATCCTTGTGCGGCACGAGCTTGAGGTCGTATTGCGGCTGGCAGCGATAGGACATCGCCCAGAGCAGCGCGTCGGCGTTCTCCGGTTCGATATCCTCGTCGACCGCGATGATCCATTTGCCGGCGAAGCGATGCAGCGACGCGGCGCCATGCAGTGCGCGCCAGATTTCCGACTCCGGCGCGCCGCGCGCGAACTGGATCGCGATCACCGCATAGAGGCTCGTGAGCGGCTCGTGCATCGCCACGCGCTTGACGCCGCGGATCGCCAGTACGGATTTGAGATAATGCTGGAACACCGGCTCCATCGCCACGCGGCGGATGACGCTCGACTCGCTCGGCGTCACCTGGCTGATGAAAGAGGTGAGGATCGGATGGCGCCGCCGCGTGATCGCGGTGACGTCCATGAACGCGTTGTACTCCTGAAGATTGACGTAGCCGTGGGATTCGCCGAACGGCGCTTCCGGCTCCAGCATCTCGGTGTTGATCAGGCCCTCGATCACGATCTCGGCTTCCGCCGGCACCAGCAGGTCGACGGTCTTGCAGCGCACGACATTGATCGGCCCGCCGGCGATCGCGCCCGCGACCGCAAGCTCGTCGAGGTCGTTGGCGAGCTTCTGCACCGACGCGTAGGACACGACCGGCGGACAGCCGACCACGACCGCGCAGGGCAGGGGCTCGCCGCGCGCCTTGTATTTCTCCCAATGCGCATAGATGCCGGCGCGCAGCTCGACCGACGGATTCATGCCGAGCCGCTTCGGCGCCTTGAGCTGGCCGCGGTAGTTGCCGACGTTCTGCACGCCGCTGTCGGGATCCTTGGTGATGTAGTGTCCGGCGGAGAGATAAGGCGCGTTGTCCCAGCCCGGCGTCGAGATCGGCACTGGTAGCCCGTCGAGCGCTTGGCCGTCCTTGTCGAGGTCCTTGCCGGTGATCACGATCTCCTGGCACGGCGCGTTCTCGACCACGCGCGGCGGGATCGGATTGGCGATGGCGTTGACCCAGGCGGCGCCGATGTCTTCCAGCGGCTTGCCGAAGCCGGTGCGATAGACGGCGCGGTTCGCGGCAAGACCGGCGACCAGGACCGCCGTGTCGTAGCGGCGGCCTTTCGAGTTCGTCGGCTGCGTGAACAGGAACGCCTTGCGCTCGGGCTCGGGAATCCCGCCGCGATATTGCCAGCGCACCAGCGGGTGCATCTCGGTGTCTTTGTTGATGGGTTCGTCGACCACCACCAAGAGATTTTCGCGCGCCAGCGCCAGGACGTGCTCGTGCAGATCCGGGTAGCTGCGCGCGTTCGCCGGCGCGCCGTCCCGATAGCGGTCGAGCGCGGCGGCGAGCTTCTTGAGGGAGCGGTCGTCCATCAAGCGCCTAAGAGCTGGTCGCGCAGCCATCCTGCGAGCGCGAAGGCCCGGGCATCCTCATTAAAGAAGCCGAGTACTTGCAGGCCGAGCGGCATGCCATTGATGTCGTATAGCGGCAAGGTCAGTGCCGGGACGCCCAGCAGCGAGCTCGGCACCGCGAACGCCGCGCTGCCGGTCGACTTCAGGCCCTTCGGTGCGCCGCCCGGGGCCGACAGCGTAATGCAGCCGTCGTACGACGCGGCGAGCTCGGCGTACAGCGCGCGGATGCGGGCGCGATCGATGAGCGCGGCGCGATAGTCGTCGAGCGTCAGCGCCTCGCTTTCCTCAAGCCGCGTCTGCATGATCTTGCTGAGCTTTTCCGCGTCTCGGTCGCGGGCGCCGCGCAGGAACCAGCGCGTCTCGAAGCTGTTGATCCTGTTCGACAGTGCATGCGCGTCGACGATCGCGGCCTCGATCGGCGCGATGTCAGCGTTGTTGTGACAGGTGTCGATCTCGACGCCGGCCTCGCGCAGGTCTCGCATCGTCTCCACGGTTGATTCTTGAGTGCCGTAGTCGGTGTCTTTCCATCCGGCCGTAAAGAGCCACACCAGCCGCTTGGGCTTCTCCGGGGCGGGGCAGGCGTCGGGTCCGACGAGTCCCGGTGTTCCGGCGTCGCCGCCGACCCGCGCGACGATCTCGTGGGCGACCTGCCAGGTATCTTCGAGCGAAGCCGCGATGATGCCGGTGCAGCTCTGGCTCTGATAGTCGTGGCAGCCTTCGCGGTTGAGTGCGTTCACCGACGGCTTGAAGCCGTAGGCGCCGCAGAAGCTTGCGGGACGGATGACCGAACCGATCACCTGCGTGCCGAGCGCCGCGCTCAGCATGCCGCAGCCAACCGCTGCAGCCGAACCGCTCGACGATCCACCCGGTGTGTGTTCGAGATTCCACGGATTGCGGGTGCCGCGCGGCTCGGTGGCGGCGAATTCGGTGGTTACGGTCTTGCCGAGGATGACCGCGCCTGCCTGCCGTAACGCCGAGACGCAGGCAGCATCCTTCTCCGAGCGCCAGCCCGCGAACAGCGGCGAGCCCATCTCGGTCGGCATGTCGGCGGTCTCGATGATGTCCTTGATGCCCATCGGCATGCCGTCGATAGGCGAGGCCGGCTTGCCGGCCTTCCAACGCGCCGCTCGATGCATCGGCCGCGGCGCGGGCGGCTTCGATATCGAATTTAACGAAGGCGCCGACGTCCTTCTCCCGATTGGCGAATTCGGCGAGACAGCCTTCGAGGAAATCCCGCGGCGTAGAGGTGCCGGCGGCGAATTGCCTGGTGGCGGTCAGGAACGGGCGAAGCGTCGGGCGCGTCGTCTGCTCGGGCGCGAGCACGGTCATGCGTCCTCCAGCTCGAGCGCGTCGGCGCGGCGCTGGCTTGCGATCATCGAACTGCGCAGCAGGAATTGCCGGGCGCGTTCCGGATCGGCTGCCATGGCGCGGAGATCGTCGAGATTGCGCTTGCGCACGTCCGGATCTTTGGCTTCCAGCCGGTTCTTGTTGGCGATCGACTGCTCCTGCACGAACTCGACCGCGACGGCGCGGCGCTGGCGGTCGTAGATGTCGAGCAGGCGGTCGGGTGCGCCGTCGAGCAAGATGCGCGCGAGCTTGTCGGACAGGTTGGCGCCGTCCTGAAGCCCGCCGTTCAGTCCCATGCCGCCAATGGGGTTGTTGATGTGCGCGCTGTCGCCCGCGAGCACGACGCGGCCTTTGCGAAAGGTCGCGGCGACGCGCTGGTGCGTCACGTAGAGATTGCGGTGGACGACTTCGTAGTCGTGCGGCGCCGGGAAGAATTTCTGCATCAGCGCCTGGACCGCCACGTCGCTGGTCAGCGCTTCCTCCGGAGTCGTGGAGTCGGTCGGATAGACCGTGCGCCAAAGCCCGGGCGGGCCATCGGCCGACACCTTGAAGCAATTGCACCACGCGCCCGGGTCCGCAAAGTAGCTGCGGTAGCAGTAGCCGCGGTTGGCCTCGAAATCGAACGGCGTCGTGAACACGATGAAGCGCTCGGGCCAGGTGAAGCCGTCGAACGCGATGCCGGACTGCTTGCGCACCGTGCTGCGGCCGCCATCGGCGCCGATGACGTAGGCACCCTTGTGCGTCTTGACGCCATCCGGGCCGCTCACGGTCACGCTCGCGGAATTTGCCGTCCTGCGCGACGTCGGTGACGGCATGGCCGTACATGAGCTCGACGTTCGAGAGCTTCTGAACCCGCTGCAGCAGGAGCTTCGCGGTCTTGAACTGCTCGCATTGCACGACGAACGGATGCTTCGTGTCGTTCTTGAGGATGGCGTGATCGAACTCGGCGACGAGCGTGTCCGTCGGTCGGTCCCAGAACTGGAAGATCGGCGCGACCAGCCCGACCCGCGCCATGTCGTCGGCGAGGCCGTCGTCGCTCAGGAGGTCGAGTGTCGCGGGATGCGTGGTGGCGGCGCGCGGGTCAGCCTGCGGGCTGTCATTCTCGTCGAACAGCCGGACCGGAATGCCTTTGCGTCCAAGCAGCCATGCGCAGAGCAAGCCGACAGGCCCGCCGCCCGAGATCAGGACGCGCCGGTCTTCAGTCGCCATGAGATCGCTTCATAAGTTTTTGATCCGCTCGTTGTTCTTACTTCTTGCTCTCATCGTAGTAGTGAATTTCGTACAGCAGGCAACCGCGGTCGGATTTGAACGGCCCGTGATAGACGCCCGGCGGGCGGCAGGCATAGGTCGGCGCTTCGAAGCTCTCGCCACCCTGACCCTTGGTGTCGTTGCCGACGATCAGATCGCCGGAGACGAGATAGACCTCTTCCCAGTGGTCGTGCACGAACGGCGCCGTGGTGTAGACGCCCGGGTCGAAGCGCAGGAGCCGCGTGCGGCTGCCCATCTTGCGGGTCTCGTCGAGGTCGCTGGCGAGCGTCTTCTGCTGGATGCCGGGCGGATAGCCGGGCGGGGTGAACCAGCCTTCGTCCATATCGACGCGCTGGAACTCGAGATGCGGCTTGTTGAACGGCATGGCGATGGTCCCGTGAAAGTGGCTGCGCGATGGTCGCGGCAAGCGGCCAAAAGGTCAAGTTCGCTTAATCTTTAACCGGCGGCAGCGCCAGCGCTCGATCGACCATCGCGGTCGCGCGCTTGAAGTCGTAGTTGCGATAGACGTTCTGCTTCACCGCCAACGGCGAGCCGCCGTAGAACTTCTCGTATTGCTGGTGGCGGCTGCCGAACTCGGTGCCGACGAAATCCCACAGCAACCGCACCAGCGCGGTGCGCGACCGTGCGTCCATCGTGCCGGAGCGCATGTAGCGTTCGATGTAGGGCGCGATCTCCGGGTTGTCGAAGTCGGCAACGGACGACGGCAGCGAGATCACGGACGACGAGACGAGCTCGCGGACCATTTCGAGCATCCGCCCGTTGAACTCCGCCTGCATCGCCATCGCCGCATAGAGTGTCACTTTGGACGGCCAGAGCACGCCATTGATGATCGGCGCGTTGGTCTCGTGCGCGAGCAGCATGCCTTCGTAGATCGAAGCCAGCGCGGCGAGCTCCCCCACCGCGATCTGCGTCGGGGGCAGGGCGGCGGTGCCGATCATCTCGATCATGCGCTGCGCCAGCCCCATCATGAAGCGCAGCTTTGTGACGTAGCGTACCTGCGCCTGATGGTTGCCGTAGATATGCGCCGGCGTCTTGATCCATTGGTCGCGGGTGAGCTCGATGTTGCGATAGATGAACACGTGCTCCCAGGGCACGAACACGTTGTCGAACACGACATAGCTGTCGGACTCGTCGAAGCGGCTCGATAGCGGATAGTCGAAGGAATTGTCGGCGTGCAATGCGAATGGCCGCCGCGAAAAGAGCTTCACGCCCGGCGCGCTGACCGGGATCGCGACACAATTGGCGTAGTTGTCGTCGCCGGGCTGCAAGGGATGGATGCAGCTCAGCTGGATGTAATCGGAGAAGACGCCGCCGGTCGCGACCTGCTGGGCGCCTGCGATCACGATGCCGCCGTCGGTCTCCTTCACCACGCCGGCATGGAGCGTTGGATCGCTCTGTTTGTGCGCGGGCTTGCTGCGGTCGATCTGCGGCGGGACGATCGCGTAGCTGATATAGAGGTGCTGGTCGCGGGCGCTCTCGTAGAACGAGACGAGGTTGTCGGCGAACTTCTGTCCGGCGGTTGCGAAAAGCTCCGGCGCCGCGGCATAGCCGGCAAAAAAGCCGGCCACGTGGTCGGGCGAGCGTCCCATCAGGCCGAAGGTTGCTTCCGCCCATGTCTCGGAGAACAGCCGGCGGGCGCGCAGATCGGCATGGGTTCGGGGGATCTGATAGGCGCGCATTACGGGGCCGCCGGTCGTCGGCGACGTGAATGTCATCAGCTCGCGGTTCTCCGGCGCCGCCGCGATGTCGTAGAGACGCGCCACCGAGCGCGCCGCCTCGCGGAATGCGGGATGCTTGGTGACGTCGGCGACCTTTTCGCCGTTGACGAAAACCTGCCGCCCGTCGTTGAGCGACTTGAGATAGTCCGATCCACTCCGCATGCTCAACGCTTCAAGTCCTTATTGTGGGCTGTTGATCTTCTTCACGAGTTCTATCACGTCCGGCGGCGAACCATAGAGCTGTGCGACCAGGTCCTGCATTTCACGCCCGCGCACCGGGTCGGTTTCGAGCTTCAGCTTGGCGGCCTCGGCGCGTAGGTCGGGATCGTTCATCATCGCCAGGAAGCCGGTACGCAACTCTTCGACGCGCTCCGCTGGCAGGTCCGGTGGTGCGACCAGCGGCCAAGCCAGCACGACGTCGGCCGACAGGAAATCGATGGCGCGTTTGCCGGTCTCGGTCGGCACCATATCGCGGGCGACCGGGACGTTCGGCAGGTCGCGCGTGAACTGCGCCAGGAGCGTTAGCGTGCCGTCGTGCAGCCAGTTGGAGGCGCGGTTGACGATGCTGCCGACGGTCCAGCCGCAATAACCTTCGACTTCGCCGCGCTCGACCGCGAGTGTGATCTCGTTGCCGCCGGGATAGCCGGACACGATCTTGAATTTGGTGCCGAGCAGCTCATTGAATGCGCGCGGATGGGTCAGCGTCCGCGAGCCCGGCCCGGTCGCACCGACGACCGTCTCGCGCTGTGCGACGTCGGCCATGGTCCGCACCGGCACCTTGTTCCAGGTGGCGCAGACGATGTTGTCTTTGGTGCGCCCGCCGATCCAGTTGAGCCGTCGGGCGTCGTAAGCCGCCTGCGCATTGCCGAGCAAGGGCTCGAGCACGACGCCGCCACCGACGACACCGAGCGTCGTGCCGTCCTTGGGCGCGGCGTTGTAGAGATGGAGCGTCGCAACCAGGCTGCCGGAGCCCGGCATGTTCCGTACGATCACGCTGGGATTGCCGGGGAGGTGCTTGCCGAGGTGACGTGCAAACAGCCGCGCGGTCGCGTCATAGGTGCCGCCAGTGGTGAAGCCGACCACGATGGTGATCTGCTTGCCCTGGTAGAACGGCGCAGCCTCGGCATGCGCGGCACTGGGCGGAGCCACGGCCAGGACCACTGCGATGGCAAGTTGTTGGGCATACTGCATGTGCCCCTCCAATGCTCAGGACGTAACGCGCCGCGTCGCCATTGTCACGCTAGTGTGGCGGTTCAGAAGCCCGCATCATGCTCGCGGCGAGTCCAACATGCGGGCTTCTGAACTAAAGCCACACTAGATTTAAGCGTTGCTAGCGTCCTTCGATTCCAACGTTCGCATTAGTGGTTGCCGCGTAATCGTGCGAACGTTGGAATCGGGACGCTAGCCGGCATTTCGGCGATCAAGCGCTGGGTCGGCCGGACGATGCCAACGGTGCCGCGTGAACCTTCCGCCGCCATTCGCGCTTCCTTTTATTTTGCTACGGCACGCGTTAGCAGGTCGCGCAGGCGATCGACCACCGGCTGCGGCGTCGCTTCGACCTGGCGGACCATCTCAGTCAGCTCCGGCCCGCCGATCCAGTTGGTGTCGAGCCCGACCTTCTTGGCGTCGCTGAGATATTGCGCATCGGCCATAGTGGCGGCGAATGCAGCCTGCAGCGCCGCGAGGCGATCCGCCGCATCGGTGACGACGGCGAGCGGGCGCGCCATGGCGAATTTCGTGGCATAGGTGCGCAGCACCGCACGATCCTCATCGTTGGATGCGAGCTCCATCGCGGTCGGCACGTCCTTGATGACGGATAGGCGCTCAGTGCCGTACTGGATCAAGATGCGGACCTTGCCGTCACGCAGCCAGTCGGCGCGATTGACGGTGAGGTTCGAAAGGCCGGTGTTGTTGCCCTGCACCTCGCCGCGCTCGGCGGCGATATTGATCTCGTTCTGGCCCTGATAGCCAGCACCGGCTTCATCCGCGTTCCGGCGATCTGATTGACCAGCATCGGCAGGATGAAATTGTCCGCGGTCGATGTGGTCGCGCCCATCAGGATGGTGGTGTTTTTCAGATCGTCGGCGTTCTTCGCCGGTGCGGTGTGCCACACCCAGGTCACCTGCGGCTCCTGCAACGGCGTCCCGATCCAGCCGAAGCGGCCGATGTCGAACTTGATGGCGCTGCCATCCGGCGAGATCAGCCGCAGCCGTGGCTCGATCGGCACATTGCTGGTCGGCATGCCGAGCACCGTGCCGTCGCGGCGCGCGACATTATAGAGGTGGTTGGTCATGACCAGGCCGGTCGCGCCCGGCATATTGCGCACGACAATCGCGGGATTGCCGGGGATGTGCCGGGTCATGTGATTGGCGATCAGCCGTGCCGCCACGTCGTAGCCGCCGCCGGCCGCGGCACCAACGAGGATTTCGACGGTCTTGCCGCGGTAGAAGTCGGCGACGGACTGAGCGTGCGCGATTCCCGACGTCAGCGCGCCAAAGATCAGCGATGCAATGGGGCCAATTGCTGCGCGCATCATTTGAGCTCCGACAGTGAGGCGAGCAGGCGGCCGTGGCCGCGGATGGCGTCGTTGATGCCGAGCGTCCGGAACGCGGCGAAGAAGTTGGCGTGCGTGTAGCAGACGACCGGCAGCGACCGCTCGCGCTCGATCGCATCGACCACCTGCGCCGCCTGCCATTGCGGGCAGGGCAGGTAGAGCGCGTCGCACGCGCCGGCGCGGTCGAGCACGCCATTGGCGAACGCATGGATGTCGGCGGGCGGCAGGTTCTGCATGTCCTTGAACGGGAGATCCTTGCCTTCGGCGCGGGCGATCTCAAAGCCCTGCGCCGTGAGATAGGCGGACAGCGCAGAATTGTGCCGCTCCGGATAGGGCGATGCGATCGCAATGCGGCGCGCGCCGACGTGGCGCAGCGCCTCCATGCCGGAACGTACGCCGGTCGTTGCCGGTACTTTCGCGACCGTCTGGATGTCGTTGACGATCAGGTCTTCGTAGCCCTTGCCGCGTGCCGTCACCAAAGGTCCGCCGCCGTGGACGATGTAGTCGACCTGGCGGGCGCCAAGATAGGCCGCGGCTTCTTTCACTTGTCCGAGCGCGCGGTCGAAATGCTCCTGCGTCCAGTCGTCGATATTGCAGGTGACGCCGACCAGCCCCACGCCCTCGGGCGCGAAGCGGTAGAAGTCGAACGGCACGACCTCCAGCACCGACGGCGAGATGTAGCCGATACGCTTGCGGGATCCGAACATTGTCATGTCGCGATCGGGTCGGCGTCGAGCCGGACCACGACGTCTTTCAACTCGGGCCGCGGCGCGGGATAGCGTTGCATCACCAAGGGATCATGGCCCGGGATGATATGCGCGGGCGAGGCGGCAAGCTGCCGCAAGGTTTTGTGGCCTTCCAGCATGTCGCCGACATTGTAGACGATCGGGAAGGCGCGGCCCTGCTCCATATGCGCATAGAGATGCGCGGCGTCGGAGGCGAGCACAACCCATCCGCGCCGCGTCATCACGCGCACGCATTGCAACCCATCGGTGTGCCCGCCGATGTGATGCAGGCTCAGCCCCGGTGCGATTTCGGTCATGCCGTCATGGAACGCAACCTTGCCGGCGTACACGCGCCGCACCATGCCCACGACGTCCTCCACCTCGAACGGCGCATTCATCAGCGGATGGCACATGCAGCGCCCGGTGCAGAAATGCATCTCGCGATCCTGAATGTGGAAGGTCGCGTTCGGGAACAGGTCGAGATTGCCGACATGGTCGTAATGCATATGCGTCACGATCACGTCGTCGATTTTCGCCGGGTCGATGCCGATCAGCTTCAGGCCGTCGCCGGGCGAACGAATGAATTCGCGCTTGCGCTTGCTGCGCCTGCTCGGCGCTGAAGCCCAGGTCCACCACCCAGGTCTTGTCTGCCCCGACCACCGCCCAGACGAAGTAGTCGAGCGGCATCGGCACCTCATGCGGATCGCCGCCCAGGAAATTCTCGCCGGACATCCGGCGATGGTGCGCATAGCGCACCGCGTAGATTTCATACACGGGCAACATGGGCTGGGGCTTTGCGGGCGACGCCGTCTCGCGCAGAATCGGCGAATTTCGGCATGACCGCGCCGGCGAACATCTCCAGCGACGCAATCGCCCGGTCGGAGCCGTACCACGGCGGATAGTGCAGCATCAGGGAATTCGCGCCAATCGAACGCAAATGCTCGATCTTCTCGATCACATGCGCGGACGAGCCATGCAGGATCACGTCACGCTGCAAACCGTCGTAGTCGCTGCGTCCGGCGGCCACCGTTCCCAGATAGCCTGAGGTGTGGCCCGACGAGAAGTGCTTAAGGTGACGCAAGATCACCGGCTCGCTCTCGGTTCGCGCGCGTGCGTCGGTCTCGGCGACATAGACATAGCGCGCCACGTCGACATGGCCGTAGGCCGGATTCTTGCGCAGCTCCGCCGGCGTATGCGCGAGCTCGGCGCGGTAGTGCGCGATCTGTCGAGCAAGCTCGCCGAACGGCGTCCAGGTCGACAGCAGGAGGCCAAAGCCCATCCGTGCCGCGACCGAGAGCGAGCGGTCGGTCGCGCCGGCCATGAATATCGGCGGGTGCGGCTCCTGCAGCGCGTGCGGGAACATTTCGTAGGCGCCGTCGACCGTGAACTGGAAGTGCTTGCCTTTGTGGTCGGCGCGCTTCTTCTTGAACAGGTCGAGCAGCAGCGGGATCGCTTCTTCCTGGATGTCGCGCCGCGCTTCGAAATCGATGCCGAAGCCGTCGAACTCGTATTTGCGGTAACCGGAACCCAGGCCCAGCACGAAGCGCCCGCCGCTCAGGATGTCGACAAAGGCCGCGTTCTCGGCCACCCGCACCGGATTGGCGAGCGGCAGCGTCACCACCGCGGTACCGATCTTGATCCGCTTGGTCAGTGCCGCGAGATAGCCGGCATAGACGAAGACATCCGGCATGATGCCGTATTCGTCCGAGAAATGATGCTCGGCGAGCCACGCATAATCGAAGCCGAGCTGGTCGGCGCGCACGATCTCGCGCGTCACGCGGGCATGCACGTCGCGCCGCGGGTAGGGCTCGACGTCCTCGTTGGCGTGGGACGTGAACAGGATTCCGAATTCCATGCGCTTCCTTCCCGGGCCAGCTAGCCATGAAGGGCTGCCTGCCTCTACCATCATCACACTCAAACACGGCGAATGCCAGCACCGGGAGGCTCAAGGTGGCGAAGGAAACAATCGGATTTATCGGCGTCGGCCGCATGGGCCAACCCATGGCGTCGCGTCTGATAGCGGCGGGTTATCCGGTGGTGGCCTACGACATCCAGGGCCAGGCGCTCTCGGCCATTGCGAACAAGGGCGCGGCGACCGCGTCCTCGCCCGCCGAGGTCGCCTCGCGAGCGGAGATCGTGATGACCAGTCTGCCGGTGCCGGCGGTGGTCGAAGAGGTCGTCCTCGGCAAAGACGGGATTTCGTCGGGCTCGCGCGTGAAGACGTTCGTCGATCTCTCAACCACCGGGCCACGGGTCGCGAAGGCGGTCGCGGCGGGGCTTGCGGCGCGCGGCATCACCGCGATCGACGCGCCGGTGTCGGGCGGCGTTGCCGGCGCGGTGAAGGGAACGCTGGCGGTGATGACGTCAGGCCCGAAGGAGGTGTGCGAGGGCCTGCGCCCCGCGCTCGAAGCGATCGGCAAGTTCTTCTACATCGGTCCCGAGCCGGGCATGGGGCAGATGATGAAGCTCATCAACAATCTCCTCTCCGCCACCGCGACCGCTGCGACGTCGGAAGCAGTCGTGCTCGGTGTCAAGGCCGGGCTCGATCCGCACGTGATGATCGACGTGATCAATGCCGGCAGCGGACGCAGCACCGCGAGCGAGGACAAGTTCCCGCGCGCGATCCTCCCGCGCTCATTCGACTTCGGCTTCGCGATGGCGCTGATGACCAAGGATGTGAAACTCTGCATCGACGAGGCAGAGGCGCAGGGCGTGCCGATGTGGATCGGTCAGGCGGTGAAGCAGGTCTGGCAATACGGTTTGGCGCAGGGCGGACAGGAGCAGGACTTCACCGAGATCATCCGCCACATGGAGAAGTGGTCGAACGTAACGGTGGGCGGGACGAAACGGTAGCCGCGCTTACTTCCACTTGAGAATGTGCGCCGTGCGATCAAGTACCGACTGCGGTGTCTTGATGACCTGATTGACCAGCGCCTCCACCTCGGCGCCGGTCTGACCGCGAATGTCCATCCTGGACTTTTCCGTCTCCCGGATGAACTCGGGATCCTTCATCACCGCCACATAGGCGCTGCGCAGGGCCGACAGGCGATCTTTGGGCACTTCGGGCGCGAGCCAGTGGCCGTAGCCGATCGCGGTCGGCAGGCTGATCACTCGGATCACGCCCTTGCCTTCCTCGTCCTTCACCAGATCGAGCAGGAGTGGCACGTCTGGAAGGTCCGGCTCCTTTTGGAAGCCGACTTGCACCAGCAAGTTGATCTTGTGTTCCTTGATCCAGCTCGCATTGGCGGTCTGCAAGCTGGACCAGCTATTGCCGCCACGGCCCATGACTTCGCCGCGCTCCATCGCGAGATGGATCTGCGTCGAGCCGGCATAGCCGGTGATCGGCTTGAATTTCGTCCCGAGCATCTCGTTGATCAGATTCGGGAAGATCACCGAATCGGACTGGGCGCCGACAGCGCCCATCGGCACTTCCGTCTGTTTGGCGTCGTCGAGCGTTTTGATCCCGCTCGTATGCCAAGTGTAGAGGGTGCCGTTGGAATTGGTCATGCTGCCGAGCCATTGCAGGTGCGCAGCCTCGAAGCGCGCGCCGGCGCCGCCCAGAAGTTGATACATCGGCGCGTTCTGGTTGACGGCCGCGATCACGGTGCCGTCCTTGGGCGATCCGCCATAGACGTAGTTGGCGGCGCGCACGCTGCCGGCGCCTTCCATGTTCTGCACCACGACGTTCGGGTTGCCGGGCACGTGCTTGCCGAGATGGCGGCCGAGCGCGCGGGCGTAGAGGTCGTAGCCGCCACCGGCGCCGAAACCGACGATGATCTGGATGGTCTTGCCCTTGTAGAAGTCGGCGACGCTTTGCGCGGATGCGATCCCGGTTCCGAGAGCGAGAGACGCCGCCGCGCAGAATGTCTTGATGAATACGGACATCATCGTTTGTTCTTGGGCTCCCGGCATCAGCGCTACTTCTTGTACGGGCCGAGCGCCTTGAGCGCCGCGTCCACGAACGAGTGATCGACCAATTGCTCCATGTTGACCGCCGCCGGAGATCAGCTTCTGTTCGCGATAGAAGGCGAGATCGTCGGCGAGGCTCTTGATGTTGACGTGGCCGTCCGGGTTCATGCCGGTCGGCGTGATCGCCTTGTAGATCGCCGGGTCCTTGATCGGCGTGGAGGCGGCAAGGATCTCGATCACCTTGTCGGCATTCGGCCCGGCCATGCGGCCGTCCTGCAGCGCGCCGTTGTAGAAGCGCACGGCGCGGATATAGGCGCGCATGAAGCGGTTGCCGGCATCCGTGTTCTTGGCGAATTTCTCCGAATAGAGCAGCACCGCGATCTGGTGGTTCGGGATGATCTCGTCGTCG
Source organism: uncultured Alphaproteobacteria bacterium (assembly GCA_963850705.1). Taxonomy (GTDB): domain Bacteria; phylum Pseudomonadota; class Alphaproteobacteria; order Rhizobiales; family Xanthobacteraceae; genus VAZQ01. The sequence continues at coordinate 8,530 of CAWKMR010000050.1, read as the reverse complement.
CCCTTGAGCAGCACCGCGAACTTGTTGCGGATGGCGATGGTCGGCGCCGGCTCGACCGAGGCGGCGGCGTCGACCGCCTTGTTGCCGAGCGCCGCGACGTGGTCGGGCAGCGGCATGTTGACGGTGGTCACGTCGGAATAGGCGCAGGCCCGCCGACTTGAGCAGCACGTTGAGCGTCGCGGTGTTGCTCACGCCGGGCGCGTTCATCGCAAAGCGGAAGCCCTTGAGGTCGGCGAGCGTCTTGAAGCGGCCGCTCTCGATATGATCGGCGCGGATCAGGATCTTGGTGGCGCCGTAGCCGGGCGGCGAGGAGGCCTTGTCGGCGACGATCTTGATGTTGATGCCCTGCACGCGTCGCGTTGTAGAGCCCGGCGGAGGCGGAGCCTGCGCCGGCGTCGAGCGCGCCGGTGCCGAGCACCGGCACCATGTCGGCGGCGGAGCGGAAGTTGGTCACCTTCACTGTCAGCCCTTCCTCGCGGAAGTAGCCGAGCCGGTCGGCGATGTAGATCGGCGCGTCGCTCGTCGTCGCGGCGGCGCCGACGGTGATCTCCTGCGCGAGCGCGCGTGCCGATGCCGAAGCTCGCAGCCGCGATCGCCGCGACGCAGCGGGACAGACGCGTCATCCGTTCCTCCCTTTTGTTTACGCTAGTCGGTCCGATTCTAACATTCGCATCCCGTTTCCGCGGGCGAGTTTGCGAATGTTAGAATCAAAGGACCACTAGCAAGTATTAAGTGCTAGTGGAGTTTGGATTTGACATTCGCTTAGCGAACCCGCTGCTCGATGGGTAGCGAATGTCAAATCCACTCCACTAGTGACCTTCGCCGGCCAGATAGCGTTCGAGCGTCACCGGATTGGGACGCACGGCGGGCTCGTTCTGCTCGACGCCCACGAACGGCGTCGCCTCCTGGTACCATTTCTTCTGCGCCGGCAAACCCCACGGATTGACGCGGGATGGATCGGCGGGGTCCCAGCGCACCGGCGGCACTTCGAGGTCCATCGCCTGGTAATGGGTGTTGAAGATTTCGACCCGGTGTCCGTCGGGATCGCGCAGATAGACATAGAGTGCATGCCCCGGCCCGTGCCGTCCCGGCCCGCGCTCGACGCCCTTGCCGAAGCCGAGCGCGCCGGCGCAATCGCAGGCGTGCATGATGTGGTAGCTCTCCGGCGCCGTGAACGCGGCGTGGTGCAGGCGCGGTCCCTTCTCCTTGAAGAACACGATGTCGTGCGGATTGCCCTTGCGCGCGAGGAAGACGCCGACCAATTCGCCGCTGTTGCCGGGCGACAGGTATTCGGTGAGCCAGAAGCCCGCCGACATGTAGAACGCGCAGGCCTTGCCGACGTCGGGCACCAGGATCTGATAGTGGTCGAGCCGCAGCGCCGAGCCGCCCTTGTGCAGGTGGAACTGGGTGAGCGGGCGCGGAACGACGGTCATCGTCGCGCAGAACTCCACCGGCACGCCGGAGATATCCGAGACGTGCAGCGTCTTGCCCTGGTGCGGCACATCCGCCCAGGCGGTCTTCAGCCCCTGGCCGTCGAAGAAGGCCTTCAGCGGCTCGAGGTCGCGCTCGCGCAGCACCCGCATGCCGATGCGCTCGCAGCGGGGGGCATCGTTGGATTGTTTCAGCACCAGGCTGTGATGGCAGGCCTCCTCGACGCCGCGGAGATAGAGCGTGCCGCCGGCCTGTTCGGTGACCACGAGGCCGACCACCTCGGTGTAGAACAGCCGGCTCGCTTCGAGGTCCTTCACGGTCAGCACGACGTGGCTCGTCCGGGTGATGTTGAACGGCGTGTCGAGGTTCTTCTCGGGCAGGTTCATGGCTGATCCGGCGGTTGTTCAGGGGGAAAGGCGTGCTAGATAATCGAGTTTTGACGCATCGAGCGCAAGCTAGTGTCTCGATTCCGAAGTTCGCACGATCTTGCAGCACGTTCGGTTTGCGAACTTCGGAATCGAAGGACACTAGCAAGTTATTGATTCTAGTGTGGCTTTGGTTCAGAAGTCCGCATGTTGGACTTCGCCGCAAGAGATGATGCGGACTTCTGAACCGCCACACTCCATGAGTGCCATATGACGAAGGGAATAGGTCAGCCAGTACGCCGCAAGGAGGACGCGCGGCTCGTGATCGGGGCTGGCTGCTTCAGCGACGATGTCGATTTGCCGCGGCAGACGCGGGCCTTCGTCCTGCGTTCGTGTCATGCGCATGCCCGCATCAAGGGGATCGATACGACGCGCGCCAAGGCGCTGAAGGGCGTGCTGGCGGTGCTGACCGGCGCCGATCTCAAGGCCGACGGCATCAAGCCGATCCCGCCGGACGCATCGATCACGGTGCCGGTCGAGGCGCAGCGCAAGCTCCCGGACGTGGTGCTGGTCAACAAGAACGGTCCGTATCAGCCGACGCCGTACAACATCCTCGCCGTCGACAAGGTCCGCTATGTCGGCGAAGGCGTGGTGCTGGTGGTCGCGGAGACGCTCGCGATCGCCAAGGACGCTGCCGAGCTGGTCGAGATCGACTACGAGCCGCTGCCGGCGGTGACCGCCACGGAGCAGGCGGCGGAGCCCGACGCCGCGCGCCTGTACGATGACGGAAAATCGAATCTCTTTTGCGAAGCCGAGGTCGGCGACGCCGCCGCGACCGAGCAGGCCTTCGCCAAAGCCGCGCATGTCGTGCGGCTTGAAACCTGGATCCAGCGCGTCACCGGCGTGCCGATGGAGGCGCGCACCGCGGTCGGCCACTACGACAAGCAGAGCGGACGTTATTTCCTGCACGCGGGCTCGGGCGGCGTCGTGCGCCAGAAGGGCGAATGCGCCGCGATCCTCGGCGTGCCGGCGGAAACCGTGCAGGTGGTGGCGCGCGACATCGGCGGCAATTTCGGCACCAAGAACTCGCTGTTCCCGGAATTCCCGCTGGTGCTGTGGGCATCGAGGCGCATCGGCCGCCCGGTCAAATGGACCTGCGAGCGCAGCGAAGCGTTCCTCAGCGACTACCAGGGCCGCGATCTCGTCGCCAAGGTCGAGCTTGCCGTCGACGAGAAGGGCAAATTCCTGGCGGTGCGCGGCTCGCACCTGAGCAATATCGGCGGCTATGCGGCGTCGATCGTACCGCTGCGCAAGGGGCTCACGATCTGCACCAATGTCTATCGTGTCCCGGTCGCGCACTTCCAGGCCTTCGCCGTGCTCAGCAACACGATGTGCACGATCCCGTACCGCAGCGCAGGGCGTCCGGAAGCGGTCTACCTGATGGAGCGGCTGTGCGATCTCGCCGCCGACAAGACCGGTATCGATCGCATCTCGATCCGCCGCCGCAATCTGATCGGGCCGAAGGAGCTGCCGTATCGCACCGCGCTCGGCACCAAATACGACAACGGCGAATACGAACAGGCGATGGACCTGGCCATTTCGATCTCCGACTGGAAGGAATTCGCCAAGCGCCGCCGTGAATCGCGCAAGCTTGGCAAGCTGCGCGGCATCGGGCTCGCCAACTACATCGAATGCACCATGGGCTATCCGCGCGAGTGGTCGAAGATCACGGTGAAGCCCGAGGGCGAGGTCGAGGTCGCGATCGGCACGCTGTCGAGCGGGCAGGGGCACGAGACGAGCTTCGCGCAATGCGTCAGCGAATGGCTTGCGGTGCCGTTCGAGCAGGTGAAGCTGGTGCAGGGCGACACCGACGTCGTGCCGGTCGGCGGCGGCTCGCATTCCGGCCGCTCCATGCGCTTCGCCTCGCATCGTCATGGGCACCTGCTCCAACGCGATCATTGCGCGCGGCAAGCGCATCGCCGGGCAGCATGCTGGAGACCGATCCCGACAAGGTCGAGTTCAAGGACGGGCGCTTCCGCAGCGATACGTCCCAGCGTTCGTTCGACGTGTTCGAGATCGCGCGCGCGGCGCAGACGCTCAACGATCTCGAGGACGATCTGCGCGGGCCGCTTGCGGCCGAGAGCGACCAGCATTTCACCGACGGCGGCTATCCCTATGGCTGCGCCGTCTGCGAGGTCGAGATCGAGCCCGACACCGGCGCGGTCCAGATCGTGCGCTATTCCGCGGTCGACGACGTCGGCCGCGCGGTCAATCCGATGATCCTGCACGGCCAGACCCACGGCGCGATTGCGCAAGGCGTAGGCCAGGCGCTGTGGGAGCATTGCATTGTCGATCCCGACAGCGGGCAGGTGATGACCGGCTCGTTCATGGACTACGCCATGCCGCGCGCCGACGGGCTGCCGTCGTTCCGCACCGAGCTGATGGAGGTGCTCTCGCCGACCAATCCGCTCGGCGTGCGCGCGGGCGGCGAGGGCGGCACGACGCCGGCGCTCGGCGCCGTGGTCAACGCGGTGGTCGACGCGCTGCGCGACTACGGCGTCACCCACATGGACATGCCGCTGACGCCGGAGAAGATCTGGCGTGCGATCCGGGATGGCAAGCCGGTTTGACCGAAATCCGCTCGTCCCCGCGGAAGCGGGGATCCAGCGTAAAAAAGATTCTGGATTCCCGCTTGCGCGGGAATGAGCGGAGCAAGGGGCAGGCGATGAGAAAGACTTGCGAGGGCGATCTTCGCTGCTGCGATCGGGATGGGCCTTGCATCGCCGGCCGCCGCCGACAGCATCGCCGACTTCTACAAAGGCAAGACCATCGCCATCATCGTCGGCTATCCGCCGGCGTCGGGCTACACGATCTATGCCCAGCTGCTCGCGAAGTATTTCCCGGATCACATGCCGGGACGTCCGACCGTGGTCGTGCAGAACATGCCGGGCGCGGGCGGCATCAAGGCCGCCAACTACGTCTATACGGTCGCGCCCAAGGACGGCACCGCGCTCGGCACCTTCAGCGTCGGCGCGCTGATCGACGAATTGTTCGGCATGTCGACCACGAGCTTCGATACCGCCAAGTTCGGCTGGATCGGCAACATGGACGAAAGCGTCGGCGTGTGCGTGGTGAAGGCCGCGACCGGCGTGCGCAAGTTCGACGATTTGCTGCAGAAGGAGGTGCTGTTCGGCGGCACCGGTCCTTCCGGCGGCGTGACCCAGGCGGCGCTCGCGCTCACGCGGCTCTATGGCGCCAAGATCAAGCTGATCAAGGGTTACCCCGGCGCGCAGGACGTGGTGGTGGCGATGGATCGTGGCGAGGTCCAGGGCGTCTGCGGCATCAGTATCGCCGTGCTCAAGAGCCGGCTCGCGCATCAGATCAAGTCGGGCGAGCTGGTTCCGATCATTCACGACGCCATCAAGCCGCATCCAGAATTGCCGGGCGTGCCGAGTGTCTACGATTTCGCCAAAAGCGACGACGACCGCAAGGTGCTCGACCTGCTGTTTGGCTGGCGCGTGCTCGGCCGACCGATCGCGGCGCCGCCGGGAATTCCGGCCGAGCGGCTTGCGGCATTGCGCAAGGCGTTTCTCGACGCGATGAACGACCAGCGCTTCGTCGCCGATGCCGCCAAGGCGCAGCTCGACATCGCGCCCGCGCCCGGCGAGGAGGTCGCGAGCCTGATCGCGCGGCTGTTCAGCCACTCCAAGGATACGGTCAAGCGCGCCGCCGACGCGGTGCGGAACTAGAGGGTGTCCCGGACGCGGTGCCAGCGTGAGCGAAGCGGATGGTGCGCCGCTGATCCGGAACCCCGGTGCTCTACGCTGCAAGAAAGCGGGTGTCACCGGACTGTCATGCGCGGTTGTTAGCGCGGATGGCGGCGGCCGCCGTGTGCTAGGCTTGGCGCGATCCGAGGGAGAACGGCGATGCGCACCATCTGGAGATTGTGCGCCGGCTCGCGCTCGCGCGCGCGATCGTCACCGGCGCCACCGCGCAGCCGAGCGGCAAGCTCATGGTCTACACCTCGCAGCCGAGCGGCCAGATCGCCAAGGTGGTCGAGGCGTTCAACAAGGCGCACCCGAAGGTGCAGGTCGCGCTCTACCGCTCCGGCACCACCGAGGTGATGAACCGGCTGCAGGCGGAATTCGCCGCCGGCCGCCCGCAGGCCGACGTGGTGCTGGTCGCCGACGCCGTCGCCACGACCCAGCTCAAGAACGACGGCCGCCTGCTCACCTATGCCAAGGCGCCGGCGGACAAGGTGCCGGCCGCGCTGATCGATCCCGACAAGACCTTCTTCGGCACCAAGCTGATCACCACCGGCATCGTCAACAACACCAAGCTCGTCAATTCCGCGCCGGCGTCGTGGAACGACCTGCTCGCGCCGGCGGTCGCGTCGAAGACGATCATGGCGCATCCGCTCTATTCCGGCGCGGCGGTCATCCATGTCGGCACCTTCGCGCAGCAGAAGGATTTCGGCTGGCCCTATTTCGAGAGGCTGGCGCAGGGCGGCGCCATCGCCGCCAAGGGCAACGGCGCGGTGATCGAGGCGGTGGCGCGCGGCGAGAAGGCCTACGGCGTCATCATCGAATACATGGCGTTCAACGCGCAGTGGAAAGGCTCGCCGGTCGATTTCGTGTTCCCGCAGGAGGGCGTCACCGCCATCACGCAGCCGGTCGCGATCCTCAAGACCGCGAGGAATGTCGAGGCGGCGCGCGCCTTCGTGGACTGGCAGTTGTCGGAGGAGGCGCAGCACCAGTCGGTGAGCCAGGGCTATTTCCCGATCTTCGACGGTGTCGCGCCGCCCAAGGGCTATCCGGCGGTGTCGTCGCTCAAGATCATGAGCGGCGACCTCCGCGACATCCTCGACAAGGACGAAGAGAACAAGAAGCGTTTCACCGACCTGTTCGGCGGTTAGAGCTTACTAGGCACGTTCTATCGGGCATAACGCCTGCGAATGCAGGGCATCGTTCAACCACCGGTCCATATGGACAAGACCGCGCGCTTTAGGATGGTCATTGCGGGGATCGTCCGCGGTCGCGGATGATGACGGTGGGGTCAACAGTTGTCTCGGTCCCCGGCCATGGCGTTGTCGGCGCGTTCGCTGTTTTCCAGCGAAGCCGCGCTGCTCGCGGCGCTGACGTGTTATGTCGCGTCCTCGGACTTGGCCGCTGGCGCGCCTGTTCGTGGAGTCGCTGTCGCCCGGCGCGAACGGCGAATTCCTCGGCCTCCTGCTCGGGCAATGGCAGAGCGCAGCGACCCAGCGCGCGCTGATCAACACGCTGGAATCGAGCCTGCTGGCGACGCTGTTGTCGGTCGCGATCGGCGCGACGGTGGCGTTCGTGCTCACGCTCACCGACGTGCGCGCCAAGGCCGCGCTCACCTTCGTGGCGCTGCTGCCGCTGCTGGTGCCGTCGCAGATCACCGCGCTCGCCTGGATCGAACTCACCGGCGCGGGCAGCCCGATCCTCGGCCCGCTGGGGCTGGCGCCGGCGCCGGGCGCGACCAATCCGCTCTATTCCAAATGGGGCATCGTGCTGGTGATGGGCATCGAAAGCTCGACGCTCGTCTTCCTCGCGGTGCGGGCGGGGCTGCGCAACCTGCCGCGCGACCTGATCGAAGCCGCGCGGCTTGGCGGCGCGCATCCGCTGCGCGTCACCTATTCGGTCATCATGCCGCTGGCGACGCCGGCGATCCTCGCCGGCGCGGCGCTCGCCTTCGTCACCTCGATCGGCAATTTCGGCATCCCGGCGATGCTCGGCATTCCCGGCCGCTACACGGTGCTGACCACGCTGATCTATCAGCGGCTGCAAGGTTTCGGCCCGCGCGTGCTGGGCGAGGTCGCGGCGCTGGCGCTGATCCTGACGGTGCTGGCGGTGATCGGGCTGTTGCTGCGCGCGCTGTTCGTGCGCCGCGGCGGCTTTGCGGCCGAGGCGCGAGCGCGCCGCTGCTTCCGTTCCGGCTCGGCGGCGGCCGCGTGCTGGTGGAAGCCGTGTTGTGGATCGCGCTCGCCTGCATCGCCATCCTGCCGCTGCTTGCGCTGTCGCCTCGTCGCTCGCGCCCGCGCTCGGCGTTCCGCTCAACCTCGACACCGTGACGCTCGCCAACTACCGCTTTGCGTTGTTCGAGCAGGAATCGACGCTGCGCGCCTTCGTCAACAGCTTCGTGCTGGCGCTCGCCGCCGCCGTCATCTCCGCGATCGTTGCCGTGCCGCTCGCCTATCTCGCGACGCATGCGCAAGAATCCGGCCGCGCGGGTGCTCGACCTCGTCGCCGACGCGCCCTATGCGGTGCCGGGCACGGTGCTCGCGATCGCGGTCATCATCGTGTTCCTGCCGCCGCTGCCGTTCATCGACGTCAGCCTCTACGGCACCCTCGGCATCATCCTGGTCGCCTATCTCGCGCGCTTCCTCGCGCTGGCGCTGCGGCCGACCGTCGCCGGCATGGAGCAGGTCAGCAGGAATCTCGACGAGGCCGCGCAGGTCGCGGGCGCCGGCGTCATCATGCGGCTGCGGGCGATCATCCTGCCGGCGGTCGCGCCCTCGGCGGCGGCCGGCGCGCTGCTCATCTTCATGACCGCGTTCAACGAGCTCACCGTCTCGGTGCTGCTTGTGGTCGACCGGCAACGAGACCTTGGGCGTGGCGGTGTTCTTCCTGCATTACGAAGGCAACTCTCCCGCGGCCGCGGCGGTCGCGACGATCTCGATCGTGGTCACGCTGGCGCTGGCGATCCTGGCA
>CAWKMR010000049.1:0-58037 GCA_963850705.1 uncultured Alphaproteobacteria bacterium | reverse complement strand
GGTGCCAAACGATGCCGTCGATATCTACTCTTGGGCATCATCAGCCTGTTATCCCCGGCGTACCTTTTATCCGTTGAGCGATGGCCCTTCCACGCGGGACCACCGGATCACTATGTCCGACTTTCGTCTCTGCTCGGCTTGTCAGTCTCACAGTCAGGCTGGCTTATGCCATTGCACTCAACGAGCGATTTCCGACCGCTCTGAGCCAACCATCGAACGCCTCCGTTACTCTTTGGGAGGCGACCGCCCCAGTCAAACTGCCCACCATGCACTGTCCCGGCCCCGGATGACGGGACGCGGTTAGATATCCATAACCACTAGGCTGGTATTTCACATTTCGACTCCACCACGAGCTGGCGCCCGCGCTTCAAAGTCTACCAGCTATTCTACACAAGCAGTCACGAATACCAGTGCAAAGCTATAGTAAAGGTGCACGGGGTCTTTCCGTCTGACCGCAGGAACCCCGCATCTTCACGGGGAATTCAGTTTCACTGAGCCTATGCTGGAGACAGCGGGGAAGTCGTTACGCCATTCGTGCAGGTCGGAACTTACCCGACAAGGAATTTCGCTACCTTAGGACCGTTATAGTTACGGCCGCCGTTTACCGGGGCTTCAATTCAGGGCTTGCACCCCTCCTCTTAACCTTCCGGCACCGGGCAGGCGTCAGACCCTATACGTCATCTTGCGATTTCGCAGAGCCCTGTGTTTTTGCTAAACAGTCGCCACCCCCTGGTCTGTGCCCCTCCACCTGGTTGCCCAGCGTGAAGGTCCTCCTTATCCCGAAGTTACGGAGGCAGATTGCCGAGTTCCTTCAGCATAGTTCGCTCAAGCGCCTTGGTATGCTCTACCAGTCCACCTGTGTCGGTTTCGGGTACGGTCTATGTGGGGGCTATTTCCTGGAACCCCTTCGCTGCCCCCGGAATCCAATAACCGGAACAACTTACGGAATTCGTCACCACCCACTGGCCCACGAATATTAACGTGGTTCCCATCGACTACGCCTTTCGGCCTCGCGTTAGGGACCGGCTAACCCTGCGCAGATTAACTTTACGCAGGAACCCTTGGACTTTCGGCGACAGTGTCTCTCACACTGTTTGTCGTTACTCGTGCCAGCATTCGCACTTCTGAGGCCTCCAGGAGCCCTCACGGGTCCCCCTTCGCAGGCTGACAGAACGCTCCGCTACCGCGTATCACTTCCGAAGAAACGACACACCCTAAGCTTCGGCTCGTGGCTTGAGCCCCGTTACATTTTCGGCGCAGGAACCCTTATTTAGACCAGTGAGCTGTTACGCTTTCTTTAAAGGATGGCTGCTTCTAAGCCAACCTCCTGGTTGTTTTGGCATTCCCACATCCTTTCACACTTAGCCACGAATTGGGGGCCTTAGCTGTAGGTCAGGGTTTTTTCCCTCTCCACGACGGACGTTAGCACCCGCCGTGTGTCTCCCGGATAGTACTTGCAGGTATTCGGAGTTTGGTTAGGTTTGGTAAGACGGTAAGTCCCCCTAGCCCATCCAGTGCTCTACCCCCCGCAGTATTCATCCGAGGCGCTACCTAAATAGCTTTCGCGGAGAACCAGCTATTTCCCAGTTTGATTGGCCTTTCACCCCTAGCCACAACTCATCCGAGGCTTTTTCAACAGACACCGGTTCGGCCCTCCAGTGGGTGTTACCCCACCTTCAGCCTGGCCATGGCTAGATCACTAGGTTTCGGGTCTAATCCGACGAACTGAACGCCCTGTTCAAACTCGCTTTCGCTGCGCCTCCGCCTATCGGCTTAAGCTTGCTCGTCAGATTAAGTCGCTGGCCCATTATACAAAAGGTACGACGTCACCCAGGACGAACCTTGGGCTCCGATCTGTTTGTAGGCATTCGGTTTCAGGTCTCTTTCACTCCCCTCGTCGGGGTGCTTTTCACCTTTCCCTCACGGTACTGGTTCGCTATCGGTCGCTGAGGAGTACTTAGGCTTGGAGGGTGGTCCCCCCATGTTCAGACAGGATTTCACGTGTCCCGCCTTACTCGAGGACGAATGCTTGCATTACCCGTACGGGACTATCACCCTCTGAGGCTCCGCTTTCCTGACGGGTTCCGGTTGTCTTGCATTCGCCACTGGCCTGGTCCGCGTTCGCTCGCCACTACTAGCGGAGTGTCGGTTGATCTCCTTTCCTCCAGGTACTGAGATGTTTCAGTTCCCTGGGTTAGCTTGAAACCTCCTATTTTATTCGGAAGCTCTCATCCCTTCATTTGATAACGGAAATCCGAAACCACGCAGTCTCGTTTCCGATGCGCAACTCTGTTTCCAGAGTCTGAACCCGTTCCCGAGACTGCAAGGTCTCGGAATTCCGTTATCGAAGGTGGGTTTCCCCATTCGGAAATCCGCGGATCAAAGCTTCTTCGCAGCTCCCCGCGGCTTTTCGCAGCGTAGCACGTCCTTCATCGCCTCTCAGCGCCAAGGCATCCACCGAATGCCCTTAAGGCACTTGATCGCTCTCATCATCAATGCCCATCCGCTCGGCAGCGGACCGCCGATCGTCGCATTGAACTTGCGTCTTGCGAGCACGCATTCTGCGAACAGTTCGCTCGGTTGGACATTGATTAGAAAGACCAGCTTGTCTTCGGACCGTTCCGACGGCATGCGGTCAAGCATGCCGACAAAGCACGACGCGATCGCCGCGTCGCGGCTTGCGTCACGCACGGTTCGATCGGTTCGATGCTCGGAGTAGCGCATCGTTCGCGACTGTCTTGCGTCACGAGCGATGCTCGGAGCGATCCTACCTCTTCACGATGTCAGATATCACGCGTGCTGCAGCGCCTCGCGGCATCGACGCGGCTGCGGAATTGTTTTCGACGGACGAGCGAGATCCCGCGCTCCACGCGAGACTGGTGGAGCCAGACGGGATCGAACCGACGACCTCCTGCTTGCAAAGCAGGCGCTCTCCCAACTGAGCTATGGCCCCGGGAGCCGCGATCAGCACTCGCGCGCACGCTCGACTGACAGCCGAAGCGCGCAGAGCAGTGGTGGGCCTGGGAAGACTTGAACTTCCGACCTCACGCTTATCAAGCGCGCGCTCTAACCAACTGAGCTACAAGCCCGATCCTAGACCGGCCGCACTCGTCAGCAGTGCGCACTAACCACTTGACCACCGGCCCGATACTGGCACGGGCTCGTCCGCGAAGAAAGAGAAACGAAGACGGCGGTGTCCCGCCATATGGGCTCGTTGATCTGAGCCCCTGATGTTTCCAAGAGATCCGATAGAGACGAGCGTGATGCTCGCCTCTGAAGGATCATCCTTAGAAAGGAGGTGATCCAGCCGCAGGTTCCCCTACGGCTACCTTGTTACGACTTCACCCCAGTCGCTGACCCTACCGTGGCCGGCTGCCTCCTTGCGGTTAGCGCACCGTCTTCAGGTAAAGCCAACTCCCATGGTGTGACGGGCGGTGTGTACAAGGCCCGGGAACGTATTCACCGCAGCGTGCTGATCTGCGATTACTAGCGATTCCAACTTCATGTGCTCGAGTTGCAGAGCACAATCCGAACTGAGACGGCTTTTTGAGATTTGCGCAGGATTGCTCCATTGCATCCCTCTGTCACCGCCATTGTAGCACGTGTGTAGCCCAGCCTGTAAGGGCCATGAGGACTTGACGTCATCCCCACCTTCCTCCGGCTTATCACCGGCAGTCCCCTTAGAGTGCCCAACTGAATGATGGCAACTAAGGGCGAGGGTTGCGCTCGTTGCGGGACTTAACCCAACATCTCACGACACGAGCTGACGACAGCCATGCAGCACCTGTCTCCGGTCCAGCCGAACTGAAGGGCTCCATCTCTGGTGCCCGCGACCGGGATGTCAAAGGCTGGTAAGGTTCTGCGCGTTGCTTCGAATTGAACCACATGCTCCACCGCTTGTGCGGGCCCCCGTCAATTCCTTTGAGTTTTAATCTTGCGACCGTACTCCCCAGGCGGGATGCTTAATGCGTTAGCTGCGCCACTGACGGGCAAACCTGCCAACGGCTAGCATCCATCGTTTACGGCGTGGACTACCAGGGTATCTAATCCTGTTTGCTCCCCACGCTTTCGCACCTCAGCGTCAGTACCGGGCCAGTGAGCCGCCTTCGCCACTGGTGTTCTTGCGAATATCTACGAATTTCACCTCTACACTCGCAGTTCCACTCACCTCTCCCGGACTCAAGCTTCTCAGTATCAAAGGCAGTTCTGGAGTTGAGCTCCAGGATTTCACCCCTGACTTAAAAAGCCGCCTACGTGCGCTTTACGCCCAGTGATTCCGAGCAACGCTAGCCCCCTTCGTATTACCGCGGCTGCTGGCACGAAGTTAGCCGGGGCTTCTTCTGCGGGTACCGTCATTATCTTCCCCGCCGAAAGGGCTTTACAACCCTAGGGCCTTCATCACCCACGCGGCATGGCTGGATCAGGCTTGCGCCCATTGTCCAATATTCCCCACTGCTGCCTCCCGTAGGAGTTTGGGCCGTGTCTCAGTCCCAGTGAGGCTGATCATCCTCTCAGACCAGCTACTGATCGTCGCCTTGGTGAGCCGTTACCTCACCAACTAGCTAATCAGACGCGGGCCGATCCTTCAGCGATAAATCTTTCTCCTTACGGACGTATCCGGTATTAGCCCAAGTTTCCCTGGGTTGTTCCGAACTGAAGGGCACGTTCCCACGTGTTACTCTCCCGTCTGCCGCTCCCGTATTGCTACGGGCGCTCGACTTGCATGTGTTAGGCCTGCCGCCAGCGTTCGCTCTGAGCCAGGATCAAACTCTCAAGTTGGAGAGATCTGATCTCGGCTGATCACAACGTTTGACGAGGTCCCACTCTTTACGATCTGCGCGCGCAACTTGATCGCTTGCACGACCGCTCACCCGCGATCATAGTGTTGACCTGAAACGTCGACCGCCGATGTCTCTTCCGACCGCCCCGTTCGAAGAATTGCTCCTCGTTCGCGAAAGCGGCCCGCAAGGACTCCGCCGTCCACGTTTCTCTTTCTTCCTATTCACCTGTCAAACAGCCCGGAACCGTGGAGGTCCCGCTTCCCGGTGAACCGGAAAGCCGTCGAAGCTTCAGCCTCCGACCGAGATCGGAAGCCTTTTCACTGTCGTCAGTGAGGAGCTTCGAAGGCGCGCCATCGCGCCGTAAAGCGGACGGCGCGCCGTATGGGCCGGTATATAGTCGCGGCGGCCCGTCGACTGTCAACACCTAAGGCCCGAAAATTCTGCGCTTTTTGCAGCTGCATGCAGCAGCCCGGTATCCAACCGTCCCTGGCGGCGGCAGAATTGTGGCTGCCGATGACGCGCCGCAAGGGACGAGCCGACCGCCCACGCCCGCTTTGGCCCTTCGGGGACGGCGCCTGCGCCGACCCATGTGCCGCACTTGGGCCACATTCCTCCAACCTACTTTGGCCTGGCGGGAGGTGTCAGTTCGGGGGTATCGTTGCCGGCGTGCAAACGCACGCGTTTTGCGGCCAGCGCTTTACCCGACATAGACGAGGAAGACAGGGCCCGGTCCATTGACGGACCGCCTGGAGCCGCGGCATCGTTGCCGTCGGTTCGGGGTCAAGGCCAGTTGTCGGCCGCGTTTTGGCACTTTCATGTCCGTGTTTGTGGCAGCCCACCCGCGCGGTCGCGAGTGGAGGGGTCTGGTCTTGGATCACGGCAAGCGGCGCGGCGCATACCGGGTGAGCGGCGAGGCCGATCAGATCGACCTCGGCCACGAGCCGCCGCTGTCGGTCGACGGCGAGACGCAACAATCTCGTCGATCGCCGCCGCGTCTCGGTGCAGTGGTTCAGCGGCACCATTCTGACCGGTCTTTGCGGCGCGGCTCTCATGGGCGGCGCCGTTTTCGCGTCGCTCGACGGCCAGAGCAATTTCGCGACCGTTCCGGAGCGCGTGCAGCTCGCGCTCCAAGCAGTCACCGGCGACCGCTCCGCGCACCGCGCGCAAGGCCGACCGGCTGCCGCCGCCGAGCGAATCCAACAGCCAGCGCCGGGTCATCCGCGACACCCAGACCAGCCGCGTCGGCAACCGCGAGGTCGTGCGCGTCCGCGCCGTTCGTGCGCGTCGCCGGCAATCTTGCGCTCTCGACCTCCGAGCTTTCCGCCAACATCCCCGCCTTCAATCCGCAGAAGATGCTGCTCGCCGAAATCCGCTGCCCGAGCGGCGCCGGTCGCCGACGACTCGCCGCGACGCCGAGATCGATGCCGAAGTCTCCTTCGTCACCGCCGATCTGGCCAGCGTGCTGCCGCGCGCGAAGATCGCGGCGGTGCTGTCCGATCGACGACGTGCTGGCGCGCGTGCGCGATGCCGCCAACTGGACCGGCACCGCTGCCGTCCGCGGCCGGTGGCGCCGGACCTGCCGCGCAACACGAGACTGGCCTATGCGGCGGAAGGCACTGCCGGATCCCTATGCCGGCTTCGAGGCGCGCATCGCGCCCGAGAACGTGACGCTGCTGCCGAAAACGACGGCGCGAGACCACCGGCGGCACGGCCTGGACCGAGCGCACCGTCAACATCGCGCAAAGGCGAATCCGTCGCCACGGTGCTGCGCGATCTCGGCGCCGCGTCCCGACGACATCAAGGCCATCACCGGCGTGCTGGGCGCGCGCGGCCGCGACGGCGGCGTGCGGGAGCACCAGAAGCTGCGCGTCCTGCTGGCGCCGACCGAGCGACCCCAAACGCATGCAGCCGATCCGCGTCGTGATCGCCAACGACACCAGCATCGAGGCCGTGGTCGCGCTGTCCGATCTCGGCCGCTACGTCTCCGTCGACATCCGCAACATGGAGACCGAAATCGCGCGGGCGCGCGCACAGCAGCAGCAGGAGAGAGGAGGACGACGGCCGGGGCGTGCGGCTCTATCAGAGCATCTACGAGACCGCGCTGCGCAACCAGGTGCCGCGCCCGCTGATCGAGGAGCTCATCCGCATCTATTCGTACGACGTCGATTTCCAGCGCAGGGTGCAGCCCGGCGATTCGTTCGAGGTGCTGTTCGCCGGCGAGGACGAAGCCGGCGAAGGCAAGTCCGAGGTGCTGTTCGCCTCGCTGACGACCGGCGGCGAAACCCGCAAGTTCTACCGCTTCCAGTCGGCCGACGACGGCCTGGTCGACTACTACGACGAGACCGGCAAGAGCGCGAAGAAGTTCCTGGTCCGCAAGCCGCTCGCCGACGGCATCATGCGCTCCGGCTTCGGCATCGCGCCACCATCCGCTGCTGCGCTACACCAAGATGCACACCGGCGTCGACTGGGCCGCCCCGATGGGCACGCCGATCTACGCCTCCGGCAACGGCGTCATCGAGAAGATGGGCTGGGAAGGCGGCTACGGCCGCTATGTCCGCATCCGCCACGCCAACGGCTACCAGACCGCCTACGGCCACATGTCGGCCTTCGCCCGCAACATGGCGGAAGGCAAGCGCGTGCGGCAGGGCCAGGTCATCGGCTATGTCGGCTCCACCGGCCTCTCGACCGGCGCGCACCTGCACTACGAGATCATGGTCAACGGCCGCCACGTCGACCCGATGCGCATCAGGCTGCCGCGCGGCCGCGTGCTCGAAGGCCGGCTGCTGGCGAGCTTCGAGCAGGAGCGCGAGCGGCTCGACAACATGATCACCCGCGCCGGCCCCGCCGCGCGGCACGCCCCCGCGCATGGCGCAGCGACGGACCGCTGACGACCGTCAAGCGCTGCAGCACGGAGCACCACGCCATCCGACGTCGCTACGCACTTGCTGTCTTCGCCCTTCTGCCCTTCCAGCACCTTCAGGTCCGGCTTGACCTTGGTCGCTTCCTTGAGCCGCTCGATCAGCGCCTTCGGCGTGGCATAGACGCCGGCGAGGATCTTCTGCATCTCCTCGCCGGTCATCGGAAGGACTTCGAGCTCCTGCTTGTCGGCGTCCGCCAGCAGGTCCTTGTCCTTCATGCGCCTGATCGAACGCGGCGCGCAGCGCGGCCACGCGATCGGCCGGCACGCCTTCGGCCACGAAATACGGCCGGCCGAGCTCGAAGGCGGTGAACTGCGACCTCGAGCAGCTTCCTGATCGTCGGCTCGTCGGCGAGGTCGGTGACCAGCGGCACCTTCGGAATGTCGGGATGCTTGCGCAGGCCCTGCTGGTACAGAATGACGAACTGGCCGCTCTCGACCCATTCCTTGTAGTGCGGCTTCAGGCTCGTCCAGGTGAAGCGTGCCGCGGCCGTCGACCTCGCCGCGCTGCATGGCGATGTTCATCTCGCTGCCGCCGGGATAGCCGGCGATCACCCGGTACTTGAAGCCGAGGAGGTTGCGCAGGACGTAAGGCACGACCACGCTTTCGGTGCCGACGCCGGTGCCGGCGACGATCACGTCCTCGCACGGTCTTGCAGATCCTGCCACGTCTTCACGCCGGTCTGCTGGTGACCAGCGCCACGCTGGTGTCGGAATTGACGCTGCCGATCCATTGCAGCTTGACGGCATCGAATTTCGCGTTCGAGGCATCGCGCAGCAGCGGCTCGAACGGAATGCCGCGCTGCGGCGCGCCGATGTGCAGGCCGTCCTTGGCGCGCGACATTGGCGACGTAGTTGGTCATCACCAGCCCGCCGCCGCCCGGCATGTTGCGCACGATCACCTGCGGATTGCCCGGGATGTATTTGCCGATGTGCTTGGCGACCAGGCGCGCATTGACGTCGTAGCCGCCGCCGGCGGACAGGCCGACATAGAACGTGACCGTCTTGTCCTTGAAGAATTCCGCCGGCGTCTGGGCGAAGGATGGCCGGATTGCCATCGCGGCAACAATCCCGATGACCGCCATCGTGCGCGTCGCATGACTGAGCATGATCTCTCCTTCGGGGGCGCCAACGGCCGGCACCATAACGCAATCCGCCACCGGTTCGAACGACCGGCGGCGCCAAGGCGGCAGCGTCATGAAGTCGCGAGCTTTCTACTGGCCTGGGCTTTTCGAAAGGCGGTTGCCGCCTTTCGAACGATACACAGGCCGTCACAAGTTCGGGGGGATCGGCTGCGTCTTCAACCGCCTCATGGGGCGTAAGGGCTGAGAGTACTAATTCGCCGCATAGGTTGGCGCCGGCGCAGGTCTGGGCGCGTAGGGATTCGCGAAGGGAGGCGTAAGCCGGCCCAGGCCGCGTTGACGCAGCAGCGGCATGACCTGATCGCTGAAGCGCTTTATGCCCTCGATAAAGTCGGGGAAAATGAACAGGAATCCGTCGAGATCGCCGTCCAACGCCAGCTGTTCAAGCCTGTCTGCGACCCGCTCCGGGCCTCCGACAAACGGAACGCCGGCATAGAACAGGCGGTTGTCCGCGAACTCGAAGCGATTCTGATAGCTGTCGATGCGGGTGTCGACCTTGTCGCGATTGCGCAGCCGGTAGATGTTCTCGATTGCTGCCTTGTCCGCTCCGGCCTCATAGTGCCTGAGGATCCGTTCCGCATCGTCGTCGCTGTCGCCCTGAATCAGCAGGATAAGCGTGTGCGAGCGGACGCTGCGGCCGCGCTCGGTGGCCACCTCCTTCATGCGACGGCTCATTTTTATCTGCTGTTCCAGGCTCAGTCCGCCGAAAAGCCCCTCGGTGCAGTGCTCTGCGACAAATTGATATCCTCGCTCGGATGATGTTGCGCAGACGATGGGCATGCCCTTTTGCGCAGGCTTTGGAAACGAGAGGCAGTCATCAAGCGTAAAAAATCGTCCGTTGAACGTAACGCTGTCTTCGGACCATAGCCGCTTCACGACCGTAACCCATTCGTCATTGTACTCGTAGCGATAGGATTCAAAGTTTTCAGGATACATGGACATCTGGGTGTATTCGCCCTTGTTGCCGGCGCTGACGATATTGAATCCCATCCTCCCGCCTGCGACGTCGTCCATGGTCGTCGCCATCTTGGCAAACACCGCCGGATGCATGAGCGCCGGCGCGATTGACGCGATGAGCCGCAGTGTCGGCGCGTGATGCGCGAGTCCGGTCATGAGGATCAACAACTCGATGGAGTACTTCCAGAACTCCACTTCTCCCCCGAAGCCGCGCCACTTGGCCATCGAGAATACGTAACTGAACCCAACTCGCTCGGCGAGTTGGCAGATGTCGCGATTGTGCGCAAACGATGGAAGGAACTGGGGCGACGTCTTGGAGATGATCCAGCCATTGTTGGTGACGGGAAGAAAAACTCCAAAATCAATGTTGCATCCCATTGAATGTCCCTTGTCTCGTTGCTGAGATCTCTGCTCAATGCAGCGTGCGCCGAGCTTAACCAAATTGTGCCCAAAACCGTGGGCGATTGAAATCATTTTGTTCCTTGGCGCAGACCGCGCCTGGATTCGCCTGCGAGTTGGGTGGGCAGGGAATCTGCTCGCTGGCGGATTGCGCTTTGCTGCATGCAGACTACGCTTGCGACGCCGACTTCATTCATGGGGACGGAGGGCTGAACATGAAACGACGGTGGTTCGCGGTGACGGGAGTGCTGGCGCTCGCCGTGGCGGCAGCAAACTCGGCGCACGCGCAGGCGCCCTATCCGAACAGGCCGGTACGGCTCATTTCCGATTCCTCGCCCGGCAGCGCGGTCGACACCGGCCTGCGCATCATCGCCGACGGCATGAGCCGAGCATTGGAAACAGCAAGTGGTGGTCGTGAACCAGCCCGGCGCCGCCGGCGCCATCTCGGCGAGCGTCGCCGCCCAGGCGGCGCCTGACGGCTATACGCTCTACGCACCGGCAGCTGTCGCTGTTCCTGTCGCCGTGCCCGGCAAGGCGCCCAACCTGCCGCTGATGGTGCCGCGCGACTTCGCGGCGGTCGGCTACACCGTCGACCAGCCGCTGGCGATCGGCGTGTCGCCGAAGCTCGGCATCAAGACGCTGGCAGGAACTGATCGAACTCGCGAAGAGCAAGCCGGGCGAACTCTCCTATGCGGTGACCGGCGTCGGCCGCCTCACGCATCTGACCGGCGAGTTGCTGCAGCTGCGCACCGGCATCAAGCTGCAGATGGTGCCCTATAGCGGCAACTCCGCCCAGGCGATCACCGACGTCTATGCCGGCCGCATCCCGATCCTGATCGAAGGCTACACCGGCCTCGCGCCGGCGTTTCAGGATCGGCCAGCTCGTACCGCTCGCTGTCGGCGCGGCGCGAGCGTCTGCCGAGCGTGCCCGGACCTGCCGAGCCATCGCCGAAACGGTGCCGGGCCTGATCGCCTCGGGCTGGCAGGCGGTGCTCGCGCCGAACGGCACGCCGGAGCCGATCGTCGCCAAGGCGAACGAAGGCCTAAACGCCGCGCTCAACATGTCCGAGCGTCAAGGAAGCGCTCGCCATATCGCGGCTCGTTCGCGCGAGCCGATGTCGTCCAGCGCAGGTGACGGCCTTCATCCGCGACCAGCAAGACGCTCTGGAAGCCGGCGATCGAGCGGCTCGCAGATCACATGAAGTGAGCAGGCGGATGGCCGCTCCACGAGCGGGCGTCCGTCAGCACGCCGCATATTACCTGTGGGCAAGGCGGAAAGGTTCGTACCGAACAAATCGTTTCCGCCTTGCTTTGAAAGTTCACGGCTACGCCGCCGCCGCGAGCTTGCCGTTGAAGGTCAGCCCCTGCTTGCCGGCCGAGATCACGACCCTGTCGCCGTCCTTGACGGTGCCGGCCAGCACCAGCTCGGCCAGCGGATCCTGGATCGACTTCTGGATCACGCGCTTGAGCGGGCGCGCGCCATAGGCCGGATCCCAGCCCTTCTCGGCCAGCCATTCGCGCGCGGCGGGCTCGAGCTCGATCGCGATCTTGCGATCCTCCAGCAGCTTGCCCAGCCGCGCGCATCTGGATGTCGACGATGCTCGTCATCTCGTTGCGCTTGAGGCGGTGGAACAGGATGATCTCGTCGACGCGGTTGAGGAACTCCGGACGGAAGCTCGCCCGCACCACCGCCATCACCTGATCCTTGACCGCGTCGGTGTCCTCGCCTTCCGGCTGATCCACCAGGAACTGCGAGCCGAGGTTCGAGGTCATCACGATCAGCGTGTTGCGGAAGTCGACGGTGTGGCCCTGCCCGTCGGTCAGGCGGCCGTCGTCGAGCACCTGCAGCAGCACGTTGAACACGTCCGGATGCGCCTTCTCGATCTCGTCGAACAGGACGACCTGATAGGGCCGCCGCCGCACCGCTTCGGTGAGCGCGCCGCCTTCCTCGTAGCCGACATAGCCGGGCGGCGCGCCGATCAGGCGCGCGACCGAATGCTTCTCCATGTATTCCGACATGTCGATGCGGATCAGCGCGTTCTCGTCGTCGAACAGGAACTCGGCCAGCGCCTTGGTCAGCTCGGTCTTGCCGACGCCGGTGGGGCCGAGGAACATGAACGAGCCGATCGGCCGGTTGCGGATCCTGCAGGCCGGCGCGGGCGCGGCGCACGGCGGTCGAGACCGCCTTCACCGCTTCCGCCTGGCCGATGACGCGCTTGGCGAGCTGCTCCTCCATGCGCAGGAGCTTCTCCTTCTCGCCTTCCAGCATCTTGTCGACCGGCACGCCGGTCCAGCGCGACACGACCTGCGCGACGTGGTCGGCGGTCACCGCCTCCTCGACCATGGCGCCCTTGCCTTCGCTGCCTTCGATCGGCCTTCAGCTTCTTTTCGAGCTCGGGAATGCGGCCATAGGCCAGTTCGCCGGCGCGCTGGTATTCGCCCTTGCGCTGCGCATTGGCGAGCTCGACTGCGCAGCCCGATCGAGCTCGGTCTTGAGCTTCTGCGCGTCGGAGAGCTTGTCCTTCTCCGACTTCCAGCGCGCGGTGAGGTCGGCCGACTGCTTCTCCAGCGCGACTCAGCTCGCCTTCGAGGTTCTTCAGCCGTGCCTTGGAGCCGGCATCGCTCTCCTTCTTGAGCGCCTCCTGCTCGATCTTGAGCCGCACGATCTCGCGATCGATGGTATCGAGCTCCTCGGGCTTGGAATCGACCTGCATCTTCAGCCGCGCCGCCGCCTCGTCGACGAGGTCGATCGCCTTGTCCGGGCAGGAAGCGGTCGGTGATGTAGCGGTTCGACAGCGTCGCCGCCGCGACGATGGCCGAGTCGGTGATGCGCACGCCGTGATGCTGCTCGTATTTCTCCTTCAGGCCGCGCAGGATCGAGATCGTGTCCTCGACCGTCGGCTCGGACACGAACACCGGCTGGAAGCGCCGCGCGAGCGCGGCGTCCTTCTCGACGTGCTTCTTGTATTCGTCGAGCGTGGTGGCGCCGATGCAGTGCAGTTCGCCGCGCGCCAGCGCCGGCTTGAGCAGGTTCGACGCGTCCATCGCGCCGTCGGCCTTGCCGGCGCCGACCAGCGTGTGCATCTCGTCGATGAACAGGATGATGCCGCCGTCCGACGACGTCACCTCCTGCAGCACGGCCTTCAGCCGCTCCTCGAATTCGCCGCGGTATTTCGCGCCGGCGATCAGCGCGCCCAGGTCGAGCGCCAGCAGCTTCTTGTCCTGCAGGCTGTCGGGCACGTCGCCGTTGATGATGCGTTGCGCCAGCCCTTCGACGATGGCGGTCTTGCCGACGCCGGGCTCGCCGATCAGCACGGGATTGTTCTTGGTGCGGCGCGACAGCACCTGGATGGTGCGCCGGATCTCCTCGTCGCGGCCGATCACCGGATCGATCTTGCCGTCGCGCGCCGCCTGCGTCAGATCGCGGGCGTATTTCTTGAGCGCGTCATAGGCGTTCTCGGCCGACGCCGAGTTCGGCGGTGCGGCCCTTGCGCAGCGCTTCGATGGCGGCGTTGAGGTTCTGCGGCGTGACGCCGGCGCGGGCGAGGATCTTGCCGGCCTCGCTGTCCTTCTCGAGCGCCAGCGCGAGCAGCAGCCGCTCGACGGTGACGAAGCTGTCGCCCGCCTTGTCGGCGATCTTCTGCGCCTGGTCGAACACGCGCGCGAGCGCGGGCATCGAGGTAGACCTGCCCTGCCCCGGCGCCGGTTACCTTCGGGCGCTTGGCGAGCGCCGCTTCCACGGCGGCAAGCGCTTCGCGCGAACGGCCGCCGGAACGGTCGATCAGCCCGGCTGCGAGCCCTTCCGGGTCGTCGAGCAGGACCTTGAGCAGATGCTCGGTGGCGAATTGCTGGTGGCCTTCGCGAAGGGCCAATGATTGCGCGGATTGAATGAAGCCGCGGGCGCGATCGGTGTATTTTTCGAAGTCCATATGCTGCTCCCTCAGCCTGCCCCCCGGCCCTTGCGGCACGCGAGGAACATCGTCAATGGGTGGTCAAAGTCCGGCGGGCCCCGAAAGCGCCCGCCATTCATAATGTGGTGCGGATACCCTGTGTCTGGAAGAGGGTTGGCGGGTTTTTCGATCGGCCCAGTGCCCTGTTTCCGAAGTTCGTGATACGCCCGCAGCACACTCCGACACGAACTTCGGAAACAAAGGGCACTGGCAACGCTATGATTCTAGTGCCGCTTTTCGATTTGAAGTTCCTAGTCGAATTTGCTGCAACTGCTGTAGGAACTTCAAATCGGCGGCACTAGGCAGGCCGCCCGACCGCGGTTAACAAGGCCGCCATGGCCGACGCCGCAGTCCGATCGATCTACCGCTATCCCGTAAAAGGCCTGACCCCCGAGCCGCTCCAGCGGGTCAAGCTGGCCGCCGGCCAGACCGTCCCCTGCGACCGGCTCTACGCCATCGAGAACGGCCCGTCCGGCTTCGACCCGGCCGCGCCGAAATATCAGCCGAAGGCGCGCTTTCTCATGCTGATGCGCAATGAGCGGCTGGCGATGCTGCGCACCCGCTTCGACGATGCCAACCACACGCTCATTGTCGGATACGACGGCCGCGAAGCCGCCCGCGGCGACCTGCGAACCGCCGACGGCCGCGCCGCCATCGAGCGGTTCTTCTCGTCGTTCAGCGCCGACGAACTGCGCGGTCCGCCGAAGGTGCTGCATGCGCCCGGCTTCAGCTTCTCGGACGTCGCGGCCAAGGTGGTATCGATCATCAACCTCGCTTCGGTCGCAGATCTCGAGAACTACGTCGGCGCGCCGATCGATCCGCTGCGCTTTCGCGCCAATCTCTACGTCACCGGATGGCCGGCCTGGCAGGAGCTCGACATGGTCGGCCGGAAAATCTCGATCGGGAACGGCGTGCAAGCGAAGATCACCAAACGCATCGTGCGTTGCGCCGCCACCAACGTCGATCCCGCGACCGGAATTCGTGATCTTGCGATCCCGGATACGCTGATGAAGTCGTTCGGCCACGCCGATTGCGGCGTCTACGCAGAAATTGCCACGCCGGGCGAGATCGCGGTTGGCGACAATATCAGCGGATAATGTAACGCCGCCGAAAATCCATTGATGATGAAGCAGTTAGCCGCCCATTGAATCTGTGCGGCGGACCCATACCTAAGAGTCCAGGCGTGCCGGGCGATCCCCATCCCCCCGATATCCCCCGTCGCTCGGTTACGTAAGCCTGAGGGACCCCAAGCGGCGCAAGCCGTCTTGGGGTCTTTTTTCGTTTTGCGCTACCGATGTGCGTTGCGCGCCGGCTCAGAGCCGCGGCTCAGCAAAAATACCGCCTGCTCGCCGAACAAATTCCAGAACCACCACGGCACCTTCAGCCGGATCGGTGAGCCCCAGGGATTGAGCGCCACCGATTGCTCCATTCGGGCGCCGATCACCATGCAGAGCTCGCGGAAATCCTTGATGGTGCAGAAGTGGATGTTGGGCGAATCCCACCACGCGTAAGGCAGGTTGTCGGTGCGCGGCATCTGCCCGCCGATCAGGATCTGCAGCCTGATCCGCCAATGGCCGAAATTCGGGAACGACACGATCGCGTGCCGGCCGATGCGCAGCATGTGCTCGAGCACGACACGCGGCTGGCGCGTCGCCTGCAGCGTCTGGGAGAGGATCACGTAGTCGAAGGCGTCGTTCGGATAGTCCGACAGGTCGGTGTCGGCGTCACCCTGGATCACCGCAAGTCCCTTGGCGACGCCTTCGTTGACGCCCTCACGCGACAGCTCGATTCCGCGGCCGTCGACATTGCGCGTCTCCGCGAGCAGCCGCAGCAGCTCGCCGTCGCCGCAGCCGATATCGAGCACTTTTGCGCCGCGCTCGACCATGTCGGCGACGACCAGCAAGTCAACGCGTGCGCCGCCAGGCATGCGCGCCGCCTCGGCCATGGTGAGATCGCGTTTGAGGCGTGACAGCATCATCGTCGCTGCACGACGGGAAGCCCGCGCGCCCTGGCTGCGCCCTCGAGGAAGCCGCGCACGATGGCGAACAGCTCCGGCTCGTCCAGCAGGAAGGCGTCGTGGCCCTTGTCGGTCACGATTTCGGCGAACGACACCCGTGCGCCGCTGGCATTGAGTGCATGCACGATGGCGCGTGATTCCGCCGTCGGGAACAGCCAGTCGGACGTGAACGAGATCACGCAGAAGCGCGTCGGGCTCTGCTTCCAGGCGCTCGGCAAGCACACCGTCATAGTCCCCGGCGAGATCGAAATAGTCCATCGCACGCGTGAGATAGAGGTAGGAATTGGCGTCGAAGCGCTCGACGAACGAGATGCCCTGGTGGCGCAGATAGCTCTCCACCTGGAAATCGGCGTCGAACGAGAACGTCGGATTGTCGCGATCCTGGAAACGGCGGCCGAACTTCCGGTGCAGCGCCGCGTCCGAGAGATAGGTGATGTGCGCGCCCATGCGCGCGACCGCGAGGCCTTTGCGCGGATCCTTACGCTCGGCGAAATAGCGTCCCTTGCACCACTCCGGATCGGCCATGATCGCCTGCCGGCCGACCTCGTGGAACGCGATGTTCTGCGCCGAGTGCCGCGTCGCCGTCGCGATCGGCAGCGCCGAGAACACACGCTCGGGATAGCTCGCGGTCCATTGCAGCACCTGCATGCCGCCCATCGAGCCGCCGGCGACCGTGAACAGCGAATCGATGCCGAGATGATCAATCAGCATCGCCTGCGCGCGCACCATGTCGCGAATGGTGATCACCGGGAAATCCAGCCCCCACGGCTCTTCAGTCGCAGGATTGGTCGAAGCTGGACCCGAGCTTCCCATGCACGCGCCAATGACATTGGTGCAGATGACGAAATAGCGTTCGGTATCGATTGGGCGGCCGGGACCGACCATGGTGTCCCACCACCCGCCCTTGCCGGTCACGGGATGGAGGCTGGCGACATGTTGGTCGGCGGTGAGCGCGTGACAGAGCAACACGGCGTTGGTGCGCTCCGCGTTCAGCGTCCCGTAGGTCTGGTAGGCAATTTGAAACGGCGACAAGTCGACTCCGGCATCAAGCCGAAGCGGCTTGTCCGGACCAAAACGGACGACTTGGGAATGCGGCTCGTCCGCCTCGCGCACGCGGTCGGCAGGAGCAAGCACGGCCTCGACCATCTCCGACACCTTGTCACCTTTCAAAGGCGGCCGGTTAACCATCGGACTGATATTAGCGTATCGCGGATACATCATGCCCCGCATCGCGGGGCCATTGGCAGTCGGGGTTAGATAGGGGTCTGCCCAAATCTGTCAATGTTTTCTTTGATTTCGCCCTAACCGGACCCTATCAATGTCCGGCCCGTCGACCCGATCGAACAGCGTAACCATGGCCAAAAAGCCCGACACCGCACCTCCGTCGCTTGCGGACCTGCGCCGCGAGATCGACCGTATCGACGAGTCCATGCACGGCCTGTTGATGGAGCGCGGGGACATCATCGACCGGCTGATTTCGGTGAAACAGACGCAGGAGACGGGCTCGGCATTTAGGCCGGCGCGCGAGGCCGAGATGATGCGCCGGCTGGTCGAGCGCCACAAAGGCATCCTGCCGCTCGATACCGCCGAAGGCATCTGGCGCGTCATCATCTCCACGTTCACGTTTGTGCAGTCGCCGTTCGCCGTGCATGCGGATCTCTCCGCCGGCGACGCCCACATCCGCGACAGCGCGCGTTTCCACTTCGGCTTCACGGTGCCGTTTATCGCCCATATGGGCGCGGCCAGCGTGGTCGAGGCGGTGTCGGAATCGAAAGGCGATCTCGGCTTGGTGCCGGCCTTTGCGGTTGCCGGCGCTGGCGCCTGGTGGAGCGCGCTCGAATTCGATTCCGCGCCGAAGATCATCGCGCGGCTGCCGTTCGTCGACCGCGCCGACCATCCGGCGGCGCTGCCGGTGTTCGTGATCTCGCGTGCGGCCCCCGACGCGATGGTGCGCGAGGTCTCGACGTGGAGCGTCCGCGTCGCCGGCTGGAGCGCGAATGCCGCCAAGGCCGTTGCACCCATAGCAGAAGTGATCGCGGTACCGGACAACGCGTTCGACGGCGCCGCGCTCCTGGTCTCGATCCCGCATGGCGGGGCGCTGGCCGCGGTCAGCGACGCTCTGGTTAAGGCCGGAGCAACCGTCCGGGCAACGGCCCTCGTCGGGAGCCACGCGACCCGCTATAGGGTCCCGGCAAAGACCCCTTGAGAGCGGCCCTGAAAGCCGCTTGAACCTCCCGGCCGCCCGCCTCTACTGAGGGTGGTTGAGACTAGTGGAGTGGATTTGACATTCGCGACCCACCTGGCAGCGAACTCACAACGCGAATGTCAAATCCAAAACTCCACTAGCAAGTTATACTTGCTAGTGGTCCTTTGATTCTAACATTCGCAAAATCGCCTGCCGAAACGGGATGCGAATGTTAAAATTGGACCACTAGCGGAAAGTCTTGGAAAAAGTATTGGAAATGACCGCCAACAGGCCACAACCGCGGCCCGAACCACGCCCTGGCGTGCTCGACCTGGAGCCTTACGTGCCCGGCAAGAGCGGCGCGCCCGGCGTCGCGCGCGTGTTCAAGCTGTCGGCCAACGAGACGCCGCTCGGGCCGAGCCCGAAGGCGATCGAGGCGTTCCGGTCGGTTGCCGACCACCTCGAAGACTATCCCGAGGGTACCGCCCGGCTGCTGCGCGAAGCCATCGGCAAGCAATATGGGCTCGATCCCGCGCGCATCATCTGCGGCGCCGGCTCCGATGATCTCTTGAATCTGATTGGCGACGCCTACCTCAAGGACGGCGACGAAGCGATCTACCCCAAGCACGGCTTCCTGGTCTACCCGATCGCGACGCTCGGCTCCGGCGCGACACCGGTCGTCGCCGAGGAGAAGGACTACACCGCCGACGCCGATGCGATCCTCGCCAAGGTGAGCGATCGCACCAAGGTCGTGTGGATCGCCAACCCGAACAATCCGACCGGCACCTACATGCCGTACGACGAGTTGAAGCGGCTGCAGCGCTCGCTGCCGCCGCATGTGCTGCTGGTCGTCGACGCGGCCTACTCGGAATACGTCCGGCGCAACGACTACGACGCCGGCATCGAACTGGTCGCGACCTGCGACAATGTCGTGATGACGCGCACGTTTTCGAAGATCTACGGGCTCGCGGCGCTGCGGGTCGGCTGGATGTATGGCCCCGCCCACGTCGTCGACGTGATCAACCGCATCCGCGGTCCGTTCAATGTCAACACGCCGGCGATGAAGGCCGCGATCGCGGCGATCAATGACACCGCGCACATGGAAGCGGCACGCGACCACAACGAGAAATGGCTCGCCTGGCTCGACCGAGGAAGTGCGCAAGCTCGGCCTCAAGGTGACGCCGAGCGCCGCCAATTTCCTCCTGATCCATTTTCCCCGCACCAAGGGGAAGACGGCAGCGGAGGCGGATGACTTCCTGACCAGCCGCGGCCTGATCCTGCGCCGCGTCTCCTCCTATCACCTGCCGGATTGCCTGCGCATGACCGTGGGCCTCGAGGAGCCGAACCGGCTGGTGGTCAAGGCGCTGGCCGAGTTCATGGGGCGCTGATGACAAAACCGTTGTTCGACCGCCTGGCGCTGATCGGCGTCGGCCTGATCGGCTCCTCGATCGCGCACGCCGCGCGCAAGCAGGGCGTCGTGAAGGAGATCGTCGCGACTGCGCGCTCGGAAGCGACGCGCAAGCGCGTGGTCGAGCTCGGCTTTGCCGACAAGGTCGTCGACACCAACGCCGAAGCGGCAAAAGGCGCCGATCTCGTGATCGTGTGCATTCCGGTCGGCGCCTGCGGCGCGGTCGCGGCCGAGATCGGGCCGCATCTCAAGGCCGGCGCCGTGGTCTCCGACGTCGGCTCGGTCAAAGGCTCGGTGGTGCGCGACATGGCGCCTCACCTTCCCGCCGGCGTGCATTTCGTGCCGGCGCATCCCGTGGCCGGCACCGAATACTCCGGCCCCGACGCCGGCTTCGCCGAGCTGTTCGTCAATCGCTGGTGCATCCTGACGCCGCCGGAGGGCACCGACAAAGCGGAGGTCGAGCGGCTCGCCGCGTTCTGGCGCTCGTTCGGCGCCAAGGTCGAGACCATGAGCGCCGACCACCACGACCTCGTGCTCGCGGTGACCAGCCATCTGCCGCATTTGATCGCCTACACCATCGTCGGTACGGCGTTCGAATTGCGCGAGGTCACGCAATCGGAGGTGCTGAAATTCTCCGCCGGCGGCTTCCGCGATTTCACGCGCATCGCCTCGTCCGATCCGACCATGTGGCGCGACATCTTCCTCGCCAACAAGGACGCGGTGCTGGAAATGCTCGGCCGCTTCAGCGAAGACGTGTCGGAGCTGACGCGGGCGATCCGGCGCGGCGATGGCGACGCGCTGTTCAACATTTTCACCGAACGCCGCGCCATCCGCCGCAGCATTGTCGAGATGGGCCAGGATTCGCCGGCGCCGGACTTCGGGCGGCCGCATCCGGGATTGCCGGCGGACGCGCTGCCGCGGCCGTATGCGGAGCGGGAATAACCAGCCTGCGATCGCTTCCTCGGCCGAGCGCGCGAATTGCTCAATGCAAGACGCGCCGCCCGGTCACGTCAATGCGACTCCACAATCCTCGTCATCATGGCAATATGCGGCAAAGGAGAGCTAGGCAGACCATGTTGCCGACCGGCCCGATGAAGCGATCCGCCCGCGCGATAACCTGCATTTTGTGGGCCGCATTGCTGTTCTTGGCCGCGCCGACGCAGTCGTTCGCGCAAGTTTGCGCCGACCCATCGCTCATGCAGTTCGACGTGAGCAGCAAGATCGTGCGGAGCCGTGTCGGCTTCACGCAAGGCTTGGAATTCCGCGACGGCGTGCTCTACGAGAGCACCGGCAATGTCGGCGGCACGACCCAGCTCAACACCATCTCACTCGACGGCAAGGTAACGACGCTCGTCGATCGCGGCAGCAAGGTCTTCGGCGAAGGCCTCACCATCCTCAACGACGAGGTGTTTCAACTGACGTGGCAGGAGCGGCAGGTGTTCGTCTACGACACCGCCGGCAAGCTCAAGCGGCAGATGCGCAATCCGCGCGACGGCTGGGGCCTGTCACACGACGGCGCCAACCTGATGTTCACCGACGGCGGCCCGTCGCTCTACTATGCCGATCCCAAGACGTTCAAAATCGGGAAATCGGTCACGATCAGGGCGGGCAAGGAGCAGGTCGCCGGCGTGAACGAGCTTGAGCGCGTCGACGGCAAGATCTACGGCAACATCTTCACCACGCGCTCGATCGTGCGGTTCGATCCGGCGACGGGCTGCATCGACGCCGTCGCCGATCTCAGCCCGTTGTGGGAGCTGATGACGCCCGACGAGCGGGCCAGCACCAACTCCAACGAGAACGTGCTCAACGGCATCGCCTATGACGCCAACACCGGCCTGTTCTATCTCACCGGCAAGCGCTGGAAGGCGATCTTCGTT
Source organism: uncultured Alphaproteobacteria bacterium (assembly GCA_963850705.1). GTDB lineage: Bacteria > Pseudomonadota > Alphaproteobacteria > Rhizobiales > Xanthobacteraceae > VAZQ01. The sequence goes on along the minus strand of CAWKMR010000049.1, from coordinate 36,404 downwards.
GGGCGGTTCCGCGATCAAAAATAAGATCAAAACAGCGGTGGCGTGCGCCCCACCGGGAATGGGCCGAGCATGACCCGGCCGTCGACGAAGCGCAGCGGCACCGTCACTGCCGGCTTGTCTTCGAGTGTCGTGCGTTTTCCGAAAGCATCGAGCCCGGCCAGGATGCCTGGCCCCGCATTCTTGCGCGCGATATTTCCCAAGCCCGGCACCAGCTTGTCGAGCTTGTCGATGGCGGAGCCGACGCGGCCTTTCGAGACGATGGCTTCGAGGTCGAGCTGCTTGAGCACGTGCTCGATGCCGACCACGGTCATCTGCAACTGACCGTCGAGATTGCCGCTCTCGGTAAGACCGAGTTGGCCGGAGCTCACGGCGATCACCTCGCCTTGCTGCACGCGCGCATTGACGATGTCGATGCGGCCGCCGCGCGCCTGCAACTCCCGAAACCGCACCGACCAGGGTTTCGGCGCGAAGTCGGCCAAGCCGCGCACGGTGGCCGAAATTTCGGCGTCCAATGGAACCGCCGCCATCGGATGGACCTCGGGCGCGGCCGCGGCGGTCGCGCGCAGACCGAGATCGATCACCGGATTGCTGTTGATGGAGCCTCCCGCCAGCCGGCCGTGCAGCTCCAGATGCTTGGCGGTGAGAACCGTCGTGTTGCCAGCGCGCTCCACCGTGAGATTGTCGAACACCAGCGAGCCGCGTTCCGGCGCGCGTGGCGTGCCACGGACGCTCGATTGCCCGAGCGTCCAGTTCACGACGTAGGCCGGCGACTGTCCGGGCTCGGCGACCGTCATCGGGCTCTTGAACTCACCGATCAGCAGCGTCGGCTGGTAGATTTGCGCGAGCACCACGGCGTCGGCGCCTGACAGCACGAGTTGCGGACCCTTGCCGCGCCACTCGACCACCGGCTCGGTGCAACGCACTTCGATACGGAACGGAAATCCTGAGATCGATTGCGAGCCGCATTCATAGGTGCGGCCGGACTTTGCCTCGCGCGCGCGCCAGCCGGTGATGGCGTTTTCCGCCGCCGACGCCGCGTAGAACCATAGCCCGGTCCAGATCACCGCCAGCGCGACCAGCAGCACGAAGGGCACAAAGATCGGCCACCGGCGGCGTCGGGTCGCGGGCTGCGGATTGAGCATCGTTGTTGCGGTCTCTGTTGCGCTCCTGGACCGGCCTACGGCGGCTGCGGACCATGCGGCCGCTTCTCAAGCCCCTTGAATGAGGCGTTTGCAAGGACAAATTGCAACCGCGCACCGCGCAAAGCGCGGCTTTGCCGACCCGGCGTGCCATGAGGTCATTGAATTCCAGTGCCGCAGTTCGGAAATATTGCTCAAGATGCCACGATTTATGACTATGGCTTCGGCTTCGCCTGCCCTCGCTGACGGGCAATGACAGGTGCATACGGAACGATTTTTCCATGGACCCGCTGACTGATCCCGCCGCCGGCGACCTCTGGGTTTTCGGCTATGGCTCGCTGATGTGGCGGCCGGGTTTCGACTATGCCGAACGGATCGACGCGCGCCTGATCGGCGCGCATCGCGCGCTCTGCGTCTATTCCTTCGTGCACCGCGGGACACCCGAACGCCCGGGCCTGGTGCTTGGCCTCGATCGCGGCGGGGCCTGCCGCGGCATCGCCTTCCGTGTTTCAGCGAAGCAGCGCGCGGAGACCGTCGCCTATCTGCGCGGGCGCGAGCAGGTGACCATGGTGTATCGAGAATTCGTTCGGCAGGTGCGGCTCAAAACCAGTCCCGAGCGCATGGTTCCCGCGCTCTGCTACATGGTCGATCGCAGTCACCCGCAATATGCCGGGCGGCTGACGCTTGAGCAGCAGGTCCACCATGTGCGGCAGGGACACGGACATTCCGGTCACAATCGCGACTACGTCATCGCGACCGTGACCGCGCTCGAGGAACTCGGCTACCGCGAAACCGAGTTGCATCTGTTGGCGGAGCGGCTCAAGGGCGTGCACGAAACCCACGGCGCCGCGGCGGCGTCACCCTGACGTGCGCGTGACCGGCGCAGGCTCGATCCCGTTGCGGAGCAGCTCACGCTCGCCGTCGGCAATGAGCCGCGCGGTCGCGGTCTCGATATCCTGCTGAAGCTTCGCTGCGAACGCAGCCTTGTCGAGCCCGGATGGAATCGGATCGAGGATTTCGGCCACGATGGTTCCGGGATAACGCCGGAACGAGCGGCGGGGCCAGAACAGCCCGGAATTGAGCGCGATCGGAAGGCAGGGAATGCCGGTCTCGCCGTACAGGTGGACGATTCCGAATTTGTAGTTCGGCTCGGCGCCGGGAGCGCGGCGTGTGCCTTCGGGGAAGATCACGATCTGGCGTCCGCGACCAAGCTCGACACGCGCGCGCTCCGTCATGTCGGCCAGCGCCTGCCCGCGCCGTCCGCGGTCCACCGGGATCATGCCGGCCTTCCAGGCGTACCAGCCGAAGAACGGAATCCATTGCAGTTCGCGTTTGAGGATGAAGCAGGGGTCGGAGAACACCCAGAGCAGCGCGAAAGTCTCCCATAGCGACTGATGCTTGGAGGCGACCAGCAATGCGCCGTGGGGGATTTTCTCCAGGCCACGGTATTCGACCTTGATTCCGCAAACGGCGCGCAACAGCCAGTTGTTGGTGCGTCCCCAGGATTGCGCCAGCCGGACGATGGCGATGCGCGGCAGCACCAGCGTCGGGATCGCGATGACGAAGTGCACCAACAGATTCAGATAGAACAGGACGTTGAAAACGGCCGACCGAAGGATCAAAAGCACGAGCAGGTCCTGTTACGCGCATGACGCGGCGCTGCCGCCGCACTGTTGCTGAGTTCGATATTACTTGGCGGAAATGACAGTTGCCAGCTTGACGGCGATCAGTCAGGGACGCCCGCACCGGGATTCACCTGCATCCGGACCTGCGAGAACACGAATTTAAGATACTCAAGCAGGATCAGGCGCGCGGTCGCCATGCTCGACCACCAAGGTTCCGATCGCAGCTTTTCGGACAGCACCGGAAACGCGATCAACGTGACGCCCGGGAGCTGATGGGCGATTTCCGCCATGGCGCGCGGCATGTGGTAGCCGGAGGTCACCACGATCAACGATCGGATATTGCGCTTCTCCGCCCATTTGCGCGTCTCGATCGCATTGCCGAGCGTGTTGAGGGAACGGTCGAAGTCGACGCAGCAGCGTACGATGGACACGAACTCCGGATGCAGGCGCGAGATCTCGGCAGCATTGGTCGAACGGTTGGCGCCGCTGATCAGCAGACGCTGCCCGCGCTTGACCGCCAAAAGCTCCATGGCGTCGACTACGCGCGAGGCGCCGCCGGTGAGCGCGACGATGCCATCGGCATTGCGGTCGAGCTTGATCTCCTCGGTCGGCACCATCGACACGAACCAGAAAAAGCCGAGCGCCAGCAGCAGCGCGGCGCCGGCGCAGAGCACGAACGTGATGCGCACCAGACGGCGAAGCAGCCGCCCCGACCCATGGCCGGCGGCCGGCGGCGCGGCAGCGCCACCACCACGATCATCGGTGCTGGATCTTATTGTCCGCATGCTCTCCACCTGACACGACCATAGCGCAGAATTGGGCTGAGCGATGGCTTCGCGTCGCGGGGCACCTTGACGGGTGCGGGTTATTGAATGGCTTCGAGCGTCCGGTGCACCGTGGTCCGCGACGTGAAGGCGGCCACAAAGGCGATCAGGGCGACCTGGGCGGCGACCGCCACATAGCCCGCGGTTCCGATGGAAAATGTGCCGAACAAGGCCATGAATTGCTGCGCCGCCGCCGTGCCCAGGAGCCAGCGGCTCGCGAACTCGACCAGCGCGAACAACGCCAGTGCGCTGCCGCCACCGATGGCGCCGCCCTGGAAACCAAGCCGCAAGAAACGGCGCTGGAAGTGCCCGGCGATGAAGCCGTTCTTTGCCCCGATAAAGTGCAGGACTTCGATGACGTTGCGGTTGGCCACCATCGCACCGCGGGTCGCGAACACCACCGACAGCACCGTCGCCAGCAGCATCAAGGCGAGCAGCGCGATCCCGCCGAACACGGCAGTGTTCGACATCGCGCGCATGTGGTCGACGAAGTTGCGGTGGTCGTCGAGGCTCGCGGCCGGCACTGCATCGGCGAGCAGCCTGCGCAATTCGGCAAGATCAGGATTGGCGTCGGCCTCGAGGCGCACCACGACGATGCGCGGGACCGGCAGGTCGTCGAGCTTGAGCCCGGCGCCCAGCCATGGCTCCAACAGACGCGCCGACTTGTCACGCGAATAGGCGCGCGCGTCGGCAACGCCGGGAAGCTTGCGCGCAATCTCGGCGGACCGCAGCACGTCGGTTTCGATGTCCCGGCCGGGCGCGTTGCGCACCTGGATCGTGACCTCGCGCGCGACTTCCGATTGCCAGTCGCCGGCGGCCGAGTGCACCAGTATCACCGCGCCGGTCGTCAGCGACGACAGGAACGTCATGATGGCGATGACCGCGATCAGCGCGCGCCCGCCGATCGTGTTGTCGGGAACGATCGGATTTTCGTACCGCGGCAGTTCCTCGGCCGGCGCTTCGGCCTGCGCCACCGGCGGACCGTCGTAGGCCTCCACGTCGCGATCGTCGTCAATCGTAGACATGCAGCCGCCCTTCGTGCAGCACGAGCCGGCGCGCGTCGTACTGATCCATCAGCGCAATATCGTGGGTCGCGATCACCACCGACGTCCCGGACTTGTTCAACTCGACAAACAGCCTCAGCAGGCGCTGCGCGAGATTCGGGTCGACGTTGCCGGTCGGCTCGTCGGCGAGCAGGAGTTGCGGACGCGCGATGACGGCGCGCGCAATCGCCGCGCGCTGCTTTTCACCGCCCGAGAGCACCGGCGGCAGCGCCGACATCCGCTCCCCGAGCCCGACCCATTGCAACAGCTCTACCACTTCCTCGCGGAAGCTGTCTTCGGTGCGGCCGATGACGCGCAACGGCAGCGCCACGTTCTCATAGGTAGTCATGTGATCGAGCAGGCGGAAGTCCTGGAACACGATGCCGATCCGACGGCGGAGCGTCGAGAGGGCGTCCTTGCCCAGGGTGGCGATGTCGTGGCCAAACAACGTGACCAGGCCACGCGTCGGGCGCATCGACAGGAACAGGAGCCGCAGCAGCGAGGTCTTGCCGGCGCCGGAGGGCCCGGTCAGGAATTGAAACGAGTGCGGCTCGATCCGGAAGGACAGGTCGCGTAGAACCTCCGTCCCCAGGCCGTAACGTAGACCCACATTCTCGAATCGGACCACGTGCTGCTCCGAGCCCCACCCCGTACTAGTGCCGCCGATTTGAAGTTCCTACAGCGGTTGCTGCAAATTCGGTTAGGAATTTCAAATCGAAAAGCGGCACTAGAATCATAGAGTTGCTAGTGCCTACTTTGTTTTCGAAGTTCGTACGCCCTCCGGGCAACCTCCCTTACGAACTTCGGAATCGAAGGACACTAGTGGAGTGGATTTGACATTCGCTACCCATCGAGCAGCGGGTTCGCTAAGCGAATGTCAAATCCAAAACTCCACTAGCACTTAATACTTGCTAGTGGTCCTTTGATTCTAACATTCGCAAACTCGCCTGCCGAAACGGGATGCGAATGTTAGAATCGGACTACTAGCGACTTGTTGATTCTGATGTGGCTTGGGGTTCAGAAGTCCGCAATTCGGAGTTGCTGCGATAGCGTTGCGGACTTCTGAACCGCCACATCAGTGCCGATTCGCCGTTATATCAGCGCCGCGGCCTTTCGGCCCCCCTCCGGCGTCCCGACGACGCATGGATTGCCCACCAAGGGCCTTATCACGCCATTTCCCGGGCCTGACATGGTTTCCGGTCCATTAACGGTCGCTTGTTACCGTCCCTCCCGGACCCCGGGGTGGCCTTGATTCGCCGATGCTGATTGTCTGTCCGAACTGCGCGACCTCCTATCAGGTTGAGACGTCCTCGCTTGGTGCGGCGGGCCGGTCGGTCCGTTGCGTCCGCTGCAAGAAGGTCTGGTTCTCGTCCAATAGCGAAGCCATGGCGGCCGTCGCCCAGTCCTACCACCAGGACGTGGCTGCCTTTTCAACGGCTTCGGCCGAGGAGGCGCCGGCTGAGTCGCGTCATGGAGCAGCCGCCGGCCGAGGCGCTGGAACGCGACGACCGCGGGCCGGCGCCGCTCCCCGAGCCCGTCGACTATCAGCTTCCGCCGGAGCCGCCGGCGGTCGATGACGCCCCGCCGCTGGCGCCCGGCGACCAGGAGGGCCCGCCAAAAGCCGCCGCCGAGGACAACCCCGAAGACATCGAATCGGTCGCAGCGCGCCGGATCAAGCGGCCGCCTAAACGCCCCAAGTCGCGTTGGCCGATGCCTGGATGGGGGACGGCGCTCCTCCTCCTGATCACCATCAATCTCGGCCTCTTCGCGTGGCGCGCCGAGATCGTTCGCCTGCTGCCGCAGACGGCCTGGATCTATGCCTCGATCGGCCTCGAGGTGAACCTGCGCGGCTTGGTCTTCACCGACCTGGTCACGCGCAAGGAGACGCAAGACGGCGTGACGATGCTGCTGGTGGAGGGGGCCATCAAGAACAACTTGAAACACCAAGCCGATGTACCGCGGCTCCGTTTCGCCGTGCGCGACGCGAAAGGGCACGAGGTCTACACCTGGACCGCGGTGCCGGCGCGCAACCAGATCGCGCCCGGCGCCACCATGCCGTTCCGCTCCCGTCTCGCCTCGCCGCCGCCCGAGGCGCAAGCGGTGCTGGTGCGATTTTTCAACCGGCGCGACCTGATCGCCGGAGCTCAATGAGGTAAGCATGGCCCGCATTTTGATCGCCGAGGACGAAGAAGGCCTCCGCAGCCTGGTGGCGCGCGCGCTGTCGCAGGACGGCCATGCGGTCGTGACCACGAACGACGGCGCCGAGGCACTCGACGTGCTCACACGCGAGCAAGGCGCGTTCGAGCTGCTGCTGACCGACATCCGCATGCCGATCATGGATGGGATCGCGCTGGCGCTGGCCGCCGCGCGCGACCATCCGCATGTCGCGATCCTGTTGATGACGGGATATGCCGATCAGCGCGAGCGCGCCTCCGGGCTCGACGCGCTCATTCACGATGTGATTCCGAAGCCGTTCTCGCTCGCCACGATCCGTGGTGCGGTCAGGGATGCGATCGCCGCCGCCGAAGCGCGGCAGGTGCATTAGCCGTCCAGCGAATACAAGTCACCGGACATCGCGCAGCAGCCGCTCGATATATTCGAGCTCGAGCTGCGGGCGGAAGCCCTCGCCGAAGCGGCGGCGCAGCTCGTTGAGGATTTCCTCGGCGCGGCGCCGCGCCGGGAAACACTTGGGATCGTCGGTGTTGAGGCAGGTGTTCGGCAGCGTGGAGTCGTCCAAGCCGCGCTGGCGCATCGGCCGGCCGAGCGGATCGGTATCTCGTTGGGCGCGATTCTGAGGTCTGCCGCCGGGTTGCCCGGGACCTTGCCCGTTGCCCTGCTGCTGTTGCATCGACTGCGCGAGGCTCTGCGCGCCGCGGCGGAGCGCCTCGAGCGCGCGGCCCTGCGAATCGACCGCGCCGTCGGGATCGCTGTCGCCGAGCTGACCTTCCGCATCGCCCATCTCTTTGCCGGCGCGGCCGAGCTGCTGCATCTCATTCTCGCCCTGCTGACCGGGCTGACCGAGACCGCGCTTGCGCAATTCCTCCAGCAGCTTGTCGAGCTGCTCGCGCAGCGCCTGCTGCTGATCGCGCAGGTCGCCCATGCCTTGCTGGCCCTGCTGGCCTTGTTCGCCCTCTTGACCCTGCTCGCCGGGCTGTTGTCCTTGCTGGCCTCTTTGACCCTTCTGACCTTTTTGTCCGCGCTGACCCTGCTGCTGGCGGCGCTGGTCCTGACCCTGCTCGAAGGTACGATCGCGCAATTGCTGCTGCCGGCGGATCATGTCGCCAAGCTGGTCGAGCGCCGAGTTCATCTCGTCGTCGTCATCGCCACCCTGCTGGCCCGGCCGCGCCATCTGCAGGTTGTTGAGCATCTGGGCCAGCTCATCCAGCATCTTGCGCGCGGCATCGCGCGAGCCCTGGCGCGCCGCCTGCTCCATGCGGTCGAGCATGCTCTTGAGATCTTGCTGACTGAGCTGCCGCGCGTTCGGATCGAGCGGCCGCTGCGCCTGATCCGGGTTGCGCTTCATCTGCTCCGCCAGCGCCTGCAGGAAGCGGTCGACCGCCGCCCGCAGTTGATCCATCAACTTCTTGATTTCCTCCTCGCTCGCACCGCGCTCCAGCGCCTGGCGCAATGCTTCCTGCGCCGCGCGCAGCGCCTGCTCGGCATCCGAGATGTTGCCATCCTCGAGCGTGACCGCCATGTCCCACATGCGCGCGACCACGTCGCGCAACTGGTCGTCGCTCTTGGCGCGCGCGAGCTGATAGAAGATCGAGCGCAGGCCGAGATAGACGCGGCTTTCGATCTTGAACAGTTCCGGCGCCCAGGTCAGCGCATCGAGCGCCGTCAGCACGAGCGCCTGCGCATCACCGTCGAGCGCCAGATTCCGTCTTTGCTCGATAAGCGAGCGCGCGACCGGATTGGTGAACGCCCGCTCCGGCAGCCGCAGATCGACCGGATCGGTCGTTCCTTCGTTGCCGCCTTCGTCGCGCGCGACGAGCGTCATCGACACGTCGGCGCCGGCCCAGGGATGCTCGTTGATGTTCTTGGTGGTGCGTCCGACGCCGCTTCTGGTGCGCGCCTGCGGCAGCGAGAGTGTAAACTCCGGCGCCTCGTAGAGATTGCGCGGCGGATGGCCGTTCGTGCCCCTCCACGACATCAGCTTGAAGATCGCCTGCGCCCCGACGACGCCGTAGTCGTCTTCGACCTTGTAGGAGAGTTGCAGGCCGTTCGGCGTCGCCTGCGGCTCGCCGGTGAGCGCAATGGTCGGCGGACGATCGGGGATGGCGGTGAATTGCCAGGTCAGATCGCTGGCGGCGCGCACGGTGGCGGAGCCGTCGCCATCGACGATGAAGCGCCGCTCGGTCGCGCCGCGCGCGGCCGCCGGCTGACCGGACGTTTCCGGCTCCGTGATCCCGCCGGTCGTCGACACGTTGAGATTGACCTGACCGCTCGCGCGGATGACCAGCGTGCTGCCGGCGGGCACTGCGATCGGCCCATTTGCCGCATGCATCGGTTCGCCCGGCCGCAAGCCTTGCAAGATCAGTGGCGGCTTGCCGGTGTACGGCGGCGGGCTGATCCAGGCGTCGATGCGGAAATTCGCGGGCGTGATCACACCCTGCCAATCGAATGCGGCCTGGACGCGCTTCATCCGGTCGCCGCCGGCGACAAAGAACGTCGCGATCACCGCCACCAGTACGAATGCGCGCAGCGCCATCGGGTCGTGTGCGGGGACGTGCGGCATCGGCAGTCCCGCCCGCAATGTCTTTGCCGACCGCAGCGCCCGCTCGATGTGGGCGCGCCATAGCGCGACCGCGTGACCGTCGTCGGTTTCACCCGCGATCTTGTCGGAGATCGTGGTGGCGGGCCGGTGCGACAGGCCGGAATTGCGGTCGAGGCGGCGCAGCTTGTCGGTCCGGCTCGGCAATCGCATGCGCATGAGCGGCAGCAGCGCGACGCCGACAAGCAGGCAGAACAGCCCAAGACCGACGGCGCGTCCGGCTGGCGGCAGCCACAGCCACAAGCCCAGCCACGAGAGCGTCAGGAACAGCCCGACGGCGGTCGCGATCGAAGCCAGCGCCGGCCACAGCCGCTCCCACAGGATGCTCCAGCTGGCCCGGCTGAGCGCACGGTCGAGCATCGCCTGGCCGCCTTCGGCGGGGCGCGTCTCGACCTTGGCAACGGTGCCGGAACTTTCGCTCAAGTCCCACTCCAGCAAGGAGAATTCTGCGTAAGTTTCGATCATATCACGCATTAGGACCGCCGGCACGGGGCAAAAGGAAGGCAGTCACAGATCAAAACAACGGCATCTGGATATGGTTCGCGGACGCGCTTACAGCCAAGGTGGCAGGCGATCCATCGCGATCAGCGCCTCGACCTCCAGGCGCGGCCGCACCAGCGCCCATTCGCCTTCCCGCACAAGCACTTCCGGCACCAGCGCACGGGTGTTGTAGGTGCCGGCCTGGACCGCGCCATAGGCGCCGGCGGTCATCACCGCCAGGAGATCGCCGGGCTTGGGTTCCGGCAGCTCGCGGCCGAGGGCCAGGAAATCGCCCGATTCGCAGACAGGCCCGACGACGTCGGCGACCAGCCGCCAGTCGCCCTGGGAGGGCCGGCGCACCGGACGGATGTCGTGGTGCGCCTCGTAGAGCGTCGGACGAATCAGGTCGTTCATGCCGGCGTCGACGATGATGAAATTCTTGGCCTCGCCGCGCTTCAGGTAGAGCACGCGCGTGACCAGGATGCCGGCATTGCCGACCAGCAGCCGCCCGGGCTCGAAGATCAGGGTGCAGCCAAGATCGCGGGTCGCGGTCTTGACCATCGCCGCATAGGCCTCCGGACGCGGCGGCGGATCGTTGTCCTCGCGATAGGGAATCCCGAGGCCGCCGCCGAGGTCGACATGCGAAATCGTGTGGCCGTCGGCGCGCAAGGCGCGGACGAATTCGGACAGCAGCGCGAAGGCGTCATTGAACGGCTGCAGGTCCGTGATCTGGCTGCCGATATGCATGTCGACGCCGGTGACCTTCACGCCCGGGAGCTTCGCGGCACGGCCGTAGACCTCGCGCGCACGGCTGATCGGAATCCCGAACTTGTTCTCGGCCTTGCCGGTCGCGATCTTGGCATGCGTGCGCGGATCGACGTCGGGATTGACGCGCACCGAGATGTTGGCGATGCGTCCCTTACCCTGCGCGATCGAGGCCAGCAATTCGAGCTCCGCCTCCGACTCGACATTGACGCAGAGGATTCCTTCGTCGACCGCGAGCGCGAGCTCCTGCGCGGTCTTGCCGATGCCGGAGAACATGATCTTGTCCGGCGCGATGCCGGCGGCCCGGGCGCGCATCAGCTCGCCGCCGGAAACGACGTCGGCGCCGGCGCCGAGCTTCGCCAGCGTGCGCACCACCGCCTGATTGGAGTTCGCCTTCATGGCGTAGCAGACAAGCGCCTCCACGTCGGCGAAGGCCCCGGCGAAAACGCGGTAGTGCCGCTCAAGCGTCGCGGTCGAATAGCAATAGAACGGCGTGCCCACCGTCTCCGCGAGCTTGGCGACATCGACCGCCTCGGCGTGCAGCACGCCGGACCGATAGTCGAAATGATGCATCGGAATGCTCGGCGGGGGCTTATTCGATAAGCCCGTCAAGAATGAAGGGCTGACGCTGTTTCGAAGGCGGCGGCGCGATTGCTTTGCCGTCCCGGCCGACGCCGACCTGTCCATCCGCCGGTGCCAGTCCGGCGGAACCCGCCGGGGCGGGCTCGGCATACTGCTGCGCCGGACCTTGGGCGGACGGCGGCGGATCGAGCGGGCCCTTGCGCCCGCAGCGCCGACAGGCCGAGCGCGGCGACAAGCACGCCGACGGCCGCCAAACGGCCCCACCTGTGATCGCGGAACTTGACCAACCCACCCCTCCTGCCGACCGGCACTATAGCAGACACGGCGGCGAGAGCATGGCGAAAAACGGGGTTTGCCATCAGGTTTCCCGCGCCAAAGTCTTGAGCCACCGGTTGGCTTCCCGGCGCACGTTTTTCGGGGCGGTCCCGCCGTAGCTCACGCGGCTTTTCACCGAATTGTCGGCCGACAGGACCTCAAAGACGGCCTGGGTGATGCGCGGTTCGATCGCCTGCATCGCATGCAACGGCAGATCGTGCAGCGCCACGTTGTCAGACGCCGCCTTGGCGACGATCCGGCCGGTAACGTGGTGCGCATCGCGGAACGGTATCTTCAACGCGTTCACCAGCCAGTCGGCGAGATCGGTCGCAGTCGAATAGCCACCGTCGGCGGCGGCGCGCATGCGCGTCGCGTCGGGCTGCATATCGCGCACCATCCCGGTCATTGCGGCGACGGACAGCATCAGCGCGGAGAGCGCGTCCATGGCGCCTTCCTTGTCCTCCTGCATGTCCTTCTGGTAGGCGAGCGGCAATCCCTTCATCACCACGAACAGCGCCTGCAGCGCGCCGACGATGCGCCCGGTCTTGGCGCGCACCAGCTCGGCGGCATCCGGATTGCGCTTCTGCGGCATGATCGAGGAGCCGGTGGTGAAGCGGTCGGACAGCAGCAGCAGGCCCGCCAGCGGCGACGCCCAGATCACGATCTCTTCCGCAAAGCGCGACAGATGCACCGCGGTGATCGACGCCGCCGACAGCGTCTCCAGCACGAAGTCGCGGTCGGAGACGGCGTCGAGCGAATTCGCCATCGGCCGGTCGAAGCCAAGCGCCTTCGCGGTCATGTCACGGTCGATCGGGAACGCGGTGCCCGCGAGCGCGGCGGCGCCGAGCGGCGATTCGTTGAGCCGCTTGCGCGCATCCTTGAAGCGGCTGCGGTCGCGCGCCGCCATCTCGACATATGCGAGCAGGTGATGGCCGAAGGTGACGGGCTGCGCGGTCTGGAGATGCGTGAAGCCCGGCATCACCGTGGCGGAATGCGCCAGCGCCTTCTCGGCCAGGGCTTTTTGGTAGCCGGCGAGCGCGGTGTCGACCGAGTTGATGGTCGCGCGGATCCAGAGGCGGAAATCGGTCGCCACCTGATCGTTGCGCGAACGCGCGGTGTGCAGCCGCCCGGCCGCCGGGCCGACCAGTTCCGCGAGCCGGCTCTCGACATTCATATGGATGTCTTCGAGGGCGCGATTGAAAGTAAACGAGCCGTTCTCGATTTCTGACAGGATCGTGTCTAGACCGTGAGTGATCTTGGCGGCATCGTCGGCCGTGATGATGCCTTGTTTGCCGAGCATCGCGGCGTGCGCCTTGCTGGCGGCGATATCCTGCCGGTAGAGGTGCCGGTCGAAATCGATGGAGGCGTTGATCTCCACCATGACCGCGTCGGGGCTGTCGGCGAACCGGCCGCCCCACATCTTATTGCTCATGACACGTCCACCGAGGTTCCAACGACCATGACCAGCGATGCGGCCAAAAGCCCCGCCAAACGGCGGCTTTCGCTGATCCTCGCCGGCGGCATCGCCGGCGTCGCGGTCGGGCTGGCGGGGGTATACGGGATCAGCCGGTTCCTAGGCAATCCGCCCATCGATCCGGCCTGCCAGGCCACGGTCGAAACGGCGCGGCGGATGGCGCCCTTCGCAAAAGGCGAGGTCGCCGCGATGAACGCGGCCAGCCGGCCGATCCGGCTCCCGGACGTGGCCTTCCGCGACGGCAAGGGCGCCGAACGCCGTCTCTCCGACTGGCAAGGACGCACGGTGCTGTTCAATCTCTGGGCCACCTGGTGCGTGCCCTGCCGCAAGGAGATGCCCGCGCTCGACGAATTGCAGGCGAAGCTTGGCGGCAGCGATTTCGAGGTCGTCGCGGTGAACATCGACACGCGCGATCAGGACAAGCCCCGTGCATGGCTCAAGGAGGTCGGCATCGAACGCCTCGCCTACTACGCCGATCCGGCGGCGAAGGTGTTCCAGGATCTCAAGCAGGCCGGCAAGGCGTGGGGCATGCCGACCACGATCCTCGTCGACGGCGCCGGATGCGAGATCGGGACTTTGGCAGGACCGGCCGAATGGGCGAGCGACGACGCGATCGGGCTCGTCAATGCGGCGCTCGGAAGGGCGAAAAACTAAGCCGAAATATCGACATTTCCGCCGATGCCGGAGGCAACGTTGGCGAGGCGATTGAGGTTTTCCTGCGCAGCCTCGATCACCTGCACGATCGATTTGGCGGCGTCCGCGTTCATCTTCAGCATCTTCGCGGCGAAAGCCATCTGAACTTCCGCGGCCTTGGCGCCGACGAACGCCGAGGCAATTGCAGCCGTGTCCATCCTCTACACCCCTCCACGCGACAGGCGTCGCAAGACCCACTCACGCCTTCTTTTGCTTTTGCGCAGCCCTCAGGCGATCGATCGCCGCCTGCTGCGCATTCGCGACCAACCCGGACAGGTTGTTGGACTGCGCAGTCGCAAATCTGTTGACGGAGTCCTGGCCCTGTTCGATGAACTTCGCTGCCGCCTGCGCGCGCTGATTTCTCCACGCCTGCGCGTATTCCCACGTGCTGGCCCGCGGCACCCAATTGAACTTCTTGCCGATGCTGTTCATCACCAAACGTCCCGCCTGGACGATAGCGGCTGCGCGGTTAACAGACGGTGATGGCCTGGACCGCGGCCCGCGGGGACAGCCCTTGACGGCGCGCGCTTTGCTGCCTACACTTAACTACATGGTTAAGTATCAAGACACCGCGCTGGACCGCACCTTTGCAGCGCTTTCCGACCCGACCCGCCGGGCGCTGCTAGCCCGCCTGGGCGAGACGGACGGCCTGTCGATCAGCGAGCTGGCAGAGCCGTTTCCGATGTCGCTGCCGGCGGTGATGAAGCACCTCGACGTGCTCTCCGACGCCGGCCTCGTGACGCGGAGCAAGATCGGGCGCACCGTGAGTTGTCAGCTCAAGGCGTCGCCAATGGAAGACGCCATGAACTGGCTTACCCGCTACCAGCGCTTCTGGTCCAAGCAACTCGATCGTCTTGCCGCCTATGTTGAGGAGCAGTCATGTCCGCCGCCGCCAGCCCAATCCCCAGCGCCCCCGTCAAGCCAAGCCTCACCATCAAACGTCGTCTCAATGCGCCGCCGGAAGCGGTCTACGCCGCCTGGACCGACCCGAAAAAGCTAGTGCACTGGTTCGGCCCCGATCAGGGACCTGTGACCAAGGCGGAGACCGACGTGCGCGTCGGCGGCCGGTTCCATGTCGTCTTCCATAGCGAAGACGGCGAGGAACATGACGTCAGCGGCATCTATCGCGAGGTTGTTGCGAACGAAAAACTTCAGTTCACCTGGGCGTGGCGGACCATGCCGGAACGCGAGTCGCTGGTGACCGTTATCGTCAGGCCAGATGGCGACGGCGCGCTGCTGACGCTGATCCACGAGCAGTTCTTCGACGAGCCCGCGCGCGACCGCCACGAGTGGGGCTGGAACGGCTCGCTCAACAAGCTCGAAAAGGCGCTCTCCGACCGCCGATAAACAGAAGACTGGAGGTACCCATGTTGAGCCCCGATCGAAACACGCCGCATCGCGTCGTATCGCGCAAGGAATGGCTCGAGGCGCGCAAGGCCCATCTCAAGAACGAGAAGTCGCTGACACATCTGCGCGATCTCGTGAACGAGCAACGCCGCGCGCTGCCCTGGGTGAAGGTCGACAAGAACTACGTCTTCGATACGTCGGCCGGAAAGAAGACGCTCGCCGAACTGTTCGGCGGCCGCAGCCAGTTGATCGTCTACCACTTCATGTGGCGATGGGACCTCGGCCAGGGCTGCCCGAGCTGCTCGTTCCTGTCCGACCATTTCGACGGGGCGAACATGCACCTCAAGCATCACGACGTGACGCTCCTCGCGGTGTCGCGCGGGAAGCTCGCCGACCTCGAAGCCTACAAGAAGCGCATGGGCTGGCAGTTCGATCTCGTTTCGTCCTACGGCAGCGATTTCAACTTCGACTACCACGTGTCCTTCACCAAGGAAGAGCTGTCTGGCGAAATCCATTACAACTACGAGATGATCGACGGCAAAAACGGCTTCGACGAACTGCCCGGCATCAGCGTCTTCTTCAAGGACGACGCCGGCGACATCTTTCACACCTACTCGTCATATGCGCGGGGCGTCGACATCCTGATCGGCACCCACAACTTCCTCGACCTCACACCGAAAGGCCGGAATGAGGGGCCGATCATGAACTGGGTGAAGCGTCACGACGAGTATGAACCCCACGGCAACAACACGCCTTCCTGCTGCCAATCCTGACCCGTAACAACGAGCCAGCCAAGCTAAGTCTTAAGCCAGCGATCGAAAGGATCAGTTCCATGTCGTATGTCGACGGATTTGTGGTGCCTGTGCCGAAGAAGAATCTGAAGAAATACCTGACCATCGCGAAGAAGGCCGGGAAGGTCTGGAAGGACCACGGCGCGCTCGACTATTGCGAAGCCATCGCCGACGACGTGAAGCCGGGCAAATGGACGTCGTTCCCGCAGAGCGTGAAGCTCAAGAAGAACGAGACGGTGGTCTTCTCCTATATCCTCTACAAGTCGCGTACGCACCGCGACAGCGTGATGAAAAAGGTCATGAGCGACCCGCGGCTCGCGAAGATGATGGACCCGAAGAAGATGCCGTTCGACGGCAAGCGCATGATCTGGGGTGGTTTCAAAACCGCAATCCTGATGTAGGGTCCCCCGCATTGCCCGCGCGAGCATCGGAGGATCAGGCACATGGCGTCACACGGTCTTTTTCATTGGAACGAACTCCTGACCAGCGACGTCGAACGTGCCAAGAAGTTCTACGGCGAAACCATCGGCTGGACTTTCCTGCCGCTGCCCACGGAAACCGGCGACATTTACTGGGTCGCGAGGCTTGGTGACACGCCGGCCGCCGGCTTCTTTCCGACCAACAAGGCCGGATTCGAAGACGTCCCGGAACGATGGATGTGCTATCTCGCCGTCGATGACGTCGATGCACGCGCGAAAAAGGCGGTCGCCGCCGGCGCCAAGCTGATGCGCCCGATCTTCGACGTGAAGGGCGTGGGCCGCATCGCCATCCTGACGGAACCGGGCGGCGCGGGCGTGGGTTGGATTACGCCGGTGGCGTAGTCGAGGACCGGTTGGGGACACCTTTGTTGAGTTGCCCTCTGTTGATCCGCTATATTGGCTGCTTCCTTCAAGAAATTTCGACCGGTGCAGTCGATGAGCGTTCGCTTGCATTTGCTCGACGCCTTCGACGAGATTCCGGCCGATGATCGCGCGTCGGCCCTCGCCGCTCTCGAAACCGCGCTGCCGCGCATTCTCTCGCGCCTAGCGATCGATCGGGTCGATATTGTCGTCGGCTACTCCGATCCGTTCTGGACGATCCCTGCCTGGGGAATCGGCGGGTTCACGCATGGCAAGGGGCGAATCACCATTGCGCTTGCGCCCAATCACCCGCGGTTCGGCGATCCCGAACGCGGCGAGAGACTGGCCGCGATATTGGCCCATGAGTTGCACCACATTGCACGCGGGCGCGGACCGGGCTACGGCCGCACGCTTGGCGAAGCGCTCGTCAGCGAGGGCCTCGCCCAGTGCTTCGAAGTGGAGATCGGCTGCGCCCCGCCACCCTATGCGGTCGCGCTACGCGACGCTGAACTCAGTGATTTCGCAGCGCGCGCACGCGAGGAGCTGAATGCACAAGACTACGACCACGGTGCGTGGTTCTTCGGCCGCAGGGGCGACCCACGCTTCCCAAAGGATGGCGGCTATTCTCTCGGCTATGCGCTTGTGCGCGCATGGCTTGATCTGGAAGGCACGACCGCTTCGGCTGCAGTTGGTACGGCCGCTGCCCCGTTGATCGAGGACTGGACGTCCGGTCGGATCGTCGTCTGATCAGCGCGTCGGCACCGGCTTCTGGCCGCGGTAGTCGTAGAAGCCGCGCTGGGTCTTGCGACCGAGCCAGCCGGCCTCGACGTATTTCACCAGCAGCGGACAGGGACGGTATTTCGAGTCCGCGAGCCCATCATGCAGCACCTGCATGACGGAAAGGCAGGTATCGAGGCCGATGAAGTCGGCGAGCTCGAGCGGTCCCATCGGATGGTGCGCACCGAGCCGCATGGCGGTATCGATCCCCTCGACGTTCCCGACGCCTTCGTAGAGCGTGTAGATCGCCTCGTTGATCATCGGCATCAACACGCGGTTGACGATGAAAGCCGGGAAGTCCTCGGCCACCGCGATGGTCTTGCCGAGCTTGGTAACGAACTGCTTGGTCGCTTCGAAAGTCTGGTCGTCGGTGGCGATGCCGCGGATCACCTCGACCAGTTCCATCAGCGGCACCGGATTCATGAAGTGGATGCCGATGAAGCGCTCGGGCCGGTCGGTCGAGGACGCCAGCCGCGTGATCGAGATCGACGATGTGTTGCTGCCGACGATGGCGTCGGGCTTCAGCGATGCGCAGAGATTGGCGAAGATGCTGCGCTTGACGTCTTCCTTCTCGGTCGCGGCCTCGATCACGAGGTCGCAGTCGCCGAGCGCGTCGAAGCTGTCGGCCGCCGCAATGCGCTTGAGAGCGGCCTGCCGTTCCTCGTCGGTAATGCGCTTGCGGCTTACCTGCCGCGCCATGTTGCCGTTGATGGTGGCCATTCCCGCCTTGATGCGGTCGGCCGAGACATCGTTGAGCATCACGTTGAGGCCGCCCAGCGCACAGACATGGGCGATGCCGCTACCCATCTGACCGGCGCCGACGACGCCGATCTTGCGAATGTTCAATGCCATCTTTTCTGTCCGTTCGGCGCTGCGCGCCTTCGGGCGATCCCTGACGTCACTCATGAAGTCTAGCCCTTTGCCCCTTATTTACGCCGAACCCCCGCCCTCTGCCACCGCCGCCGGACTAAACCTTCGGTAAGGTCAACGGCGCACTTTGCCCAGTTCCTGGGCCAATTCCGGCAGGGCCTGGTAGAGGTCGGCCACCAGGCCGTAGTCGGCCACCTGGAAGATCGGGGCCTCCTCGTCCTTGTTGATCGCCACGATCACCTTGGAGTCCTTCATGCCGGCGAGATGCTGGATCGCTCCCGAAATCCCGACCGCGATGTAGAGCTCCGGCGCCACCACCTTGCCGGTTTGGCCGACCTGCCAGTCGTTGGGCGCATAGCCGGCATCCACCGCCGCACGCGACGCGCCGACCGCGGCACCGAGCTGGTCGGCGACCGGCTCGATATATTTGGTGAAATTCTCACGGCTCTGCATCGCGCGGCCGCCGGAGATGATGATCTTCGCCGAGGTCAGTTCCGGACGGTCGGACTTCGACAGTTCCTCGCCGGCAAACGAGGAGATCGCCGGATCGGGTGCCGCCGCAGCGTCCTCGATCGGGGCGGAGCCGCCCTCGCCGGTTGCCTGGAACGTCGAGATGCGCACCGTGATGACCTTGATCTTGTCCTTCGAGCGCACGGTCTGCACCGCATTGCCGGCATAGATCAGCCGCTCGAACGTGTCGGGCCCAACCACCTTGATGATGTCGGAGATCTGCATCACGTCGAGCAGCGCCGCAACGCGCGGCATGAAATTCTTGCCGGTGGTGGTCGCGGGCGACACGATCGCGTCGTAGGACGGCGCCAGCGACACCACCAGCGCCGCCAGCGGCTCCGCGAGCATGTGCTCGTAGGACGCATTGTCGGCCACGAGCACTTTCGCGACGCCGTCGAGCTTCGACGCCGCTTCGGCGACCGCACGCGCCCCTTTGCCCGCCACCAGCACATGCACCGGCTGGCCGAGCGCCCTCGCGGCGGTGAGCGCCTTGTTGGTCGCGTCCTTGAGCGATTTGTTGTCGTGTTCGGCAACGAGCAGCGTCGTCATCAGATAACCCCCGCCTCGTTCTTGAGCTTGTCGACGAGCTCGGCGACGGTCTTCACCTTGGCGCCGGACTTGCGGCCGGGCGGCTCGGTCGTCTTCATCACTTCGATGCGCGGCGATACGTCGACGCCGTAGGCATCCGGCGTCTTCTCCTCGATCGGCTTCTTCTTCGCCTTCATGATGTTCGGCAGGCTCGCATAGCGCGGCTCGTTGAGGCGCAGGTCGGTGGTGACGATCGCCGGCGCCTTGAGCTTGACCGTTTGCAATCCGCCGTCGACCTCGCGCGTCACCAGCATGCTGTCGCCTTCGATCACGATCTTGGACGCGAAGGTTCCCTGCGGCCAGCCGGTGAGCGCGGCCAGCATCTGGCCGGTCTGATTGCAGTCGTCGTCGATCGCCTGCTTGCCCAGGATGACGAGGCCCGGCTTTTCCTGATCGACGATCGCCTTGAGAATCTTCGCGACCGCGAGCGGCTCGACGATCGAGTCCACCTTCACCAGGATGCCGCGGTCGGCGCCCATCGCGAGCGCGGTGCGGATGGTTTCGGCGGCTTGCGCCGGACCGATCGATACGACGACGATCTCGGTCGCCTGTCCCTTCTCCTTCAGCCGGATCGCCTCCTCGACGGCGATCTCGTCGAAGGGATTCATCGACATCTTGACGTTGGCCAGCTCGACGCCCGACCCGTCGCTCTTGACGCGGATTTTGACGTTGTAGTCCACGACCCGTTTGACGGGCACCAGGATTTTCATGGAGGCGGTTCTCGTTCGAAGCGCAAATCCTTGCCCCGGCCAGAACGGGGCGAGAGGCGGGGCAAGCTAATGGCGCCCCGGCCCCGGGTCAACGTGGCAAGCGCCGGGGCAGATGCGGGCTTTGATGCGTGGCGGGCGGGGATTCGAGCTGGATATCGCCGGGACGGATGCATTCGAACAGCTTCACGCCGGGCAGCTTCATCAGCGGGAACAGCAGGCCGCCGGCCACCATGCCGCCGACATGGCACCACCAGGCGACGTCGCTCTTCGTCGCCGAGCCGAGATTGATGAACTGGATGGCGATGAACACGCCGATGATCCAATAGGCGCTGATGCGCAAGGGAATGCCCAGGACCAGCGCGGTCAGCTTGGCGCAGGGACGCAGCATCAGGTAGGCGATCACGACGCCGGATACCGAACCCGACGCACCGATGAGCGGCACCTTCGATCCGGGCTCGCTGAACACGAAGGCCAGCCCGCCGGCCGCGCCGACCAGGAGATAGAACGCGAGGAAGCGCCAGCGGCCCAGCGCCTGCTCGACATTGTCGGCGAAGACCCAGACGAAGATCAGATTGCCGATCAGATGCACGATGTCGGCATGCAGGAACTGATAGGTGACGAGCGTCAGCCACGGGCTGATCGCGCCAGGGAAATGGTAGGCGCCGGACACCGCAGCCGGGATCACGCCGAACTGGTTGGCGATCACCGTTGGATCGTCGTTGGCGCTGAACTCGAGAACGAACGCAACGATGGTGAAGCCGATCAGGCACCAGGTCACCACCGGCGTGTGCGGCAGCTTGAACGGATTGTCGTCGTAGAGCGGCATGACCATCGGATTGAGCTCACCGATTCCGGCCAGGCGCCCAAAGCACGTCGGTCTCGCCCTTGCCGTTCATGAAGCGGCTGGCGACGAAGAGAAAGTCGGACAGCCGGTTGACGTATTTGAGCGCATCCGGCGACACCTCCTCGCCCGGCTGATCCTTGAGTTCGACCATGATGCGTTCGGCGCGGCGGCAGATCGTGCGCGCGAGATGGAGATAGGCCGCGGCCGCGCTGCCGCCCGGCAGCACGAACGACTTGAGCGGCGAAAGCTCCTCATTGAGGCGGTCGATCTCGCCTTCCAGCCATGCGACCTGCGCCGCCGTGACCGTCAGCGCGGCGCCGCCCGGACCCTTTGTGGCGAGGCAAAGTTCCGCTTCGACGTCGAAGAGATCGTTCTGGATGCGCGCCAGCGCGGCATCGAGAGGCTTGTCGCCGCCGGTGTGGAGACGCGCGACGCCGATCACCGCATTGACTTCGTCCAGCGTGCCGTAGGCGGAAACGCGCAGGTCGTATTTCTTGCGCCGGTCACCGGAGCCGAGCGCGGTGGTGCCGTCGTCGCCGGTGCGGGTGTAGATGCGGTTGAGAACCACCATCGGCCGCCCTCAGCGCCGCGCTCCTCAAGATCCCATGATCCAGATCGTCAACATGATCACGACGAGTGCGACGAACTGCATCAACACGCGCCAGCGCATGAGCTTCTGGGACGTCCACGGCGAGCCGCCCCGTGCGAAATTGATGAAGCCGACCAGCAGGACGGCCGCGACGACAAAGAGCGCGAGCGGCACCAGAGCGTAGACGAGGACATCGGTCATCCGTGACCCATACCACCGCAATATCGGGCGACCATGCGCAGGGCGGTGGAACCGGCTTCACATTGTGATGATGCAGCCGTCGTAGGTTGCGGTCGTCCAGCGGCTCGTCCGTCGCCGCTGGCAGGCCGAAACGCCGCCTGCTAACTTTCCGGCCGTCGCTACACCGACCCCGCATCTCGCAGGACAGATACCCATGTTTCGGCCGGCCCTGATCTTCGCTCTTGCCATCGTGGTCAGGTCGCCATCGCGGCCGAGCCCGGGCAAACACCGCCGTCGTCATCGCCCTCGTCGCCATCCGCAACCGATGCCAGCGACCGCATCACGGCCGCCATCATCGTCAGGGAACTGAAGGCGCTGGGCTACTCGTCCACGCGTCGACACCGACGACAGCGGCGATCCGCGCGTCAACATGTCGATCGACGGGTACGACTGGTCGATCTATTTCTACGACTGCGCGTCCGGCCCACGCGACGACCGCAAGTGCGTCTCGTACCAATTCTATTCGGGCTATACGCTGCAAGCAGGCGGCTTCGCAGGACGCCATCAACAAGTGGAACACCGAGCAGCGCTACGCGAAGGCCTACACCTACGTGCAGCGGAACGGCAGCCACAGCGCGCGCATCGAGATCGATGTCCGATCGGCCGGCACCGGCGCCGATCCGGCGCGGACGTTCCGCGTCTATTTCGATATCATGAAGGACAAGGCCCGCCAGTTTCGCAAGCAGGGTCGGTGCTCGCAGTGACGTCCGACCCAAGCGCTGCTTATCGCATGAAAGGTCAGATTCTGGTGCTCGGAGCGGCCGGTCGGCTGGGCTTCGCCGCGGCTGAAGCATTCCGCGACGCCGGCTGGAGCGTCAAAGGCCTGGTGCGCCCGGGCGCCGCGTGGCGCGCGCCGCGCGGCATCGACGTCATCGAGACCAACGACCGCGCGGTCGCGGTGAAGGAGGCGCGCGGCACCGACATCGTCCTGCACGCGCTCAATGCTCCCTACACCGGCTGGGCCCAGCACGCGCTGCCGCTCACCTATTCCGCGATCGAGGCGGCGGAGCAGTCCGGCGCGACGCTGATATTCCCGGGCAACGTCTACAACTACGGCGCCGGCATGCCGGCCGTGCTCGACGAAACGACGCCGATGCAGCCGACCTCGCGCAAGGGCAAGCTGCGCGACGAGATGGAGCTGCGCCTGCGCGAGGCGTCCGACCGCGGCGTGCGCACGATCATCCTGCGCGCGGGCGATTTCTTCGGGCGCGGGCGCGGATCGTGGTTCGATCTCGTGCTGATCAAGGAGCTCGCCAAGAACCGCGTCACCTATCCGGGTCCGCTCGACGTCGTGCACGAATGGACCTACCTGCCCGACTACATCGACGCGCTGATCGGCTCGCCGCGATCCGCGACACGCTCGGCCAGTTCGAGACCTTCGGCTTTCCCGGCCACGCCGTCACCGGCCAGGAATTCGTCTCGGCCATCGCCAAGGCGACCGGCCGCCCGCTCAAGGTCGGCCACATCAACTGGTGGATGATGCGCACGGTCGGCAGCATCTGGAAGATGGGCCGCGAGCTGTCCGAGATCGGCTACCTCTGGCAGGTGCCGCACCGGATCGACGGCAGCCAAGCTCGCGGCCGCGATCGGCAAGGTGCCGCACACGCCGCTGGACACCGCGGTGACCCGTTCGCTGCGCGAACTGGGCGCGATTGCCGTAAGGCCGGATTTCATGACACTTCCCTCGCCTCCGCATGAGCTCTCGCCGGTAAAGGACCGCGTCAAATGATCGTCGATTTCCAGCACCACTTCACGCCGCGCGAACTGATCAAGGAGGATCCCGGCGACCGGCTGATCCTGCACTACGACGCGCAGGGCGCGCCGAGCTACACCATCCACTCGCTGCTCTACGATCTCGACGAGCATGTGAAGATGATGGACCTGTCCGGCATCGACGCGGCCTGGCTGACCAGCGCGCAGGGCATGTGCGCCGACCTCGAGACCTCGCGCCTCGTCAACGACAAGGCCAAGAAGGCGGAGAAGGACTATCCCGGCCGCTTCATCGCCGCGGCGCACGCCAACCCGCTCGGCGGCCCCGAGGCGCTCAAGGAGCTCAACCGCTGCCGGCACGAGCTCGGCTGCCAGGGCGTGGTCATCACCTCCGAGCACGACGGGAAGTTTCTCGACAATCCCGCCTACGAGCCGTTCTGGACCGAGGCCGCGCGGCTCGGAATGTTCGTGTTCGTGCATCCCGCGCTGAAGCTCAACTACTCGCAGCAGTTCGACGCCTTCGACACCGCGCGCTCGGTCGGCCGCGAATTCTCGCTGATCATGGCGACCATCCGCCTGGTCAATTCCGGCGTGTTCGACCGCCATCCCGAACCTGACGGTCCACATGGCGCATCTGTCCGGCGGCATGGCCTCGATGCTCGGCCGCATCCGCAGCTATCAGGACAAGGATTTCTGGGGCACCAAGGGCAATCCGCGCCACGGCGCCAACCCGGCGAAGGATTTCGACTACTACATCAACAACAATCTGATCTTCGACACCGCCGGCTTCGCGGGCGCGATCACGTCGGTGAAGATCGTCGATGGTCGAAATCCCTGCCGCGCGCATCGTGTTCGCCACCGACTATCCGCAGGAAATCCGCGCGCGCGAAGCGGTGCGCGATTTCGTGCGCGACATCCGCGCGCTCGGCAAGGACGGCGAGGCGATCCTGTCGGGGAACGTCGGCAAGCTGCTGAAGAACGCCAAATAGGCGCGCGTGACGGCGTCTACGCCGTCACGAGCCAGGTGCTTCTCGATCTCGTGCACCGGCATCTGACACGAGGTCCTTGTCGATCTCGGCGTGCAACGCCTTGCGCAGGTCGTGCGAATAGGCCGGACGCAGCACGCCGAGCGCGCGCGGCGGCGCGACGATCACGATCGACTTGGCGCGGCCGGCCTTCACCTCGGCGTCGAGATGGCCGGCGAGCGTTTGCAGGAAGCGCTCCTCTTCCTGGGCGTGCCAATCGGTCTGCTCCACGGCGCTGCGTCCGTGGCCGACCGAGCTGAACGAGCGGCCGGGCGCATCGGTGCCGAGCTCGCTGCGTCTTCTGATCGGGGTGATCGAAGACCTCCCGGGTCTTGAGATTGAGAAATTTCTCGTCGCCCGCGTTCTCCAGCACGAGCGCCTTCTTGCCATCGCACACGATGACCCAATCGCCCTGGCGAATCTTCAACTTGGACATTCGCACCTCTTCATCTGAAAACTAATTTTAGAACGGCACCCCGGTGCGCCTTGTCATAGGTCAATTCCCGGAAGCCAACGCCGAGACCGCGGATTCGTTGCGGCCATCGCGGTCGGCGCATGCGTCATGGCGCGTCATCCAGCAGCCGGCGCGCGATGACGTTGGCCTGGATTTCCGCGGCGCCCTCGAAGATCGACAGGATGCGCGCGTCGCACAGCAGCCGCGACACCGGGAATTCGAGCGCAAAGCCGTTGCCGCCGTGAATTTGCACCGCGTTGTCGGCCGCCGACCAGGCGACGCGCGCCGCCAAGAGCTTCGCCATGCCGGCTTCGAGATCGCAGCGCTTGCCGGAATCCTTGCGGCGGGCGGCGAAATAAGTGAGCTGGCGCGCGATCAGGATTTCCGCCGCCATCATCGCGATCTTGTCGGCGACGCGCGGGAAATTGACGATCGGCTCGCCGAATTGCCTGCGCTCGCGGGCGTATTGGTGCGCCGCCTCCAGCGCGGCCTGCGCGACGCCGACGGCGCGCGCCGCGGTCTGGATGCGCGCCGCCTCGAAGCTCTGCATGAGCTGCTTGAAGCCGCGCCCTTCGACGCCGCCGAGCAGGTTTGCGGCCGGCACCTCGAAGCCGTCGAAGGCGATCTCGTATTCCTTCATGCCGCGATAGCCGAGCACTTCGATCTCGGTGCCGGACATGCCGGCGACGGGAAACGGCTTGTCGTCGCTGCCGCGCGGCTTCTCCGCGAGCAGCAACGAGAGGCCCTGGTAGCCGCGTTCCGCCGGATTGGTGCGCACCAGCAGCACCATCAGATCGGCGCGCGCCGCATGGGTGATCCAGGTCTTGTTGCCGTGAATGCGATAGACGTCGCCGTGACGGATCGCGCGCGTCTTGACCGATGCGATGTCGGAGCCGGTGTCGGGCTCGGTGAAGACCGCGGTCGGCAGCACCGCGCCGGACGCGATCTTCGGCAGCCAGTCGCGCTTCTGCTCCTCGGTGCCGCCGGCCGCGATCAGTTCGGCCGCGATCTCCGAGCGCGTGCCGAGCGAGCCGACGCCGATATAGCCGCGCGACAATTCCTCGGTGACGACGCACATCGCCTCCTTGCCCAGTCCCATGCCGCCGTAGTTCTCCGGCAATGGTGAGGCCGAACACGCCGAGCTCCGCCATCTGCGCGATGACGTCGAGCGGAATGGATTCGTTGGCGAGGTGCCAGGCGTGCGCCCGCGGCATCACCTCGCTCGTCGGTGAACTTGCGCACCTCCTCGCGGATCGAGGCGAGCGTCTTCGTCGGCGCCGGGGCCGCCGACGGTGAGATCGTTGACCTCGCGCAGCAAGCGTCACCAGCCGCGCGCGGCGCTGCTCGTTGCCGGCCGCGGTCAGGCCCTTCGAGCGGACCTGCCAGGCGCGCCGCCACCGCGGCCGCGGTCAGTCCGAGATCGGCGGGACGAACGATCTCGCCCTGGCTCATCGGAATGCCGCCCAGAATTTGCGACAGAAATTCGCCGATCCCGATCTGGACCAGGAGTTCCTCGACCTCGCCCAGCGCGCCGGCGTCATGGGCGCGCTCGGCGAAGGCCGTCACCTGGCGGATGCCTTCGACATAGGTCGCGAGCCAGGCGAGGCCGTGGGTGGCGCGCTGCTCGCGGTCGAACAGCCGCTCGACGGTATGGGTCTCGACCCGGACCCGGCCGCGCACGGCAGCGATGGCGTCGCGCAGGATCGCTTCCGCGGCGAGGTTCGCCTCGCGGGCGAGCGCGAGGAGTTTGAGCCCGGCATCTCGCCGGGCCGCCTGCTGCAGCATCTCAATCCTCCGCGGACGCACTCCCTGACCGACCCGGACGGACGTTGACGGTCAAGGCCCCTGCTACGCCTAAGGATGCATCACTATTGTACCTGGAACTTCAGTAGATACTTCGGAGATTTCCGTTATTTTACCGCACCTTACGAAGGTTTTGCACTTTTGTTAACCATTTGGATGTTTGCTGCCTCCATTGTGCCGACTTGCGGCTGGGCAGCGGCGCCGGCCAGACCCAACGGACGATGCCTGATCATTGCGATGCGCCTCCCGCTGCCGATACGCAAATACTCCCCGACACGGCTCATCTCGCGGGTCACGGTCCGGACGCGCATCATCATCATCGCGATGATTCCGGTCATCGGATTCCTCGCCAACGGCCTCGCGTTCATGACGGCGCAATCAGAAGTCCAGAACGCATTCCACAGCGCCCATCAGGCCGCCGAGGTCGCCGAAGCGAGCCGCGACTTCAAGCTGGCGCTGACCGCCATGCGGATGAGCGCCAAGGAATTCGCCGCCCATCCCTCATATGACAACGTGACCGCGTTCGCCGCCGCTCATGACAACGCGATACGCTTCCTCGAGACGATGGCGGGCACGAGCATCGTTGAGCAGAAGAATGAGGTTGCGGCGATGCAAGCCAAGGTCGCCGCGCTCAAGGACAACTTCAGCGGCCTCATTCGCACGCAGGAAGCTGGTCGGCTTTTCCGAGACCGAGGGCCTGCACCAAAAGCTCGCCACGGCCGGCCGGGCGGCCGAACGTATGATCGTGGAGAATCTTGCAGCACTGACGGAGGCAGAGTCCCAACTTCTGCTGATCTCGATGGCGACCATGCGCCTCAACGAAGCGCAGTATCGAAACACCCGCGATCGAGAATCTACCGCCAGCGCTTCGCCGATGAATTTCTCGAGTTCAACGCCGCGTTCGATGCGGTCGACAGGCATTGCGGAGGCCAAAGAGCGGCTCGACCAGCAGGTTCAAACCTATGTCGACGCGTTCTCCGATTGGGCGCTGGCGGCATCGCGCGTACGGCCTTGGGTCGCGAGCATCGACTCGTCGAGCGAGCAGATGCTGCCCGATGCCGACAAGATCATCGCCTCGGCCGCGCGCCCGCGCGGACGATGCCGCGACTCTGCTTGCGGCGTCGCAGGCGTGGACGCGCAACAGTCATCATTCTTGTCGGGTGCGGAGCGGTGCTGATCGGACTGGCCTTCAGCTGGCTGATCGGACGCAGCATCACGCGGCCGCTGGACGGTCTGGCGCAGGCGATGACGCGGCTCGCCGCCGGCGACACCTCCGCCCGCATCCCGGCGACCAAGGCCAAGGACGAGCTCGGCGCCATGGCGCGCACGGTCATCGTGTTCCGCGACACCATGATCGAGCGCGAGCGGCTGGCCGCAGAGCCAGGCCGCCGCCAACCGCGAGCGCGAGAACCGCGGCGAGATGATCGCCGCCACCATCACCCGCTTCGAGATGTCGGTCGACCAGGCGCTGTCGCGCGTGCGCGAGGCCGCCGAGCGGCTGGAGAGCACCTCCACCGAGCTCAACGACGCCGCCGACACCGTCTCCGCCGAGGCCCGCACCGCCGAGGCGCGGGTCGGCACCGCCTCCGGCAACGTCACCTCCGCCGCCTCCTCGGTCGAGGAGCTTGCCGCCTCCATCGGCGAGATCGCCGGCCAGGCCCATCGCTCCACCGAAGTCGCCTCGCGCGCGGTCAGCGAGGCCCGCCGCACCGTCGGCACCATGTCGAAGCTCGGCGACGCCGCCACCCGCATCGGCGAGGTGGTGGGGCTGATCCAGGCGATCGCCGGACAGACCAATCTGCTGGCGCTCAACGCCACCATCGAGGCCGCCCGCGCCGGCGAGGCCGGCCGCGGCTTCGCGGTGGTCGCCTCCGAGGTGAAGTCGCTGGCCGGACAGACCGCCAAGGCCACCGAGGAGATCGCCGGCCAGGTCGGCGCCATCCAGTCGGCGGTCGCCGATGCCGCCGAGGCGATCGAGCAGGTCAACGGCATCATCGACGAGATCTCGGCGATCGCCTCCACCGTCGCGGTCACCGTCGAGGAGCAGAACCGCGCGGTCGCCGAGATCACCGAGGGCGTCAACCGCGCCTCGACCGAGGCGCGCGGCGGCGCCGAGGCCATGAGCCGCGTCGCCGGCGCGTCCACCGACGCGCGCGCCACCGCCGCCGACGTCAAGGACCTCGCCGACGCCCTCTCGACCGAGGCCGAGCGCCTCAACACCCAGGTCAGGCAATTCCTCTCAGACGTCCAGGCAGCATGAGCGAACGTGCGATGTCACCATCGAGAACAAGAACATGATCAAGTCGCTTACAAGAGCCATTCAATCGCTCTCGGTCCGGACCCGCATCGTCGGCATCGCGCTGATCCCGGTGCTCGGCTTTCTTGCCAATGGCGCATCGTTCACCACCGGACAGAACGACGTGACGAATGCGTTCGAAAATGTCGAAGTCGGCATCGACGCTCTCCGATGCAAGCCGCGAATTCAAGATTGCGCTCGTGTCCATGCAGTTCGCGGCGACCGACTTCGTTGCGCTGCCGTCCGGCGAACTGGTCCGGAATTTCGAAGCGAACCATGTCGCTCGCATCCTCGAACTTCGAAAAAATCGCCGCCGCGGCCGGCGCTCTCAATGAAGAGGACATCAACCGGGTTCGCCAGAAGCTCGGCGAGCTCAAGCTTGCCTTCGGCTATCTCGCCGACGAGCAGACGGAGCTGGGATTCTCCGAGGACCAGGGAACCAGGAAGCGGCTCGATGAAGCTGCCGCCGGAATCGAGCAGGCGATCAACGAAGGCATGACCTGGATCACC
Source organism: uncultured Alphaproteobacteria bacterium (assembly GCA_963850705.1). Lineage (GTDB taxonomy): Bacteria > Pseudomonadota > Alphaproteobacteria > Rhizobiales > Xanthobacteraceae > VAZQ01. Next base: position 6,787 of record CAWKMR010000049.1, on the reverse strand, counting down.
CAGGTCGATCGGCAGAAGCTCTTGCTGTCGCTCGTCACCATGCGCCGTCAGGAAGCGCAGTATCGGCTCAATCAATCCAGCGCCACCTGGGAACAGTTCTTCAAGGAGTTCCGCGAGTTCGAAACGATCCTGCGCAGTCTGCCGCTCGAACCCGAACTGAAGCAACAGCTTGCACGGCGCGTGCAGGACTACGCGTCCACGCTGGCGCAATGGAACCGCTACAATCAGAACATCCAGAGGTCGCTGAAGGAAATCGCCGACACCAGCCAGCAGCTCATTCCGCAGGCGCATGCAATCCTCGCCACGGCACAGGATCGCACCAGCGCGGCGACCGCGGCGCTCGCAGAATCGCAGGCGCATACGCGCCTGATCATGATCCTTGTCGGCTGCGGAGCGGTGCTGATCGGACTTGCGTTCAGCTGGCTGATCGGACGCAGCATCACGCGGCCGCTGGACGGTCTGGCGCAGGCGATGACGCGGCTCGCCGCCGGCGATACCTCCGCGCGCATTCCCGCGACGCAAGGCCAAGGACGAGCTCGGCGCCATGGCGCGCACCGTCATCGTGTTCCGCGACACCATGATCGAGCGCGAGCGGCTGGCCGCAGAGCCAGGCCGCCGCCAACCGCGAGCGCGAGAACCGCGGCGAGATGATCGCCGCCACCATCACCCGCTTCGAGATGTCGGTCGACCAGGCGCTCTCGCGCGTGCGCGAGGCCGCCGAGCGGCTGGAGAGCACCTCCACCCAGCTCAACGACGCCGCCGACACCGTCTCCGCCGAGGCCCGCACCGCCGAGGCGCGGGTCGGCACCGCCTCCGGCAACGTCACCTCCGCCGCCTCCTCGGTCGAGGAGCTTGCCGCCTCCATCGGCGAGATCGCCGGCCAGGCCCATCGCTCCACCGAGGTCGCCTCGCGCGCCGTCAACGAGGCCCGCCGCACCGTCGGCACCATGTCGAAGCTCGGCGACGCCGCCACCCGCATCGGCGAGGTGGTGGGACTGATCCAGGCGATCGCCGGACAGACCAATCTGCTCGCGCTCAACGCCACCATCGAGGCCGCCCGCGCCGGCGAGGCCGGCCGCGGCTTCGCGGTGGTCGCCTCCGAGGTGAAGTCGCTGGCCGGACAGACCGCCAAGGCCACCGAGGAGATCGCCGGCCAGGTCGGCGCCATCCAGTCGGCGGTCGCCGATGCCGCCGAGGCGATCGAGCAGGTCAACGGCATCATCGAGGAGATCTCGGCGATCGCCTCCACCGTCGCGATCACCGTCGAGGAGCAGAACCGCGCGGTCGCGGAGATCACCGAGGGCGTCAACCGCGCCTCGACCGAGGCGCGTGGCGGCGCCGAGGCGATGAGCCGCGTCGCCGGCGCCTCCACCGATGCGCGCGCCACCGCCGCCAACGTCAAGGATCTCGCCGACGCTCTCTCGACCGAGGCCGAGCGCCTCAACACCCAGGTCAGGCAATTCCTCTCGGACGTCCAGGCCGCGTAACCTTGGCGCTCGCTGGCCTGTCTGCGACGCGCTTGAGCGCCATAGCGCGTTGAAGACGCGGACGCCTTATGAAGACGCACCAAACGCGCTTATGGCTGATATGGCAATATCAGACGATGGCGATGCAGCTCTGGCACATCCTGCGCCTGTGCGTCCGCGTTGTGGTGGACGCCTATGACCATTTCAGCACCGCGGATGGCTGGGCGATCGCGAGCCATATCGCGCTATCCATCCTGCTGGCGCTGTTTCCGTTCCTGATCCTGGTGACCTCGCTGGCGGCGTCGTTTTTCGGCTCGATCGAGCTGGCCGACGAAGTTGCTCGCCTTCTGCTCGACACCTGGCCGGAGGAAGTCGCAAAGCCGATCGCGAAGGAAGTTCATGCGGTCCTGACCACGACCCGCGGCGATCTCCTGACCATCAGCGTCGCGCTCGCGATCTTTTTCGCGTCGAGCGGCATCGAGAGCCTGCGCATTGGGCTCAATCGCGCCTACGGCATGACCGAAAAGCGCTACTGGTTCCTGCTGCGCCTGGAGTCGATCGGCTATGTGCTCATCGGCGCGATCGCGCTTCTCGCCATGGCGTTCCTGATCGTGCTCGGTCCGTTGTTGTTTGCGACCGCAAGCCGGTTTGCGCCCGCGCTGGCGCAGTTCGAGTGGGACATCACAGTCGCGCGCTATGCGGTGGCGAGCGCGGCACTGATCATCGCGCTGTTCGTCGCGCACAAATGGCTTCCGTCCGGCCGGCGGAAATTTTCCGAGATCGCGCCGGGCATCGTCGCGACGCTGTTGCTGTGGCTCGCGGGCGGCATGGTATTCGGCCGCTACCTGGCTGAATTCCCGACCGTCTATGTGAGCTACTACGCCGGCCTCGCCTCGGTGATGATCGCGCTGGTGTTTCTGTATCTGACCGCATCGATCTTTGTGTTCGGCGGCGAGTTGAACGCGGCCATCTTGCGCGCCCGTCTCAAACCGATCGCGGAGAACGCGCCGGCGCCCGCGCAATAGACCGCGCATCGTCCAGCGCGGCCAATGTTGCAGTGCGGTCAACGGCCCGGCGCGCCGGTTTGTATCCACACACGTCCCTGACAGTGCCCATGACAGCAATCGTGGCGAGCGGTATGCTCGCGGTGTGGCGATGCCCGTGCGGGGCTGGCCCGTGATGGCGCGCCCAATTCGGGGAGGCAGTCATGTCAATAGAAGCTCTGCTTATTTGGCTAGTCGTCGGCGCAGTCGCAGGATGGCTTGCCGGTCTTATCGTCAAGGGCTACGGCTTCGGACTGATCGGCAACATCATCGTTGGCATCATCGGCGCCGTGATCGCAGGCTGGCTGTTGCCAAAACTAGGCATCTCACTCGGCGGGACTATTGTTCGTGACATCATCGCTGCCGTCATCGGCGCGGTAATTCTGCTTGTCATCATCGGGCTGATACGACGCTAGCGGACGCCTGATTCCACCGGCACGAAGATCGGGAGCCTTGAGTCTCCCGATCTCCCGCTCCCCGCTCGGGCTGCGGACTGAATTCCTGTTTGCTCGGCGTCGACCGGATGGGCCGATCGACCCCTAGGCATGTTTGCGCTCCGAACCTGAGGTTTTCCACCACCCGGCTACCGATTCCGACCCGGCGTCGCCTTCCGGCAACACCGCCACTTTCATCAATAATCGCAGATACTTAAGCCAACAAATGGCATCGCCAATCCGCCCGTTCAAAAGCGGCGGTTGTTTGACAATTTTGGCCGGAAAGATGACCTTCCGGAACATCGGGGCGGCGACGGATTGGGCCATCGCCGTGCATTCGTCTCTCGATCCATGCCGGATCATTCGGGGGCAACATGAAAAAGTTTCTCGTAGCCAGCGCAGGCGCGATCGCATTGTTCGCAGCGTTGGCAGCGCAGCCAGCCGCTGCCGCAGACATGCCGGTCAAGGCACCGGCGCCGGTCGTGGCGATTTGGACCTGGGACGGCTTCTACATCGGCGGCAACGTCGGCTACAGCTGGGGCCAGTCTCGGACACCGACGTGACTACTTCAACACCGGCGAACGGGTGCGATCGTTCCTCGTCCGGCTCCATCACCAGCCAGAACTTCAACATGAACGGTTGGCATCGCCGGCGGTCAGGTCGGCTTCAACGTTCAGAGCAACAACTGGGTCTACGGCATCGAAGTGGACGGTCAGTGGACGGGACAGAAGGGTGACACGAGTTCCTCTGCGCCTCCGCTTGCTGCCGGCGTCTGCTGACCGGCCTCACGTTCGCTGCCGGCTTGCCTCCCGGAGACGGCCTATCGTTCGAACAAAAGCTTGATTGGTTCGTCACCGTGCGCGGCCGCGTTGGCGTGCTCGCGCAACGCCGACACTCTCGCTCTATGTCACCGGCGGCTTCGCCTTCGGCCATATGAAAGCCAGTGGCGTGCTTTCCAGCGCCCTCGCGTCAACGGCCAATCCGGTCGCTTGCGTTTCTCCGACAAGGACCAAGCCGGCTGGACCGTCGGCGCGGGCATCGAACACCGACTGCCGGTAACTGGACCGGCAAGCTCGAATACCTCTATCTGGATCTCGGCACGTTCAACTTCGCGGTCCAGCTTTGCCGACAACCCGTCGATTCCGTTGCGCGCCGGATCAGTTCGGACGTCACCGACCACATCGTTCGCGTCGGCCTGAACTACAAGTGGGGCTCAACGCCGGTCGTTGCCCGCTACTGATCCGCAACGCATGACGACACAACGTACAGCGCCGCTCCGAAAGGGGCGGCGCTTTGATTTTGGGGATTGCCGAGAGATTTGGGCGAGACCCCGGTACGAGCCTACTTCCCGGTTTGTTGAGCGGTCGACAGGTCCTTGGGCGCCGGTTGCGGGCCGCTCGTCTCCGATTGCAGAGTCGTGGGGCTGGCCAAGAACTCCTCGCAGGCGTTGGCGCCAGCGCCGGCAAGAAGCATCACGCCAGCAACACAGGCGATCATGGCGAAGGACTTGATCACGGTCGGCTCCTGCGCGATTGGCTCATTCTCACTGGTTTGTGAGCGCGACCGGCGCCACCGTTCACGGGATTCGACCGATGCGTGACGGCCATCACAATTGCAGCGCGTCCCTGCGGCGACACTCTCGTATCGGAGCGTTTGGAAGGGATTCCGTGCTGCGGCGATCAGGCCGATGTGTCGGATAACGCCGCCGTCATCGGGATGTCTCGCTTGGCGTCTGCAGGGGCTCGCCCGTTAGACGTTCGATCTCGGTTCTATATAAATGTGCGTTGGCCGCCGCGTCGATCAACGAGCGCTGCACTTCGACGAGCTCGCGCTGCACGTCAACCCACTCGAGATAGCTGTAGCGGCCGCGGTCGAAGGCGTAGCGCGTCGCCTCGAGCGCCGCTTCCATCTCGGGAAGCGCGCTCGTGCGCAGCACCTCGGCCTCCGTGATCGCGTGCCGCAGCTCCTGGAACAGCTCGAACAGCTGAGCCTCGGCGCGTACGCGGTGCGCTTCACGCTCGGCGGCCGTCTGCTCGCGTTCCGCGCCGCGGCCGCGATCTCGCTGCGCGCACGCGAGGCGGCGTTGAGCGGCAACGTCACGCCGAACACCAGGGCTTCATCGTCGGTGTCGTGGAGAATCCGCAGCCCGGCGCGCACGGTGAGGGTGGAGCGCGCATGCGCCTCGGCCACGCGCAGCTCCGCATCGCGCAGCCGCTCCTCCGATGCAAAGCGCGTGAAGTCCGGATTGCCGGCGAGCCGTGCCACGAGCGCTTCATATCCCTCGGTCGGCGGTATGCGTCGAGGTCGCACCGACGCGCTCGAACGTCCCTTCGCTGTCGCCCCACATGGCCGCGAGCTTGCGGCGCGAGGTCAGCAGCTCGTGCTCGGCGTGCTCCTGCTCGACCGCGGCGCGTGCGCTGGTGACGCGTGCTCGCCGCAGCTCGACGTCGGGTGCTCGGGCGGCCGCGACGCGCGCCGTCGCCGCGGCGACGTTGTCCTCGGCGAGCGTCGTCGCGCGCATCGTGAGCGCGAGGTGCTCTTGATCCGCCGCCACGTGAATGAGCCGCCGTGTGACTTCGGCGAGCACGTCGAGCTCTCCGCGCGCCGTTCTGTCGACGACCGCCGTCGTCGCGTTCGCGGCGTCGGCGCGCAAGCCGCGTTTGCCGCCAAGCTCGATGACGTGCGACAGCGCGAAAGTCGTCTCGGCCGAGTCGAACCCGCTGGCGCGGCCCGTGCCGAAGGCGTCCTCGGTCTCGGCTTGCAGCTCGAACGCCGGGCGCTGTGCCGCGCCGGTGACGCGGGCCTGCGCGGCTTTGAGCCGCGGCGCATCGACGCGCAGGTCCGGATTGCGAGCAAGCGTCTGCTCGATGGCCGACGCCAGCGTAAGCTCTTCATCTAGCCGCCGGCCCGGCGGTGCCGCTGAAAAGGAGCAGTGCACACCGTAATGAGTGCGTACACGAGTCGAAAGTGGCATGAAAGCCCTCCAACGCGCGTGCGATCGCGCCCGACAAAGCGTTAGCGCGATCACGGCCGCCCCCAGAGCGAGTCGCAGCGGCAAGCGACAGTTCAAGGGTTAGCGCGGCGGCAGCGCGCGGCTGGGGATGGGCGCGGCGTGTCCGGGAGCCGGAGGGAACCGTCGACGGTGTCAGACGAAAGTGCGCTGCTCGGCAACGACTCCCGGCGTGCACCGTCCAGACGTGAACGGTGTGATCGCCGGCAGGTCGTGCTTGACGGCTTTGGCGAGCGCTTCGTTCGGCAGGTCGAGGTCGAGATCGTCGTGGCCGGCGCCGTCCACGAGTGGCCGGGGCAAGCTCCGTGAGAGTCAAGCTGATATCCGTGCTGTCGACGAGGTGCACGGCAGCCGGCGGCTCCTGCCCCGTCGAAGCAGTAGTGCACGTGGCCGTGGGCGTTCGTGAGCCCCGCGAAGAGCACGGCGAGCGCGGTAAGCCACGACCAGCGTTTCGAGACCATGAACCGAGGATAGCGGCTCGCGGTCGGCACTGGCTATCCTTGCCGGCCTGAACTGTGAACCGGAGAGCACGATGCGCAAGTAAGTGAGCGTTGCGGCCGCGGCGTTGTTGGCGGGTCAAGTCGCGCAAGCACAGGATTTGCGCGCTTCGCCGCCGCTACCATCGTTTCCGCAGGTCTACGAGACCGCCGATCTCAAGATTCGCGTAGTGAAGGTCGCCGACGGTCTCGCGAACCCGTGGAGCATGGCGTGGCTGCCGAACGGTGAGCTCCTGATCACCGAGCGGAGCAGGGGCGTCTGCGCGTGCTGCGCAACGGCGTGCTCGATCCCGCGCCGATCGCCGGCGTGCCCGAGGTGCGCATCACGGCGCTCGGC
>CAWKMR010000048.1:0-40575 GCA_963850705.1 uncultured Alphaproteobacteria bacterium | reverse complement strand
CGGCGTGGATGCGGTCACCATCGCCGCGCCGACCCATCTACACCGCGACATCGCGCTCACCTGCATTGCCAGCGGCGTGCATGTGCTGGTCGAAAAGCCGATCGCCTCGACAGTGGAGGAGGGGCGCACCATCATCGGCGCGGCGCGCCGCGCCGGCGTCACGCTCATGGTCGGTCATGTCGAGCGCTTCAATCCGGCGGTGCAGACCATCAAGGACGCGATCCGGGGCGAGGATATCCTTTCGATCGCCATCACCCGCGTCGGCCCGTTCCCGCCGCGCATGTCGAATGTCGGCGTGGTCATCGATCTCGCGGTGCACGACATCGACCTGATCCGCTGGTTCACCGACTCCGAGATCATCGAGGTGCAGCCGCAGCTCAAGAGCGCGGTGGCCGAGCGCGAAGATATCGCGCTGCTGCAATTCCGCACCGCGTCCGGCGTGCTCGCGCACATCAACACCAACTGGCTCACGCCGTTCAAGGCGCGCAACGTGACGGTGGCGACGCGCAACAAATACATCATGGGCGACCTGCTGACGCGTCAGGTCACCGAGTGCTTCGGTTTCCAGCCGGACGGCAGCTATTCGATGCGCCATCTTTCGGTCGGTCATGCCGAGCCGTTGCGCGCGGAGCTGCAGGCCTTCGTCGCCGCGATCTGCGACGGCACCGCGCCGGCGGTCACCGGCGAGGAAGGCGTCGCGGGGCTTGAAATCGCGACCCAGTGCCTGCAGAAAAGTCCGGCAAAACCATCGGCCCAGCGCGGCCCGCGCCGGCTGACCGGCTGATCGCCTATCAAGCGGTGCTCATGAATCAGCAAGTCCGAATGGACAACAGTCCGATTCCGTTCATTGACGTTGCCGCCCAGCGCCGGCGGCTTGGCAGGGCGATCGACGATGCGATCGCGCGCGTGCTTGGCCATTGCCAGTTCATCCTCGGCCCCGAGGTGTACGCGGTCGAGGCCGATCTCGCAGCGTTCTGCGGCGCCCGTCATGCAATCACCTGCGCCAGCGGCACCGATGCATTGCTGATGCCGCTGATGGCGAAGGGCATCGGCCCCGGCGACGCCGTGTTTACGCCGGCCTTCACGTTCTACGCCACCGCCGAGGTCGCCGCGCTGGTGGGCGCGACGCCGGTGCTGGTGGACGTTGAGGAGGAAAGCTTCAACGTCGATCCAAAGAGTCTCACCCGCGCGATGGCGGTGGCGCGCAAGGCCGGCCTCAAGCCGAAGGCCGTCATCCCGGTTGATCTGTTTGGTCAGCCCGCCGACCACGCCGCCATTGCCGCCATCGCGGAGGCCGAAAGCCTGTTCGTGATCGACGACGCCGCGCAGGCGTTCGGCGCGACCTATCGCAACCGCAAGGTCGGGACGCTGGGCGGCGCCACCGGCACGAGCTTCTTTCCCGCAAAGCCGCTCGGCGTCTACGGCGACGGCGGGGCGGTGTTCACCGACGACGACGAGCTCGCCGAGATCCTGCGCAGCCTGCGCGTGCATGGCGAGGGCCGCGGCAAGTATGACTGCGTGCGCATCGGTTTGAACGGCCGCTTCGACACCATGCAAGCCGCCGTGCTGATCGAGAAGTTGAAGATCTTCCCCGACGAGATCGCCGCGCGCGCGCGCATCGCGGCGCGCTATTCGGCCGCGCTGGCCGACGTCACGACCGTTCCACGCGTCGCCCAAGGTTCGACCTCGGTCTGGGCGCAATACACCATCCGCGTGGCGCCGGAGCGCCGCGAAGGTTTCGCCGCCACGCTCAAGGCGCAGGGCATTCCCACTGCGATCCACTATCCCAAGCCGGTCCACGCCCAGAGCGCCTACCGGCATTACCCGGTCGCCGAAGGCGGCCTGCCGGTCTCGGAACGGCTCGCCACCGAGGTCATCAGCCTGCCGATGCACGCCTATCTCGATGAGCCGGTGCAGGACCGCATCATCGCCGCCGTCCGTCGGGCGCTGAGCAAATAATAGCCACGGCCTGAACGCGCTCGCAGCTTGCTTCACGGTGTGAGGCGGACCGCGACGCGCTGCAATGTGTTCTAACTACAACAGTAGCCCGCCTGTGTGGGTGGAACTCCCGCCGTTCAGCATTCGTACAGGTTAGGTCCGTCAGACCAAGCGCTGAGCCCTCATGAGACCGGTTGCATAGCCTCTCTCAACAATAACGGGGCGCGCCGGAAGTGCGGGGGCTACAGAAATGCTTGACGTTCGTCAGACCATCAACGTCCGCGCCGCGGCGGCGGAGTCACCCTTGTTGCCGTCCGCGATCGCGCGGAAGGTTGCAGGAGACGCGACGCCGCTTGCCGATTTCAGCAACACGCAGATCGCAATCCTGTTTGTTGTTTTGACAGCCATCACCTCGATCCCAATCGTGCTGTACCCTTGGCCGCCGCTGGCCGACTACATGAATCATCTCGCCCGCATGTACGTCATTGCCGGGGTCGGGACTGATGCTGATCTCGCTCGTTTTTATGAGATCGATTGGCAGCTCATTCCTAACCTGATGATGGATCTGGTGGTGCCGCCGTTGCAGCGGCTGATGAACGTTTATGTCGCCGGGCAATTCTATATTGCCCTCAGCTTCGTCATGATCATGTCGGGGACGCTTGCCCTCAACCGCCAGCTCTTCGGGCGGTGGTCGGTGCTGCCGCTGATCGCGTTTCCGCTGCTGTACAACAAGATCTTCCTGGTCGGCACGTTGAACTATGTGTTCGGGATCGGGCTTTGTCTTTGGGCGCTGGCCGTATGGGTGCAGCTGCGCGAGCGGAACGTGATGTTGCGGCTCGCAGCATCAACGGCATTCGTCCTCGCGCTGTTCCTTTGTCACCTCTTTGCGCTGGGCCTGTATGGGCTCGCCCTCCTCGCCTATGAGGTCTATCGCCTGGGCACGATCTATGCGCGCCAGCCGCGGCCTCGATCAGGGAAGGTTTCGCGGCGGGAATCGCTGTTCCCTCTGATCGATTTTGTCGCGGCGGGCTTGCCCTTTCTTCCCGTGCTCCCGCTCCTGATGATGAGCCCGACCTGGGGATTGCGCGGCTCCTTCATGTGGGAGTTTTCGGGCAAGCTGGAGGGCCTCATCTTTGCCGTGCAGGCCTATTCGCAGGCCGCGACGCTTGTCCTCACGGGCATCGTCGCCTTCGCCGCGGGCTGGGCCATCCGTCAACGGGCGCTGAAGTTTCATCCGTTCGGCTACGTATTGCTGTCGATCGGCCTTCTGGCTTACCTGGCGATGCCGCGCGTTATCTTTGACACGTACATGGCGGATCAGCGCATGCCGATCGCGCTCGCCTTCATGGCGGTCGCTTGCGCCCACATCAACATGCGTCATCAGCAGGTGCGCCGCGGTTTTGCAACGGTGCTTGTCCTGCTGCTTGCGATCCGGGTCTTCGAGGTGGAAACGGTGTGGACCGATACGTCCAGGGTGACCACCTCGTTCCGTGAATCGACGCGGCACATCGTACGCGGTGCAAAGGTCCTCGTAGCCTATGCCGATGCGCAGGCTGGCGAGGATGCGCGTGACCTGCCTTTGGTGCATGCGGCGTCCATCGCCGTGATCGATCGCGCTGCGCTCGTCGCCACAAATTTTACCGTTCCGGGCAAGCAGATCTTGCGGGTAAGGCCGGAGTACCGTGGTCAGGTGGATACCCAAGACGGCACGCCGCCGTCGATCGACGAGCTCATCGAAGTCGCGGAGGATGCTTCCAGCGAGAAGAGCGCCTATTGGAGACAATGGACCACCGATTTCGACTACCTCTATGTCCTGTTCACGGAGCCCAATTATGAAAATCCGGAGCCGGCTTTGCTGACCGCGGTCTTTATGGGCGACCGCTTCGTCCTCTATCGGGTCAATCGCAGCCAGCTCTCTGCGGCTGCGGAAAATTGACGTCCATCCTCCGGCGAGGGGCGTTCTTCGCGAGAGCAGTTAAGAGCGGTTTTGGGGTTTGACGGCGTTCCCTTGCCGGGCCAGCGCTTGCGATCGCCTCTATGATAAGGTCCGATTCTTGATCGGCAGTGCCATCCGCTGCGTTTAAGTGGCACCGAGGGGTCCATGATCGGACGCATCTTCACGGTCGGCGGCTTCACGCTGCTGTCGCGCCTCACCGGCTTTGCGCGCGACATCGTGCTGGCCGCCATTCTCGGCGCCGGGCCGATCGCCGACGCGTTCTTCGTGGCGTTGCGGCTGCCCAACCACTTCCGCGCGATCTTCGCGGAGGGCGCGTTCAACTCGGCATTCCTGCCGACCTATGCCCGTATCCGCCAGCAGGACGGCGCGGACCCCTCGAAGCTGTTCGCGGACCGCATCTTCACGCTGCTGTTCATCATCCAGGCGATGCTCCTTGCGGTGGCGTTGATCTTCACGCCGGCGGTGATTTCGGTGCTCGCGCCCGGCTTCGCGCAGGATGGTGAGCGCTTCAAGCTCGCGGTGGAGCTGACGCGCATCACGTTTCCCTACCTGCTGCTGGTCTCGCTGGTGACGCTCTACGGCGGCATCCTCAATGCGCTTGGACGTTTTGCGTCGGCCGCCGCGGCGCCGATCCTGCTCAACCTGTCGATGATCGTGACGTTGGCGCTCGCCTTCTTCTTTCCGACCGCCGGTCACGCCGCGGCCTGGGGCGTGCTGATCGCCGGGTGCCTCGAGGTCCTGTTGCTTGCCACCGACGCCAGCCGGCAGGGCGCGCTGCCGGCGTTCCGCTGGCCGCGCCTTGATGCGGAGGTGAAACTATTCTTGAAGCGGTTCGGGCCGGCGACCCTCGGCTCGGCCGGAACGCAGATCGCGCTGTTCGCCGACACCATCATCGCGAGCTTTCTTGCCGCCGGCGCGCTGTCGGCGCTTTACTATGCCGACCGGCTCAATCAACTGCCCATCGGCGTGATCGGCATTGCGGTCGGCACCGTGTTGCTGCCGGAGATGGCCAACCGGCTGGCGCAAGGCGATGAGAGCGGCGCGCGCCATGCCCAGAACCGCGCGATCGAGTTCACGCTGCTGTTGTCGATCCCGTGCCTGGTGGCCTTCCTGCTGCTGCCGGACCTGATCATGCGTGCGCTGTTCGCACGCGGCGCCTTCACGGCGGCCGATGCGGCAGCGGCCGGCGCCACGCTGCGCGCCTATGCGATCGGGCTCCTCCCGTTCGTGCTGATGCGGAGCGCCTCGACGACGTTCCTCGCGCGTGGCGACACCTGGACGCCGGTCAAGGCGCTGTTCTTCGCGGTGCTGGTCAATGTTGCGCTCAAGGTCCTGCTCTACGATCCCTATGCGCAGGTCGGTCTCGCTTTCGCGACCTCGATCGGTGGCTGGGTGAACGTCATTCTGCTGACCTGGTTCGCCCACCGCGCCGGGCTGTTCGTTTTCGATCCCGAGGTCGTCCGCTCGGCGATGCGGCTCGCGGCGGCCGGCGTGGTGCTGATGCTGGTGCTCTGGCTCGCGGACGCGCCGGTGCGGGCGCTCACGGCGGGGAGGGCGTTCCAGGATGAGCTCGCGCTGGCGCTGCTCGCGCTGATCGGCGCCGTCGTCTACGGCGCGATCGTCATGGTGCTGTTCGGCCGCCGCTGGCTCGCGCGTTTCGGCGGCGGTGCGCGGCCGCCCGCGCAGACGCCTCCGCCCGATGTAAGCTGTTAGAGCGGATTCCGAAAAGCCAGCCCAGAACGTGATTCGGAGTGTAGCTTTACAGCGTCGGCTCTCAGCGCCATGATGCCAATGTGGGGTCGAACAGATCGGCAAGGCCGGTCGTTTCTCCTAATTTCCCGCGAGCCGACGTTTTTAACCGGCTTGTTGACAGCTTCCTGATGAACGCCGGCCAGAGCACCGACACGACAATTGACTGCTAATCGCGATAGTCGACGTGGAAAGCGCATTTCGGAGCAACCACAGCGATGGCGGACAAGGCAAGCAAACCTTTCAATCGCCTGCTCGAGCCCGTCGACCGAATTTCTGAGGTCTTGTTTGGGCTGATCATGGTCCTGACCAGCACCGGCGCGCTCAGCGTCGTCACCGCAGGCCGCGCTGAAGTCAAGACGATGATCGTCGGTGCGCTGGGCTGCAATCTGGCGTGGGGCATCATCGACGGTGGAATTTACCTGTTGGGTTGTCTCGACGAACGTGCGCGCGCGCTGCTAACGCTTCGAGCAGTACGACAGGCCACCAGCCCGGACGAGGCGAGACGTGCGATTGCAGATGCATTGCCGACAACGCTGGCATCCGTCCTGTCGCATGATGAGCTGGATTCGATGCGGGAGAAATTGCTTCGGCTTCCCGAACCGGCGGCTCGTCCCAGCCTGAAAAAAGAGGATTTCTTTGGCGCCCTGGCCGTATGCCTTTTGGTTTTTCTTTCCACGTTCCCGCCCATTATACCGTTCCTGCTCATAGGAGAGGTTCAGCCAGCGCTGCGGGTTTCCAACGTCATTGCGATCGTCATGCTGTTCCTGTGCGGCTATGCGTTGGCGCGTTACACAGGACTTCGGCCATGGCCAACAGGGCTGATCATGGTTGCCATTGGCGTCGCATTGGTCGGTATCGCAATCGCTCTGGGCGGCTAAAGCCGGTAAGCTGCGGTGGAAATCCTTGAAGTCTCGCGTGACTTTTGATTGGCATCAAAAGTAGAACGATTGAGCTAGTCGAAAATTCCAGGTTGGTTGGCGGTTAGTGTCACCCGGTATGGATGCTTCGTCATGGGCGCTCTGCTGAAGGAAATCCGGGAAAACCGCCTGCTATGGCTGCTTGCCGTAGTGCCTGTCCTGTTTGCCGCTGTCGCGCTCAATCCCAAGGCGCACGAGCTGCTGTTCGTTCTTTCTGTCCTCGCCATAGTGCCGTTGGCAGCGTTGCTCAGTCGCGCCACGGAATCCGTGGCAGTGAAGACGGGCGACGCGATCGGCGGTCTGCTCAACGCCACGCTTGGAAATTTGACGGAGTTGATCATCGCATTGGCCGCTTTGCGCGCCGGTCAATACGTTCTCGTGAAAGCCTCCATCGCCGGAGCGATCGTCGCCAACACGCTATTCATGCTGGGCGTGTCGCTTCTGGTCGGAGGACTGAAACATCATGTGCAGGAATTCAATCGCAATAGCGCCCGCCTGCAAGCAGCCCTGCTCTTCGTAGCGACGATCGCGCTGTTGATTCCGTCGATGCTGGTTGAAACGGATACTGGGACCGTGACAGCCGAGTTCACTCAAACGCTGAGTATCGGACTGTCAGTGCTGCTCATCGTTTCCTACGCCCTCGGGATGCTGTTCTCGCTCAAGACGCATCCCGAATTTTTCGGCAGCGCCGAACACGCAGAGGCCGGCGAAGCGTCGTGGCCGATGGGGTTGGCCTTGGCGACTTTGGCCGGCGTAACGGTGCTCGTCGCACTCGTGAGCGAGGTCTTCGTGGAATCCGTGCAACACGCGGCGAAGTCCTTCGGAATGACACCTGCGTTCGTGGGCTTCATCATTGTCGCGCTGGTTGGCGGTGCGGCGGAAATGGTTTCCGCGCTGTCCGGCGCTCGCAAGAATCGGCTAGACTTGAGCGTTGGCATCGCGCTGGGAAGCGCTGCTCAGATCGCGCTTTTCGTTGCCCCGATCCTCGTGCTTCTCAGTTACGTCATTGGCCCGACGCCGATGAATTTGCAGTTCTGGCCGGGTGCGATAGCCGCGATGCTGATCGCAACGATGACCGCGTCCTTGGTCACCAACAGCGGACGTTCCGCTTGGTTCGTCGGGGCGCTGCTGGTGAATGTATACCTGATTTTCGCCATGACTCTCTACCTGCTGCCGCCCCAAGTAAAATGACTGGGGGAGGCGGCCCTGCCGCCTCGTCGAGCGGCTTGCCGTGCTGTAGAATTGATTGGTCGAGGAACACCGCTCGAACTCGAACCGTCAAGTTGTTGCCGCCACTCAGCCGTTGCGAGCGGGCCAGGAGACGCGGCATGGCCTTGCGTCCCGTAAGTCTCAAAGCTGTTCTCGTTGGCGGTGCTGGCTTGCTCTGGCTTGAAACCTTGATTGGTTTCGCGGCCCACGCGCAGGTCAGCCAGCAGGGGCCGGACAGCGCAAGCAAAGCTATCAACCTCGGCGGCCGCGGATGGACTGTGCCCGAAGCCACCACGCCGGCGAAGGAGACGGAGACGCTCCAATTCAGCGCCAAAGCCGGGCTTGCATCCGATTACATCTATCGCGGCACGACGCTGTCCGACCGCCAGCCGGCGCTCGGCGCCGGCATCGAGGCGACCTTCCGCTGGTTCTATGCCGGCGCCACAGTGGCTAGCGTCAAGCTGCCGACCCAGCCGAACGCGGAGATCACGATGGCTACCGGCGTCCGCCCGAAGCTGGGAAACATCGAATTCGATTTCGGTGCGACCTATTTCCTCTACCCGGGCGAGACGCTCGGTGGCCCGACTAACGGCATCGAATATTGGGAGGCAGCCGCCCGCGCCGGTACATCGATCGGTGAGTCGATCCGCATCGCGGTCGGGTACGCCTACTCCCCTGACGTGTCGAATACCGGAGCCTGGAGCCAATATGCAGCCGTGGGGCTCGGCTACGAAGTGCCCTCTCGTCTGCTGCCGCAAGATGTCGGCGTATCATTCACGGTCGCCTCCGGCTATTCGTGGTTCGGCACACAGTCGCCTGCACTCGGCGGTTTCGCGTTGCCTTCCTATCTCAACTGGCAGGCGGGGGTGACCTTCACCCGAAAATTCGTCAGCCTCGATCTGCGGTACTACGACACCAATTTGTCGAAAGAGAACTGCTACGTCTTCACTGGTGATCCCAACGCGCGGCCAGGCGGGCGCGTGGATCCAATCACCAATCCCGGTGGCCTCGTCTCACGCTGGTGCAGCGCGGCATTCGTCGCGAAGGTTTCGTTTGCATGGAACTAGGGAATAAATGCAGACCGGATGGCCGTTTTTGAATGAATGCAAAGCTGACGAGGTTTGATCCGCTTGAGCCTTTCCGTTTCTGACCCAGAGCGTGCATTGCCCAGATCAGCGTTCGTCCAACGGGATTTATGGAACGCCCAACCGTCGGTTCAGCCCGGCTTCATCCCCGCGAATTTGACAACCTTGCCCCACTTCTCGGTCTCTTCGGCGATGAGCTTGCCATATTCGGCAGGCGAGAGCGCAACTGTCGTACCAATATCAGTAAACCGCGCCCCTATCTCCGGTTCCGCGAGCAGGGCGTTAATCTCCTTGTTGAGCCTGCCGACAATCTCGGTGGGCGTATTTCTGGGTGCGCCGAAGCCAAACAGTGCGCTTGCTTCATAGCCCGGTACGAAATCGATGATGGTCGGGATGTCCGGCAATAACTCTGAGCGCGTCGGAGCGACCATCGCCAGCGCACGAAGCTTACCCGTCCTGATGTACTCAATTGAACTGGGCAATGTGTCGATCATGACGTGCACATGCCCGGCAATCAGATCAGTAAGTGCGGGCGGGCCGGTCCGATAAGGCACAGTGAGAACGTTAACGCCGGTCATCATCTTGAACAGTTCGCCGGCCACATGACTCACGGTCCCGATGCCGGCCGACGCCATGGTGAGCTTGCCCGGATTGGCCTTGGCATAAGCGATGAACTCGGGAACGGTTTTGGCGGGAAGCGATGGATTCACAAGCATGACAAAGGAAACGCGGACGATAGATGCCACCGGCGCGATGTCGCGTATGAAATTAAAATTGAGTTTTTCATAGAGCGTCGCGTTGATCGCGTTTGCATTGGTGACAAAGAGAAGTGTATAGCCGTCCGGAGGTGCATTCACGACCGCCTGGGTGCCGATGTTGCCGCCGCCACCCGGGCGATTGTCGACAATGATGGGCTGGCCGAGCCGTTCCGACAGCCGCTGTCCTACCAAGCGCGCGACAATATCCGGCGAGCTGCCGGGGCCAGCGGCGACGATCCAGCGCACCGGCCGTGTCGGATAGGCCTGCGCCGAAGCGGCTCGCGATAGGACCGGAAGTGCGGTAGCGCCCGCGGCCAGATGCAGAAATTGTCTACGGTGCGGAAGTTTCATAGCTTCTCCTGTCAGCAATGCGCAACGCCAAGCGGGCGCGTGCGCGAACCAAACGTCAGGTCGATTTTTTGGGATGACTGCCCGCCGCCGGCATCAACGCTGCCAATTCGCGCAAAGGGACTTTCGGCACGTCCCAGTGGCAGTTCTTAAATCAGGCTATATGACGGGCCGCTTAGGAGGAAGGCTCACGCGCACGTTTTGAAGCGTGCATAGGTCTCCTTGGACCCTAAGCGGACCTACCGATTTGTCTGCTATTTGGCCGCTCTCGGGGGCAAACCGGACATGCCGAACGAACACGACTCATGAGTACACGTCCCAACTCGGCGGCGCCGGGCGATTTTGCAGTCGCCGCCGCTGGAGGCAGGCTTCCTAGGGTCCGAACTCAATTAAATCACAGCCAGTAGGCCAGAGTAGCGACGAAACAGATGGCCGAGAAGAAGTTTCTAGCGAGCTTGTCGTAACGCGTGGCGATGCGTCTGAAGTCTTTGAGGCGGCAGAAGCAGCGCTCAACCACGTTGCGGCCTTTGTAGGCTTTCTTGTCATGACGAATACGCCTCTTGCGATTTGATTTTCCGGGAATGACCGCCTTGATATCGTTGTCTCTGAGAAACGCGCGGAACGCATCGGTGTCATAGCCTTTGTCCGCCAGAAGTTCCGTGACGCCGGGGATCAGGCTGACGCAGGCTTCGGCCATCACACAATCTGCCGTGTTGCCGGGTGTGAGGACCAAAACCCAAGGACGGCACAACGCGTCGACAACCGCGTGTATCTTGCTGTTGCGGCCGCCTTTGGTGACACCTATCGCTTGCGCCTGCGCCCCCCTTTTCCGCCGCTGGCGCAGCGGTGGATTCTCACATGGCTGCTGTCCAACACCATTGCCCGGGCGCGTCAGAGCCGGCCGCTACAGCCGCGAAGATGTTCTGCCAAATTCCCCGCTCGCTCCAACGCGCAAAGCGATTGTAGATCGTCTTGTGCGGACCATCTCGCGCGGACAGTCCTTCCAACGACATCCAACCATCTGCACATGCATGATCCCGCTCAAAATCCGCCGGTCGTCGTGACGCTCAGGACCTTGCTGGTTGGTCGGCAAATGTGGCTTCACTTTCGACCACTGCTCTTCGTCGAACCAAAACAAATGCGCGCTCATGGGTCTGATCTCCAATCGGTTGACCAAACGCTTAAATCCAAAGACGATTAAATAGTCCTACCCGTCTAGGCCGCGCCGCGCGGCCGCCGTCGTCGTTGCCGGCCACACCGGCACTGCCGCCGAGCGCGGTGTCGCCATCTCGATCGCCCGCATCGGATCGACCAGCCCGGCGCCGAACATGTTCAACGGCCCCAGCCGCTTGGCGCTGCCGGCGAGGATCCTGCGGACGTCGGCGGGCGCCAGCTTGGGATTGCGCTCCAGCATCAGCGCGATCACGCCGCTGATGTGGGCGGTCGCGACCGACGTTCCAGTCGTCACCTGATATTCGCCGGCCGGCGCCGGCACCAGGACGTCCACGCCCGGCGCCGCGATCGCGACATGGTTTCCGCGGTTGGCGCCGGAGAACAGCTGGTCGTCGATGTCGGTGGCCGTCACCGCGATCACGTGCGGATCGGCGGCCGGGTACAGCGCCGGCGCTCGCGGTCCGGCATTGCCCGCCGCCGCAACCAGGACCACGCCCTTGTCGTAAGCGGCCTTGAGCGCCCGCTCCAGCGAGGGATCGCGCGGACCCGCAAAGCTCATGTTGATGATGCGGACATTGTTGTCGGCCGCCCAGTCGATGCCCCGGAGGATGTTGTAGGTCGTGCTCTCGGGGTTGGTGGAGCGGGTGGAGAAGGCGCGGATCGCGACAATGCGGGCGCCGGGCGCGACGCCCAAGAGCCTCTGGTGCGAAACGATGGCGCCCGCCATGCCGGTGCCGTGCGCGTGCGGGCTGTCCTCTACGCCGGTCGCGTCGTAGCGGTTGGCGATGGTGCCGCTGAGGTCGGGGTGCGCCCCGTCGATTTCCGAATTGATCACCGCGATCGGGACGCCGTTGCCCCTGACCACACGGTGGAGCGCCTGCAGGCGCAGCTTCGCGGGCACGTATTGGCCGGGATCGCCCTGCTGGGACGTGGCCGACTGAACCTTCGTCTCCGTGAGCGCGTAGAGGTAGTTGGCCTGCGCGGCGGCGATGACCTGGTGCTCGGCGAGCGCGCGGATCACGTTGGCCACGGTCTCGCTGCTCGCATGCTGCATCCGGTAGGCGGCTTGACCGCTCTGCTGGAAGCACTGCGTGCCGAGCACCGTGAGGCTGTGCTGCTTCAGGATCGCGTTCAACGAGTCGGCGGGCACGTCGCAGGGCATTTGCAGCACGACCTCGTTGGTCATGAGGCGGGTTTCGTCCGGCGGCGGAATATAGAAGTAGCGGTTCTCGCCGACGTCGAGACGGATCGGATCGTTCACGCTGCCGGTGACCGTGCGGTCTGCGCCCTGCTGGCCTTGCTGCTGTTGCTGTTGCTGCTGTTGTTGCTGCTGCACGAACTGCACGACATTGGGCATCAGGTCGCTCGGCGGCGCCAGCGGGGTCAACGGATTGGCGTTGATCTGCTGGTCCGGCGGCTGAATGAACGGCGGCGGATCGTTGCTGACGCCGACGGGCGGAATGATGGGCGGGAGCGGAGTCGTGTTCTGCGTATTGGGAACGAGGTTGACCAGGAAGGGATAGGAGGGCTGATTCCAGACCTGCGGGTCGAACCCGGGCGGCAGTCCGCCGGAGAGCACCGACGTGTTCATGCCGACGCCGCCGGCGCTCGTCAGCATGGCGGTGGTCTGCATATCCCAGAATGAACTGGTCGCCGTGCCGGTCGGCAAATTGCTTCCGAACGAGCCGAGACCGAAGTCCGGAATGACGATCGACGGCGTGTTCACGGCAATGAGGCCGCCCAGCGTACTGCCGGTGCCGCCCTGCACACGCCCGACGCCGTAGACCTGGTCGAGCGTTCCATAGTTGAGCGCGGCGAAGGATGCGGCGATGGCGGCGTTGCCTCCAGTGACCGGGCCGAGCGCATAGGATTGCGTGATCGAGCCGACATTGCCGAAGCCCGACGCTGCCGCGTTGTCGCCGAACTGGCCGCTGACGTCGATGCCGAGATTGGCGCCGGCAAAGCCGCCGACGAAGCTGTTGGCGCCACCGGTCACCGCGCCGCTGGCAAAGGCCTGATTGATCCCACCGAAATTGAATCCCACAAATCCGCCGACGAAGCTGTCGTTGCCGGCGGAGACGTTGCCATTCGCGAAGGACAGGTCGATCGTGCCGATATTCAATCCGACGAAGCCGCCGGCGATCGCAAACGGCGCGTTGGTCGTGACGTTTCCGGTCGCGTGCGCGTTGGTGATGGTGCCGACATTGCCGCCGGTGAATCCGCCGAGCATCGCCAGCGTCGCGCCGTTCGCGGTGACGTTTCCGGTCGCGTAGGAATTGGCGATGCTGCCGAGGTTGAATCCGGCAAAGCCGCCGCCGGTGACGTCGCCGTTGATGGTGGTCACGTGGCCGGTCGCATGCGAGTTGGTGATGTCGCCGTCATTGGCGCCGACAAACCCGCCGGCGACCACGTCGGTGGCGACTCGTGTTGCGCACGCCCACGTTGCCGGTGGCTTGGGAACCGGAGACGGTGCCGCTGTTGTCGCCAATGAGGCCGCCGGCATTGAGGCTGCCGGAGCCGCCGACCGTGCCGCTGGCGGACGACGCCGGTGACGGTCGCGCCGAAGAAATTGTTGCCGACCAGGCCACCGATCGAACCCCGTCCATCGCCGGTCACGTCGCCGGTGGCGCTGGAATTCGTGATCGTACCGAAATTACCGCCGACCAGGCCGCCAAGCTGAACCACATTGAAGCCGATCACCGTGCCGCCAGCCGAGGAGTTGGTGATCTGCCCCGTTTCTTCATTCAGGCCGACGAGCCCGCCGACGATGGCTGCCAGGAAGCCTTCGCTCGATCCGACGCCGCTGGCATTGCCGGTCGCTCGCGAGCCTGAGATCGATCCGGTGTTGTATCCAACGAGACCGCCGGCGGCGTTGCTGAATAGCGCTCCGTTCGCGGTCGAGGCGACCATAGCGGACGCCGACGAATTCGTGATCGAGCCGTCGTTTTGACCGACCAGTCCGCCGATGAAGCTGTACGCGGCGCCGCTGACGCTGCCCGCCGCGCTCGACGAGGTGATGGTCGATCCCGCGGTGTTGAATCCGACCAACCCGCCGGCGAAATTCATGCCGCCGTAGCAATCGCCGACGCATCCGCTGCCGACCGTGACGATCGCCGATACCGAAGCGCCGGTGATCGTGCCGCCGATGCCGGGATTGCCGAACCCGCCGTTGCGCCCGACGAGCCCGCCGGCGATGACTCCGGGCAGGTTGTGGCCGTCAACCGTGCTGTTCAAGACGATTACGTTGCTGATCGTGCCGGTATTCGATCCTGCGAGCGTGCCGACGAGCTGGATCGAGTCCTCGAGATAGGGAATTGTATTTGCGGAGACCTGAAAGGCGCTCAGGGTCAGATTGCGGACGATGCCACCGGCACCGATGCTGCCGAACAGGCCGATGTGGTTCTGTTGCCCTGATCCCGTGATGATCGCATTGCTGATCGTGTGGCCGTCGCCTTCGAGCGTCCCATTGAAAGGCGCCCGACTGGCTCCCGATCGATGCGAAGCCGCGCGCGCCCCACATGCCGAACTCGTTGAACTGGCCGGTGAAATCGATGTTGTTCGCGAGCACATAGCTCCCGCCCGGCGCCATCGCGACAAGCTGGAGCTGGTGCGTATTGCGAATGACGTTCGACCATTCGCTGCGCAGGAACGGCCGGGTCTGGCCGTCGATCATGAACCAGCTGCCTTCGCTCCCCGAGAAGTCAAATCCCGCATAGCTCGCTATCGAACGCGCCTGCGCCGTCGTCAGGCCGGTGATGCCGTCGCTGCTGCCGGTGCCGACCGCGTTGGTGCGGTTGCTGGTGCCTGTGTCCCAGTATCCGTTGGTGACGTTGCTTTCGCCAATCTGGTTGCCGATGAAGCCGCCGGCGACGAGTGTCGCGGCATTGCCGGCGCCGGCGCTGGTGGAGCCCGTCGAGTAGGCGTTCCAGAGCGAGCCCACATGCGTTCCGACGAGGCCGCCCGCGAACATCGTGTAGTTCGCTGTTACGCCGGAGACCGTGACGTTGCCGAGTGCGTAGGAGTCGGAGATCGAGGTGTCGGTTTGGTTGCCTCCGACCAGGCCGCCGGCCGACGAGCCCGCGGCGCCGGCATAGGTGTTGGCGATCGTGACGTTGCCGGACGCGTAGGTGCTCCAGATCGTGCCCTGGCCCATGAGCTGTCCGACGAGGCCGCCGACGCTCGCGGTTCTCACATTCCCGGAGCTGCTGACGTTACCGGTCGCGTAGGAGGTTTCGATGCCGCCCCAGTTGGCGCCGACCAGGCCACCGGCATGCGCCGCGAAGGACTCGTTGTTGCCGACGACGCTGCTGACCGTGCCGGTGGCGAAGGAATTGGAAATCCAGGGGAACGATTTCGGAGTTGTTGCTGGTGCCGTTGCTGCCGACGAGGCCGCCGATGATGGTGCCGCCGCCGCCCTGGACATTGCCGCTCGCGCTCGAATCCCAGATCGATCCGTCGTTGACGCCGACGAGTCCACCGGCATGCGCCGAGCGCCGGAAGGTGCAGACCTCGATGTTGCAAGTGTCGCTGCTGGTGCCGATCGTCACGTTCACGGCTGCGTGTGAATTGATGATCTAGCCGTTCTGATTGTAGCCCACGAGCCCGCCGGCGGTGATGTCCTGGAATGCGCCGCCGTTCACCGTGCCGGAAACCGTCACGTTGCTGATGGTGCCGCCGCTCAGGATTCCGACCAGCCCGCCGATAGCCTGCCCGTTGCCGGTCGCGGTGACGTTGACGTTGACGAGATTCAGATTGCGGATTTCGCCGTCGACGGCGCTGAACGGCGATCCTCCGGTGGTGGTGAGGTTGCTGATGGTGCGGTTCTGGCCGTCGAGCACGCCATCAAACGTCGAGAGCGGGACGAAGCCGAAGCCGGTTGCGTTGATGTCGCGCCCCAGCGCATAGGTGCCGCCGAGGTTGGTCTCGATGTCCTGGAGGTTCTGTGCGCTGTTCACCAGCATGTAGGCCTGGTGAGTTTGCGGCACGTTGGTCGGAGTAGTCGGTCGGGGAGGCGTAGCTCGTCGGATTGTAGAAGATCGACACCGCTCCGAGGGTCGATACCGTGGCGCCGGCGGCGAAGCTCACGGTTCCCACGCCGGTGCCGGTGTTGTCGGCGCGCAGCGTCACCGGCGCGAGCGCCGGTGTTGGTGATAGCCGCATTGACGACGACGTTGCGATAGGCGCTCAGCGTCAGGTCGTTGATGCTCGACCACGTGATCGGCGCGTTGACGGTGATGTCGCCGCTGCCGCCGGTGCCCGCCGCGCTGGTCAGGATCACGACCGGCGTGGTGGCGAGGTTGGCCATGATGGTCGAGGCCGCCGCCGCGTCGATGTTGAAATTGTCCGGATCGAGCAGCAGCGTTCCCGCCTGGCCGTTCGGCGCGCGGGTGTCGACCATCCCTGCATACGCGAGCTGCTGCTTGCCCGACACTTCGACAAAGCCGCCATTGCCGCCTTGCTCGCCGCCGCGGGCGAAGATGGTGCCGGCGAAGGTGGTCAGCGTGTCGGACCACAGGATCACCTTGCCGCCGTTGCCGTTCGCGGTCGCCGAGGCGTTGAAGGTGGTCGCACTGTCGACCGTGACGGTGGTCGCGGTCGGGATCGCGATGTTTTCGAGCACCGCGCTCTGATTGTTGACGACGCCCGGGATCGGCCGTCCGCCGCCGTAGTCGCCGCCGACCAGGATCTTGCCGCCGCCGGAATGACCGGACACGTCGAGCATCGCCGCCGCGAACTGGATGTCCTCGCCGGTGATCTGGATGGTGCCGCCCTTGCTGCCCTTGTCTTTGCCGGTGGCGGTGATCGTTCCGGAGACCTTGATCGTCTGCTTCGGCAGACCCGCGGTCTTGCTCGACGCGGTGGCGCCGCCGAGCACGATCATGCCGTTGCGCGTGCCGATCGAATTGGCCTCGATCACGCCGCGGTTGTTGATGACCGAGTTCGACGACATGGCGCGCGGCGGCGGCGGTGAGCTCCACGCGGCCGCCGTTCGCCGAGATCCGGCCTTCGTTGCTGACCAGCGAGGAGAGCGGCTTGCCGGTCGAGACGTCGATCACCTTGCCCGCGATCTCGTCGCCGACCGCAAGCTGGATCAGCTTGTCGCCGTACATGTCGAGGGTGAAGCTGTTGCCGGACGCGACGCGCAACGGTGCCGAGCGTCGCCGTGATGGTGCCGGTGTTGCGCACGCCCGGCGCGACCAGCGCCGCGAAGCCGTGGCTCGACGCGGTGATGGTGCCGAGATTGACGATCGAGGCGTCAGGACGGCCCGGGATGTTGAAGTTCATCCGGCCGGCCATGAAGTCGTCGTTGCGGATATCGTTGGTCGAGGCGAGGAAGCCGGCGGTGTTGATCACCGCGTTGCGGCCGAACAGCATGCCGTCGCGGTTGATGATGAAGACGCGGCCATTGGCGGTGATGGTGCCGTCGATCACCGAGGGGCCGAGCCCGCCGGTGACGCGGTTGAGCGTGATCGCCGACGAGTTGGGCTGATTGAACGTCGCCGACGCCGCCGGTCGAAACGTTGAACGTGTTCCAGTTGATGATCGCGCGGTTGCTCGACTGATTGACGATGACCGCGTTGGTGCCCGCGCCGCTGACCGTCGCGGAGCCGCCGACGACGCTCGGGCCGGTCGGCTGCGCGCCGCCAGGCACAGCGCCGAGCGTCGACGAGCGCGACGCCGAGCGCGAGCAGCGCCGTGGATGTCATGAGCAGATTGCGGAGGCGCGGCGACATCGGTCGTCCCTCAATAACGTCCGGTTGTGATGAAGAAGAACCGCCAGTCGTCGCGTAGGCCGGCCACACCCTTGGCGGCCGACAGATCGACCGTCAGGTTGGGCTGCTGCAGACCGAGGCGGAGTCCCCCTCCAACCGAAGCGCCATCCACGTTCTCAGGTGTCCCGGCAACTGGGGCAAGATTATGAAGCCAGCCACGGTCTGCGAACGAATAGAGCTGAAGCTGCGACACGGTCGGGAGGGTGTGGGGGATGTCGTAGCGAAGCTCCGCCAGGAGCTCGACGCAGCTATCCCCGACCAGCTCCGAGGGGTCGTAAGCCCGCCCAAAGGCCCGTCCGCCGTAGCCGCACAGCTCCGGCGACAGGAGCGGAGTTCCCGCCCACTGGCCATAGGCGGCGAGCAGGACGGAGAAATTTCCCGGCAGCGGTTGCAGGCGGCTGACGGTCGCCTCGAATTTGGTGAAGTCGGGCTGCCCGTTGGCCCGCGACAAATTGGCGGAGCCGCCGACCGAACCGCCGAGCCCCTGGATTCCCTGGCTGAGCACCAGATTGATCTGGTTGAGGCCGCGCACGGGTCGACGAAGTCGATATCCGCCTTCAGCCGGACGCCGCGGATCTTGTCGAGCGTGTTGAGCGCGTCGAGGATGTCGCTGCGGTCGTTGCTCATGAAGAACAGCGCCGTGGCGATCAGGTTCTTCTCGCGGCTGCGGATGAACGGGTAGAGCACGCCGGCTTCGAACAGATCGCCGCGAGTCTTGTACTCCAGAAGCCGCAGGGTTTCGGTGCCGGGCTTGCTGCGCGTGTAGCTGTTGTTGAAGAAGATCGTCAGGCCTTCGCCGGTGAGCACCTGGCGGTAGCTCGCCAGATAATATTGCAGCTCGCTCAGCTGGAACGCGCCCGCCGTGCTCAGGGTCAGGCTTTCGTGCATGCGCGCGAGATTGTTGACGCTCACGCTGGTGAAGTACTCCTCCGGCCCGCGCGCCTTGGTGCCGCGATTGTCGATGCGGGCGAACGCGTCGACCGGCTTCTCCACCACCTCGACGACCAGCGTCGCGGCGCCCGGATTGGTCGGCGAGGCCTTCAGGCTGTTGGTGAATTT
The DNA here is from genome assembly GCA_963850705.1 of uncultured Alphaproteobacteria bacterium. Lineage (GTDB taxonomy): Bacteria > Pseudomonadota > Alphaproteobacteria > Rhizobiales > Xanthobacteraceae > VAZQ01. Next base: position 21,606 of record CAWKMR010000048.1, on the reverse strand, counting down.
GAGGCCGGGGAGGTCGCTCGCGAGCAGCAGGTAACGCTCGAGCGTCTTGACGTTGATCGGGCGCTCGGCGGTGATCTGCGCCGCGTAGTGCGAGAAGAAATCGCGATACTTCGATAGCGCCGGCGGCCACTCGACGCGGTCGATGTAGCCTTCGATGATCTGGATGTGCACGACCGCGCCGCGCGGGCTCAATTCCTGCGGCGGGACCACCGCGCGCGACAGCACGTAGCCGTCGCTGCCGTATCGCGCGGTGATGCGCTGGGCGATGTCATAGACCGCGGTGACCGGAACTTCGCGTCCGACGATCTCCTGGTAGAGCGGCGCGAGCTCCTCGGCGCTGTAGATGGTGCTGCCGGTGATGCGCACGCCCCGCACCCGCACCTTGAGTTTTTCGGCGCCCGGCGGGGCGACGGTGCTCGGCAGCGTGATCCGCGCGGCGCCCGGTTGCGACAGCGGCACGCGGGGTTGCTGGAATTGTTCGCGCGCCCGGCCAGGGAGCTCGCTGGCAGGAATCTGTGCGACTGCCGGTTGCGGTGAAGCAAACACGACCAGCGCCGCGAAAAGGCAGCACAGCCAGTGGGGCGACATCCCCACCCCCCTGATCAGCGACTCTGGATAAGAGATGGACTTTGTTCGCGATTTTATGCGGGGCCTCGGTTACGGCGCAATCGCCGACGGTATGAATTGCCGGGATGTGCTCCATACAACACACCGCCGGATTCCACCTTAATCGATTGATTTTGCGTTGGTATTCCAGCCGTTGTGGGCGGTCAGCGGACGCTTGGAGCGGCTTGCGGCGTCCGGCCCTCTTTTAAGACTTGGTTAATCACGAAGGTTCGATGGCCGGTCCGGGCCTGAGTAGCTATATGGTGCAATGCCGCAAAAGCCGATTCACGTACCCAGCACATGATGATCCAGTCCCGTTTCGCCGTTTTGGCGCTGATTCTCGGTCCCGCGCTCACCGCCTGTGGCGACAGCCAGCGTGCTGCGCCCGCGCCGCCGCCACCGACTGTGACGGTGGCGACCCCGGTCCAGCGCAACATCGTGGACCACGACGAGTATGTCGGCCGCTTCGTCGCGGTCGATAGCGTGGAAGTGCGCGCGCGCGTGTCGGGGTATCTCGAGAGCGTGCATTTCACTGACGGCCAGATCGTCAAGCAGGGCCAACTCCTGTTCACGATCGACAAGCGGCCGTTCCAGAACGCACTCGACCAGGCGCGCGCCAATCTGACGCTTGCGCGCTCGAACCTGACCTATACCGAGGCCGATCACGCCCGCGGCAAGCAGCTCGTGCGCGACAAGACCATCACCGAGCAAGTGTTCGAGCAGCGCTCGCAGGCCAGGCGCAATGCCGAGGCGTCGGTCGTGGCGAACGAGGCGGCGGTGCGCCAGGCCGAGCTCGATCTTGAATTCACCGAATTGCGCGCGCCGGTGACCGGCCGCATCGGCGACCGGCGGGTGACGCCGGGCAACCTCATCACCGGTGGCACCTCTGGCAATACCACGCTGCTCGCGACCATCGTGTCGCTCGATCCGATCCGGCTCGAGTTCACCTTCGACGAGGCCGCGTACCTGCGCTACGAGCGTTTCTCGCGCACCGGCCGCGAGGTCACCAGCCGCGAGGGCAGCGTCATCGTTTCGTTGAAGCTCATCGACGAAGCCGATTTCGTCCATCGCGGCTACATGGACTTCGTCGACAACGTCATCGACAAGGCGTCGGGCACGATCCGCGGCCGTGCGGTGTTCTCGAACCCCGAACAAGTGTTCACGCCCGGCATGTTCGGGCGCGTGCGCGTGCCGGGCTCGCCGTCCTATCCGGCGCTGCTGATCCCGGATTCCGCCATCGGCAGCGAGCAGGCGCGCAAATTCGTGCTGGTGGTCGACGGCGACAACATCGCGCAGCAGCGCTACGTTACGCTCGGTCCGCTCGCGGACAATCTGCGGGTCATCAAGGACGGTCTCAAGCCCGATGACCGCGTCGTCGTCAATGGATTGGTGCGCGCGCGGCCCGGCGCCAAGGTCACGCCGGAAGATCAGGCGCAGGCGAACGCCACGACGGCGACAACGAAATAACGAAGTAACGGGGCGCGAATGCGTTTATCGCATTTCTTCATCGACCGGCCGATCTTTGCCTGTGTGGTCTCGATCACGTTCGTGATCCTCGGGGCAGTGTCGTTTTTCCGCCTGCCGATCGCGCAGTATCCCGAAATCGCGCCGCCGATCATCAACGTCACCGGCCAGTATCCCGGCGCCAGCGCGGAGGTGGTCGCCTCGACCGTGGTCGCTCCGATCGAGGAGCAGATCAACGGCGTCGAGAACATGCTCTACGTGTCCTCGAACTCGACCGCCGACGGGCGCTTCAGCATTGCCGTCACCTTCGACCTCGGCACCAATCTCGATATCGCGCAGGTGCAGGTGCAGAACCGCGTCGCCACCGCGACGCCGCGCTTGCCCGCCGACGTGCGCAACGTCGGCGTCACGGTGAGCAAAAGCTCGCCCGACCTGATGATGGTGGTGCATCTTTATTCGCCGGACCGCTCGCGCGACACGCTGTTCATCTCGAATTTCGCGACGCTCGAGATCAAGGACCCGCTCACCCGTATCAACGGCGTCGGATCGATCACGGTGTTCGGCAGCCGCGACTATTCCATGCGGATTTGGCTCGATCCGCAGCGGCTGGAATCGCTTAACCTCACGGCTGCCGACGTGACGCAGGCGCTGGCGGGGCAGAACGTGCAGGTCGCGTCGGGCGTGCTCAATCAGCCGCCGGTCGACCGGCCGGGCGCCTTCCAGATCGCGGTCAAGACGCAGGGGCGTCTCACCGACGTCGACGAATTCGGCAACATCGTCGTCAAGCAGACCGACACCGCGGTCGTGCGGCTGCGCGACGTCGCCAGGATCGAGCTGGCCGCGGTCGACTATTCGGCGAATTCGTATCTCGATCTCGATCCCGCGGTGGCGCTGGCGGTGTTCCAACGGCCGGGCTCGAACGCGCTGGCGACCGCGCAGGAAATCCGCGCCGCGATGGCGCAGATGGCGCCACGGCTGCCGCCCGGCGTGAAGTACACCATCGTCTATGACCCGACGCAGTTCATCCAGGAGTCGGTGAACGCGGTGCAGGAAACCATCCTGGAAGCGATCCTGCTCGTCGTGCTGGTGGTGATCGTCTTCCTCCAGACCTGGCGCGCGGCCGTGATCCCGCTCGTCGCCATCCCGATCTCGCTGATCGGGACGTTCTTCGTCATGGCGATGTTCGGCTTCACGCTGAACAACCTGACCTTGTTCGGACTGGTGCTCGCGGTCGGCATCGTGGTCGACGACGCCATCGTCGTGGTCGAGAACGTCGAGCGCAATATCGAGGCCGGGCTTGAGGCCGCGCGAGGCCGCCATCAAGAGCATGGATGAGGTCGGTGGCGCGCTGATCGCGATCGCACTCGTTCTGTGCGCCGTGTTCATCCCGGCCGCGTTCATCACCGGCATCTCCGGGCAGTTCTACCGGCAGTTCGCATTGACCATCGCCGCCGCGACCGTGATCTCGCTGATCGTGTCGTTGACCTTGTCGCCGGCGCTCGCCGCCCTGCTGCTCAAGCCGAAGGAGCATCGCGCGCCGAAGGCCTGGGAACGTCCAATCCGCGGCTTCTACCGGCTATTCAATCGCGGCTTCGACGGGCTGTCGCACGGCTATAGCTGGCTTGCCGCCCGCGTCGTGCGTTTCGCCGTCCTGCTGCTGGTCGTCTATGTGGGCATCATCGCCTACGGCCTCAACGAATTCCGCAAGACGCCGACGGGCTTCATTCCGGCGGTCGACCGTGGCTATCTGATCATCGTCACGCAGTTGCCGCCGGGCTCGGCGCTTCAGCGCACGGACGAGGTCAACCGGCGCGCGGTCGAGATCGCGCTCAAGACGCCGGGCATCTCCAGCGCCGTGAACATCGTCGGCTTCTCCGGCGCGACCTTCACCAATGCGCCGAACTCCGGCGCGATCTTCGTCGTCCTCGACTCTTTCGAGAAGCGCGGCCGCGATCCGAATCTGGCGGCCACCGGGATCATTCGCGCGCTCTATGCGCGGCTGTCGAGCATCCAGGAGGCTTCGATTTTCGTGGTCGCGCCGCCGCCGGTGCAAGGCATCGGCAACGCCGGCGGCTTCCGCATGATGATCGAGGATCGCGTCGGGCGCGGGCCCGAGGCCGTGCAAGGCGCCGCCTTTGCGATGATGGGCGCGGCGGCGAAGAATCCGATGGTCTCGCAGGTGTTCTCGTTCTTCGAGACCTCGACACCGCAGCTCTATCTCGACATCGATCGCACCAAGGCGCAGATGCTCGGCGTTCGCGTGCCCGATGTCTTTGCCGCGCTGCAGATCTATATCGGGTCGTCATACGTCAACGACTTCAACCTGTTCGGCCGCACCTATCGCGTGACGGCGCAGGCCGATAGCGGCTATCGCCTTCAGCCCAGCGACGTCTTGAGCATCCGCGTGCGCAACGACCAGGGCCAGACCGTACCGCTGGCGTCGTTCACGACCGTGCGCGACGTGACGGGGCCCTATCGCGTGCCGCGCTACAACCTCTACCCCGCCGCCGAGCTCGACGGCGCCGCGGCGCCCGGCTACTCGCTCGGGCAGGCCATCCAGGCGATGGAGCAGATCGCGCGCACCACGCTGCCCGACGGTTTCGCCTATGAATGGACCACGCTCGCCTATCAGCAGATCAAGGCCGGCAACACCGCGATCTTCGCGTTCCTGCTGGCGGTGGTGTTCGTGTTCCTGGTGCTGGCGGCGCAATACGAAAGTCTGACGCTGCCGCTCGCGGTGATCCTGATCGTGCCGATGTGCCTCGTCGCCTCGATCGTCGGCGTGGTGCTGCGCGAGCAGGACAACAACATCCTGACGCAGGTCGGATTCGTGGTGCTGATCGGATTGGCGGCGAAGAACGCGATTCTGATCGTCGAATTCGCCAAGCAGCTCGAGGACGGCGGCCGCAATCGCTTCGAAGCGGCGGTGGAAGCCGCGCACCTTCGGCTGCGGCCGATCCTGATGACGTCGTTCGCCTTCATCTTCGGCGTGCTGCCCCTGGTGTGGGCGGTCGGCGCCGGCGCAGAACTCCGCCAGACGCTCGGCACCGCGGTGTTCTCAGGGATGATCGGCGTGACGTTCTTCGGCCTGATCTTCACGCCGGCGTTCTACGTGATCTGCCGCTGGATCGCGCTTCGTGCGCACCGCCGGCGTCCGCCGGAGACGCAGGACCAGCCGGCGGAGTAGGGCGTCGCGCCGCGCAGACGGACGCGAAAGGGGATCAGCTCGATCGCCGCTAACTGCGTTTCGGGCCGGGTCTGTCCGCGGGCTCTCATGCAAGCGAAAAGGCGGACCAACCCCGCCCGTCCAGGCGCGTTGTTGGATCGCATCGCGCGCCGGCTTGTTTCGCGCATTGGCCGCGCACAGTGGTGGGCGGATCGACGCACCTTTGGGCGAATGCGGGGCCGCTGAGGAACGGTGGCCGATGCTGCAAATAATACTGAAATCAATGCTCTAAGCATGGGTTTTCTGCGCGCCGAGGCGCCGGTTAACGGGCCGGCCATTAAGATTAAGACGAAGATTGCCTACCTTCGCCGAACTCACGATCCATAGTTGGAATGGGCCTGCGCCGACACGTGTCAGTGGGCGGAAATGTACACCCTTACCGTCCCACTGGTGGTCAACCGGTCGCAGGCCCACCCCACATAAATCTTGCGTTGCGAATTTTTCGGTTGATCTTGGCCGCTCGCATCAGGCGAGACAGCAACGGCGGATATGCCGCTTCATCTCCCCGATGAAGCAGCAGAACCGACGCTCGCTCAGTAACGTGCCGTGACTGGTGTGCTGGTGAAACGATAGTTGAACCCGAGCTTCACGGTGTGAACATGCACGTTCCACGTCAGCGGGGTGGTGAAGACGATCTCGTCCTTATCGAAGGATTGGAGATACAGGTACTCGAGCTTGGCGCTCCAGTTTCCAAATCCAAACTCGGCGCCAGCGCCGGCAGTCCAGCCTGCGCGGCTATCCGAAAACGAAACGGTGGCGAGGGCGTTGGAGACTGAACTCTTCCAGCCGCCATAGGCAAAGCCGCCGGTGCCGTAGAGCAAGGCATTCGAAAAGCGGAAGCCGAGGCGCCCGCGCGCCGTGAAGAAGTAATTCACCTTGTCAGAGAAGGTCAGCCCCAAGGCGGTGTAGGATTCCTTGATGTCCGCCCATTGGCCGTCCACTTCGATACCGTAGACGAAGTCGCCGGTTTGAAAGTTGTAACCCATCTGGCCGCCCGCGAACGGCCCCTTGAGGTCACCGGCGCTGACGCTCGCGATGGGTGACTCGACGGTGCCTCCGGACCAGCCGTAACCGCCGTTCAGGCCGATGTAGAAGCCGCCCCAGTAGTAGCCGGGCGTCGGCACGACGACGGGCGCCGGTGCTGCCACGCGTGCCGGAAGATCCGCCGCCTGGGCTGTGGCAACACTCATGGCGAGCGCACAGCCGATCGAAATCATCAGCGTCTTCATGATTTCCCCCAATCCCCACTTCAGAGTCGCGCGGGTTGCGATGGCGGTACTCTACAGCCGAGTCAGCTCAAAAGGTGTGCCAGATTTGTCACGATCCAGGGAAAAGGAACCGGGCGGAGAAGTACTCCAGTTGGATTTTGTGCGGGGCACAACGGCACACACCGCGTTCAAACCATCCCGACATCCAGATCGGTTTCAGCCCCGTAGCTAATTCGGGGCTCGGTCTGGTGGAGGTGAACATGTGGCTGAGATCACTCGGTTTCATCATCGTTTCGGTAAGCCTGATCCTGAACTCGGCTGCGCATGCGGCGCAGGCCAATGTTCCTTCGGCCGCTTCTTGGGCCGTCTACAAGGATGCGCAGGGGACCTTGGTGGAGTACCCGCCGGACGTCTTCTCCGTGGCGCAGGAGCAGGGCGGGCAAGAACCCGGCCGCGTCTTCAGCTCCGAGGACGAACGCGCCCGTCTTCATGTCTATTCGCTGCCGAACCCCAAGGCGCTGTCGCCCGCTGCATTCGTGCGGGCCAACTTTCCGGCGCGACGTTCCACGCTGACCTACGATCGCGTGAGCCGGAATTTCTTTGCGCTGTCGACGCGGCGTGACGGAATGATCGTTTATCTGCGGTGCAATTTTTCAGCCCGCAGGGGCAGTAACCTGCACTGCGTCGACATCAGATATCCGGCGAGTGAGAAGAGCGATTGGGACGGCATCGTCACGCGCATCAGTCGTTCGCTCAGGCCGTTGGCTGCAACGCGCTGAGGTGCGCGGTCTGTCTCAAGGGGTGAGGGGACCCGGCGATATGGCACGGATGTCGCGACGGCGGATGGCCGCCGCGGCTTCTGCATCTTTTGCCGTGCCCCACATCTCGCTGACAGTCTCGCCATCGTCGAAGATGGTCAGGATTCCATAAAGACCACGCGCCTCGTCCCACGGAATGACTTTCACGGCCAGCAGTTCAGGTTTTTGCTTTCGCATATCCGCTCCTCAGCATCCTTGCGATGGCACAAACGCACGACAATGAGGGAAGTTTCATTCCGCGGAACCTTGACCGTAGCCCGCACGTTGTCATCACGGCACCAGTTACAGGAGACAACACGATGAGTTTCGGTAAAGGCGCGCTGCTGTGGCTGATCGGGATCCCGCTTCCGATCATCCTGCTCCTCGCCCTGTTTTGGCGGTAGTGTCGTCAGAGCAAAGCCCCCCAATACGCACTGGCGGCATGAAGAGCCCCGGCCTGTCACGGCCGGGGCATCTTCTATGAGGCGCGGTATCTTCTATGAGGGCCTACGATTGCGTGTGCGTTGGGGCAGTGTCGCGCGAAGGTTCAACGAACATGCGAGGGCTCAATCGCCGTCATCCGTTTGGATGATTACAACGGCGCACCGGTTGTGCTGCCTTGCGCCCGTCTGCAACGCAGACATCTAGCGTGGAAAACTTACGGCCCTTGTCTCTGCGAGAGGTCAGGGCCGATTTTCTTCTTTGACGCGTTGTGCGTTCGGGCGCGTGAGCCGCCCACCAGATTTTCCGAACCCAAGATTGAGACTCCGGCCGTCGGTGCGGGCCCGACGAGGTCGGCCTTGAGTTGTGGGGGCGGGCTCGCTCCCGCCTTTGACGAAGACATCTGCGGCGGTTTTAGTTCCGGATATCCGGTAATTTTTGCAGCGAGAGCCAGGGAACCTTCCGGTTCCATCAGAGTTCCATCCCCCGAAATGGAATGGAGGGCGCCATGATCAAGCTGCCAGAGAAGATGCTGCGCGATGAGGCCGAGATGCGGGCGTTCTATCAGAGCGTCGGTATCAGCCCCGAAACTATCGAGCTCGCGATCATCGCGCGGCGCAGTAAGCCTGCGGTCGAGGGGGAGCCGCCAGCACCGCTTCCCAAGGGTAAGAAACGAAAGGCTGCCGCACTCCGGAAGTGAGCGCTGCTGATCGCTATCCGGTGGCGCAAGGCGCCCGGTACGCTGCGCGGCTATCCACCGCAACCAAACAATAGCGGGCACGCTGGAACGATTTCGCTTTTCGAGTGGCTCACGATGCCTATCTTCTCCTTCGTCCCGCTCACCGAGGGCGTCTCCGGAGACGAGCCAGAGTCGGAGCGGGATGCGGCGTCCTGCGGGCGTGGCTCGTAACCACGCTCCCGGGAGGCTTCGGAAGCCCGCCCTCCGCCACTACGAGCGGACGCCATAAGCGCGTTCACGCGCGTCTTCGACGCGCTATTGCAGCTCGCAGACGGTGAAGCCTACTTGCTTCATCCCGCGCGGGACCGAAGCCATAAATCCCGCGGTGGAGCGCCGAGAGGCGAGCATCCCCTGGATCGCAAAGACTGCGAAGCGCGTCTGCGGTCGCAGGGATGCGAGGCGCCTCGCAGCGCCTGCGGGCCGGCGTCATTGGCCCGCCGAAGGGTGCCTCGCAAGCACCCGAGCGCCTGTCGGCGCTCCGCCCCCTCACTTTGGTGAGGGGAAACAGCAAACCTCGGAGGACATTTTGCCTCGCGAGAACGATCGCGCTTGTGCAGTCTAGCATGCGAGGTCGAGCGGTCCCGGATGCTCGTATCGAAAGGCGAGGGAGATGAAACGGATCGGCGCGCTTGCCCTGGCATTGCCGTGGCTGCTCGCATTTGCGGGCGCATGCCGCGGCGCAGAGCGCTGACGACTTCTTCCGTGGCAAGCAGCTCAAGCTCATCGTCGGCACGTCCTCGGGCCAGGACTACGACCTGTGGGCACGGCTCATCGGCCGCCACATCACGCGGCACATCCCCGGCCAGCCGTCGCTGATCGTCGAGAACATGCCGGGCGCCGGCCACATCGTCGCGACCAACCATCTGTTCAACGTCGCGCCGCGCGACGGTACCGCGATCGGCATGGTCTCGCGCGGCATGACCGACGCCGCGATCATGAAGGTGCGCAACGTCCGCTTCGAGCCCGGCCGCTTCAACTGGCTCGGCAGCCCGGAGGTCAATCACCGCGTGATGTTCGTGAGCGCCGCGGCCGGCATCTCCGGCGTCGCGGATCTGTTCGAGCGCGAGCTGATCGTCGGTGCGCCCGGCGGCGGGCAGGGCGTGACGGCGGCGCCGATCCTGCTCAAGAACCTGCTCGGCATGAAGCTCAAGATCGTCACCGGCTATCGTTCTCCTGGTGAAGTTGTCTTGGCGGTGACGCGCGGCGAGGTCGGCAGCCTGGTCACGACCGTGGGCGGGCCGGTGAGCGCGCGCCGGCAGTGGGTCGCGGACGGCAAGATGCGCGTGCTCTTCAACATGGAGCCCGAGCGCGTGCCGTGGCTCGATGCGCCGACGGTCTTCGATTTCGCGCAGACCGAGGAACAGCGCCAGGTGCTGACCTTCTTCGCCGGCAATACGCGGCTCGGCCGTCCGCTGATGCTGCCGCCTGATGTCCCCGCCGAGCGCGTGGCGGTGCTGCGCCGCGCTTTCGACGCCACCATGAAGGATGCCGCCTTCCTGAAGGAGGCGGAGACCATGGGCTTCGAGGTCTCGCCTCAAACTGGCGAAGCGATCGCCGCGCTGGTTCAGGCTGCGCTCGCCACGCCCGAGGACGTCGTCCGCAAGGCCGAACGTGCCGCCACGCCGGATTGACGGGCCGTGCTCGTATCTCGTCCTAACGTGTTGAATAATCTGATTTTCCTTGCGGTTTTTCGCAATTTGGTCGTGAATTGGAATTAGAGGAATATAAATGCGGGCTCGGTGTTGGCCTGTTTGCCGGGCTTGGGATTCGGCCGGCTCACTTCCGTGCGACGACCGTCGAACGGCTTTGCCAGAAGACTTCAGAGGGAGACTGATTCGATGATCATCATTCGTGCCGTTCTGATTGCTGCCACCGTCGCGATCGGTGTTGGCGCCGTGGTGGCGCAGACCGATCCGATCGCAGCGCGAAAGGACTTGATGAAGCAGAACAACAAGTACGCGAAGTCGGTGAATGCCATGGTCAAGGGCGAGGAGCCCTTCACGTCCGAGACCGTGGCCGCTGCTTACGCCACCTGGGATCGTACTGCATCCCAATTCGGCAAGCTGTTCCCGGACAACTCCAAGGGCGACGGCACCAACACCCGCGCCAAGGCCGCGATCTGGGACAATCGCAAAGACTTCGACGCCAAGGTGGCTGCATTCGGCAAGGCGGTGGCGGACGGCAAGGCAAAAGCCAGTTCGCTGGATGGCGTCAAGGCATCGATGCCGGCCATCAACGATGCCTGCAACAACTGCCACGAGCTCTATCGCGCGCCTCAGAAGAAATAGCTTTGAGGCAATACGATCATCCGCGTCACGCCGTCGCGCCCCGCTCGCGACGGCGTTTCGCTTCCGTGCTAGACTTGATCGTGTCCGATCGTGACCTTCGGTCGCCGACAGGAGTCAACCGATGCGCCGCTTGCTGCTTGCCGTTTTGATCTTGGTGTTGATCGGCGCCGCCGGATTCTGGTTCATCACCAGGCCCGAGGTCGTCGCTGCGAGCGCTTTGCCGGCACACAAGCCCAATCTCGAGAACGGCAAGACCATGTTCTTCGCCGGCGGCTGTGCGGCCTGCCACGCGACGCCGAAGCAGGATGACCGGACGCGGCTCGGCGGCGGCATGGAGCTCAAGTCGCCCTACGGATCGTTCTATCCGCCCAACATCTCGCCCCATCCGAAGGACGGCATCGGCGCGTGGAGCGAGGCCAATTTCGTCACCGCGATGAAGAAGGGGACGTCACCGGACGGCCGCCACTATTTCCCGTCGTTCCCCTACGCATCGTACCAGCGAATGACGCTCGCCGACCTGCGTGACATGTTCGCCTTCATCAAGACGCTGCCACCAGTCGAGGGCCGAGTGCGCGATCACGACATCCGGTTTCCCTTCAACATCCGCCTCGCGCTCGGCGGCTGGAAATTTCTCTACCTCGACGGCCAACCGTTCACGCCCGATCCAAATCGGCCGGCACATTGGAATCGCGGGGCCTATCTCGTGAACGGCCCGGGACACTGCGCGGAATGTCACAGCCCGCGCACGCTGCTCGGCGGCATCGTCGAGGCGAAGCGGTTTGCCGGTGGCCCCAATCCCGAAGGCGAGGGGACGATCCCGAACATCACCCAGCATGGGCTCGGCGAATATACGGAGAAGGTTATCGAGCGCATCCTCGAGACCGGCGAGACCCCGGAGGACACCGTCGGCGGTTCGATGGTGGGCGTCGTGCGCAACACGTCGCAACTGCCGCAGCCGGACCGCGCGGCGATGGCGGCCTACATCAAGTCGCTGCCGCCGGTTGAGTAAAGGATCGCAAGCGAACCGTGTTCGATCGGCTCAGGACGTAAGATCGGGACGCTTGGCACGCATATTGCTGGATCGGATGCGGCCTGGCACGTCCAACCACACAGCGGACGTGATATCGGATCGGGCGGGCGTCACCAATCCGTCGGTTCTGGCTGCGCAACAGTGAGGAATACAATGAATGTGCGTAGGAGCGTCGTCCATTTCGCGGCGACCATTGGTGTTGCCATGATCCTTTTGCCGGTGGTCGTCGCCTCCGCCGCCGAGATCAAGCTGATGTGTCCGGCGCCGATGCGGACGACGATCGTCGAATTGGTGGCACAGTTCGAGCGCTCAAGTCCGCACAAGGTCGAAATCGTACACACACCGTCGTCGTTTATCGTCAAGCGCGTGCTCGGCGGCGAGGCGGTGGATGTCACCATCCTGACCGCGCAGGCGAGCGACGCCTTGATCAAGGAGGGCAAGCTCGTGCGCCGTGTCGACATCGCGCGATCGAGCATCGGCGTCGCGGTGCTGGCCGATGCGCCGAAGCCGGACGTAAGCTCTGCCGAGGCGCTGAAGCGCACGCTGCTCGCGGTCAAGACCTTCGCCCGGAATGAAGGCGCCGAGAGTGGCATGCATATGTTGCGCGTGTTCGAGCGCCTGGGCATCGTCGAAGAGATGAAAGCCAAGACCATCGGCATGCCGGTCAACACCGGTTACGTCGCCCAACTGGTGGCCGACCGCAAAGTGGAGATGGCGGCGCAGCAGATGCCCGAGCTTTATGCGGTCGAGGGCGTTATGCCGACGCCGCTGCCGCCCGAGTTGCAGATGATCATCCCGTTCTCGGCCGGCGTCTCCTCAACCACCCGGCAAGGCGAAGCGGTCGAAGCGCTGTTGCAATTCCTGACATCGCCGGCGGCCGCCGCGGTGCTCAAGGCCAAAGGTCTTGAGCCGCCGCGCTAGTGGTCCGATTCCAACATTTGCATCCCGTTTCGGCAGGACTTTGCGAATGTTGGAATCAAAGACCACTAGCAGTATTAGCTGCTGGTGGAGTTTGGATTTGACATTCGCGTTGCGAGCCCGCTGCAGGTGGGTCGCGAATGTCAAATTCACTCCACCAGTTCAGGGCTCGAGCGATCCCATATAGGCGGCGAGGGCGATCATGTCGTCGATCGTGAGATCCTTGACGGTCGACTTCATGATCACGCCCTGGCTGCCGTTTCGCGCGCCATGCTTGAGGTCGTAGAGCTGGCGCACCAGATAGCTCGGCGAGCGGCCAGCGAGAGCCGGAAGGCCGATCACCGCGACGCCCCTCATCGTGGGGCCGCCGTGACAGGTGCCGCATGGCAGCGTTCGGCCTCCGCCGCCGGTGGTGGCGAGTTCCTGACCGCGCTTGATGCTGCCCTCCGGCACGTAGGCGACGAAGCGCGCGCGGGTGTCGCGGCTGGCGAACTGTTCCGCATCCTCCGGGATCTCGACGATGCGCTGCCCGATCGGCTCCGTCTCCCCGCCCGGCAACGCGGTATAGTACCAGGCGGTGACGGCGACCTTCGGCGCGGTCGCGGATTCGACGACGCGCACGATCGAGCGCGGTTTGATGGAGGCAAAGTAGGTCGCGGCTGCTTCGATCTCGGCACCGCTGACGGCCTTGGCGAGCTGATCCTTCAGCTCCATCGGTGCCCGGTTCTGCACCGAGCTCTTGCGCGTGCCGCTCTTGAAGTCGGCCATCTGCCGAACAATGTAGGTTTTTGAAAGTCCGGTGAGGTTCGCATTCTCAGGCCCGCCGGGGCCATCGGCGCGATGACAGAAGCCGCACGCGAACACCTCGGGCTTGCGTCCGCTGGCGACGATCTCCGGCATCGCCGGATAGTCATCGGGATGCCAGTTCGGTGCGATGAAGCGATCGCGCAATTGCGTCAGCGTGTAGCCGGCGGTGCTGCCGGGGACGCGCCGGACGGTGCCGTCGTCAGGCGGAAGCTTGTAACCCGGCGGATTGACCGGATAGGCCCAGGCGGCGGCGTATCCTGCGCGCCTGCGGGTGCAGCGATCGTGGAGACGGCGAGCGCAAGCAGACAAGCAAGCAGCGGCCTGGCGACAAACGGACTCCGCATGATTTTTTCTCCCCATCCGCGGCGTGCTTTTTGACAGTAGGTTTGAAAGCCCAAGCCGCGTCAAGGGCGTGCGCGACGCGGCGCAACGATTGGCCGTATCGTCGCGGCTTCCTTGCTCCATGGCGTGCGGCCGGTGCATACCTTGACGACGTCCGTCCCGCCGCCCGCCAAGGCCCCCCATGAACCTGTTGAAGGCCGTTCTGCTCAAGCTCGTGGCGGCATTCCTGTTCGCCATGATGTCGGTCCTGGTGCGCTGGGTCGGCGAGCGTTATCCGGTCGGGCAGGTGGTGTTCTATCGCTCCGCCTTCGCGATCCTGCCGGTGGTGATCATCTATGCCTGGCGGCGCGAACTGATGGCGGCGATCCGCATCGGCCGTCCGTTCCGGCATCTCGGACGCGGGCTGACCGCGGTCGGCGCCATGTTCTGCAATTTCTCCTCGCTGGCGCGGCTGCCGGTCGTTGACGCGACTGCGATCCAGTACGTCTCGCCGCTGTTCACGGTGGCGCTGTCAGCAGTCTTCCTCAAGGAGCACGTGCGCATCTATCGCTGGAGCGCGGTGATCGTCGGCTTTACCGGCGTGCTGGTGATGCTGTCGCCGCATCTCGACGTCAATCGCAGCGCCGCCAACTCGGTCGCGGTGGCCGGCGCGGTGTTCGGGCTGGTCGGCGCGTTCTTCAGCGCCGGCTCCACGGTGCAGACCCGTTCGCTCGCAAAAAGCGAGACCACGTCCTCGATCGTGCTCTACTTCTCGATCATCTGCGCTATTGCCGGGCTCTGCACGCTGCCGTTCGGCTGGCTGACCCCAACATGGCCGGAGTTCGCCGCGCTCGTCGCCATCGGGATCTTCGGCGGGCTCGCGCACATCTTCTTGACCGAGAGCTATCGGCTTGCTGAAGCGTCGCTGGTGGCGCCGTTCGACTACACGTCGATGCTGTGGGCGCTGCTGCTCGGCTACCTGGTATTCGGCGAATTGCCCGACGCGCTGGTGTTCGTCGGCGCCGCGATCATCGCATCGGCGGGACTGTTCGTGATCTGGCGCGAGCGCCAGCTCGGGCTGCAGCGTGCGCGAGCGGCCGAAGGTCCGCCGGTGGCGACGTGATTAGCGGCCGAACGCCTTGAAGGTCAGGATGGTGCGGGTGTTCTGGATGCCCGGGACGGTCTGCACCTTCTCGTTGATGAAATGCCCGATATCGGTGCCTTCATCGACGTAGAACTTGACCAGAAGGTCGAAATCGCCGGCGGTGGAATAGATCTCGGATGCGATCTCGGCGTCGGCCAGCCGGTTTGCAACATCGTAGGACTTGCCGAGATGGCATTTGATCTGGACGAAGAAGGGGATCATGCGCGTCTCCCGATGGGTGCAATCCAGCAAAAACCCTCTGGCATGGCAAGGCACACTTTCGCATAGAAAGCAGTGCTTTCCGAAACGGGAAGCAGTACTTTCCGTGTAAGGCGGTGTCTGCCGCTCCGATCTGGATCATGCAATGCCCGTCGATCTTCGTCTCTATGCCATTATCGACCCCGAGCATGCGGGTGGCCGCAGCCTGCCTGAGCTCGCGAAGTTGATCGCGCTCGGTGGCGCGACCTTGGTGCAGCTGCGCGACAAGCGCAGCGACACGCGCGCCATGGTCGACACCGCGCGCGCGGTGAAAGCCGTGCTGGCGCCGCTTCATGTGCCGCTCCTGATCAACGACCGGGTCGACGTCGCGCTCGCCGCCGAGGCCGACGGCGTGCATGTCGGGCAGACCGACATGGCGGCCGAGGATGCGCGCCGCCTGCTTGGCCCGGATGCGATCATCGGGCTCTCGATCAACACCGAGGTGCTTGCCGAGGCGGCGCCAATCGAGGCGCTCGACTATGTCGGCATCGGCGGCGTCTACGCGACCACGTCGAAGGACCAGAAGAAGGCACCGATCGGCGTCGACGGGCTCCGCCGCATCGTTGATGTATTCCGTCGGCGTGACCCGAAATTCCCGTCTTGCGCCATTGCCGGCATCAATGCCACCAACGCCGCCGCGACGATTACCGCCGGTGCCGACGGCGTGTCGGTGATCTCGGCGCTGTCGCTCGCGCCCGATCCGACCGTTGCCGCGAAAACCATGCGTGCGGTGGTTGACGACGCGCTTCTGGCGCGGAAGCTGCAATGACGCCGATCGCGGTCACCATCGCCGGTTCGGATTCGGGCGGCGGCGCCGGTATCCAGGCCGACCTCAAGACTTTCTCCGCGCTCGGCGTCTATGGCGCGAGCGTCATTACCGCGCTGACCGCGCAGAACACCAAGGGCGTCACCGGCATCCACGATGTGCCGCCCGACTTCATCACCGCGCAGCTCGACGCCGTGTTCTCCGATCTCGACGTGTCCGCGGTGAAGATCGGTATGCTGTCGCAGCCGGCGGTGATCGAGGCGGTCGCTGGCGGGCTCGATCGCTGGAAGGCAAAGAACGTGGTGCTCGACCCGGTGATGGTCGCGACCTCGGGCGACCGTCTGCTCAATCCGCAAGCGATCGACGTGCTCAAGCGCGTGCTCATTCCGCGCGCGCTGGTGATCACGCCCAATCTGCCGGAAGCGGCCGCGCTGCTCGACGAACCGATCGCGCGCAACGAGGACGAGATGCTGGCGCAGGCCGGGCGTCTGCGCGATCGCGGCGCGCAGGCGGTTCTGATCAAGGGTGGCCACGGCGACGGTGCCGACAGCGTCGATATGCTGGTGCTGGCGTCGTCGTTCACGCGGCTCGCGACGCCGCGCATCGACACCAGGAATACCCACGGCACCGGCTGCACGCTGTCGTCCGCGATCGCCGCCGGTCTTGCCAAGGGCCTCGATCTTGTTGACCGCCGCGCGCGAGGCCAAAGTCTATGTCAGCGAGGCGATCGCGGTATCAGGACGCCTGAAGATCGGCTCCGGCCACGGACCTGTGCATCATTTTCATCGCTGGTGGTGATCGCTTTTCCACAGACGGTGGAACCAAAGTTCTGCGGATGATGCTCATATCGCGGGAACGATTTCCGAATTGCACCGTTAGGCTGCTGCAGTGTGGCTTCGAGGCGGCCACTTTGCGGCAACGAGGGGGCCCTCCGGTAGTCTGATACCTGTGGCATTAAGAAGGCATTTACCAAGCAAAATCATGGGCTTGGAACTTGCGCTTTTGATGCAAGCGTTGCCGATTTGTTACAGCCAATCCGGCCTCATGCCGCTATACGGCGTGTTCTCTTTTTAACCAACAGGGGGATGACCCGATGAAAAAACTTCTGCTGACCGGCGTCGCGCTCGCGACACTCGCTAGCAGTTCGGCGTTGGCAGCCGACTTGCCGCGCTCGCGCGCCGGTGAAGGCACCGGAGCCGGTGGTCTACGCTTACAACTGGTCCGGCTTCTATATTGGTGCCCATGCCGGTGGCGGCTGGGGCGAGAAGTGCTTCACCTTCGCCGCTGCGAGCGATGGCTGCCACGACGGTAACGGCGCCGTCGCGGGCGGACAGCTTGGCTTCAACTATCAGACCGGCCAGTTCGTTTTCGGTGTCGAGTTCTCGGGTAGCTGGGCCAACATCACCGGCGACCACGTCGGACTTCTGGCTCCGTTTGGTACCTACCACTCGGAGATCAACACCATCCTGATGCTGACGGGCCGCGTCGGTATGGCCTTCGACCGCACGCTGCTTTACGTCACCGGCGGTGGCGCTTGGGCGAACGCGGAATTGGACTACACCCGTCCAGCTCGGCGTATCCAGTGCGGACAAGAGCCGGAGCGGCTGGACCGTCGGCGCTGGCATCGAGTACGGCTTCACTCCGAACTGGTCGATCGCCGCGCAATACAACTTCATTGATTTCGGCGACAAGAGCATCAACTTCACGGGCGCCGGATTGAACTTCAACGACAACATCGATCAGCAGATCCACCTCGCCACCGTGCGGCTCAACTATCGCTTCGGCGGCAGCCCGATTGTGGCTCGCTACTGAGCGCCTGACAGATCATCTCTGAACACGAAGCCCCGGGAGAAATCCCGGGGCTTTTGTTTGTGGACGGGCACATTAGACGAAGGGCCGCCCCGCCTTGCTCCCGCCCGCCTTGCGGCGCTACCGTCTGGCCATGGCCGATATGTCGCAACCGCAAGCCGCGCTACCCACTGCCGCCGATGTCGACGCGGCGGCCTCCCGGCTCGCAGGCGTGGCGCTGCGCACACCGCTGATCTCCTCGCCGGTACTCGATGCTGCGGTGGGCGCCCGGGTGTTCCTGAAGGCCGAGACGCTCCAGCGCACCGGCTCGTTCAAGTTCCGCGGCGCCTACAACAAACTGTCGTCGATCCCGCAGGACCGGCGCGGCGGCGGCGTCGTGGCGTATTCCTCCGGCAACCATGCGCAGGGCGTGGCGGCGGCGGCGCAACTGCTCGGCATGCCGGCGGTGATCGTGATGCCGTCGGACGCGCCGCGGCCCAAGCGAGAGCGTACCGCCGCGCTCGGCGCTGAGGTCGTGCTCTACGATCGCGACCGCGAAGACCGCGCCGCTATTGCGCGCGACATCGCCGATAAGCGCGGGGCCGTGCTGGTGCCGCCGTTCGACGATCCGATGGTGATCGCAGGGCAGGGCACCGCCGGCCGCGAGATCGTCGAGGATCTGGCTGCGCTCGGGCTGAAGCCCGACGTGGTGGTGGTCGGTGCCTCCGGCGGCGGCCTGATCGCCGGCATCGCGCTCGCGATCAAGGCGCGGGTGCCGGAAGCAAAATTCTACTCGGCCGAGCCGGAAGGCTTCGACGACACCGCGCGCTCGTTCAAGAGCGGCAAGCGCGAGGTCAATGCGCGCATGAGCGGCACGATCTGCGACGCGTTGATGACCAATACGCCGGGCGCGATCACCTTCGAGATCAACCGCAGGCTGGTCGGCGAGGGGATTTCCGCCAGCGATGCGGAGGTCGGCCGTGCCGTCGCCTTCGCGTTTCGCGAGCTCAAGCTCGTTGTTGAACCTGGAGGCGCAATAGGTCTTGCCGCGCTGCTGGCCGGCAAGCTCGACGTCAAGGGCAAGGTCGTGGTGGGCGTGCTGTCCGGTGGCAATGTCGACGCCGAACTATTCCACCGGCTGGTGGCCTGACCGGCGGAACCTAGTGGAGTGGATTTGACATTCGCTACCTACCTGGCAGCGGGTTCGAAACGCGAATGTCAAATCCGAAACTCCACTAGCACTTAATACTTGCTAGTGGTCCTTTGGTTCTGACATTCGCAATGTCGCTCGCGGAAACGGGATGCGAATGTTAGAATTGGACCACTAGTTTTCTGCATCATGAAAACAGCGCGATACGCTCTTCTTCGCTCATGGCCATCAGCGCGGCAAGCGCACTATCGGTAATGGGCGGCGGCGTGCCGGCATTGGCTCCCGCTACCGGTGCGGCATTGGCGCCCGCGCCGAGCGGGGTGCCAGCGCGTAGTTCGGTTTCGATTGCGGCCAGCGCATTGGTGAACAGTTCGCTGGAGAGCTGCGTGGTGGCGGCCGGCGCCGCTAGCGGTGCGCTTTCCGGCAGTGTGGCGCGTGGTGGCGTGTTGATCGGTAGTGCCTCCAGCAGGAAATCCGCCGGATCGTCATCGTCGCTCGCGGGAGTAGGATTTCGCGGCGAAGCAGCGGCGGAGCGCTGGCTGGCATTAGGCGCAATGGCGTTCGGCACAAAATCGGTCAGGCCATCGAGATCGTAGTCGACCTGCATCGCAATCGTATCGGCCTCCACAGCGGAAGGCGGCGGCGCATCATGAGGCTCGGCAAACGCGGCGGCCCGAGCGATGGGCTCAATCGCCGCGACTGGCTCCGGAAGATCCGGCCAGTCGGTTGCCGTTGCGTGGGTCGCGAGCGCCTGCGGCGGCTCGTCATCCGTGCCGAAATCCGTTTCAGGCACTGGCTCGGGTGATGCTGAATCGGCGGTCAGTGCGTCGACCAGGCCCACGACGTCGTCGAAGATCGGTGCGGCTATGAGGAGATCTTCGTCAGGTATCTGCCCGGCGGCGGGATGCGCTTCGGTCTGTGCTTCGGGCTGCGGCTCGTCCGTAATGGCAGGCACGGCCATGAGGGGCTCAAGGTCGAGCCCGGCAAATGCGGATTCGGTCTCGTCTTCAGCCGTCGGCGCGGCGGCTTCGAACGGCGCGACCATGGCCGTAGGCGCAATGGGCGGCTCCGGCTCGTCGACTTCGTCTCCTGCCAAACTCGCGGGCGCAACGAAAAGCGGCTCAACCTCCAGCTCGACGCGGCCGACCTGAAACGCCTGTAGCCCGGCTTTCGATGGCGATATCGGCGACGGCTCCGGCGCGACGCTCGCAGCCATCGGCGTCGGCGCGGGCGCTGATTCCGCGAAGGATGTTGGTGCCATGTTCATGGCGGGCAGGGGCGTCGGCTCACGCGTCGATGCAGCAAAGAACGCCGGTCCTAAATCAATGGAAGGTAGCGTTGGCTCCACGTCGATGACGACGTCAGCGACCGTCAGTACGACATCGTCGTCCATCAGATATTCGGTGGCGCTCGACACTGTGACCGGTGCCGCTTCCTCCGGCACCGATGCCGCTGCTGCTTCCTCCGGTTCGGGCACCGGTACTGCTGCCTCAAGCACAGGTGCTTGTGCGGCTTCCTCCGGTAGCGGGGACGACGCCGCTTCATCGGGTGCGGCCGCTTGAGCGGCTTCTTCGAGCACGGGTGCTGGCGGCGCTTGTTCCGCTACTGGCTCCGGCGCGGCTTCCTTCAGCACCGGTGCCGGTGCGGCCTCCACCGATATTGACGCTGGCGGGATGTCATCGTTTGCGGGCGCGACCGCCGGCTCGGTCTCGGCTTCAACCGCTGCGGCGGCCGCGAATATGGCGGCTCCGATCGCCGCCGCAGTCCTGGGCTCCGGCTCTGGCGCCGCTTCGCGATCTCGGCCACTGATTTGTGGCGCTTGCGCTGCGCGCTCGACCGCTTCGGCAGCGGCTGCCAGTCGGCTATCGAGCATCCGGTCGATGCGATTCTCGAGATACTGCAGCGCTTCGCTGAGCTTGTGGGTCTTCTGGTCGTCGAGGTCGCGAAACGCATTGGCCGCAAGGATCGCGTCTGCGATCTGCCCGATCTGGTCCGAAGCCGCGAGTTCGACCCCACAGGCGCGCATGGTCCAGGCGATCTGCCGCAGCCGCTCGGCGGCGTCGGCGATGCCGGTGGCGGGTGGGGCGTTGGCGAGTTCGTCCAAAGCCGCCTGCGCAGCGTCGGACTGGCTCTCGGCCATCTCCGCACGGGTCAGCGCGATCGTTCGCGCCATCTCCAGGAGTTCGACACGGACTTCCTGGTGCGCTTGCCGTGCGGCCTGCTGGGTGCGGTCGCCCACGACCGCGGCTTCCATACGCGCGATCGCGTCCAACACCTGCAGGGTGTCGCTGTTGCGGTTGCGCCGGGCGAATTCGTCGAGGAACCAGCGCCCGCGCGCGGTCGCCGTCACCGCCGCGCAGATGGCGTCGTAGTCCGTCTCCGCCGACGCGACCGGCGGCCTTGTGGATAACGCGAGGGGTTCATCGCGCATGGCCCTGACATCACCTGCGAATCAAGCGTGTACAGCCTTGATAGTGGCTCGTTATGAGCCCTGCACAAGGCGCGATTTTGTGGAAACAAGGGGACGCAACCGGACCAAAGTCTGGATACCACTGACTGGACAGGATCATCTGCAGCACGATCGCTGCCAAGGCGCAATCGAGGCGATGCCGAGTAATCCCCAGGAGCTTGCGGGAACCCATTTTGTACGACGGA
>CAWKMR010000047.1:0-78576 GCA_963850705.1 uncultured Alphaproteobacteria bacterium | reverse complement strand
TCCGCGCCTCGGCGACGGCGCTGATCCCCGGCTTCGAGAAGGCGAGCGGGCACACGGTGAAGGCGATCTTCGGCTCCGGCGGCGGCACCAAGGCGCGTGTGATCAAGGGCAATTCCTTCGACGTGCCGATCGTGCAGCCGCCGCTTGAGCCGGTCATTGCGTCGGGCCATGTCATCAAGGATAGCGAGACGCCGCTCGCGGTCGCGCCGATCGCTGTCGCGGTGCGCACCGGCGCCACGAAGCCGGATATTTCGACGGCCAACTCCGTGAAGCGGATGCTGCTGGCGGCGAAGTCGATTACGTATCCGAATATCGAGGGCAGCGCCGCGGGCGGCGCCGCCGGCGTGAGCATCAATGAGACGCTGGCAAAGCTCGGGATTGCGGAAGCCATGAGACCAAAGACCAAGCCCGCCGCCACCGGCTTTGCGACCGCCAGGATGGTTGCGGCGGGCGAGGCTGAGATCGGCCTGGTCTTCCTCAGCGAAATGATCCACGAGCCCGGAATCACTATCGTCGGCATGCTTCCGCGGGAGATTTCGATGCCGACGAGACTTGTCGGCTTCGTCTCCGCCCATGCGCGGGAGCCTGCGGCCGCCAGGGCGCTGCTCGACTACCTCTCCGGGCCTGAGGCGGCCAAGGTCTACAGGGACACCGGCATGGAACCGGGCCGCTAAGACTTCGCTACTCGTCGGTTCGATTGTATTGCCCGCACTTCGTGCAATGGGTCGTCAAGCTATGCACCTTTGCGCGCTGATGAGTTCGGGACTTAATTCATCACAAAGCGCCGGACTGTTCGCTTGCTGTTGTAGCCCTGAAAGACATTACCCTGGTCGTCGGCCGCAACCCCCTCGCCGGTTCCGAGTTCGGCTGACGGCTGGGGAATGAAGGCGGTCACCTTGCCATCCTTGACGCTACCGACGCGCACGCCGCGCTGGAAGCCCGGATTGCGGTTCTTGTCAGATTGAGAGTCCGCCACGTACAGCACGTCGTTACGGATGTAGACGCCGCTTGGCTGGCCGAACTGCCTCCATTCGGCGATGAAGTTTCCGTCCGGATCGAAGATCTGGACGCGGCCGTTGCCGCGATCGCCGACGAAAACGCGACCCTGCGAATCGAGCGCGATGCCATGCGGCTGATCGAACTCCCCTGGCGCCTTACCCGGCTTGCCCCAAGCCTTGATGAACTTGCCGTCCCTGGAGAACTTCACAATGCGGCCATTAGTGTTTCCGCCGTGGCCGTCCGCGACGAAGATGTCGCCATTGGCAGCGACCACGACGTCGGAAGGCGCGTGGAACATGTTGGGGCTGTCGCCTGGCATGCCGGGCACGCCGAGGGTCATGAGGACGCGCCCGTCTGGGCTGAACTTGACGACCACGTCGCCCTTGCCGTTCTTGGACCGCTCATCGCTGACGTAGATGTTGCCATCGCCGTCGATGCCGATGCCATGCGGTTGGTTGAACAAGCCGGCGCCGAAGCTCGTCACGAGCTTACCGTTGGCATCGAACTTCATAATCGGGGCGAGCTGCGAGCGGCCGCAATCATCACCGCCGCAGCGGTCGAAAACCCAGACGCTCCTACCGTCGCGGTCAATCTCAAGCCCAATGGCCGCGCCCATGGACCGGCCGGCCGGAAGCTGCAGCCAGTCCGCCTGCATCCGGTACGGATTGGGTGCGGAATTTGGATCGTGGGTCTGCGCGTGCGGCGATCGGCCCGCAGTCGCTGCGACAACGGCTAGGCCCAGCATTATGCTCAACCCATACGTGATCAGATTTCGACGGTGTGTGCCCATATTCGCCCCCTTCGCCGGCCGATCGCTCGGTTGACCGTTTGCTTGGGGAGACTGCGCGCCACGCCGCGCCAGATCAAGTCGGTCAGATGCCCGTTCGGCGACCGCCCAAGTCCGCTCCGGGTCAGAATTGGAGAGCGGGCCTTGATGTCCGCTCTGGGCCACAAGCCGACGTCGTTGACCGCGTTCTAAGCCTTCCGGAACAGCGGCCAGAAGTCGTCGAACGACGCGCGATCCGGCAAGGCGTTGAGGATGGCGAGGATTTGCGCCGCCCTGCCCTTGTCCATCACCAGCGCGGCGCAATCGTTGAACTTGTCCTCGAGCTGCGCCTGCGGCATCGGCAGCATATGTGAGCCCATCGAAAAGTCCTTGCGAACCTCGAACACCTCGCCACCGGCCATGGTGATGCGGAGCTTCGCCGGGCTGTCGTCGTCGCCGCGACCGAGTTCGGGGTCGACGCTGGCGGTGACCTTGGGCTGCAATGCCTTCAGCCGGTCGTCCTGCAGCGCCTTGTCGAGTGAACGCGGCGATCCGCGGCGCGCCGTGCACCAGCGCATAGGGCACGAGATAGCCGACGCTGAATTTCGCGGCTTCGGTTGTCGTCGGATAGCTGGTCGCGGCGCGCTGCCCGGCTGCGCGCGCGACAAAGCAATGAATGTTTTTGATCTCGTCAAAGCGCCCGCCGACACGCTCACGCAAGTCGAGCGCGGCCTCGATGGTGGTGTGGGTGAGACCGCCGCACGGATACGGCTTGAAGCGGTGGCGGCCGACGAGCAGATCGTAGCGCGTGCCGAAATCCTTGAAAACGTCGAGCTCCACATCGATGCCGCGCGAGAATGACTGGAAATATCCGTTGCGCCCTTCGAATGCCGCCGGATTGGCGGTGTAGCCGCTCTTGCCGAGCATCGCTGCGAGCACGCCGTTGCGGGCCGCGTTGCCGCAATGCAGCGGCTTGGTCATGGTGCCGAAATTCGCGGTCACGCCGCTGGCGAGCGACGCTGCGATCCCCATGACGTTGGGGATGGCCGCGGCCGGGACCTGCATCAGCCGTGCGCAGGCCGCCGCGACGCCGAGCACGCCGACCATGCCGGTCGCGTGCCAGCCGTCGAAGGTCGGTCCGTTCTGGTCCGTGCGCACGAAGCGGGCTGCGACCTCCGCACCGATGATGTAGGCCGCCACGATTTCCGCCGGCGTCGCCTTGGTGATTTCGGCGACCGGGAGAATCGCCGGGATCAGCGCCGCGATCGATTGCGCCCGCAAGAACGTGAAATCGTAATCCATGGCATGGGCGGCGACGCCGTTCGCGAGCGCGGCAAGCTGCGGGGAGGCGCGCAGGCTTTCCTGGACGATCGAGGCCTGCGGCGCCGAACCTTCCGCCTTCACCATGGTGAGCACGAGATGGCTCGCCTCCTCCTGGCTGCCGGCCAGCATCACGCCGACGGTATCGATGAACACCGCGCGGGCGCGGTCGATCACCGGCTGCGGGACGTTCTTCAGGTCGAAGCCGGTGATGAAGTCGGCGATCGTCTGGCTCACGCGCACGGCGTTGGCCTCCCTCGCCTTGCCCTTCGCCTTCGGCTGCTCCTTTGGCTCCTGCGCAAACACAGGGTTCGACATGGCGAGCAGCGTGAGCGCGCTGGTGCCGAGAAACGATCTCCGGCCAAGAGAATTGCGCTTGCTCGCGCTTTGCATGACGTCCTCCCTGCTGTTGGTGGATTGGCAACGTGCCGCAATGGCGGCGTCCAACTATGCAGCATTCCAGGGCGCGACCAGAACGCCCAAATCGCGGTAGCCGGCGGCAGCCTGTCGCGGAGACGCATGATACCTCGCAGAATCATTCGCGCCGGGACTCTCGCGAATCCCGGCGCGACGATGAAGCGAGCGTTCAGCGCGCTTCGGCGCTGCGCTGCCTGTTGGACAGGTAGAAATAGCCGACCCGGTTGTTGGGCGGCGAGCCGAACCACATGCGGCCGTCCTTGTCGACGAAGAAGTCGCGCATGCCGTTGTCGGCGTAGGGCATCGGATATTCGATGACCTTGCCGGTCGCAGGATCGAGCTTGCCCATCACGTCGCGGTAGTACGACGAGTACCAGATCTGGCCGTCGGTCGCGATTCCGAGCGCGTAAGGCTTGGTGTCTTTGACCGGCAGCGCGTAGTCCTTGAAGGTCTCGGTCTTCGGATCGAACCTGCCGATCCGGTCGCCGTCGTAGACCGCGTACCAGATCGACCCGTCGTCAGCGAGCTGGATGCGCCGCGTGCGATCGCGGGACGGCGGGATGTATTTGGTCACGATCAAGGTCTTGGGATCGACCTTGCCGATGATCCCGTCGCGGACCATCTGGCTGAACCAGACGGTGCCTTGCTTGTCGATGGCGATGCCGTAGGCGGTCGGGACCTCCGGGATCTTGGTGTAGGTCTTGGTCGCCGGATCGAAGCGCGTCAGTCCGCCGGTCGACCAGATGGTCCCGTCCGGATGCGCGGCGATCGTGTGCTTGCGCCAGTCGTGCGCGTACTCGGCCCACTGACCGGTCGCGGGATCGAAACGCCCGAGCTTCTTCGAGCCGGCCTGCGCCACCCAGACCGAGCCATCAGGCGCCGGCACCGCCGAATGGATCAGCGCGGGACCCGGATTGGGCACCCGGTATTCCTTCATTTCGCCGGTCACAGGATTGAAATGCGCAATCCGGTTCGACGAGCCGTATTGCGGAATCCAGAACGTGCCGTCCTTGTTGGGATGCGCCGTCCACGGGAACCGGTCGGGGCCGGGCATTTCGTAGTCCACATAGACGATCCGGAGCGCCTCGTCGGGGACCTCGGTCAGCGTATCCTTGTAGCCCGGCATCTCGGCCGGCGACCGCGGCAGGGTCAACTCCTGGCCGAACATCTCGTTCATGTAGAAGGCGATGTCTTCGGCCTGCTGATCGCTGAAGCCGCGCCGGTCGGCGAGCGAGGCGCGCATCGCCTCGCGCATGTATTCGACGCGGCTGCGCCAGCCATCGTGGTCGCGCGCCGTGGCCGCCATCTTGCTCTGGAAGCCGTGGCAGCTCATGCAGTCGTTGACCAGCACGTCCTTGCCGCGCGCATCGGGCAGGAGCTGGATACCCTGCAGGATGGAAATCTCGGTCCAGCGCACCGCGCCGTTCTGCAGCGCGAAGTCGTGCGAAATATTCTGGTCGGCGGTGAGCTTGATGCCGCTCTTGGGCGCGGCCCTGAGCCCTGTCGCCCGGATCGACAGGCGATAGTCGCCCGCGGGCAGGTTCTCCGACGACGTATTTGCCTTGATTATCGGTCAGCACGCTGACCGTCATCTTCATCCCGGCATGACGGGCTTGCACAAACGCAGCCCGAACGGGCGCGCCGTCGGGTCCGGTCACGGTGCCGGAAATCGTCGCGGCATCGGCCGCGGATATCGCAAGAACGAGTCCGAGTACTCCCAGGAGAGCGGGTGAGCGCATGGCGTTTCCTCGTTTCAATCCGGCCCTTTGGGCCAGCATTTTCGTTGAGCTGACGGCGCAGCGCGACGAAGGAACGAGCTCGACCGCTCGAAGCGGGGCGCAACGGCGCAGCGCACGCATTCGGCTCCCGGTCCGGGCGCAAGTCAAGATGCATCAAGTCAAGATGGCGCGGCGTCCCGGAATGACTCGATCAACTGTCCTCACGCTTTGCGGATCAGCGTCCAGAACTCGCCGAAGGCCGCCTGCTTGTCGATCGTGTTCACGAAGGCGAAGAGCTTCTTCGCGCTGTCGGCGCTCACGGTCTGCGTCGCGCAGTCCATGAATTTCTCCTCGAGTTGCGCCGGCGTCAGCGGGATTTTTGCCGACCCCGTCGCGTAGTCGCGCCGCTGCTCGAACGTCTGTCCGTCCTTGAGCGTGATCTTCAGGATCGAGGGGCTCTCGCCGAAGGCGTCGCCGAGCTGCGGATCGGCGCCGGCGGTCACCAGTTTCGCCATCGCCTGGACGCGCTGGTCCTTGAGCGCCTCGGGCGTGAACGCCTTGATCTTCGGGATGCCGTGCACCAGCGCGTAGGCGATGACGTAGGCCGCCGAGAATTTCGCGGCTTCGACGTCGGGCGGATAGTTGGTGTTGATGCGCTTGGCGCTCGACGGCGACACCAGGCAATGGATGTTGCTGATCTCTGCGAGCCGCGATCCGATCTTTTCGCGCAACATGAGAGCCGCTTCGATCGGGGTGTGGCCGCGCCCGCCGCAGGGATAGTATTTGGTCTGAAAGCCGATCTCGACCAGATCCCAGCGCTTGCCGAGATCGCCGAACGGCGCGAAATCCGTCGGCAGCGCGCGGCCGAAGCTCGCGTAGAACCCGTTGTTGCCTTCGAATGCGGCGGCGTGCGACGTGAACCCCTTGCTCGCCAGCATTGCCGCCATCACGCCGTTGCGCGCCGCATTGCCGCAATGCAAGGGCTTGGTCATCGTGCCGTAATTGACGGCGATACCCGACGCCAGCGAAACGCCCATGCCGATGGCATCGGCGACCTGATCGACCGGAAGCTTCATCAGCTTGCGCAGGCCGCAGCGGTCGCGATGACGCCGACGATGCCGGTGATGTGCCAGCCACCGTCATTGCCCATCCGCAGGCTCGACCGGTTGATGCGGGCCGCGACCTCACAGCCGACGATGAAGGCGCCGAGCACGTCGGCGGGCGTCGCGTTCGTCGTCTCCGCGACCGGCAGCAGCGCCGGGATCACCGCCGCGACCGACTGCCCGTTGAGGAAGGTGAAGTCGTAGTCCATCGCATGATTGGCCACGCCGTTCGCGAGCGCCGCGAGCTGCGGCGAGGCGCGCAGCGACTGGCCGATGACCGTGCATTTCGGCGACGAGCCCTCCGCCTTCACCATCTCGGCGACGATGTGCGCCACCTCCTCGTGGCTGCCGGCAACCGAGACGCCGATGGTGTCGATGAAGGCGACGCGCGCGCGCTCGATCACTTCGGACGGCACTTGCTTGATGTCGAAGCCGGTGACGAACTCCGCCAGCATCTGCCGCAACTGCCGGTCCGGGCGGCGGCGTTGGCGCGCCCTGCTGCGCGAGCGCGGCGTCGTTCGCGCCCATGAGCGGCGAGCGCACCGGCGCCCGCGAGAAACACGCGGCGGTCAAACGGATGCCCATTGTCGCTGATGTCCATGGCCGTACCTCCCTTGTGATCTTTATTTTGAGGGAGTGTCGGCGCTTTTGCGCCGCCCGACAATGGGCGTCAGCGCCGGACCGGAAGCGGTGCAGGAGGCCGCGCAGGCTCCTCGACAACCAGCGGCACCGGCGCATAGGGCACCTGCGCGCACTCGTCGAGCTGCACGGCGAGCCGGAAATGAACCATCGTGTCGCCGTTGAAGAACAGCGCATAAGGCCGCGAGAGGTCGCGCGCGCCGCTCTGCGCACAGACGATCCAGTCCGCGGGGGCGAACGGTTGCGCCTGCCGCACCGGCGAGGCTTCCACCACGCCGGGCCAGTTCACCGTCTTGGCGACAGAAATGATGTTCCTCTGGAGGGCGAGTTCCGCGGGCGGCTGACTGATGGCCCGCGGCGGCGGCTCGTAGCCAAGGACGGCGCAGCCGCCGGCCAGGCCACCAAGCGCGGCACACAGCAACGAGAGGCAGCAGGTGCGCATGACCCAACCCAGCCCGACCCACCAAACGCACGTCCCTCGCAGGCATTCTCGGCGTTTTTCCGGCGCCCGGCAACGGCGCGCGGTGAATAACTCCCGAGATAACAGGCAATTGACAGCCTGCCCCACCGGCCTACATTAGGGCCATTCCGAGGGGTGCCGGCTGGAGTTGGCTGAGATCGCGCTGTTCCGTGCGAACACCCTTTGAACCTGATCCGGTTCGTACCGGCGAAGGGACAGGACACCGATGGCGAATTCCACCTTTCTGGCAAGGCTGATCGGGCCGCTGATGCTCGCGGTCGGCATCGGTATTTTCGTCAACGGCCAGGTCTATCGCGTGCTGGCGGACGAGTTCCTGCGCAGCCGCGCGCTGGTCTACCTCTCCGGCCTGCTCAGCATGACCGCCGGCCTGGCGATCGTCCTCACGCATAATGTGTGGCGCGCCGACTGGCCGGTGATCATCACCATCCTCGGCTGGCTCGCCGTGTTCGGCGGCGCGTTCCGCATCATCTGCCCGCAGGGCACGGAGCGCGTCGGCCGCCAGATGCTCAAGAGCAAATTCGGTCTCACCATCGCCGGCGCGGTCTGGGTCGCCGTCGGCGCGATCCTCTGTCTGTTCGGCTATCTTCGCTGATGAAATCCCAAAACTCGCACGCTCAACGGGAGCAAAAACAATGAACGTACACGATCCCAAATTCGAAACGCCGAAGGTCACCACCGGCCCGCTGCCGTCCTCGAAGAAAGTCTATTCGCGGCCGGACACGGCGAAGGACCTGCGCGTCCCCGTGCGCGAGATCATCCTCTCCGAAGGCGCCGGCGAGCCGAACATCCCGGTCTACGACACCACCGGCCCGTACACCGACCCGAACGTCGAGATCAATGTCGAGAAGGGCCTCTCCCGCGCCCGCACCCAATGGGTGAAGGAGCGCGGCGGCGTCGAGGAATACGACGGCCGCGAGATCAAGCCCGAGGACAACGGCAACGTCTCCGGCAAGCACGCCGCGCGCGTCTATCCGGCGGTCAACCGCCCGCTGCGCGGGCTCGACGGCCACAAGGTCACGCAGCTCGAATTCGCCCGCGCCGGCATCATCACCAAGGAGATGATCTACGTCGCCGAGCGCGAGAACCTCGGCCGCAAGCAGCAGCTTGAGCGCGCGGAATGGGCGCGCAACGACGGCGAGAGCTTCGGCGCCTCGGTGCCGCTGTTCGTCACGCCGGAATTCGTGCGCGACGAGATCGCGCGCGGCCGCGCCATCATTCCCTGCAACATCAACCACGCCGAGCTCGAGCCGATGGCGATCGGGAGGAACTTCCTCACCAAGATCAACGCCAATATCGGCAACTCGGCGGTGAGCTCCTCGGTCGAGGAAGAGATCGACAAGATGGTGTGGGCGATCCGCTGGGGCGCCGACACCGTGATGGACCTCTCCACCGGCCGCAACATCCACACCACCCGCGAATGGATCATCCGCAATTCGCCGGTGCCGATCGGCACCGTGCCGATCTACCAGGCGCTGGAGAAGTGCAACGGCGACCCGGTGCAGCTCACCTGGGAGCTCTACCGCGACACGCTGATCGAGCAGTGCGAGCAGGGCGTCGACTACTTCACCATCCACGCCGGCGTGCGGCTCGGCTACGTCCACCTCACCGCCAACCGCGTCACCGGCATTGTCTCGCGCGGCGGCTCGATCATGGCCAAGTGGTGCCTCGCGCACCACAAGGAGAGCTTCCTCTACACCCACTTCGACGAGATCTGCGACCTGATGCGCAAATACGACGTGTCGTTCTCGCTCGGCGACGGGCTGCGCCCGGGCTCGATCGCGGACGCCAACGACCGCGCGCAGTTCGCCGAGCTCGAGACGCTGGGCGAGCTCACCAAGATCGCGTGGGCGAAGGGCTGCCAGGTGATGATCGAAGGCCCCGGCCACGTGCCGCTGCACAAGATCAAGATCAACATGGACAAGCAGCTCAAGGAGTGCGGCGAGGCGCCGTTCTATACGCTCGGCCCCCTCACCACCGACATCGCGCCGGGCTACGACCACATCACCTCCGGCATCGGCGCCGCCATGATCGGCTGGTTCGGCTGCGCCATGCTCTGCTACGTGACGCCGAAGGAGCATCTCGGCCTGCCCGACCGCGACGACGTGAAGGAAGGCGTGATCACCTACAAGATCTCGGCGCACGCCTCCGACCTCGCCAAGGGCCATCCGGCGGCGCAGATGCGCGACGACGCGCTCTCGCGCGCGCGCTTCGACTTCCGCTGGGAGGACCAGTTCAACCTCGGTCTCGATCCCGACACCGCGCGCGAATACCACGACGAGACGCTGCCGAAGGACGCCCACAAGGTCGCGCATTTCTGCTCGATGTGCGGGCCGAAGTTCTGCTCGATGAAGATCACGCAGGACGTGCGGGATTATGCGGCGACGCTGAACGATCCGGCGAAGCGCGCGATCGCGGGCGCGGATGCCAACGGCGACGCGCCCACCGCCGAAGCGGGCATGGCCGAGATGTCGAAGAAGTTCATCGACATGGGCGCCAATGTGTATGTCGAGGCGGATGCGGTGAAGGCGAGCAACAAGGTGTTGTGAGGCGCCATCACCATTAGCCATCGTGGGGCGGGTTAGCCAACGGCTAACCCGCCCGTTGTTTGTTTATCCGTATCGGCGGATCAGTTCGAATTCCACCCTCTCGCCAGATGATAATCTAACGATTTGATCAAGTATAGTTTTTGGCAGGTAGATGGCCTACCCCGTCATTCTGCCCCTGATGAGCATCTAAGGACTTGGTGCTTAAGCTCGGCAAGTGTCTCAACAACGTCGTCGGCGAACTTAGTGAATACCTCCGTGGGTTCTTTCGCTCTTTCCATCCAGACATGGCCCGCATGATCGGTATCGATCAGGATGCCTAGTGCGAGCACAAAATGCGTTGCGAGAAGCTGATCTTTCTTAAGTTGCGAACGTACGAAGGGAATGAGGCCTTGCGCGGCGTCGATCGCTGCAAGCCGATCCTCAGGTGACCTCGCGAGCTCAACCTGCTCGATAATGAAGTCTATGGCATCTCGAAGCGATGCTCGTAGCTCGCGCTGAAAATCCGCTGTCGTCATTTCACAGACAGGTCTTGACGGGCGTTTTTTTGCCTCTTGGGCTAGATAGGCCAGCAGACTGAAGAGCGAAATGTATTCGACGGCTCGTTGTTCAGTACCTTCTGGGAAGGCGTGCCCCCCAGGGTTGCGGATGCCGAGCACGGCCCCCTCGAACAGATGCATCAGCCCTTCCTGCTGATCAAAATCAGTTTGGTCTTTTGTTCTTGAGTGCGAGCACAGGATTATTCTTTGAGAATACGGCGCGCATCAGGGGTGCGCCGTCAAGATCATGACGCCCCGATCGCTCCTTCACGAAATTGACCAGCGCCTTTGCTCCAGCGAAGACCGCTTCAAAATGATGACCATCAAGAAATAGATCACGTGTCACATCCGCGATGCGTGAATGGAGATTCAATTTGTCAAAATAAGTCGATGGGACCTACTTGACCGCCAGCGAGATCGTCGCGCTTCTCCTTTAATCGGGAGATTAGTCCGTTGACGATGCCTATCGTTTTGAGTGCGGCCCCTGATTTTCGCATCGATCATCGTGATCCTCCATGCCCATGTACAAGCTACCTGCCCAAATTTCGATATGCTTGTGCTCCCGGTACTCGGGCGAGTTAGGGCCGTAAATCTCAAGGATAGTATTTCTCAGATTGCTTTCCGCTACGTCGTCAGCACCGGTGTGGTTGAGCACCGCGGCTTGAAAATCAATCGCGTTGATCTCGGCGATGCGGCGTTCAAGCTTCGTGACCGCGCGGTCAATTTCGTCGATCGTTGTGAAGACCTTGGGTTGGATCTCGGGTTCAGGAGCCGGCCTACGAGCCATGGTATCCTCGGGGTAAGAATCATCTTGCATTCTACCATTCAAAAGAAGACTCCCCGCGACCGATGGGGCAATGATCGGACCAAAGCAAGAGACTTAGGAGGCACCCTGGGGACTGGCTGCGTCCAGTTCCGCCAACCACCGCACAAACGATGCGCCCACACTAACCATCTGCACGGCGAGCGTCAGTGGCGGCTGAGCCGGTTCCTCTTGACCCGCCTCATGGCGATAGAAGTGCGCGGCATCGATCCAGCCCTTGAACGAGTTGAGCAGCTTGCTGGCCGCTCCCTTCGCGGATCTTGTCCTTGGGGATTACCTGCTGCAAGAGCAGTTCAAGCTTTTGCAGCTCGCCTGATGTCAGCCGAGGTGAGTTCGGGAACATCTAACTAAGTAGGCCTTCGGCCGAGGAGAACGCTTCCCGGATCGCGCGCTTGCCATCCGACGGCGCCTCACCTAGCGCGGTCATCGCGTCATTGAATGAGGCGGAGAGCGTTGCGGTAACGCGCACCCTGAAGGCTTGCGATTGCCGCAGCGACGTTTTGGTCGAACTGACGGTCGAACTGGAAGTGAACACCGCCGTGATCGTCCACTCGATAGTGGACATTCTCCTCGCGGAGGATGCGCGCTGCTTCCGTAACCCAACGTTGGGCGCATTTAATATCTTTGATGCCCGTGAGCGTCTTTTGTTGAAGAAAGCGGTATCCGGTGGTGATCGAATTAGAACGTCACGCAATTCGCAGGCTTGATAGAACTTCGTCCAGTCAGGAACTATGGTGTAGGACGCCGACGCCCTGCTCCCGAGTGAGATAGCTGTCGAACTCGCTGAGGTCGGGAGTGTTGTACACCAAGGAAGAAAGTCGGCGACGCATGCGCTGACTGTCCTGCGTGGGCTCGCCGCGTTGAATATAGGCATGCGAGAAGCGCTGACCTTGGGGTGGCTGGTCTGCCATTTTCGTCTACCCGTAGAGGTTGAACGAGGCAATGCTAGCCACGACCGCGCGCGGGAGGGCAAGGCAAAAAAAAGGGCCTCACAACCGAGGCCCTGGGATTAGGGTGACAGCTTACACTGTGACCCCCGCTTTTGGAGCTCCCCAATGCCCTTCCTACGATCCCTTGCCGTGTTGTCCGCCCTCTACTCCTCACCGTCACGAGCCACGCCCAGGACGGCGGCATCAAGATCGAGAAATTCAATCACAGCGCCTGGACCAAAGGCATCTTCGCCGAGGCGGTGACGGTGACCGGCATCGGCAATGCCAAGTTCATCTATCTGGCCGGCGTCGGCGCCGAAGATGAGAACGGGCCGCGCGGCGCCATCCGCCACCATGGCAACCTGCTGGAGCAGTGCCGCTACGCCTACGACAAGATCAAGCGCGTGCTCGCGCATCACGGCGCCGACCTCAACCACGTGGTGAAGGTCACGACCTACATCACCGACCTGCGCCTGCGCGGCACCATGCCCAAATGCGTCGGCGAAGCCTGGGGCAAC
Organism: uncultured Alphaproteobacteria bacterium; assembly: GCA_963850705.1. GTDB lineage: Bacteria > Pseudomonadota > Alphaproteobacteria > Rhizobiales > Xanthobacteraceae > VAZQ01. The sequence continues at coordinate 65,781 of CAWKMR010000047.1, read as the reverse complement.
ATCACCTTCCCCGCCAACACCCTGCTCGGCATCGGCGGGCTCGCCTACCCGGAGATGCTGATCGAGGTCGACGTCACCGCGGTGGTGCAAACGAAATAGCGGCGCGCGGTCGCAAGACGCAGGTGCCCTTCAGCCATCGACACGGTCACCGCGTGAAGCGACAACGCGAAGGTTAGGACGCCGCCTTATCCCACGTTCACGAAGCAGCTTGCGCTCGATGGCGTCCTCAAGCTCGCAGGCTGCGTTCGCATAGGTCTGCGCCAGCCGGACCATGGCGGCTCGAGATTTATGGTGGTGAATACTTTTGGAAAAGATTTGGAGTTCTTGCGCACGAGTCCAAAGCCAATCGATTTGTTCGCGATACTCTTCCTCACGCATGACACACCCCCCGGCCCCGAACGGCAGACTAAGGCAGTCAGTTCTCGTAAGGGAATTCCCCGGAAGGTTCAACGATACCTATTTTGCTTGGCGTTCGATCACCATCACAATTTTTCCGGCCAGCACCCCGCGACGAGGGGACTAGCGGCGTAACCTGATCGTGCAGATCCTGTTGGCCCACTCATCGGGCATGCTCGCGGGGCGGTCGCGATGATGGTGTATTTCGCATTCTTTGCGGAGTTGGGCAGATAGGCGCTGTCGATGAGGGTCCTGCCATCGCCCATATCCCGGCACGGCACTTTGATCACCGCGTTTTCAGCCGCTTGCGCTGTCATGGCCATGCCAGCCAGACAGACCGCAACAATGACTCTGCCAGCGTCCGCATGCCAACCTCCATCGCAGCGTAGCCCGGATTGAGCCTTAAGCGCGTTCACGCGCGTCTTCGACGCGCTATGGCGAAATCCGGCGACTGAACTGCAAGCTAGGATTCCCGGCTTTCGCTTCGCTCAAGCCAGCTACAGAAACGTTCTACCGCATCGAGAGGGCGAGCCCGCTCAGGTCCGCGTTGATCTGCAGCCCGCGCTGGTAGCCGGTGAGCGCGAGCACCGCACCGCTCTGGTTGGCCAGCACGATCGCCTGCGCGCCGCGCCCGATGGCGGCGCCAGCGCCGCCGGCGCCGTAGACCCCGGCCACGTTGCGGGGGCTGCCGTTGAAGGTGGCGGTGCCCCTGAAGCGCGTCTCGGAGGCGCCGATCATGAAGCCGTAGCTCAGGCCGCCGATCGAAAGCGGGTAGGTGCGGTTCGCGCAGCGCAGCGCGCCGCTGCCACCCTGCCCGCCGACCACAAAGCCCGCCTTGATCACCGTGAACGAGATGGCGCAGGTCTCCGCCTGCGCGGTCGATGCAAGGCCAATTCCCGTGAGCAGGACCGCGGCGGCGAACGTGGCGCGAAGCGCTGATGAATGAAACATGCGTGATTCTCCTTTGGGCGCACATCATAGCGCGTAGGGCGCAAAAGCAAGTAGCCCGGATGAGCCATAAGCGCGTCGCCCGGCATTCCGCTTCCGCTCAATACGGACTACAATCGCTTGGTCGTTCGTGAGCAAGGCGCATCCGTAATTCCGCGGCTCAGGAGTGTCGATCCATGAAAATCATCGTGCTGCTCGTCGGCCTCATCGGGATTGCGGTTGCGGGCGTGCTGGCGGCGTCCGCGCAGCCGGCGCAAAGCCCGGCGCCGTCCGGCATCGGATATCCGACCGTCGCGGCGGCGCTCGCCGGGCTGCGCGCCAAGAGCGGCGTCAAGGTGCAGGAGCAGGCCGGCTGGACGGTGATCGACGATCCGGAGACCACGAGCATCTGGTCGTTCACGCCGGCGGGGCATCCGGCCCATCCGGCCGCCATCCGCCGCACCATCGTCCAGGAGGGCAAGGACATCTTCGTCCGCATGGGCGTCCTGTGCCAGGCGAGCAAACCGGCCTGCGACAAGCTGGTGGCGGAATTTGAAGCGATGAACAAGGCGATGCGCGAGCGCCTGGGCGGCAAGAGCAAGTAGCCCGAGCGAAAGTAGCCCGGATTGAGCCTTAAGCGCGTTCACGCGCGTCTTCAACGCGCCATAAGCGCGTTCACGCGCGTCTTCAACGCGCCATAAGCGCGTTCACGCGCGTCTTCAACGCGCCTCAAGCGCGTTCACGCGCGTCTTCAACGCGCCACAAGCGCGTTCACGCGCGTCTTCGACGCGCTATGGCGAAATCCGGGTTCTGCCTCCCGCATATCGCTGCGCTCATGCGGGCTACAGGCTCAAGCCGCGCTACGGCTCAAGCCTTCGGCGGCAGGATCGCGATGATCTCCAGCTCGAGCTGATAGGCCGGATTGGCGAGCCGCGATATCTGCAGCAAGGTGTGGCCCGGCAGCGCCGCCTTGTTCTTGAAGTAGGTGCCGCGCACCTCGCGATAGATGGCGGCATTGGCGTCGAGATTGGTGTGGTAGGCCGTCACCTTGACGACGTGCTCGAAGCCGCCGCCGACCGAGGCAAGCGCGATCTTGATGTTCTCGAACACCTGCACCGCCTGTTCGCGAAAATCCGCGGCGACCTTGCCGTTCGCATCGGCGCCGGTCTGGCCGGCGAAATAGACGACACGGTGCGGCCCCGTCACCTCGACGACATGGCTGTAGCCGGGCGGGTTCGACATGCCGGGCGGATTGGAGAAGCGCAGATTGGTCGGCGTCTGCGCTTGCGCGCCCGTTGCGGCGCCGGCGGCGGCCGCCATGGTGACGGCCGCCGCCACGAATTCGCGGCGCGAGGCGGTCGCTTTGCGCGGCGCAGGCGATGCGCGGTTGGTCTTGGTGGTCATGATCGACTCCTCGGTTTGATTGCCGTTGCAGAGTTAGCAGGCGGGTCAGCGAAGCGTAGTCCGCAGCCACTCATCCAACAATTTGGCTTGACTTTGTTCTTGTTTTGTTCCTCAATGGCCGAGCGGGGACTTACCGCCGTTTTTCTTGTTCAAATCGATAGTGAGTAGCCATGGATTTCCTGAAGCGATTGTTCGGGCTTGGCGGCGCTGCACGACAGGAAGCCGAGCCGGATATGATCGGCTGGGTGGTGTTGTCCAACACCGATGTCGAGCTGACGGTGGACTCGGTGCGCGCGACGCTTGATCCGCTCTATCCCGGCCAGTTCCTGCCGGCCAACGACCGCACTTTCGTCATCGAGGGCGCGGTTCCCGACTCGCAATTCATGATCCAGTCGAATGTTACCGGTGCAGCGGGAATGTTCATGCTCCACCCCGTTCCTGGCCCATACACGGACTTCTCCGATTTCGCTGAAGCGATCACAGAGCCTGACCTCCGCGCGCTCGCTGTCGCGCAACAGGCCTGGTTGGCGGTTGACACCATCCACGTCCACACGACCGAGGCGGAGGCCTATCGATTGATCGGTTCGGTATTGGCGAAGTTGGCGCCGCCTGATGCCGCCGTGCTGGTGCATCCTTCGAAACCGATTGTGATGCGGTTCGACGCCGATGTCCGCAGCCGGCTGGCGGGCGGCCTGCAACCGACGTAGCCGCGGAAGGCGCTCCGAGATGACGTCTCACTCGATCGAGGATTATCGAAGGCGCAACGAAGATGCGCCTCTGCACCTGGTGAGAGAGGTGTGGAGGCCGGTCGTTCGGTTGATCGATGGTTGGGCCAAGGAAAAAATTGGGTGGAAGTCTGGGTATTCTTCGCAAGAACTCGATGATTTCTCCCGGACTCACGGCGTCCGCTTTCCCCCGACACTGCGCGAATGGTGGCGACTGGCCGGCCGTCATCCGTTCGTAGAAATCGGCTTGCTTCCCGACAACTCGATGTTGCTTCCGCCACATGACCATTGGCTGGTCAAGTGCCGCGACTTCTTGATGATTGCCGTGGACGACGTGCAGACCTGGAGCGGCAACGGGATTCACGCTGATTTCCTGTCGGAACCAGATCCCGAAATTCACGGGATCAACGGTATCACCGACGCCGACGAATCTCCCGATCTCCCTTGGTACAAGGACAAGTACATTGCGACCGGGCTGCGTGTACCCACGCTGGTCTTCACTACTCTCCTCTATCACCTTTTCGAGCCAAGCCAGCTGGTTCGCGACGACGCGGTATACCTGGCGCGCGAGGGAGACCCGCTGCTGCTTGGAGGGCGGAGGCCGGACGAACGTTTGATTTCGAACCTCGAGCTCAAGCACTTCCCAAACATTACCATCGTGGGAGATATCTATAGCGACGGCTTGGACATCATCTACTTCTGGCTGCGGGGATGGGCATGCCGCACGGCAGAGGCCGCGGACCGGGTTCGCCAACTGGTGCCAACACAGCCGCGCCGGTTTTGACTGCGGGCGTTACGGTGGCACGAGTAGCCCGGATGGAGCGAAGCGAAATCCGGGGCCGACGCCATCATTCACCCCCGCATTCCGCTTCGCTCCATGCGGGCTACGGCGCTATAGATCTCACCCCGCCGGCTGCATCGGCATCGGCCCGAGATAATCCACCTTGCCGACCTCGACGCCCTTGTGCCGCAGGATGTCGTAGGCCGTGGTCACGTGGAAAAAGAAGTTCGGCACCACGAACGTCGTGAGATAGCTCGCGCCGGTGAAGTTGAGCACATTGGGGCCGGCCTTGAGCGAGATCGCCTTGTCTTCGCTGCCGTCGATCTGTTCCCGCTTCACGCCTTGCAGGAAATCGACCGTCCTGGCGATGCGCTGCTGCAATTGCGCGAAACTCGTCTCGGTGTCCGGAAAGCTCGGATTGTCGATGCCGGCGAGCCGCGCGGCGCAGCCCTTGGCGGTGTCGCTCGCGCGCTGGACCTGGCCCGCAAGCGTGAACATGTCGGGGGCGAGCCGCGCCTCGACCAGCGCGGCGGCGTCGGGATGCGCCTCGCCCTTCTTCAGCACCGCGGAGAGATTGTCGAGCCCGCGCAGGAGTAGCGGGATCGACGCCTGATACATGGAAAGCGGCATTGAGAACTCCGTCCGAACAGATCGACCTGCGCAACACTTAAGGCCGGGCACGCTCGACGCAAGGCATAGCCGCATTGCGAATTTCGGCGACGCCCTGCACCGTCCCGCAATCTCCTCACCCGCGCGCCGCCCGCTGCTCCGGATAAAATTTCTGTACACAAGTTATGCCGATGCCGCAGCGCCATCTCGCGCCTGTCGACAGGCTATGAACAGCCGACTGTTGATAGCGCGTTTGACACGTCGGCGATCGTCTTTATCTCTGCCGCGTCCCGTTCGCTTGAGGTGCTCTCGCGAGGCATTGCATGAGCAGGACGGGATGCGGCGTCCTGCGGGTCTGTCCATGCAAGCAGTCCCCCGGGAGGCAATGGAAACCGGCCCTCCGCCACTACGAGCGGACGCGAGCAGCTCGCAGACGGTGAAGCCTTCTTGCTTCATCCCGCGCCGGACCGGAGCCCAAAATCCCGCGGTGGAGCGCCGAGAGGCGAACGTCCCGCGTCATGGGACGTGAGGCGCCTCGTAGAAGCGCGTTCACGCGCGTCTTCTACGCGCTATGGCGCCTGCGGGCCTACGTCACTGGCCCGCCGTCGGGTGCCGCTGCACCCGAGCGCCTTTCGGCGCTCCGCTTCCTCCTGGTCGAGGAGGCAAACGACGGGAGAAAACGCAAACCTCGGAGGGCTCATGCCTCGCGAGAACGATGACGCGTGCCTGGAGGAGACGACGCAGATGGGCAAAGACAGGAGCAAAGGCTGATGCGGGCTAGTTGCTCGACATCCGCACTCGTATCAGGATAAAGTTTGTCCATGAACCTCATCCGGCGCACGTTGGACATCGATAGCGAAACCGACGCGCGGTTGCGCGAACTCGCTGCCGAGCGTGGGCAGGACATTGCCGCGGTGCTGGCAGAGGCGGTGGCGTTGCTCGACTCCGTCGTCGACATCGGCAACCCGGACATCGCGGAAGACCGCCGCCGCTTGCAGCAGTTTCGGGAAACGCGTGAGGCCGTGCCACTGCACGAGATCAAGAGCTGGGTCGAGAGCTGGGGCACGGATCAGGAGCTGCCTCGGCCGAAGCCGCAACGCATGTCATGATCCGGTTTGCGCCGGACGCCGTCTCGGATATCGAGCGCGTCCGACAGTTTCTCGATGTTCGCAACCCGGATGCCGCGCGGCGTGCCATGCGCACGATCTGGTCGGCCCTTGAGCGCGTTCAGGACATTCCTGAACTCGGCCGGCCGCACCGAGGACGACAGCATTCGCCAGATCATCATCCGTTTCGGTGCGGCCGGCTATGTTTGTGCGATACACGATCCTCCCTGGCAGCGGGGACATCTTGGTGCTGCGCATTTGGCACGGCCGCGAGGCTAGAACCTAGGACAGGGACATGCTCACCCTTTACTCCTACCCCACCCTGTTCGGCGTCGCCGACAACAACGGCTATGGCCTGAAGGTCTACGCCTTCCTCAAGCTCGCCGGCATTCCGTTCCAGCATGAGCACATCTTCGACGCGTCGAAGGCGCCGCGCGGCCAGCTTCCCTACATCGTCGACGACGGCGAGACGGTCGGCGACAGCGAGACCATCCTCGCTTTTCTCACCCAGAAATATCGCGTGACGATGGACGCCGCGCTCACGGGAGCGCAGCGCGGCCAGAACCTCTTCGTCACGCGCACGCTCGACGATCTCTATTGGGTGATGTCGTATTCGCGCTGGAAGGACGAGCGCTACTGGGGCGCGTTCCGCGACGCGCTCTTGCGCGAGCATCCCGCGAGCGTGACGGAAGAAGGCTTGCTCAAGGCGAAGGAGTTCAACGCGCAGCGCTATCACTACCAGGGCATCGGCCGCTACGAGCCCGACGCCGCGATGGCGCGCGGGCTCGCCGATCTTACCGCGCTCGCCGGCATCATTCCCGCGAAGCGGCTATGTGCATGGCGACACGCCCGGCTCGATCGACGCCGGCATCTATGGCTTCATCGCCAATATCTATTTTTACGACATCGATACGCCGCTGAAGCAATTCGTCGTCGCGCACGACAATATCGTGCAGCACTGCCGCGCGATCCATGAGGCGGTAAGCAGGTAGTCTCCGCCAGACGCGCGCCGTAACCCGATACTGACCCGGGCATTTTCTTGGCGATTTTGCAGGGGCAAACAAGGACGTCCCTTTGTTTCGCCCTTCACAGGACAATTTTTTCGGCTCTGAATTGCGGTGTCGAGTTGGGGGAATTTGCGGAAGTTGAATCGGGGGACTGTAATGAGTGTCGAAGCCTATATTGCCGGACTGGATGCGGACATCGCTCGTCTCGAGGCACAAAAGAAGGTCATCGTCGAACGCCGCGCCAGAACGTGGTCGCGATGGGGCACCGAGCCCTATGTAGAGACCACGGGACAGCGCATGGCCGAAGTTGACCGTCAGTTGAATGAATTGGCCGGCAAAGCCGCGGCGATCCGCAAGGGCCGAAAAATTTCACAAGACGCGTAGCGAAATTAACATCGCGGGGACCCGGTGGCGCGCGTCACGCTTCTCATCGTCCTCGCGATCGCGCTCTATGTCGGCGCCTATGTCGCCTTTCACCAATCTCGCACCGAGGTCTGGGAGCGCGACAAGCAAGCCTACGTCATCTATCCGGAGGGCTACGGCCGCGCGCTCTATTATCTGTGGCGGCCGCTCTCCTATGTCGATACGGCAACGACCGACATGCGCCACCACATCGGGCCGCACCGCTGAGCGGGCACGACCCTGATGCGTGCGCCGCCCTAAGCGCTTACCCACGCCGTCCGCACACACCGTCGCCACAGTTCCATTTGTGATGATTCTGCCGCGCCAATCGCGGAACAATTGCGCGCCCCGCTTTCTCCCCGCCTCGCCACATCATCGTCAACGAAACGCCGCGCTTCGGCTGGCGTGTGACGTCGTCGAAACAAGCAATAAAGGGGTATCGCGTGAAATCTCAGATGTTGTTCGCAGCCGTCATCGCCGCCGCCCTCGCTGCGCCGCTCACGGCGCAGGCGCAGGGCGTTCCCGGCGGTTTCGCGCATGGCGCGAGCGAAGGCTGGCGGATCGCCGGTCCGATCGGTGCCGTCGTCGGCGCTCCGGTCGGCGGCGTCATCGGCGGCGTCGAAGGCTTGCTCGGGATCGGCCCCGCCTATCGCGAGCCGCCGCCGCAAGTCGCTCCCCGGCGCGTGGTCCGCACGAGCGGCAACAGATCGCGCCGTGCGGCGCGCGCACGCGCCGTTCAGTAGTGGGCCGCGAGACGGCTGCCCGGATCGAGCACCGTGCTGAACGACAAACCCGCAGGATGGGGGATGAACCCATCCTGCGGGTTTTGCTCAACGCGACTTGTTTCTCGTCAACGTCGTTTGGTTCATTGTCCGCGCCGGCGTCAGGTGACGCTACGCACGATCAACCACCGCGACATACGTCCCAGCTCGGGTATGCGCTCGCTTCATCCGAGGTGAGACCGCTGACGCAATGTCCCCAGCCGTAGGTAGCCTGACTGTTGACGCGGGGCGCTGCGGCACGGGCGTTGTAGGCGTTGGCGTTGTAGCCGTCGCGATAGCCCTGCTGATACTGGGCCGTGGCATGCGGGGCCGGCATTGCCGCGAATGCGGGCACCGCGGTGGTCGCGGCGAGGAACAGTGTGGCAAGTGCGATTGGAAGTTTCATTGTGGGTTGTCCTTCTTGGATGCGGACGCCGGCCAAGCGGCGATCCACGCCGTTCATATCGATGGATGGCGGTGAACCAACGCTGCGGTGGCCCGCGGTAATCGCCCTCGATGAACAGCTAGTCACCGAGGCGCGGAACTTCAGTTCGCAATTGCGTGATCGGCCGGCGCTCGAGATTAATTCGGCGCAAGAATCTCAATCAGCTTTGATCGCACGTCGGCCGCCGTTAACGGCGTGTTTATGTACTTGAACTCCACCGCCTGCTTGAGCGTGAGGTCGAGTCCTCTCACCTCGCTGAGCTGGAGCGATGCCTTGGGATAGAACTCGTCGCGGGTGCGCTGCGCGAGCGCGCGCGGCACCTTCGCGTATTCTGCATAGGCGTCGATCGCGGCGTCGCCGGTATAGGCCCAGTCGATCGCGCGCGAGAGCGCGCGCATATAGCGCACGAACGCGTCGCGCTTCTGCTTGAGCGCATTGGCGTTGGCGACATTGACGCGGATGGTCTGGTCGCGGATCGCCTCGACGTCCGAACCGCGTGCGATGATCTGCGCGCGGCCGTCGGTGACCTGCTGGAGCACGAACGGCGGCACCGACCAGCCGACGTCGATCTGGCCGCTCATCACCTGCGTCAGCGTCCCCGGCGCGCCGCCGGTCGGCACCAGCTTCGGTGTCGCTTTCTCCTGCGCAACGAGTTGGAGCAGGATGAGATTGGTCGAGGAGCCGGGCGAGGAGAACGCGACCGTCTTGCCGTTGGTGTCGCGGATCGACTTGATGCCGCTCTCCGTGCGCGCATACCAGAACGCATCGGGCGCGCCGGTCGCCTCCGCCGAGATGATCTTCACCGGCATGCCTTTGGCGAAGGCGGCGATGACGCCGAGCGTGCCGTTGGTCATGGCGATGTCGAGCGAGCCGGATACCACCGGCAACAGCGTCGAGGCGCCGCCCTCGGTGTACAGGATCTCGATCTCGAGCCCTTCCTGCTTGAAGAAGCCCTGCTGGAGCGCGAACTCGACAAACGACGAGTTCCAGAACCCGCGCTGCGCGACCGCGACCTTGAGCGTCTGCGTCTGCGCCGTGGCGCTCGTTGCCGCCGCTGTGGCGATCAGACCGAGAAAAAGTGCGATCGTCTTGCGCATGGTGCGTTTCCCCTGGTGGCTTATGAGTACCGAGGGGCGAGTATAGCGCGCAGGCCGAGATGACGCGAAGCGCCCCTATCCCTTTGACTCGTCTTCCTCGGGCTGCGTCTGCTGCTGTTGCTGCTGCTGTTGCGCCGGCCGCCGCGGGACAGCCGGACCGGATCGCTGGCGGGGTTGCGGACGGCGGAAATCCTGCCAGGTGTGGTGCCGGCAGCTTGAACAGTAATAAATTCGAGCACCCGTTTCCGCTCCGGGCGGGTGCAATTGAAGAACAAAACTGGTCTCTCCGCCGCATTGCGCGCACGGCGGGGCGTCGTCTTGAGCGATCATGGTCTGCGCCACTTCCGGTGACGCTTCGACAACGACCCGCGACGGCGATTGGTTCAGCGGCAATGACGATAATTGAGTAACTTGCTCACGGTACCGGCGAAGCGGGATTTTCGGGTGAAACGACCCCTTCCATGGTCAGGGCCGTCTGCGTGTAGAGCTTCGCCATCTCCAGCAGCACTTTTTTGCGGTCAGCGTCCTTGGTCTGGCTCGCTTCCTGCAAGCATTCGTGCGCCATCTCACGATAGTCAAACGCCGATGCCATTGTACGCACTCCGTGGGCCACACAGGCGGGAGCGCAACGGGTCTCTCGGCCACCGGCGCCTGGGTCAGAGCCATGCCGGTGATGAACAGACTGTAAATCAAATCGAGGGGTGACGCCATAACCTGCGTTACGCGCGGAACTACGTTGCGGCCGGCGGCGTGCGCGCGTCGTGGAACTTTTTGACGTCGAACTGGTCAGGTTTGCATCCAACAATCGTGCGAGCGACGCAAACTGGTCATCCGCGTGGTGAGTCAGGCCATCTGATAAACAGCGCAAAGCAAGCGACGCGACGAAAGCCGCCCGGTTCGCAGCCGGGCGGCTTTTCTACGACGGAACGTCAATGCGCCGTTGGCTCAATGTCGAAAAAGAAAGGCCCCGCTGTCGTGGCGATGCAGCGGGGCCAAGGGGACTTGGGTGTCATCCAGGGAGGACTGACGGTGGCACTTTATTCATGCCGTCAGCGTTGTCAGCCATCCGGACGTATGGGATGGCCCATACAAAAGTCCTGTCATCAATCCTTCGTCAATCCTTCTTCCGCGGGGTCGACCTCTCGTCGGCCAGCGCAAGCACGGGGCTGGATCGACCAGCGGGGTTACCAACGCTACTCCGGCTTCAGACCGGCGGCCTTGGCGACCTTGTCGGTCTCCTCGACCTTGGCGCGCAGATAGGCGCCGAATTCTTCCGGTGTGCCGCCGACGCGCTCGACGCCGAGATCGGCGAGCCGCTTGCGGATCGCCGGATCGTCGAGCCCTTTGTTGATGGCGGCGTTCAGCCGATCGATGACCGGTCGCGGCGTTCCAGCGGGCGCGAGGATGCCGAGCCACGAGCTCGAACTCGTAGCCGGGCACGGTGTCGGCGATCGCCGGCAGGCCGGGAAGCACGGCCGAGCTCTTGGGCGTACCGACCGCGATCGCCTTGAGCTCGCCGGAGCGGATCTGGCCGAGCACCGCGGGCGCGTTCTCGAACTGCACCTGGATGCGGCCCGCGATGAGGTCGATCAGCGCCGGCCCGGTGCCGCGATATGGGATGTGCGTGATGTCGACGCCGGCCATCGCCTTGAACAGTTCGGCGGCGAGGAAGTTGAAGGAGCCGATGCCGGCCGAGCCGTAGCTGATCGCGCCTGGCTTCGCGCGCGCGAGCGCGATGAGGTCGCGCACCGATTTGACCGGCATGTCCTTATTGACGATGAGCACGGCGGGACTGGTGGTGATCTGCACCACCGGCACGAAGTCGCGCAGCACGTTGTAGGGGACGTTCTTCTGGATGTGCGGGTTGATCGTGATCGACGGCGTCGCACTCAGGATGGTGTAGCCGTCCGCCGCCGCCTTGGCGCCCTGCCCGGTGCCGATCGAGCCGCCGGCGCCGCCGACGTTCTCGACCACGACCGTGCCCTTGAGCTGTTCCGAGAGCACCTGGCCGAAAATGCGCGACAAGGTATCGGTGCCGCCGCCGGCCGCGAACGGCACGATCAGCCGGATCGGGCGCGACGGATAGTCCTGCGCCTGCGCCGCGCCGAGCGAGAACACAGCAGCGAGCGCCGCGACCACGAGCGTGCGCACCAACGTTTCCCTTTTCACCGGCCGGCTGCGGTGATTGCGGCGGCCTTGGCCGTTGACGTCACGCCGTCCTGCCGCCATCACCAGCGGGACGAACCGTGATGAGAGGCAGGAGCGCCGATGGCGATGAAGATCTGGTACCAAAGCATGAGCCGCTTCCAGACGAAGTGGAAATCCTACCCCAAATATCTGCGCCAGATCCTCGACCAGGTCAAAGACCCCGACACCGAGATCGAAATCCACGGCATCACCAAGATCGGCGGCTTCGCCGACCAGTATCGCTATCTCGAATATCTCGAGACCGGCGAGGTGATGGAGAACGTGCACACCGCCATGGCGCAGGGCTTCGACGCCTTCCTGATCGGCAATATCGCGGACCCGGGACTGCGCGAGTGCCGCGAGATCGCGAACTTCCCGGTGCTCGGCCTGTGCGAGACGAGCCTGCACGTGGCCTGCATGATGGGCGCGAATTTCTCGCTGGTGACCATCAACGAGAAGTTCACGCCGCGCATCGTCGAGAACGTCGTGCACTACGGCCTCAAGGATCGGCTCGCCGCCGTGAACCGCATGAAGACCGACCGCATCCTCAATCTCGACGAGGGATTCGAGAACGCGGACGTCCAGCGCGATCTCATCGGCCAGTTCCAGACCGCCGCGAAGGCCAACACCGATGCCGGCGCCGAGGTGGTGATCGCGGCCGGCGGCGTGGTGATGGCGCTGCTCGCGCACGCCGGCGTCTATACGACGCCGTCCGGCGCGCCGATCCTCAACGGCATCACGACGCTGGTGAAGATGGGCGAGATGGCGGTGAAGCTCGACCGCATCATGGGCGGCACGTTCACCAGCAAGCGGCTGCAATATGCGCCGCCCGGCCCCGACCAGATCGCCGAGATCCGCGAATACTACGGCGCCAACATCTATCCGACGGTCAAGCCGAAATGAGATCAGCGGCGCAGGCGGCTGCCGCGTCAGACGCCAGCATCGCGAATTTGGCCTCGGTCCACCACCGGCCCTGCGCGAAGATGCAGTCGCGCGACACGCCTTCGTGCTGCATGCCGATCTTCTCCATCACGCGCAGGCACGGATGGTTGTCGATCGCGACGTCGGCGGCGATGCGGTTGAGACGGACGTCGCCGAAGCCGAAGGCGAGGATGCGGCGGGCGAGTTCGGTGCCGAAGCCGCGTCCGCCATGGGTCGCCGCGACGCTGAGGCCGAGACTCGCGATCTCAGGGTGCGAGCGCGCGAGCGACACGCTGCCGATCAGTGCGCCGTCGCATTTGCGGCGCGCGGCATAGACGAACAGCCGGCGGTTTGCGTCATCGCCGCGATATTTGACATAGTTCGCGATCCGCGTTGCCGCGTCGGAAAACTCCGCGGGCTCGACCGCCATGTGGCGCCACTGCATCGGCGAGTTCTGCCACGCCTGGATCGCCGGAGCATCTTCCGGCGCAAGCTCGCGCAGCGTCAGGCGCCATGTTTCGAGGTCAGGCAGCATCGCGGCACCGGCGGTCCCGTTACGGTTTCGACAGTACTGGGTCGCGGCGGCGAGACGCCGGGTTCACATGGAACTCGTGATCTCCGTCACAACCCGGCGGCTTTCCGCAGTGCCGCGTTGATGCGGTCCTGCCAGCCCGGGCCATCTTCCTGGAAGTAGTCGAGCACGTCGCGGTCGATGCGCAGCGACACCATCTCCTTGACGCCGGGCAACGACTGGGTTTTCGGCATCGGCTCCAACGGCTTCGGTGTCGTCGCCGCCTTGAACGCCGCTTCGGCGGCATACCGCGGATCGTTCGGTCGTCGTGCCATTGCATCGCTCCTGTACCAGGCCGGATCAACGAAACAGCGTCTGTGCCGTTGCGTCAACTCAGCTATACTTCATCCAACAATACTGCATTTTCGATGTTGCATGTGGTCGCGGCGCCAGCGACCCACGGCTGAGGCAACGCGCCATGTATCGGATCTACGCACTCCCGGTCGCACTGATGCTTACGTGCTCCGGCCCGATCGGTGTCGCCGCCGCGGCCGACGTCGCAATCCTGATGCCCGGCTCATCCGGCATCGTTCCCGGTGATTTTCTGGTGCGCAACGAGGCCAATTTCAAGCGCGCCGGCATCCGCACGATCCTGACGACCTCGCCTTCGGCGGCGGCTCAGTCCGTTGCTGCCGAGGCGGCCCAGAAGCGCAAGTCCGTCATCGTCGGCATGAGCCGCGGCGCGGCCGATGCCGCAGAGGCGCTCGCCGCCGGTGCGAAACCCGCAGGCGTCGTGTTCGTCTCAGGCGTCTACGGAAGGGTTATTCCCGCGTTGCGCTCCCCGGACTTGTTGCCGGCGACGCTGGTCGTCCACCACAGCCGCGATATCTGCAAATTCACTTTGCCGGGCGCCGCCAGCGAGTTCGTCGCCTGGGCGCGCGGCAAGGCACGGCTGCAATGGATCAACACCACCGGCGAACCGTCGTCGAACCCTTGCAATGCGCGGGGTGCCCATGGATTTTTCCGGCAGGATGGGCCGGCGGTCGCTGCCATCGTCGCCTTTATCAAGTCGCGCTAGGTTTGCAGCACCCAGGCATCAAGAACGCCCGCGCGCGACGTTCGCGCTGCGCGTCGGCACGCCGAATTCCGTGCGGCATACTTCGGCGAGCGCGGCAACGCCCTCGCGGATTTCGTCCAGCGTCGGGCTCGCGAAGCAGAGCCGCATCCAGCTCTTGCTGTAGTTCTTGTCGACCGACCATTCCGGTCCCGGATTGATCGCGACGCCGGCCTTGAGCGCCGGTTGGTAGAGTTTCAGCGTGTCGACATTGTCCGGCAGTTTCACCCACAGGAAGATGCCGCCCTTGGGCTCCTCGAACTCTGCCGACGTCCCGAATTGCTCGGCAAGCGATTCCATCAGCGTGTCGAGCTTGACGCGCAGGCCGCGCGCCAGGTCGGTCACATGCGATGCGAAATGCGGTGCGCAGTATTCGGCGAGCACCATCTGCTCGAGCGCACCGGAGCCGCCGTCGGTCTTGATCGCCAGCGCGCGCGAGAGCACGTCCCAGCCGGCGACGATGTAGCCGCTGCGCAGCGCCGGCGCGATCGACTTCGAGAACGAGCCGATGTGCACGACGCCGCCGTTCCGGCTCATGGCGTAGATCGCGGGCGGACGCTTGCCGTCCCAGATCAGGTCGGCATAGCAGTCGTCCTCGAACACCGGCACGCCGTGCGCTTCCGACAGTTCCAGCAATTCGGCGCGGCGCGTCTCCGGCATGATGCTGCCGGTCGGATTCTGCACCGTCGGGATGGTGTAGATATATTTCGCGCGGATGCCGCGGCGCTTGAGGTCGTCGAGCGCGTTCGACAGCGCGTCCATGCGCATGCCGTCGCGATCGAGCGGAATGCCGATGGTGTTGACGCCAAGCTTCGTCAGGCGATTGATCGAGCCCTGGTAGCATTCCTGCTCGATGATCGCGGTGTCGCCGCGCGTGAGGAAGACGCCGTTCACGAGATCGAGCGCCTGCAAGGAGCCGGAGGTGACGAGGATGTCCTCGGCGGTGCAGGCGATGCCGGCGTCGCGCTTGAGCTTTGCGGCCAGGAAGTCGCGCAAGGGCCGATAGCCCTGCGGGCCGTGCGCGAGCCCGTAGGTCGCGAGCGTGTGGCCCTCGCGTTGCAGCACCGCGGTCGAGGCCGCGATCAGCCCGTCGACCGGGACCTGATCGGCATCATTGTTGCCGCCGATGAAATTGTATTTCGCGAGCCCGGCCCATTTCGCCGCCGGCGCGGGCAGGCCAGGCTTGAACAGCGGCGCGTAGTCGAACGTTGCGGAGGCCATGCGCGCTCACTTTCCCTGCAGATACTGGTTGAAAAACGCGATCGAGTCCGCGACCGCCTGTCGCTGCACCGCGATCGGGTGCGTAGTCGCCCGTCCCGTTCCGCCGCACATAGACGAAGCCATGCAGTCGTGCTCGTAGGTCGCCCAGCGCGCCTCCTTGCCGAGCTCGATGAGCAGATCGTAGCAGACGCGGAAGATGCCTTGCAGCTCGTCCGAGTTGCGGCCCTGCACGAAGATCGGCGTGCGTGATCGGCTCCATGCGCGCCCGCGCCACGTCCTCGGTGATGCGCGGCCGCACCTTCTCCGGCTCGCGCATCAGCATGCGCTCGACGTCGAGCAGCCCGGTCTCAGGATTGATGCGCGCGGTGGCGTCGGGGCGCAGCCGCAGGAATTCGTGCGCCGCCGGCTCGCAGGCGATCATGGCGCGCAGGCCGTGATATTCGGACGCGATCTTGAACGCCATCTCGCCGCCGTGGCTCATGCCCATGTAGAACATCAGGTCGGGCACGATGAACGGCAGCGTCTTCATGTATTCGACGATCGCGATGACGTCCTCATACTCCAGCGGCCCGCGGTTCAGCAGCTGCCGCCGCTGGCGCTTGTCTTCGACCAGCTTGCCGATCTTGTCGTAGGCGTAGTCAACCTCGGCGCGATAGCGCAGCCACGCCACCGCATAGCCGGCCTTGAGGAATTCCTCCTGAGTCCAGCTCACGTTCTGCGTGAAGTCACGCACCATCGCCATGCCGCGGCCGCCATTGCCGGACGCGAACAGCACCAAGGGGAATGGCCC
Organism: uncultured Alphaproteobacteria bacterium; assembly: GCA_963850705.1. Classification (GTDB taxonomy): domain Bacteria; phylum Pseudomonadota; class Alphaproteobacteria; order Rhizobiales; family Xanthobacteraceae; genus VAZQ01. The sequence goes on along the minus strand of CAWKMR010000047.1, from coordinate 49,377 downwards.
CTGCCCGTGCGGCGTGCGCAGCCCGATCGGCGCGTAGACGCCATCGATCAGCTCGACATACATGAGTTGCACGGGGATGTCGGAGCCGCGCACCGGCTCAGTGACGACGACGTGCTGCGGATCGATGTCCGCCGCTTGAGCTTCCCCCGGCATTGATTGTCACTCCCCGACTTGTCTGGGCGATCGTAGCCGGGACGGAGCATTAAGCGCGTTCACGCGCGTCTGCAACGCGCTATGGCGCAATCCGCGGCAGTTCGCGCACGGTGAGCTCGCGCACATCCGTTTGGATGATTGCCGCGATGGCCGCAACTTGCTCCCTATCGGACCTCAGGCTTCCCTGTTGACTGCTTGCATCTAACCACTATCGTATACTTAAGGTTGCATCAGCGCGCGACGGGAGGGCTTCGCCATGGCCGTCAGGATTCGCAAAAGCGTCTGGTCATTGCCGCCCGGCGACCCAAGCCTGGACTGGTTTCGCAAAGCGGTCGGCGCATTGATCCAGCGACCGGCGAGCAACCCGAATAGCTGGCGCTATCTCGCCGCGGTTCACGGCGTGCCGGGTGGAATGACAGTGCCACCCGGCGCCGGTCAGTTCTGGGATCAGTGTCAGCACCAGAGCTGGTTCTTCCTGCCGTGGCATCGCGGCTATATCGCAAGCTTCGAAGCGGTTATCGCCAAAACGATCGTGGAGCTTGGCGGACCGGCCGAGTGGGCGCTGCCCTATTGGGACTACAGCGAGAGCCTCGCGTCGAATCCAAACGCGCGGCTGATGCACCCGGATTTCTTTAATCGGCTGCTGCCCAACGGCAGTACCAATGCGTTGTGGTCGCGGCGCGCCCAAGTTCAGAACGGTAACTTCAATCTCGACAACACCGTCGTCACGCTCAATGCGTTGCAGTTCCAGAACTTCACCAATGCGAGTCCCGGCTCCCCGTCCGGCTTCGGCGGACCGGTCACGGGATTCAATCCCGGCGGTGGCGACAATGGCGCCGTTGAAAGCCTGCCGCACAACCGCATCCACACCCGGATCGGCGGCTCGACCGGCTTCATGAGCGACCCCACGACCGCGGCGCTCGATCCGATCTTCTGGCTGCATCACTGCAACATCGATCGGCTTTGGGAGGTCTGGCGCAATCAGGGACCGCAGTTCCGCAACCCGACAAGTCCGCAGTGGCTGTCGGCCGTTCCCTTCGACATGCACGACGGCAGCGGCAATCCATTCACCTTCGCCAGCCGGGACATGCTCGACACGACCCGCGTGCTTCACGGCTACCGCTATGATACGGTGCCGGTTGCGCAGGAGCCGGGGGCACCGTCGCCGTTGGAGGGCGTCACCGTGGCTGAAGGCCGCAATCCGGAGCTTGTGGGTGCGAACGAAGGTCCGATCCCGCTGGAAGGCGATGTCACGCGCACCACGGTGACGTTGCAGCCGCAAGCGCTCGAGCGGCGCGGCCTGGAATCAATCGCAAGCCAGCGCGTCTATCTCAATCTCGAAAACATCACCGGCACCGGCATACCGGGCGACTTCAATGTCTTCATCGACATGCCCGGAGACCGGGAGCCGCCTGCCCTCGCCGGCGTGATGACGACGTTCGGACTTGGACGCGCCACCGATCCTGCCGGCCGCCATGGCGGCAGCGGCCTCAACCAGGTATTCGAGATCACCGCGCTCGCGCAAAGGCTCGGACTGACGCAAGGCACGGTTTCGCAACTTCAGGTGAGTTTCGTACGCGAAGGCGTGCCGCCGGCGGAAGAAGCGGTGCCGGACGGGCTTGAGGACTTCGTGCCAAGAACGACAGCGGACCCCAACATCAAGGTTGGGCGCGTGAGCCTCTACTACGACTGACGACGATGTACTTCGATACAGCGCAAGCGGCCCGTATTCAGGAGCCCCTCCTCACGGCCGAGGCGCGACACGGCTTGCGCTCGCCGACATTCCGCTGGTCGATCGCGCCGGCACTGGCGGCATGGTCGCTGTTGCTTGTGCTGTCCGGACAGGATCGCGCGCTGACGATTTGTCTTTCGCCGCGCCCCACCATTCTCGACGGCGCGCTTGCCGACATCGAAATGCGACTGGCAGCGATCGATCCAGCGCGCTGGGCCGGCGAATGGACGCTGATGATCGTGGCCATGATGTTTCCGCTGCTCGTGCCGATGATCGGCCACGTGGCTGCGCGGAGTTATGCGTTTCGGCGCGAACGTTCGGTGGCGCTGTTCGTCGCCGGCTATGCGCTGACCTGGGCTGCGGCGGTGGCGATCGCGAGCATCGTGCTGGTCGTCGCGCGCGCCGGCTTCGCGTTATCGGGCCTGGCTTCGTTTGGCGGGCTGATCGGTTGCGCGCTGGCGGCGCTGTGGCAGATCTCCGCGGCAAAGGCGCGTGCGATCAATCGCTGCCACGGCACGGCGCCGTTGCGGCCCGCGGGATTTGCCGCCGACCGGGACGCGATCCGGTTCGGCCTGCTGCACGGAAGCCGCTGCGCGCGCGCCTGCCTTCCGACGATGGTTTTACCGCTGCTTGGCAGCCACGGCATCGGCGCCATGGCCATCATCTTCGCGATCCTGCTCGCGGAGCGCGCCCGTCGAACGCCGCAATACGGACTGTCCGCGCTCGTGCTGCTGTTGCTCGGCCTGACGACGGTGATGCAGCCGGCGTCCGGCTGAGCGCGTTTCGCAGACGCGGCCTATCGAAACGTCCAGAATCCGCCCCACCATAGGAAGCCGGCAAACAAACCGACATACGCAGCTTCGGTCAGAACGACGCCGAGCACGCCATGCTTTTTCAGCGTGCGGCTGTCCTGCAGATCGGCGTGGATGATGCGCACGGCGCGCACGACGAGAAGGAAGATGACCCCGAACTGGGGAATGTTGGTCATCCATGTCATCGCGATTTCTCCGTGCGCCGCGCGTCAATCGTCGGCGTCGCGGTTCTTGAACTGCTCAAGCCGCAGCGGCAGCATGCCGCCGAACCATGCCGCATGCGCGGTGTGGTCGCGATAGGCGTTGCCTGTCTCGGGATGCAGCAGGATGGTCAGGCCGTCACGATTGAGCATCAGCCAGGGCACGAACGACGCCAACATCCCGCTCGGGAACGCGACCTGATACATCGACTGCGGATGCGGCCCGACCAGTTCGTCGTGCCAGCGGCCGAGCACGGCTTGCGGGAAGGCGGTGCCGATGCGCTGGCGCAACCGTTCGGCCCTATCACGTGTGGACGCCGGATCGTAGTAGATGTGGGCGTGATAGTCCTCGATCGCCTGTGGATTGGCGTCCGTCGCGTCGTCAGGCATTGCAAAAGTCTCCGGCCAAGCCTGCGCACAACTGTAGGCGCACCCGCCGGACCGGGCAACGGCAACACAGATACCGTTCCCGGACCGTGCGTCCGATCCGGGGCAACCATCTCGCTCCTGCTACGCTTCACCACATGGTGCGGCTACTACGCGTCGCTCCTGCTCAGCCTGTCTTCAGAGCAGCCGAACGCCACGGCACAAACAAGCAGCGCGTGTTGGCGCCGATGTGCCTGATCCACTTACCGCCGGCCGTATCGTAGTCGCAGGCGCAACGGTAGAACTTGCCGTCCGGCGACCAGTTGGTGCGCTCCCGCACCTGACCGGTCGCCAGCACCTGCCACTTGTCTTCCGGCAGTGGCGCGAGATCTTTCTCCGCCACTTCCCAGCAGCAGTCATTGGTCACGCAACAATACGCGGGAATCCATGACAGCAACCATGGATTGGAGTGGTACTCGTTCGCGATCGTGACAGGGATTCCGACGACCGCCAGCGCCGCAATGGCGGCGACCGTCAACATCGCGATGGCTTGCACGGCATTCAAACGCCGCAATCGTGGCACGACCCCGCCACGCCGGGGTTTGGACGCCGCTTCGCGCACACGCGGCGTTCCATCGAAGTTGGTCAGCATATGTGACATGGCTTTTCTTGCTTGGCCTGAGTGGTCCCGGCCCTTCACCAATGCAAGTGGCGGGCCAGAGGCCGGACGTGCGGATTGCACGGCTCTGCCGGGGTTTCTCGTATCCGGCGGCGGTAGGGGGTCACCGGACGATTCAAACGTGTGCATAAAGAAGTGGCACGAAGCGCCTCCGCTTCGTGCCACCGCTGATTGCAACCGATTGCGAGGCGACCGCTGCGATCACAGTGCGCGAGATCGTTGCCACGACGCTGCCGGGCCGGGTATCACATTTGCGGCCATCTCTTCGGGCATGCCGCTCTTCGAGCATCATCACGACGAAGCGATCCTCAATAACACAATCAAATGCAGGGGCGGGAACGCCATGCTCAAGAAAATCCTCCTCGGCCTCGCCGCGCTGGTCGTGGTCTTCCTTATCGTCGTCGCGATGCAGCCCAACGAATTCCGGGTCGCGCGCACCGCGGCCGTCGCCGCGGCGCCGGAACGGGTGTTCGCGCAGGTGAACGACTTCCACAATTGGGAGGCCTGGTCGCCCTGGGCGAAGCTCGATCCCAACGCCAAGGCGACGTTCGAAGGGCCGCGATCGGGCCAAGGCGCGGTGTTCATCTGGGCCGGCAACGATGAGGTCGGCGAAGGCCGCATGACCGTGACGGAGAGCCGCCCGAACGACCTGATCCGCATCCGGCTCGACTTCGTGAAGCCGATGGAGGGAACGAGCGACGTCGAGTTCACCTTCAAGCCGCAGGGCAACGACACCGCCGTCACCTGGACCATGAGCGGCCGCCACACCTTCGTCAGCAAGGCGATCTGCCTGTTCATGAACCAGGACAAGATGCTCGGCGGCTATTTCGAGAAAGGCCTCGCGAGCCTGAAATCGGTGGTGGAAGGCCCGCGCAAGATCTGACGCGCGAAGGATGATTGCGCTATTGCGCCGCGCCGCTGGCCAGCAGCGGCTCCCGCCAGGTCTGCAAGCTCGGTCTTCACCAGCTTCGCGACGTAGTCCGGATTGCGGCGCTCCGGCGCCGACGACCTGAAGGCCGATCTCCGCAGCCGCTTGGCCACCGCCGGGATGTCGACCACGTCGCTGGTCGCCTTCGCCAGCCGGCGCACGATCGCGTCCGGCGTGCCCTTCGGGAAGAAGAAGGCGTTCCACGCGTCGACGTCGAAATCTTTCAGCCCCTGCTCGTCGGCGGTGGCGAGATCGGGCAGCGCGGCGTTGCGCCGCGACGACAGGATCGCGAGCGGCTTCACCAGGCCCGACTGGATCGGCGGGATCGCGGTCGAGATGATGTCGCAGAGATAGTCGACGCGGCCGCCGATGAGGTCCTGCATCGCCGGCGCGGTGCCGCGATAGGGAATGTGCGTGATCTCGACGCCGATCGCGCTGTTGAGCAGAACGCACACCACGTGCGAGGCCGAGCCGGCGCCCGCCGAGGCGAATTGCAGCTTGGCCCGGTTGGCGCGGAGCTGCGCGCTGAATTCGCCGAGCGTCGCCGCCGGGAAATCCTTGCGCACCAGCAGCACGGCGGAATTCTCGACAAAGGCCGCGACCGGCGCGAACTCGGCCATGGCGTCATACATCGGCTTCTTGCTGAGGATCTGGCTGTAGATGTGCGTGCTGCGGTTGCCGTGCAGGAAGGTGTAGCCGTCGGGCGCCGCCTTCGCGACGCGGTTGCCGCCCATCATGCTGCCGGCGCCGCTGACGTTCTCGACGATCACCTGCTGGCCGAGATTTTCCGACAGCCGCGCCGCCATGATGCGCGCGGCGGTGTCGACCGGGCCGCCGGCCGCGAACGGCACCACCAGCGTCACCGGACGCGTCGGCCATTCCTGGGCGTGCGCCGCGGACGTGACTATCGACAGGAGTACGGCGAGCGAAGCGAGGAAGGCGCGGTGTCTTCTCCCTGCAACCATGACGTCTCCCCATTGAGCGGCTCGTCTCCAAGCGGGCGGCCATTCTCGCAAGCGTAGCGCGATCGTTCGGGCGGCGACAAACGCACCGGTGTCGCGGCCGGCCCGCGTTTGCGGCAGTGCTAGAACCGCAGCATCCGGAACCAGCGCGCGATATCGAGCAGCGTCGCCAGCGCGGCCGCGACATAGGTGTAGGCGGCGGCCTTGAGCACGCTGCGCGCGGCCGGCAGATCGCCGGCGCCGAGATAGCGCCCGCGCGCCAGCACCGGCAGCGCCTTGCCGAAGCTCGCGTCGAACTCGACCGGCAGCGTCGTCACATGCACCGCGACGCGGATCGCCAGCAACGCGAGGCCGGCCAGGATCTGCAAGATCAGCAGCGCCGGCACGTGCACGAAGGCGAACACCACCGGCGCCAGCAGCAGGATCATGCTCGCGATCCGGTCGATCCAGGTGAGGTTCTTGACCAGTTGATAGCGCCGCGTGAACGCCGGCTCGCCGCGCGCGTGCTGGACCGCATGCGACACCTCGTGCGCCGCCACCGCCACCGCGGCGATCGAGCGGCCGTCATGATGCGGCGGCGTGAGCCGCACCGCGAGCGCGTCGGGATCGTAGTGGTCGCCGATGTCGGTCTGCTTCGACCTTACCTGCTGCAAGCCGGCTTCGTCGAGGAGATGGCGCGCCAGTTCCGCGCCGGTGCCGGGCAGATCGGGCCGGTCGGTCGGCGTGCTTGGCCAGCACATGGCGCACCCACCATTGCGGTCCGAACACCGCCGCGAACAGCAGGAGCGCACCGATGGCGAGGAGGATGGGCATGGGCGATTGTCACCGACTGTCATCGTCACCGCACCGCGTGTCGCGGCGGCAGCGCGGAGCACGCTCAGTCGCCCCGCCCGTCCTTCTTCTGATCGTCTCAGCCAGTCCGACAATGGCCGCGGCTTGGCCTTCGATCGCCTTGGCAGCCTTCTTCTTGGCCGGCGACGCCTTTTTCTTGGCCGGCGCGGGCGGCGCGGCGGCATCGCGCGCGAGCCGCAGCGCCCTCAGTTTTTCGGTCTTGGCCCGCATGGCGGCCGCCTCGGCCTCGTAGTCCAGCATGGCCTTTTTGCCGTCCTCGGCCTGCTGCATTTTCCTCAGTTCCGCGCTCGCCTTGTTGTCACTCTTCACGTCGTCGGCCATGCCTGCTCCTGTCGGCGGGATTGCTCCCTGCCCCGCCGACGCCAGTAGCACGCGAATACGGCCGTATGCAGCGATGTCAAACTTTTTTTGCGTGCCGATGATCGCCACTGCGCTTTCTAGGCCCATTTGAGCTTCTGCTGAATGGAGCGGCCCAGCACCCAGTCCTTGTCGCTCTCCGACATGAAGTCGATCGTCTCGGTGAAATGGGTAAGGCGCTGACGCCAGGTCCCCCGGTGCTGTCCGTTGGTCACGTCGGTTCCCCAATGGCAGCGCTGCGGCCCGTAGGCGTCGAACACGCGCTTGAGATGCGGGGTCAGGTCCTTGTACGGATACGGCTCGAGCGACGAATTGGGCAGGTTCGACATCTTGACGCTGACGTTCGGATATTTCGCGAGCGCGACGGTGTGACCGATCATCTCCGCCATCTGCCCCTTTTGCGCGATAGCGGTATTGACGCCCATGTGGTCGATGATCAGCGGCAGCTCCGGATGGCGCTGCGCGATCGGCTCGAACAGGTTCACCAGGCCGAACGCCAGGAACATGACCGGCAGCCCGCGCCTTCTCCGCCTCCGGCCAGAACCAGTCGGCGGTGCCGTCCTTGAGCCAGGCCGCCGTCTGCGGCGTATTGAACGTCACGCGCACGCCGAGCATGCCCGGCTGCTCTTTCCATTTCGGCAGCAGCGCGGCCGATTTCGGATTCTGCAACGGAATGCGGCCCATGACGGCGAAGCGGTTCGGGATAGCGCTTGTGCGCTTCGAGCGCATAGTCGTTGCGGTCGTTCAAGCGTCGGCGGAACGATGACGACGCGATCGACGCCGGCCTCGTCCATTCCCGCGAGCGCCCTCTCGATCGTGAACGGCTCCGGCAGCTGCGGCTTGGCGCCTTCAACCCACGGCCAGTCCGGCGTATTGGCCTTCCACATATGCACCTGCGCATCGACGATGGTGCGCTTCTGCTGCGCGAGACCGGCCTGCGCGCCGGCGGCCAGCGCCGCGCCGGCGCCAAGCGTCGTGCCGATGAACTCTGCGTCGTGTGAAGCATGGTGGTCCTCCCGTATGCCGCCGCTCTGTGGCGGTGGCTTGTTTCGTTGGCGGCACTGTAGCAATTAGGACCACCCTGCTCCACTAGCCGGCGATGCCGTGCTCGCGCCGGACCCGGCCGCCACGACGATGACCGACGACCGACACCTCGCGCACCATCGAATTCCACGCCTCGCCGTCGCGGCTCCTCACGCTGCTCGTGTTCAGCGCGATGTCGACCGGCATCGCGGCGGCGCTGGCGTTCCGCCTGTTTCCGAACATGCCGAACGATCCGGCCGCGGTGTCGGCCGGCTATTCCGGGCTGGTGTTCTTCGGCTTCTGCGCGGCGGTCGCGATCTGGCGGCTGATTGGGCAACGCGGGCCGATGGTGACGTCTCGCCCGCGGGCCTGCGCGACGTCCGCGTCGCGGCCGAGCCGATCCCGTGGCGCGCGATCAAGAGCATCTCGACCTGGCAGATGCAGCGCCAGATGGTGCTGGTGGTCGCGATCGATCCGGCGGCCGAAGCGCGCCTCACGCTCACCCGCCTGGCGCGCTGGACGCGCAGCGCCAATCGCAAGCTCGGCGCCGACGGCCTTGTCATCTCCGCGCAGGGGCTGAAGGTCGGCTATCCGACGCTGTTCTACACCTGCCGCGACTACTGGGAGGCATGGCGGAATGCGCCCTAAGGCGATTTCGCCCGCACGCCATACCGCGCTACGCTCCGCCATCACGCAAACACGAACCAAGGGACGACACGCCTCATGAGCCGCCTTCTCGACCTGACGCCCGACCAGCTCACCGCCGAGCAGACCAAGATCTTCGAGCAACTGGTCGCCGGGCGCGGCCGCATCCTCGGCCCCTACCGGGTCTGGATCCATTCGCCGATCATCGCCAGCGGCATGGAGCAGATCGGCACCTTCCTCAACAAGCGCTCGACCTTGTCCGAGCGCGAGGTCGAGATGGTGATCGTCATGATCGCAACGCACTGGCGCGGCGACTACGTGCAGACCGCGCATGTGCGGATGGGCAAGAAAGTCGGGCTGTCGCAGGCGGTCATCGACGCGCTGACTCGCCGGCGCCGAGCCGCCGCTGACCGACGCGCACGAAAAGGCGGTGCACCGTTTCGCCGCCGCCATGATCGCAAGCCGCAAGGTGCCGGACGCGGAATTCGCCGAGATCGAGAAGACGCTCGGCCGCCCCGGCATCGCCGAGGTGCTGGTGCTGATCGGCTATTACACCTCGGTCGCCATGGCGATGAAGGTGCACGAGGTGCCGATCCCGCCGGAAGCTTCTTGATCCTCATGGTGAGGAGGCGCGAAGCGCCGTCTCGAACCATGAGGCCGAGCGCGGCCGCCCATCCTCAAGACGCGCCACTCAAGTCGGCTGTTGCCGACTGAGCAGTGTCCGATGTCGGGTAACCCGATATCGGCGGCGCTCCTCAGGATGAGGCGGATTGATGCACGCGATTTCATTGCGGCTGAAGTCTCATTACAATTGATCAATAAATTAGGGAGAGAACGACCATGACCACGCGCCGCACCTTCTTGACCATGTCCGCCGCCGCGCTGGCGGCGCCGGCGCTGCCGCGGATCGCCGCAGCGCAGAGCTACCCGACGCGCCAGATCAGGGCGATGGTCCCGTTCGCCGCCGGCAGCTCGCTCGACATCGTCGGGCGCATCGTGATGGACCCGCTGTCGCGCCAGCTCGGGCAGACCATCGTGATCGAGAACCGCGGCGGCGCCGGCGGCTCGATCGGCACCGCGTCGGTCGTCAAGGCCGAGCCGGACGGGCACACGCTGCTGATCCAGGCCGCGGCGCATTCGGCGGCGCCCGCCGCCTATCCCAATCTCAGCTACGACCCGGTGCGCGACTTCTCCGGCGTGATCCCGTTCGGCACCATCCCGAACGTGACGGTGGTCCACCCCTCGCGCGGCTTCAAGACCGTCCAGGACCTGGTCGCGGCCGCCAAGAAGAGCGGCCAGTTCACCTACGGCTCGGCCGGTGTCGGCAGCGCCACCCATTGGGCGGCGGAGCGGCTGCGGCTTTCTGGCGGTTACGAGGCCACGCATGTGCCGTTCAAAGGCGGCCCGGAGGCGCTCACCGAGGTGATGGCCGGCCGGGTCGACTTCACCTGCATGGGAATTTCGGCGGCGATGCCGCTGATCCGCGACGGCAAGCTCATGGCACTGGCGGTCAGTTCGCCGGCACGCTCGGCGGCGCTGCCGGATGTGCCGACGACACTCGAAGCCGGTCTGAAGGACTCCGACTACAACTACTGGCTGGGCCTGTTCGTGCCGTCGAAGACGCCGCGCGCGATCGTCGAGAAGCTCTATGCGGAGACGCAGAAGGCGCTGGCGACGCCCGCGGTGCAGGACAAGTTCAAGCCGCAGGGCATCGAGCCGCTGAAGATGACGTCGGCCGAGTTCGACGCCATGATCAAGCGCGAGGTCGCGACCAACATCGCGCTCGTCAAGGCGGCCAAGCTGAAGTTCAACTAGCGCTCGGGCGCCAACCTCTATCCGTCCTCCTGAGGTGCGAGTGAAGCGAGCCTCGACACGGATGGACGGCCGACCGCCCTACCCCGCGTGGCTTCGTTCGAGCAGCTCGATCGAGATTCCCTGCGGCCCGCGGATGAAGCAGATGCGCACGCCCGGACGCACGGTGGTCGGCTCCTTGGTGAACTCGCAGCCCTTGGCCTTGAGATCGGCGGCAACGGCGTCGATGCCGCTGACCAGCAGGCCGAAATGCTCGAGCCCGCGATAGGGAATTTCGGGCGGCGGATTGTGCCCGTCGCTTTCGGCGATGAAGACATTGGCGCCGCCGATCTTGACGTCGATGCGCGGCTTGCCCTGCTGCATGGTGCTTGATGACCTCGGCGCCAAGCATCTTTTCGAACCACTGCGCCATCCCTTCCGGATCGGGCGTCTTCAGATGGACGTGGTCCCAGGTGTAGGTGGCCATTCGTTATTCTCCCCTTTTTGCTTTTACGGAACGATCACTTTAAGCGGTCGCATGATCGGGTCCGAAAAGTCTACAACTTTTCGTACTAGTCGGCGTACTCGCCCGACGCCTTGATGATCGGCGCCCAGCGGTCGACCTCGGCGAACAGATGCTTTTGCAGCGCCTCGGGCGTCGCAAGATTTGGCGCGATCGGCTCGGTGTTGATGCAGGTCGAACCGCTTGATCAGGTCCGGATCCTTGAGCGCGCCTTGCAGCGCGCGCGGAAAGCTTCTGCATGATCGGCGCCGGCGTGCCGGCCGGCGCATAGAGGCCGTGCCAGACGCCGAGCGCGAAGCCCTTCAGGCCGGCCTCATTGGCGGTCGGCAGCTCGGGCAGCGACTGCAGCCGCGCCGTGGTCGTCACCGCATAGCCCTTGATGCGCTTGCCCTGGATCGGCGGGGTCGCGGTCGTCGCCTGCTCGCAGCCCATATCGACCTGCCGGCCGATCAGATCGTTCATCAGCGGACCGCCGCCCTTGTAAGGCACTTGGGTCAGCTTGGTCTGGATCGCGCTCATGAACAGCAGGGCGCAGAGTTGCGACGACGATCCGACGCCGGCGGTCGCGAATGTCAGCTTCTCGCCCTGCTTCTTGGCGTAAGCGACGAGCTCGCCGAAATTATTAGGCGCGAGATCGGACGTGCCGACGAACACCATCGGCGCATCGGTGACGAGGCCGATCGGCGCGAACGCCTTCTTGGTGCTGTAAGGAAGCTTCCGATAGAGCGTATCCGCGGTCGCAAGACCGAGGTGATGGAGCAGCAGCGTGTAGCCATCGGGCGCGGAGCGCGACGCGCGGCCGGTGCCGAGCGTGCCGCCGGCGCCGGAGACGTTCTCGACGATGATCTGCTGGCCGAGCAGTTTCGACATCGACTGCGCGGTGACGCGCGCGATCGTGTCGGTCGGCCCGCCGGCCGGGAACGGCACGATCACGGTGATCGGCCGCGTGGGATAGTCCTGCGCATGCGCCGGGCCAAGCGCCAGCGCGCAACGCAGCGGCAAGGGTCAATCGACGCATCGAATTCCTCCCGGAACGCATCGATTTCCGGGATTGTCGCCCGTTTCCCGCGCCCTGTCATCGGGACAAAAGGCTAAGAGCTAAGCCTGCTTCTCGACCTTGCGGATCGCGCCCAAGTTCGGGAAGCCATTGCTGCTCGGAGCGGCACCAGATCTGCACCTTCGGCACCAGCTCGTTGCGCTGGCGCACGGTGCCGACGCGGATGTTGTAGGGCGCGTCGCCCTCGGCCGCGGTGGCATAGATCGGCGAGCCGCAATTCGCGCAGAACGCCTGCGCGCGCCTGCCCCCGCTGTCGCCGATCTTCACGTAGACCTTCGGCTCGCCGGTGAGGATCTTGAACTTGTCGTTTGCCGCGCGGATCGAGGTCCGGAACACGGTGCCGGACAATTGCTGGCAGTCGGTGCAGTGGCAGATCGACGTGTGATCGGGATCGACCTCCGCCTCATAGGTGATGGCGCCGCAGTGGCATCGGCCGTCGATCTTCATCGTCTCTCTCCCTCAAGCGTTTCACTCTGCCGGGGCCCGTGCGAACAGCAACAGATTGCCGTCCGGGTCCCTCACCACGAAATTCTTCGCGCCCCAGGGCTGACGCATCAGCGTCTGCTGGAATTCGACGCCGGCCTGCTGGAACTCCAGATATAGTTGCTTGATCTCGTCGGCTGTGTCGACACCCATGTCGGCAGACAACAGCTGCTCGCGCTCGCGCAAGCTCCGGATCGATCACGGGGCGATCCATGTGCTTGAGATTGAGCCGCGCCGCATCGCGCTTCACCTGACCGTAGAATGGCGGCTCGCCGTAAACATAGACGACGGTGAAGCCGAGCTTGCGGGTGAAGAAGTCGCACGACTTCTGGATATCGGAGACGAACAATTCGGCCGCGACCGCGGTGATGACGGGCCGCGTGGTGGTTTGCGCTGACGAATCTGACATGGCTTGCAGTCCTTCTTTAAGCGCCTGCCAGCTTTCGAATCCCTCTTGCCGGGCGACCAGTTCCTGCGCATCCGCCAGCTTGAACGGATGCGCCAGAATTTCGGGATCGCTCAACTGCCGGAAACGCGGCAACACCGATCTGATCTGCGCGGCGACCGGATAGTAGCGGTCGCGGTGCCACCGCAGAACAAGCTTCGCCTGCTTCCTGAGATTTTCGAGACTAGGCATGGGCGCACTACGATGGGGTTTCGTAGGTGGGCTTTGCCCTTTCGGTGTCGTGACCGATGCGCCCTACTGCAACGCGCCAAACATGCCAGAGTGTGGACTCGCGACTTAAGCCGGGTTCGTGCGACATCCGGAGCGGCGGATGGAACTCGGGCCGCATCGTTTGCGCGTTAAACTTCTGTTCATAAATGCCTTTAAAACCAACAAAATTCCGACAAATTGAAAGCGCTTTGCTAGTGCGGCTTGTTCAGACGCATGGGGGCGTTTTGGGACTTTGCAACCTCTCTCAAACCGCGCTCGGTTCAGGCCGACCGCCCGCAGGAGATCATCATGAAGAGGACTGTGACTGCATTGGTCGCGGCCGCCACGCTCGCCGGCACGCTTGCAGTTTCCGTTTGCGACGCCGATGCGCAGTGGCGCCGTCACGGCTGGGGCTGGGGCCCCGGCATTGCCGCCGGCATCATCGGCGGCGCGATCATCACCGGCGCGATCCTCGCATCGCGGCCGCGCGGCTATGTCGTGTACGAAGGCTACGGCCAGCCGGTGCAATACGCGGGCTGCTACTGGGCCGCTGAGCCGGTCTATGACCGCCACGGCCGCGTCATCGGCTACACCGGCCAGCCGGTTCAGGTCTGCCCGGTACTAGGTCTGCCCGGGCTACTAGATCTCGAATTCGCAACGATACAAACCCGGCGGGCGCGCAAGCACCGCCGGGTTTTGCTTTTTGCAGAATCGCTATTTGCGGCTTCGGCGCGCGACTGCATGTGCTCGAGCACCGCGGCGGTCGGCCAGCAATCGACCTTGAGGCGGTTGGCCTTCTGATAGTGCCCGAGCGCGGAGCGCGTAAGCATCCCGGCCTTGCCGTCGATCCTATCCTTGTAGAGCCCGAGCTTGGTAAGCGTGTTCTGCATCGCCTCGACCTGCGTGCTCTTGAGCTGCGTGTTCTTGCTCCACGGCGTCTCGAACGGCCGCGGATCGGCGATGCGGTCGCTCAGGTGCCCGACGAACAGCACGTAGAGATCGGAGAAATTGTATTCCTTGATCACGAAGTAGTTGTTGAGCGTGAGGAATGCAGGCCCGTAGGTGCCTTCCGGCTGCAACAGCGACGCCGGCTCGTCGAGCTCGTTCTGGCTCGGCCGGCGGCCATGCGTCGGCGTGAAGCCGCGCTGCAGCCATTCGCCGACCGGCTGCTTGAACTCCGGCACGCCGGTCGTGCAATCGACGTTCGCCGGCACGCGCACCTCGTAGGCCCAGCGCTCGCCGCGCTTCCAACCTTTGTTGACGAGTTGCTGCGCGGCCGAGGCAAGCGCGTCCGGAATCGAGCCCCAGATGTCGCGATGACCGTCGCCGTCGAAATCGACGGCGTGCTTGTAGAACTCCGACGGCAGGAATTGCGTGAGGCCCATTGCGCCGCCCCAGGAACTGCGCATTTTGTCGAGCGAGACGTGCCCCTCTTCCAGGATCTTGAATGCGAAGAGTAGCTCTTCGCGGAACATGTCCTTGCGCCGTCCGTAGAAGCCCTGCGTCGCCAGCACGCGGATGGCGTTGTGCGGCAGCTTGTGACTGCCATAGGCAGTCTCGCGTCCCCAGATCGCAAGGATCATGCTCGGCGGCACGCCGAAACGCTGCTCGATCTTGGCGAGCGTCGCGCGGTGCTCCGCCGCGAGCTGCTTGCCGCGGTCGGCAAGCCGCGCGATCGATGTCTCGCGAACATAGTCGGCCGGGGTCTGAACAAACTCGGCTTGCTGGGGCTGCGGCCGGCCCTTCCGGCTCGGCAGGTCGAGATCGGGCAGCGTCAGGTCGGGCTCAAGCCCGTGAATGGCGGCCGTGAAGGTTTTGCGCGAGACGCCCTTGCTCTGCGCCTCCGGCCACAGGCTCTCCAGCCACCGGCTGAACGCCTGATCGGGCGCCGGCTGCGCCGGCTGCGCCATGCACCAGCGCTCCCGCAGCGCACGCGATCGCGAATGCAAATGCTTGAAATCTCATGACTCTGCCGGTCCCCGGGAACACTGCAACGAATCGTGATTTCCGAGCGTTAGCTTAAGCGGGGAAATGCGCCGAAAGTCGGAAATGTCCGGAGGAACGTATGCAGGTGCCCCTCGAAATCGCCTTCCACCACACCGAAAGCTCCGGCTGGGCCGAAGCCGAAATTCGCGAACGGGTCGCGGACCTGGAGAAAATCTGCGGCCGGCTCATATCCTGCCGCGTCCGTGTCGACCAGCGGGCCAGCAACAGCAGCGGCACCATTCCGCCGGTGGTCCATATCGAGCTCGGCCTCCCCGGCCGCCCCGACGTCGTGGTTGCCACGAGCCCGAGCACCTCATGCGGAAATATCAGCGCCCCGACCTGCACAAGGCCATCAACGAGGCGTTCCGCATCGCGGAGCGGCAGTTGCTTGACATCAAGGAGCAGCGCGACGGCCGCACCAAGGAAGCGCATCACGACGGACCGAACCAGGCGCTGGGCCAGATCGCCGAGACCGATCCCGGCGGCGAGTTCGGGTTCCTGCTCACGAAGGAAGGCGGCCTGCTCTACTTCCACCGCAATGCGATGCTGTCGGGAAATTTTGACGATCTCCGGCGCGGCCACGAGGTCTATTATGTCGCCAGCATGGGCGACACCGGCCCGGTCGCGAGCAAAGTCAGGGTGAAGAAAGGCGCACTCAACGCCGCGACGATATGACTAACGCACCGCGAGAATGAACAGCCGCGGGAACTTCAGGATCACTTTGCCGTCGTAGCGCGTCGAATAGGCGCGCGCGATCTCGTCGGTGTAGGCGGCGAGGAATTGCTCGCGCATCTTGCCCTCCACCGCCGAATAGAACGGCCGCAGCGACGAGCCCTTGAACCATTCGACCACGCCGGCCTGGTTCGCCATGATGTGATTGTAGTGCGTGTGCCAGATGTCGAGATGGCTGCACAGCGGCCGCAGCAGGTCGTAGAACTCCTCGGGCCGCAGCAGGTCGTTGCGCACGGCATTTGCCTTGGCCATCGCGTCGGCCCAGGGCCCACTGGCGCGCGACCTTCTCCATCAACATCAGCGCCGGCTCCTTGGTGTTGTCCGGCATCTGCACCGCCAGCACGCCGCCCTTCGGCAGCGCCGTGAGCAGGCGCGCCAGCACCTTGGGATGATCCGGCAGCCACTGAAACACGGCGTTGCCGAACAGGAGATCGGTGCCCGGCTCCGGCATCCAGGTTTCGAGATCGCCCTGCGACAAATGTGCAGTTCGGCAATCGTTCACGCGCCTGGCGGAGCATGTCGGGCGACGAGTCGACGCCGATCACCTCGGCGTTGGGAAATCGCTCGATCAGCAATTCGGTCGAGTTGCCGGGACCGCAGCCGAGATCGACCACGCGCTTCGGATTATCGAGCGGGATCTGCGCCAGCAGATCGCGCGGCGGGCGCGTGCGCTCGTCCTCGAATTTTAGATACTGGCGCGCCGACCAGTCCTCGGCGCCCGCGCGGTAAGCTGCTTTGTCGGCCATCAGCGGAGCAATTTCGGCGGGTGAGAGATCTTAGCGCGAGAACTTCTTGTACTTGATCCGGTGCGGAATGGTCGAGTCGGTGCCGAGCCGGCGCATCTTGTCGGCCTCGTAGTCCTGGAAGTTGCCCTCGAACCATTCGACATGGCTCTCGCCTTCGAAGGCGAGGATGTGGGTCGCGATGCGGTCGAGGAACCAGCGATCGTGGCTGATGATGACGGCGCAGCCGGCGAAATCCTCCAGCGCCTCTTCGAGCGCGCGCAGCGTGTCGACGTCGAGATCGTTGGTGGGCTCGTCGAGCAGCAGCAGGTTGGCGCCCGACTTGAGCATTTTGGCGAGATGAACGCGGTTGCGCTCGCCGCCCGAGAGCGAGCCGACCTTCTTCTGCTGATCGCCGCCCTTGAAGTTGAAGTTGGAGCAATAGGCGCGCGAATTCATCTCGCGCTTGCCGAGCAGGATGATGTCGTTGCCGCCCGAGATCTCCTCCCAGACGTTCTTGGAGCCATCGAGACTGTCGCGCGACTGATCGACATAGCCGAGATGCACGGACTCGCCGACCTTGATGGTGCCCTTGTCGGGCTTCTCCTGGCCGGTGATCATGCGGAACAGCGTGGTCTTGCCGGCGCCGTTCGGTCCGATGACGCCGACGATGCCGCCCGGCGGCAGCTTGAACGTGAGGTCGTCGATCAGGAGGTTGTCGCCGAAGGCTTTGGTGAGGCCCTCGAAGTCGACGACGTTCTGCCCCAGCCGTTCGGCGACCGGGATGACGATCTGCGCGGTCTGGGTCTGCTTCTCGGCGGCCTTCTTCACCAGCTCTTCATAGGCGTTGTAGCGCGCCTTGGACTTCGCCTGGCGGGCGCGCGGTGACGACGCGATCCATTCCTGCTCGCGGGCGAGCGTGCGCTGGTGTGCGGCTTCCTCGCGGCCCTCCTGCTCGAGCCGCTTCTGCTTCTGCGCCAGCCAGGCGGTGTAGTTGCCCTCGTAGGGAATGCCGCGGCCGCGGTCGAGCTCGAGGATCCAGCCGGTGACGTTGTCGAGGAAGTAGCGGTCGTGGGTGACGATCAGGATCGCGCCCGGATAGTTGCGCAGATGGCCTTCCAGCCAGTGCACGGACTCGGCGTCGAGATGGTTGGTCGGCTCGTCGAGCAGCAGCAGCTCGGGCTGCTCCAGCAGCAGCCGGCAGAGCGCGACCCGGCGGCGCTCGCCGCCGGAGAGCTTGCCCACGTCGGCATCGTCGGGCGGGCAGCGCAGCGCGTCCATCGCCTGGTCGACCTTGGAATCGAGATCCCACAGCCCCTTGGCCTCGATCTCGTCCTGCAGCTTGGTCATCTCGTCGGCGGTCTCGTCCGAATAGTTGACGGCGAGCTCGTTGTAGCGGTCGAGGATGGCCTTCTGCGGCGCGACGCCCTCCATGACGTTCTCGCGCACCGTCTTGTCGGGATCGAGCTCCGGCTCCTGCTGGAGGTATCCGACGCGGGCGCCCTCGGCGACCCAGGCCTCGCCGTTATAGTCGGTGTCGATGCCGGCCATGATCCGCAGCAGGGTCGACTTGCCGGAGCCGTTGACGCCGAGCACGCCGATCTTGGCGTCGGGGTAGAACTGAAGGTGGACGTTCTCCAATACCTTCCGGTTCCCCGGGTAGGCCTTGGTCAGGCCTTGCATGTGATAGATGAACTGCCGCGCCATGGAGCGCCCTGCCCTTGTGTTTCGGGCGCATTCCGAGCGCCGGTGTTAGGGGATTTGCCGCTGATTTAGCTGCCCGAATCGATCACGGCAAGACCGCCATACCGCCCAAGAGCTGTCGAATTCCCGCCCTCCCCTCTGGCCTAGGCTCAGGGAGTGGGAAAGGGGATCTGCATCCGCGGCTGCCGCACACCGTAACTTTCTGGCAACGCTGATCGCAAATCAAACCAAGTATCGAAGAATTCCTACCAGTTTTTAATGAATTCGGGCTGACTGTAAGCCCGAACCAGAATACGTCGTGGCGCGACCAAAAGGCAGGAGCTTCAACTGCCACAGTCGAGCCGACAGGAGAACGGCGATGGGCATGAACAAGAAGATGGCAGGGACCTTGCGTCGCAGCGGTTTGGCAGAATTCACCCGCCTGTTCCGCTCCATCATGGTCGACTCCTACCGCCCCGAACTCCACTACATGCGCGGCCCCGGCCCGAAGTGGCGCGCCAAGCACGCGGCGGCCCCGGTCGATGCTCCCGTGATGCACGGCCTGGCCAGCTTCAAGGGCTGAGCGTCCTCCGACTAGAACCCGGATTTCAAACCGGCCGGCGGCCCCATTGCGGCCCCGGCCGGTTTCGCGTTTGTTAGGGTCAATTCCGCCCGACCGGACCGCCTGTGCTCCCGCCGCTGTTCTTCCCCGCGCGGCCTGCCCAGGTGATCCCCAACGACCCGCCCTGACCTAAGGAACACGACCACATGGCCAAGTATCGCTGTGCAATCCTCGACGATTTCCAGAATGTCGCGCTCAAGGTGGCGGACTGGTCGAAAGTCACGGGCGACGTCGACGTCAAGGTGTTCAACGAGCACCTCGGCGGCCCCGACAATGTGGTCAAGGCGCTGCAGGGGTTCCAGATCGTCTGCGCCATGCGCGAGCGCACCGGCTTCCCGCGCGCCGTCATCGAGAAGCTGCCCGGACCTCAAGCTCCTGATCACCACCGGCATGCGCAACGCCTCGATCGACATGGCGGCGGCCGCCGACAAGGGCGTCACGGTCTGCGGCACCGGCTCGTTCGGCAGCCCGACCTCCGGCATCGCCATCGGCCTGATGCTCGAGCTGACCCGGCACATCGGCTACGAGAACGCCCGGCTCAAGGCCGGCGAGACCTGGCAGGTCACCATCGGCCCGGAGCTCGAAGGCCTGACGCTCGGCATCCTCGGCCTCGGCAAGCTCGGCACCCGCACCGCGGCGATCGGCAAGGCGTTCGGCATGAGGGTGATCGCCTGGAGCACGAACCTCACGCCCGAGAAGTGCAAGGAAGCCGGTGTCGAATACGTGACCAAGGAAGAGCTGTTCAAGCAGTCCGACTTCATCTCGATCCACGTCGTGCTGTCGCAGCGCTCGCGCGGGCTGGTCGGCGCCGCAGAATTCGCGCTGATGAAGCCGACGGCCTACCTGATCAACACCTCGCGCGGCCCGATCGTGGACGAGGCGGCCATGCTCGCGGCGCTGCGTGACAAGAAGATCGGCGGCGCCGGCCTCGACGTGTTCGACGTCGAGCCGCTGCCGAAGGACCATCCGCTGCGCAAGATGGACAATGTCGTGATCACGCCGCATCTCGGCTACGTGGCGCTGAAGAACTACCAGAACTATTTCGCCGGCGTGGTCGAGGACATCCGCGGCTTCATCGACGGCAAGCCGGTGAGGGTGATGACGAACTGACCGGGCCGGCGGCAGGGGCGAATATCCGAATGCGCCTGTTGCTGCTCTCGTTTGCTGGCGGCGCTGATCGCGGTCCAGACACCGCGGTCAGTGTCGGCACAGCCGCAGGTCACGGTTCCGCTGAGCTACGTCGACATCGACCCGGATCAACTGGTCGACGCCGCATTCTCCGCACCATACGGACGGCTGCTCCTTGCCGAATTCGCATCCGCACTTGCCGGCAGCGCGGACGAGGCATGCCTCCAAGGGAAGGGCATCGAGACATCGAGCCTTCCCGACCGGGCACGTGCGATCACCGTTCGCCAAGGCGCCCAATTCATTCGGAAATTTGTGACGATGGTCGATCGACCGCGCGCCTTGAAGCCGCTTTCGCGGCTCGCATGGGCGCCGGCGCCGAGGCCGAATTGGCGAAGCTGCGCGACCATCCAGACGTGCGCCCGTTCATCGCGCTCGATACGGTCCGGGCGGGACGCCGCAGTCGCCAACAGTATGACAGAGATGCTCGACCGCAATCTTCTGGTCCTGAAAGATCAAACTTGCGCGCCGCTTCCACCCGCTGGCAACGGGCAATCAGAAACTGATCGAAGCTGATCCAAGCGACGAGATCAACGACAAGCTCGACGAGCTCGTGGCAACCAGCAAGTCCGCTGCGCTTGGCTCGCTATTTGGAGCTGACGGATGCGGCGCAAGAAGCGCTCAATCAAAGCATCAATACCAAGACGCTGCTTGGTGTGCGCAATCGTGGATCTGATGCCCGGGCTCGAGAACGACATGGCGGACGTCTGCATCGGCCGCCAACAGTGACCTTTATCTGACAACGGACGACAGCAAGGACTCATGACCACCAACATCCTCAACGGCGGCCAGGTCATCGTCGACTATCTCGTGCGCGAGAAGGTGCCGTATGTCTTCGGCCTGTGCGGGCACGGCAATATCGGGCTGCTCGACGCGCTGTTCGAGCGCGCGGAGCGACATCAAGACCATCTCGACGCACCACGAGACGGTCGCGGGCTTCATGGCCGACGTCTATTACCGCGTGGCGGGCAAGCCGGTCGCGACCTTCACGTCCTGCGGGCCGGGCTCGGTCAACCTGCCGATCGCGCTCGCCAACGCGTATCTCGATTCGGTGCCGTTCATGGCGATCACCGGCAACATCCCGACCAGCCAGTTCAACCGCGGCGCGTTCCAGGAGCTCTATCGGCACTACCAGGCGGACTTTCCGTCGACCGTGCGCACCATGTGCAAGAAGGTGTTCCAGCCGACGCGCGGCGACATGGTGCCGCTGGCGGTGCGGCAGGCCTGGAAGACGATGGTGACCGGGCCGGCCGGGGCCGGTGGTGCTCGACGTGCCGTTCGACATCTTCAAGGAAGCCGCCGCCGAGGAGACGCCGAACCCGGAGGAATGGAGCGCCAACATCTCGTCGCGCTGCGGCGCCGATCCGGAAGGCGTGACCAAGGCGGTCGACATGCTGCTCGGCGCCAAGCGGCCGGTGATCCTGGTCGGGCAGGGCGTGCGTTATGGCGGCGCGGCGGCGGAGCTGCTGGCGCTCGCCGAGCGGCTGCAGATCCCGGTCGCGTCGTCGGCGAGCGGGCTCGGCGCGCTCCCGAGCGACCATCCGCTGGCGCTCGGGCTCGTCTCGCGCGGCGGCGTCTATCAGGCCAACCACGCGGCGCGGCAGGCCGACGTGCTGCTGGCGCTCGGCGTGCGCTTCGACGACCGCACCTCGAGCTCGTGGATTCCCGGCTACTCGTTCACGATCCCGCCGACGAAGCTCATCCATGTCGACATCGATCCCGGAGGAGATCGCGCGCAACTATCCGGTCGCGCTCGGGCTGATGGCGGATGTGCGCACCTTCCTGCGCCAGGTGCTGGCCGAGCTCGACGGCCGCAAGAACATCGATGCGCAGCGAGCGCGCGCAAGGAATGGCTCAGCGCGATCGACGGCTATCGCAAGGAATGGGACGCGCTCGTCGCGCCCGGCTTCAAGGACGACGCGCACGCCGATCAATCCGCAGCGCGCCGCCTACGAGATCGACCGCGCGCTGCCCGAGGACGCCATCCTGGTCAGCGACATCGGCGTGCACCACAACTGGCTGCTGCAGTTCTGCAAGCCGAAGCGCCCGGATTCGCTGATCGGCTCGATGGGCTTCGGCCCGATGGGCTTCGGCGTCGCCGGCGTGCTCGGCGCCAAGCTCGCGGCGCCCGACCGGCCGTGCGTCGCGGTGGTCGGCGACGGCGCCTTCTTCATGCATGCGAGCGTGCTCGGCACCGCGGTCGAATACTCAGCTGCCGGTGGTCTGGGTGGTGTGGAACAACTACGCCTATGCCTCGATCCGCGGATTGCAGCGCGGCTATCTCGGCGGGCGCGAGCTTGCGACCGACTTCAAGCATCCGGAGACCGGCGCGCCCTACAATCCCGACTTCGCCGCGATGGCGCGCTCGGCCGGCGTCGAGGGCGTCAGCGTCGACCGGCCCGGCGATCTCGCCGACGCGGTGCGCGCGGCGATCGCCAGCGGCAAGCCGTATCTGATCGACGCCAATATCGGCGCCGACAAGAATCCGGGCGGCGCCGGCGTGTGGGATCTGCCCGGCCACGGCGTGAGCGCGCCGGTCATCGGCGGGCGCTACACACCGGGTTGAGTTGCAGCGATGGCAACGGCGAACGACTTGCGCCGCATGGCGCTGCAACTGGAAGGCACGACCGAAGCGCCGCATTTCGATCGTGCCGCGTTCAAGGTTGCTCGCATCTATGTGACGCTCGCCGCCGACGGCCGGACCGCCAATTTCAAGTTCACGCCCGACGAGCAGGAATTGAAATGCCTGCTGGCGCCGAAAGCATTCGCGCCGGTGCCGAACGCGTGGGGCAAGCAGGGCTGGACGACCGCCAAGCTGTCCGCGCTCAGCGCGGCGGATCTGAAGAGCGCGCTCGAAACGGCGTGGGCCCATGCCGTTTCGAAGAAAGCAGCGCCGGCGAAGCCGGTGACGTGACCGCCAGCCGCTGCACCAAAACGCCGATGCCCGGTCCATGACCGGGCATCGCAAGTCTTGATCTGAGAAACCTGCTCAGCGCGCCTGGATAACCGCCGGCGGCTGCAGCGGGATCGGCTCGCCGTAGTTTTCGGCCTGTTGCGCCTGCGGCACTGGCGGCCTGACCGTCTGCGGCGCACCGGACGGCGCCGGCGGCGGGCGCCGGCGGCTTGCCCGGGCAGCACGACGACGCGGGTGCCGACCTTCACGCGCGTGTAGAGGTCGCTGACGTCCTCGTTGGTGAGACGGATGCAGCCCGACGACACGAACGAGCCGATGGTCGACGGCTGATTGGTGCCGTGGATGCGGTAAAGCGTCTTGCCGAGATAGAGCGCGCGCGCGCCGAGCGGATTGCCTTCGCCGCCGGCCATGAAGCGCGGCAGGTAAGGCTGGCGCTCGATCATTTCCGACGGCGGATGCCAGTCCGGCCACTCGGCCATGCGCGAGACGCGCTGGGCGCCGTTCCAGGTGAAGCCTTCGCGGCCGACGCCGATGCCGTAGCGGATCGCCTGGCCGTTGCCGAGCACGAGATAGAGATACGTGTTGGCGGTATCGATGATGATCGTGCCGGCCGGCTCGCGCGTGCGGTACTCGACCGTCGTGCGCCGGAACTGCGGCGGCAATTCCTTGCGCGGTCCCGTCTCCGGACGATCGTCCATCGGCAGGCGCGACGTGATGTCGGGATCGACGGCGCCCTGTTGCTGCCCGCCGGGTCCGGGGCCGATGCCCATCGGCGGACGGATGCTGTCGTCCTGCTGCGGCGGCGACGGCGCCGTATTGCGGGCGGCCGACGGGTCCGCGCTCCGGCTCATAGCCGGGCGGCGGACCGTAAGCAGGTTCACGATATCCGGGAGCGGCGCCGCACCATACTGACCGGGCGGCGGTTGATAGGCGGGCTCGCGTCCCGGCGGATAGCCGGGAGCGGACCATATTGGCTCGCGTCCCTGCGGCGGATAATTGGGAACGGCTCCGGGAGCCGCGCCATACGGGCCGGGCGGCGGCAGCGCCTCCGTCTCATAGCCTGCGCTGCTGACCGTAGGTCCGGCCTGCGGCGCGCGGCGATATCCGGGCGGCGGATCGTAAGGCGGCAGGTCGTCGTCGTTATCGACGGCGGCGGGCGGCAGCGGCGCCCGGAACGGCGGCGGCGCCACCCGGGCGGACCGGGATAGAACTGGGCCAGCGCCTCGCCGGAGGCACCAGCGAGGCCCATCACAGGGCAGTAACAGCAGCCGCGCGCAGGAACATTCCCCCTCCTCGGCAATACACAAGCCGTTGGAACCACAATGAAATCACCGACGAACAAGGCACATTCAAGACCATAAAGTTAAAAATTGAACAACGCGTTGAAAATGCGGGACAAACTCGCAGCCGCTCAAATCAATTCCGCGCGAGAATACGGGCGGGCCAGCGTTGATCCGAGTTCCACTATGCCGGCATCGACGCAAACGCCGCAAGCAGCGTCGCCGCCGCAGCTTGTGGAAACCGCACCCCCAGCATGGCTTCATAGGCGGCAATATTGGCGCGCGCGGCATCGACCGGATCGGAAGCCTCCGCGCCGAGCGGCGCCAGCGCGTACATCGCCTCCTGCTGCAACCGCTCGGCTTCGAGCTCCACCGCCTTGATCCGGTTGCGGAATGCTTCCGCGGTCGAGGCTTCGACCAGCGCCGGCGGCGATTTCAACGCGCGGCGCACGCTGCGCAGCGGAATCACCGTCAGGTCGCGCCAGGGAGCGATCTTTGACTTCCAGCGCCGCGACGTCGGCGGTCGAGAGCTGACGGCGCTGCTTCGCGTGCCACAGCAGGAACAGCAGCAGATTGACATCGACGCCGGCTTCTTCCTGCAAAGCGATGCAGGCGTCGGCGACCTTCGGCAGGCGATAGAACTGCAGCGAGAAGCGCCAGAACGGTGAGCCTTGCGGCAATGGCGCGGCGTCGCTCATGATCTGGCCGACAAGCGGCGTGATGCTCAGCGTCTTCGCCAGCTCGTCGACCTGCTTGATCAAGCCCGGCGCGAGCGGCACGCCATTCTTCTGGCGATCGTCGCGGCGCGCAACGCGGCCCTGTCCCGGGATGCGGATCTCATCGACGCCGGGAAGCTTCTTCGACGATGAGAGGTCGTGGATGTGGCGATCCATCTCGGCTTTGAAGGTGTCGAGCGGAAGGAATTTCGCGACGTCGAGGGCGATGATGAAATGGCCGGTATTGCTCTCGCGCTCCGGCGGCGAATTGACGTCCTTCACGTCGCGGCCGAAGGCGGCGCGGTTGAGCGGACCGCCGAGCAGGCCGAGCACGATCGCGAGGCCCGAGCCCTTGTAGGTGCTCATCGGCATGAACATGCCTTCGTCGAGCTTGTTGCCGTCGGTGATCGGCGAGCCGTCCTTACGGCTGATCACCCAGCCTTCCGGCATCGGCTTGCCGGCGTTGGCATAGGTGCGGATCTGTCCGTTCGACACCACCGAGGTCGCGATGTCGAGCACGACGGCCGGCTCGTTGCCGGCCGGAATCCCGACCGCGATCGGATTGGTGCCGAGCAGCGGCTCGGCGCCGCCCCACGGCGCCATGAAGTTCGACGACGACACCGCGGTGTAGATCCCAGCCATGCCGTGCGCCACCGGGATGCTCACATAGGTGGAGCCGGCGCCGGAATGGTTGGAGCGACGCACGCCGACCCAGCCGACGCCGGACGCGCGCGCGAGTTCGACCGCGAGATTGGCGGCATAGGTCATCACCAGGTGGCCCATGCCATTGTCACCGTCGACCAGCGCAGTCGCGGGGCTGCGCTCGAGCACCTTGATGTTGGCTTTGGGATTGAAGATGCCGGACTTGAGCTGCTTGACGTAGCCGGCGAGGCGAAAAATCCCGTGCGCATCCGAGCCCGAGAGGTCGGCGTCGAGCATCGCATCGGCGACGGTCTTGGCGTCGGCGTCGGGCAGCCCGCAGGCGCGGAAGGCGTCGGTCATGTAAGCGAGGATGGCGGCGGCGGGAACGCGGCGGGCGTTGTCGTCGGCAGTAATGGCCATGAGCAATTCCGATGGAACGTGATGAGGCGATATGGGTGGGCGCCCGCTTCAGAGCATGATTTAGGCGCCTCGAACAGCCCCTTCCATGAGCTCCTGCCTGATCTCCTCGTTGTGCTGGCCAAGCGCCGGCGGCGGCGCGTCGATGCGCGGACCGTCATGGGCGAACTTGAACGCCGCCAGCGGCACGCCGAAGTCGCCGATGCCGCCGACATTGGCGTGGCGATGGACCACGCCGCGGCTCGCCATCTGCGGATCGGCGACCGCCTCGCCCATGGTGCGCACGCGCGCGGCCGGCACATGGCGCGCCTGCAGGAATTCCTCCCACTCGTCCGCCGTGCGCGTCAGCATGATCTCGGACAGCACCGCGATCTCGCGGGCGTGGTCGGCGTCGCGCTCGGCGTTGGTCTTCTTGATCATCTCCGGGCGGCCGAGCAGCGTCCATAGTCGCTTCTGCTGGCGCAGATTGCTGGCGCCGAGCATGACCAGCCCGTCCTTGGTCTCGAACGCGCCGTTGGTCGCGTGCGGATGGCGATTGCCGTGCGGTTTCGGATGCGTGCCGTTGCGCAGATAGCCGGTGAGCAGCGAGCTCATCAGGATCATCGCGACGTCGAGCATCGCCATGTCGATGCGCTGGCCGCGGCCGGTGCGCTCGCGCTGGAACAGCGCCGCCGAGAGCGCGAAGGCGCCGGTCATGCCGGTCGAATAGTCGACCACCGGCGAGCCGAGCTTCACCGGATGCACGTCCTTGGTTCCGGTCATCGCCATGATGCCGGAGGTCGCCTGGATGACGTGGTCGTAGGCGGTCTGCCCGCCGCGCGGGCCCTGCTGGCCGAAGGCCGAGAACGACGCATAGATCAGCCGCGGATTGATCGCCGACAACGCCTCATAGCCGAGGCCGAGCGCCTCGAACGCGCCGGGGCGATAGTTCTCGACAAACACGTCGGCGGTCGCGACCAGCTTCTTCAGGACCTCGCGGTCGGCCTCGGTCTTCAGGTCGAGCGTGATCGAGCGCTTGTTCGACGCCTGGGTCAGGAACGCGGTGCCCATGTTGCGGTCGTTGAGCGCCTTGTCGGTGCCGCTGCCGCGGCTCTGGTCGGGATCGTCGGGATGCTCGACCTTGATCACGTCGGCGCCCAGCACCGCGAGCTGATAGGTCGCGAACGGCCCCGCCAGCACATGGGTGGCGTCGATGACCCGGATACCCTCGAACGGTCGCATGGCTGCATCTCCTTACGTCGCATCCTAGTATACGCCTATAGTGCCCGCCACCGACAGGTTCCCAGAGCGTCCCATGAGTTCTCCTGCCTTCCCAGCAGCCCAGCTTTCACCCGCCGTCGCGCGCAACCGCGATCCGATCCTGGCGGTGCTGCGCCGGTTCCTGCCAGGCCAGGGAACGGTGCTGGAGATCGCGAGCGGCACCGGCGAGCACGCGGCGTATTTCGCGCCGCATTTCCCTCACCTCGTCTGGCAGCCGAGCGACACCGACCCCGACGCGCTCGCGAGCATCGACGGCCATCGCGCGGCGGCGAACGCGCCGAACCTCCGCGCGCCGATCGAGCTCGACGTCACCGCTCCGGCCTGGCCGGTGACGCACGCCGACGCCGTCATCTCGATCAACATGATCCACATTTCGCCGTGGGCGGCGGCGCAAGGGCTGATGGCCGGCGCCGCGCGGCTGCTCGCCGCCGGCGGCGTGCTCTATCTCTACGGGCCGTTCAAGGAGAACGGCGTGCACACCGCGCCGAGCAATGCGGCGTTCGACGCGAGCCTTAGAGCGCGCGACCCGCAATGGGGCGTGCGCGACACCGGCGACGTCCGCGCTCTGGCAGACAGCCACGGTTTCGATTTCGTCGAGCGCGTCGCGATGCCGGCCAACAATCTAAGCCTCGTCTTCCGGCGCCGCGCCGACTGAGCAGAGCACGGCGGCATGAGCGCCTCACCACGCGTAGCGCATGGTGCCGGTGCCAGCGATGGTGTGCGCGCCGCCGGAGAACTCCCCGTCGACCTTGCCGATCAATGATACGCCGTTGGTCATCCGCAATTCGGCAACCGCCGAGGTCAATGCGCTCTCGCGCGGGGCCTGCGCGCCGTCGACGGTGAAGCTCGCGCCCGGCAGCGTCTGGAACGCGGCATTGACGCGCGCGCCGGGATTGAAATCGTGCACCCAGGCGGCGCGGCCGCGCAGCACCAGCGTCGAGCCACTGGCAAGGAGGTGGTGCTTATCCACCCAGACGCCGAGCTCGCTGCGGATGTCGGTAGCCGTCTGCGCTGTATAGGCGAGTGCAAACTGATTGGTTCCCGCGGTCGCAACCTCGCTGTACGCCGGCGTCCGCACGCTCTGCACTTGCAGCGCCGCATAGGGTGTAAGCCCGTAGTGCGCGGTGACGAAGCGACGGCCGCCCTCCACGCGCGCAGCGACGCTGTTGGCATCGAAGCCGGCTTCCAGTCGATCGGTGCCGGCGACAGTCACCGTACGGTCGGTCGACGCGCGATACCAGGCCGCGGCCACCGCGCCGGAGAGATAGAGAGAGCTCCAGCGGGTCGAGGCATAGCCGCCGAATTGCGCGACGTCGGCATTGCCCTTGCCGAGCCCGGCGACGCTCCAGCGAGTCTCGCCGATGGCGGTGGCTAGCCCGAGCACGGTGTCGGGCGAAAGTCGATAGTCGGCACCCATGGCGAAGCCCGCTGCGGTGGCGGTGAGATCGTTTGAGCCTACAGTCGCCTTCGCCATCCGTGCGGTTGCGCCCGCCATAGGCCCCGCCCCAGACGCTCCAGCGCTGCGCGGCCGTCGGAACGAGCGGCGGCGCCTTCACCGGCAGCGCGGCGGCAAACGCATCCTGCGCCGCCACCTGCACCCGCGACCGCGTCTCCGGCGCAAATCCAAGCCCGGCGCCGAAGCCGCCTGCGCGGCCCGCCAACGAACGGATCGAGCATCTGCGTTGAGGAACAGACCCGTCGACACGACGCTCGTCTGCTGGACGCCGGTCGCGACTTCGCCCGACAACTGCGTCATCGTATTGCCGAGTGCTGGACCGGTCAGGCCAAACATGGACGTGAAGACAGGCGGCAGCGTACCGCCACCGTTGAAGAAATTGCTGATCGCATTGGCGACGTTCTGCTGGTTACGACCAAGGTTGCTGCCCGAGCCGAGCGCCGCTGAGACACTGAGCAACACATCGTTGCCGCTGTAGCTCAGGCTGGCAGCAAAGTTGGCCGGCAGGTTGGTCGTAGCGATCGCGTCGAATTGACTGCCGCCGAGGCCGCCGGTCGCCGAGAGGATGGTATAGCTGCGCGCGATATAGCTGCCGGGCGCCAACACAGCATTGACCGTGCCGGCGAGCGTCGCCGCGCCGCTGACATTGGTCCGGTCCGCGTTGTTCGGTGAGATTTCGACCAGATACGTTGCCGCCGTCGTGAAGGCGAGATTGCCTTGCACGGCTAGCGTCCCGATCGAGGCGCCGGGCGCGAGCGTGCCGCCGGTCACGGTCGTGCTGCCGACTGTGCCGGTGCCGCCGAGCGTGCCGCCCGTGTTCACCACGGTGCTAGAGGCCGCGGTAGAGCCGTTCACCAGCAGCGTGCCGACGTTCACGATGGTGGATCCGGTATAAGTATTGACGCCCGTCAGCGTCAGCGTGCCGGTACCGACCTTGGTGAGCGAGCCACTGGTGCCGCCGTTGGTGCCTCCGTCCTGAAGAACGCCGGAGAACGTGGTCGTTAGATTATTGCCGCCCACTGCCATGTTCTTCGAACCGAGGAATATGTCACCTCCGCCTTCGATCGAGCCCGCGGTGATGCCGCTGGACGTGAGCTGCGACAGATCAATGTTGCCCGTCCCGTTGACGAAGCGCGCCGTGCCGCCGGTTCCAGAACCCACGAACTCGATGGTCCCGTTGTTGATGATGGTGGCGTTGCCGGCGGTGCTCGTCTCGAAGAATCGCAAGGAGCCGGTGCTGGTGATGGTAGCGCTGCCGGCTGAGCTGGTGCTGAAGAACTCAATAGCGCCGCCGCTGGTGAAGGAGGCGCTCCCGGCCGTGCTGGCGTCTCGGAACTCTATGGAGCCGTTGCTGAAAAAGGTGGCATTGCCGGCCGAGCTGGTGTTGGAAAACTGAGTGAACCAGAAATTGTTGATCGTTGCGCTGCCGGCAGTCGCGGCGTTGCGGAAGAAGAGACTGCCGCCGGGAATGTTGGTGATGGTGGCGGTGCCTGCTGAACTGGTGTCGTGGAAATTGACCGAGCCGAGTTGGCCGACGATGACGGCGCTGCCCGCGGCGCTCGCGTTGTGAAACGTAATGTTGCTGAAATTCGTGATGGCAGCGCTGCCGCCGATGACGACGATCCCTGCGCTGGTGAAATCGAGTAGCTGAGAGATGGTGAAGTCGTAGCTCGGCGCCCCGGTTTTGAAAGTCCAACCGCCGACCGTGGTGTCTGCCGAGAGCGTCAGGCTCGTGACGTTCGACGTGCCAAAGAAGGCCGTGCCGGTTGGCACGGTGGTCGGCGTCCAGTTACCGGCGGTGTTGAAGTCACCCGAACCGGCAAAGAAATTCCAGGTCGAATCCTGCGAACGGGCCGGCGCGGCGCCTGCGAGCGCCGCGGCTGCAACCAGCACCGTGCTCGCCAACAGCCGCAACGGCCAACGCACGCGCGACCCGCACTCGACGCAACGCCCGCCCGCAGCCATTCCGCTTCCGCCTCGTGGCG
Organism: uncultured Alphaproteobacteria bacterium; assembly: GCA_963850705.1. Taxonomy (GTDB): domain Bacteria; phylum Pseudomonadota; class Alphaproteobacteria; order Rhizobiales; family Xanthobacteraceae; genus VAZQ01. The sequence goes on along the minus strand of CAWKMR010000047.1, from coordinate 18,559 downwards.
GCCCCGAGTTCCGGCCGCGATCAACCCGGCACGCTGGTGGCGCGCCCGGAATAATACGATCTTAGGCAGCGGGAAAAACGACCGGCAATCGGTCACGGGCTTTATAACAGGCTCCGACTATAGATTGTTCCATCGCTGTGATCGGCGGGCCACAGATTTCTCCTTCCCACGACGCCGATTTCACACCGCGTCTACGGGCTTTCCCGCGGATGGCAACCGGATGCTAGGTTTAGCGACTGACCGACGCGCCCACGCCACTTCCAGGCGGCCCAACCGAGACATCCCACGATGACCAACACGGCTCCCACCTTTTCCACCGCCGCATGGAGCCGCAATGCGCGCGCCTATGAAACCATCCGCACCATGCCGTTCAATGCCGACCTCGCAGCCGGCACGCTGAGCGAGGCGCGCTTCAAGCATTACATCACGCAGGACGCGCACTACCTCATCGGCTTCGGCCGCGCGCTGACGCTCGCCGCCGCCAAGGCGCCCTCGCCCGAACGACTGATCCAGTTCGCCAAGTCGGCTGAAGGCGCCATCGTGGTGGAGCGCGCGCTGCACGGCTCGTTCTTCGAGCGCTACGGCATCACGGCAGACATCTTCAACAAGACGCCGCTCTCGCCCGCGTGTCATCACTATGTGTCGTACCTGATCGCGACCGCCTATGCCGAGCCCTACGAGGTGCTGCTGGGCGCGCTGCTGCCGTGCTTCTGGATCTATGCCGAGGTCGGGACCGATATCCACGGCCGCGCAGCGGCCGCCAATCCCTACCAGGCCTGGATCGACACCTATGCCGGCGAGCAGTTCCACGCCGCCGTCCGCGCCACCATCGAAGCCACCGACGAGGTCGCCGCCACCGCATCGGAGACGCTGCGCGAGCGCATGCATTTCGCCTTCACCCGGGCAACCCAGCTCGAATGGATGTTCTGGGATTCGGCCTACCGGCAGGAGACGTGGCCCGTTTGAAGAATGGCCTGTTTGAGACTGGCTGAACGGTATGACGCTGCCGCCCGACGCAAAGTCGGCACAATCTCGCCGTAGTGACCGGTGGGACAGGGCTGACCATGCAATCGGGCGGGCAATCCATCTTCAGACGATGCGTGCGGATCGCGGCCATTGCGCTGGTGATCCTTGGCGCCGTAGCGCTCGGCCACGATTACGCGCGCGCCCAGCTCGGCCTCGATACGATTCGCCAGGCCGTCGACAAGGCGAAGGGCAAGGCCAGGTCGGTTCCCGGGAAGGACGTGCTGAAGGGAAAGGCCGCGCCCAACCTGAAAGGCCAATTCCAAAAAGGCCAGGTCGCAAAAGACGGGATCGGCAAGAGGGCAAAGGCGCGCTCGAGAAATTCACCAAGAGGTGACAAGGCGAAGGACCTGATCGCGCGCGACAGGCTCAAAGACAAGCTCGGAAAGGGTCCAACCGACAAGCTCACGGACAAGTTGGGCAAGGACAGGATCGGCAAGGACAAGCTGTCAAAGGACGCGCTCACCAAAGACAAGCTGGGCGGCAAGGACAAGCTCGCGAAGGACAAGCTCGGCAAGGACAGGCTGGCGCAAGACAAGTTAGGCAAAGACAAGCTTGGAAAAGACAAGCTCGGCAAGGGCGACCTCGCGAAGGACAAGCTCGGCAAGGACAAGGCCGGGTCTCGACAAAATCGGCAAAGGCAAGGCCGTCCCTGACAAGCGCGCCGCGACCAGGATCGCGCAGGCGAAGAATCCCGGTCGAGCGCAGCAAAGTCCGCTTCGACCATCGCCGCGACATCAACGTCGCCCGGTTGCGGTTGCCGCCGCGACCGTTCCCTGGCACCGCCGGATTCACCGCCGTTCCGCCCCCAGGCGAGACGCGCTTCGTCTCGACCGAAATGGTGTTCCATGTCGGGCCCAATGTGTCGCGGCAAACCGTCGATGCGACAGCGGCACGGCTTGGGCTGACGGTCGTCGGCGTGCAAGCGAGCGGCATCACCGGCGGCACGCTCTATCATTTCAGATTGCCGCCTGGACGGCAGGTCGCCGACGTCGTGCGCTCGCTGGAGACGGAGCGCGTCGGTATCGCGTCGCCGAACTACGTGTACCGCATCGTCCAGGACACTGCGTCCGACACGGCGAGCCCGGCGGGATCGCCGGAGCAATACACGATCGAGAAGCTCAAACTCGCCGAAGTGCACAAGGTTGCGACCGGCCGCGAAGTGCTGGTGGCGGTGATCGACTCGAAGGTCGACGTCAATCATCCCGATCTCGCCGGCGCCGATCGCCGACGAATACGACGCCGTCGGCAGGCCGGAGCAGGCGCATTCGCACGGCACCGGCATGACCGGCGCGATCGTTTCGCACCGCAAGCTGCTCGGCATCGCGCCATCGGCGCGCATCCTGGCGGTGCACGCCTTCAGCACCACGACCCGGCAATCGCCGGAAGCGACCACGCGGCAGATCATCGCCGGCATCGAATGGGCCATCAACAAAGGCGCGCGCATCATCAATATGAGCTTCGCCGGCCCGTACGATCCGATGATCCAGCTTGCGATGCGCAACGCCGCCGCCAAGGGCGTCATCCTGATCGCGGCGTCGGGCAACATGGGCGCGAAGTCGCCGCCGCTCTATCCGGCCGCCGATCCGAATGTGATCGCGGTGACGGCGACCGACGAGAGCGACGCGCTGTTCGCGCAGGCCGTGCGCGGGCCGCATCTTGCGGTCGCGGCGCCGGGCGTCAACGTGATGGTCCCCGCCCCTGACGACACCTATCAGCTCACGACCGGCACGTCGGTTGCCGCCGCGCATGTCAGCGGCGTCGCCGCGCTGCTGCTGGAGCGGCATCCATCCATCGACGCGAGAACCGTGCTCGAGGTTCTGACGTCGACCGCGCGCAACCTGAACGAAAAGGGCCGCGACGATCTCTACGGCTGGGGACTGATCGACCCGGCGGCCGCGCTGCAGGAACTCGACAGCAGGATTGCCGACGGCAAGCTGATCGCGACCGCCAAGCCCGCAGCGCCCAAAGCCGCGGCTGCAAAATCCGAGACTAAGTCCGCGGCGCCAAAGACGGCAGCGCCGACGCCAACAACCGGAGCGACAGCGCCAAGGCCGGCGGCTGCGGGGCCGGGGGCGAAGGCGTCGCCGCCTCCCGTCCGCTAGATCGCTGTCGCTGTCGCGCAAATTCTTCGCGATCGATTACCGGTACAGACCCTCTGATTTCCGCATCGGAACGTCCATTCGGAAGCAATTGAAGTAAGCAATTAACAAGCCCGCAAGCATCCGGCGTGCGGGCAAAATATCGACAGCAATCCATTAGCGATTTCCACCTACCGTTCGCATTGCCCGACGAAACCACATTCTGGTTGAGTTATTCAGGTGCAATTCCGAGGCGCATCGATGGCGAAGGCGCAAGCGTCCCTTATCACCGAACTCGAACGCGCAACCCATAGCGGCGAGCACGACTGCGCCGAGACGCTCAGGCGCGTCACCGATCTCTTTCTGGCCGGCGCCGATCGGTTCAGCGAAGACCAGGTTCTGCTGTTCGAAAACGTCCTGGGATTTCTCGTTCAAAGGATCGAGACGCGGGCGCGCGCGGAGCTCTCAACGCGTCTCGCGCTGGTCGGCAACGCCCCGATCCGGGTGATCCGGCGCCTGGCGCTGGACGACGATATCGTCGTTGCGGAGCCGGTGCTCGCCGGCTCGCCCCGCCTGACCGCCGACGACCTGATTCAGATTGCCCGCACCAAGAGCCAGGGCCACCTGATGGCGATCTCGGGGCGCCGCCAGCTCGATGAAGCCGTGACCGACATCCTGCTGGACCGCGGCAATCGCGACGTCATCCACAAGCTCGCGCAAAATTCAGGCGCCCGCTTTTCCGAAATCGGCTTTACGACGCTCGTGGTCAAGGCGGAGACCGACGAACAGCTTGCCGAAACGGTCGGGCTGCGGCTCGACGTCCCCAGCGATCTGTTTGAGCAACTCCTGTTGCAGGCCACCAAGACCGTGCAATCACGCCTGCTGTCGCTGGCGCCGCCCGAAACCCAGCGCGAGATCCGCCGGGTGCTGGGCTTCGTCTCGAAGGAGATCGGCTGGGAGGTGACCGCTCCGCGCGACTTCACGCGCGCCCAGGAAATCGTCAAGGAGCAGCAGCAGAACGGCGCGCTCCATGAGGCAGGCGCTGGTGGAGTTCGCCAAGAAGCACAAATACGACGAATTGGTCGCCGCGCTGTCGCTGCTCTGTTCGGCGCCGCTCGACGTGATCAACTCCCTGATGGGCAGCCCGCGCAATGACGGCCTGCTCATTCCTTGCCGGGTCGCCAAGCTGAGCTGGCCGGCGGTGGATACGATCCTGCACAACAGGTTCGCCCATCATCCCCTGACGCACCACGACCGCGAAAAGCTAAGCGCCGACTACAAGCGGCTGTCGCAGGCGACGGCCCAGCGCGTGCTCGAGTTCTGGCAGGCGCGACCGGCGGAATCGCAGCAGCGGCATTGATCGCAAGTAGCGCCGGCGCTGGTACCTGCCCTGCGTGCGCCGCAGGGCGTGAACTGGAACTTTTGCACCTTCGTCCCCACATAGCGGGCAAATCTCCCGTCACCAACGTGTGGGGCAATCATGTCCATCAGACCCGTCAAGAGAATTGCAAAGTCCACGCCGACCATGGAAGGCGCCGGCGTGAAGCTGCATCGCGCCTTCGGCTTCGGCACCACCTCCGAGTTCGACCCGTTCCTGCTGTTCGACGATTTCCGCAACGATCGTCCGGACGACTATCAGGCCGGATTCCCGTGGCATCCGCATCGCGGCATCGAGACCATCACCTATGTGCTGGCCGGCACCGTCGAGCACGGCGACAGCCTCGGCAACAAGGGCAAGATGGGCGCCGGCGACGTGCAGTGGATGACCGCCGGCAGCGGCATCATGCATCAGGAGATGCCGAAGGGCGACGCGCGCGGCCGCATGCACGGCTTCCAGCTGTGGGCGAACCTCCCCTCCTCGCTCAAGATGACCGCGCCGCGCTATCAGGACATTCCGGCGGCCGTCATCCCCGAAGTCACCGACGACGACGGCACGCATGTGCGCGTCATCACCGGCGACTTCTGGGGCAAGAAAGGCCCGGTCGAAGGCGTCGCCGCCGATCCGCGCTATCTCGACGTCTTCGTGCCGCCGGGCAAGCGCAAGACCTTGCCGGTCGAAGTCGGCCGCCACGCCTTCGCCTATGTGTTCGAAGGCTCCGGCACGTTCTCCGGCGCGTCGCAGCCGTTCGGCGTGCTCACCGAGAAGGAGACGCCGGCCGGCGAGACGCTGGTGCGCGAGCAGACCGGCAACCGCTCGCTGGTGGTGTTCGACACCGGCGACGAGGTGACGGTGCAGGCCGGCGACGAAGGCATCCGCTTCCTGCTGGTGTCCGGCAAGCCGATCGAGGAGCCGGTCGCCTGGTACGGACCGATCGTGATGAACACGCAAGCGGAGCTGCAGCAGGCGGTGTCCGAGCTGCGCAACGGCACCTTCATCAAGCACGGCTGATCCACAGCACGGCTGTTCTGCCCTGGCGCGAATTGCTTTGCTGCTGAAGCTATGAACAATGAGGCGCGCAACATTCGTTGCGCGCCTTTCTCGTGTTGCACTGCACACTCTCCAGCAATGCCGGACCTTCCATTTCGATGAAGTCAGCGCTCGCGCCATTTCGGTCCCGCAGCTACCGCTTCCAGTGGCCGGCGGACCTGCTGACCTCCTGGGCGCTCGAAATGGAGTTCCTGATTCTCGGCTGGTACGTGCTGGTCGAGACCGGCTCGGTCGTGCTGCTGACCGTGTTCGGCGCGTTGCAGCATGGCGGCACGCTGATCGCGCCGATCCTCGGCGTCGTCAGCGACCGCATCGGTCCGCGCAATCTGCTGACCGGCATGCGCATGATCTACGCCACCATCGCCACGACCCTGATGACGCTCGCCTTCGCCGGCGCGCTGACGCCGGTGATCGTGCTGGTGCTGGTCGCCGCGATGGGGCTGGTGCGGCCGTCCGACCTCGGCCTGCGCGCAGCGTTGATCGCCGACACCGTGCCACATGAGCAATTGACCGGCGCGATGGGGATGTCGCGCATCACGTCGGATTCCGCGCGCATCGCCGGAGCGCTCACCGGTGCCGGCCTGTTCGCGACGCTCGGCATGGGCCCGGCCTACATCGTGGTCGCCTCGTTCTATGCGCTCAGCGCGCTGCTGACCTCGCAGGCGGATTCCGCGCATTCCAAAAAGGCGACCGAGCCGGTGACGGCGACCGTCACCGGCCGGGTGTCGGCCTGGACCGACCTGCGCGAGGGCGTCATCCATATCTGGAACACGCCGAGCCTGATGGCGATCATCTGGCTGGTGCTGCTGTTCAACCTCACGGCGTTTCCGCTGACCAACGGTCTCCTGCCCTATGTCGCGCGCGAACGTCTATCACGTCGACCAGACCGGGCTGAGCTACCTGATTGCGAGCATCGCCTTCGGCGCGATGCTGGGCGGCGTGCTGATGAGCCGCGCCGGCGCCGGCGCACAGTTGCCGCGGATGCTGATCGCGTCCGCCGTCTTCTGGCACGTGTTGCTGTTGTTCTTCGCGCAGATGCAAACGCTGCCGGGCGGCATCGTCATGCTGCTGATCGCCGGCGTTTTCCAAAGCCTCTCGATGGTGAGCCTGACGGTGATCCTGGTGCGTGAATCGGGCCAGCGCTTTCGTGGCCGCGTCATGGGCGTGCGCATGATGGCGATCTACAGCCTGCCGGTCGGCCTGTTGTTGGCCGGCGCGTTGATCGAGCGCATCGGCTTCGCCGCCACCGCGACGCTCTACGCCGCGTTCGGCCTCGCCTGCACGATCATCATCGCGTTGCGCTGGCGCGAGCACATGTGGCCGGCGTGAACCGACGCCGGCGGAATAGACGGCACGTCGATAGGCTCCGCTCGTCCCGCTAAAGCGGGGATCCAGACTACAAAAGACGGATCCCGCTTGGCGGGAATGAGCGTGGAGAGATCCGTCACCACTTCGCGACGGCGATCTCCAGCGGGAACTTGTCCACGACCTCGTGACCCTTGTCGTTCACGATGAAGGTGTGGCCGAGGAAGATTCCGAACAGGCCATCGGCCGAGATCGGATTGGGCTCGGCCATGATGATCATGCCGGGCTTCAGCACCTGCTCGAACTCCTCGGCCGAGACATGCTCGGCGACCACGTGCGGCTTGTCGGTCACGAGATCGATGCCGTGCACCTGCGTCGGACGCGACTGGTAGCCGTTGTCGCGGAAGAACTTGCTCGCCTGCCGCATGTTCTCGACCGGCTTGCCGGGCGCGATCTCGGCGACGATTTTTTTGTAGCCGGGCAGCGTGATCTTCTCCCAGAAATTGCGCACCATGTCGTTCGGCTCGCCGACGCAGATCGGCGAGCCGATCTGCGCGGTGTAGCCGCGATAGCCGGCGGCAAGCTCCATATTGATGATGTCGCCCTTCTTCAGTTCGCGCGCCGACGGACGCGGATTGCCGAAGATCAGCGCCGGATTGTCCATCGGCGTCGAGCCGATGATCAGGAAGTCGATGTCGCCGCCGCCTTCGAGGATGGCGGCGCCGGCCGCGGCGCGCAGCTCATATTCCTTCACGCCGGGTTTCGCTCGCGCGACCATCGCGTTCATGGCGTCTTCACAGAGCTTGCCGGCGACGCGCACGCATTCGAGCTCTTCCTCGCTGTGGATCGAGAGCAGCTCGTGAAGGAAGCCCGAGGTGAAAACGAGCTCGGCGTCCGGCAGATTGTGCCGCAGCACGTTGTACTGGTTGACCGGCATGTAATCGTTGTGGCGCGGATCGATTTCCATCAGCCCGATGCGGCCGCGCTCGAGCTTCAGCTCGCGCAGCCGCTCCACCATGATGTCGGAATAGCGGCCATTGCGGCTGTGGCGCACATCCTTGACCACGACGTCGACCTGCCGCCGCACCGCCTCCGCATGGGTGCCGCCCATCGAATAGATCAGCGTCGGCTCACCCTCGAGCGGCACCAGCACATAGGCCGCGAGCGCGTGCCATTCCCAGTGGCCGGTGAGCCAGAGCATGGCGCCGCCGAAGCTCCAATGACTCGGGCCGCCCGGCGCAATGATGGCGTCGAGCTTCGCCTCGCGCATCTTGGCGCGCAGCGCGGCGTAACGCCGGTCGTATTCCTTCTTGGAGAACTGGTCCCAGATGCAGTCGCGGTAGTACGGCGTCTCGCGCATGTTGGCGAACGGCAGCGACTGGTCGAGCTTGGTGCGGACGATCTCCCACGGTTGCGGTCCGATCCGCGGCGGCTGGATATTCATGGCTGTGGTCCTTGGCGCGTTTGTTGATCAGAGCGTGCACTTGCCGATGGTGACGCGACCGCCGGCCGCCTGCACCGCTTCCTCGGCCAGCCCCAGGTTGACAACCTGCTCGACCGTCGGCCTGCGTTCCTTGGGGATGTCGCCGTTCTCGACGCTGTTGTCGATCGTCCATTGCGACCGGGCGGCATCGAAGCCCGCCGTTGACCGACCAGATGCAGTTCTGTGTCAGCACATCGATCGCATAGCCCACCGCGTCGGCCGGCTTCTCGGTTGCCTTGGCGATGATCGGCAACACCCTTGCCTTGTCGTTGTAGGCGGCGCGGTTGGCTTCGATCATCGCCGCAGCGGTGTCACGCAGCAGGGCACGGTCCTTCTCGATCCACGCGACTGATGCGCCGTAGGAATTGAACTGATAGTTCGGCATCAGATCGACGAGTTGCACCAGCAGGTTCAACGTCGGCTTCTGCCGCTTGGCGAGGAAGACGTCTTCCGGATGCAGCGCCACGCCGTCGATCTGGCCGGCAACCAATCCGGGCAGCCGCCCCGCGGTCGCCGAAGGCAATGAATTGCGCGTCCTCGACGCTCAATCCGGCAGTGCGCAACACCTCGCGCCCCATGCGCCAGTTGAACCCGCCGACGCCGCCGCCGGTCGCGGACATCTTCTTGCCCTTGAGATCCTTGGCGGTCTTGACGTCGGGCGACGTCATGTAGGCCTGCGGCATGCGCGGCGCGAGACCCCAGAACTGCTGCACCTTCATTCCGTTGCCGACAGCGACGTCGCTCACGCTGACGATGGCCGAACCCTGCACCGCAGCTGCGTTCGAGGTCGCGGACTGGCCGCCTTCGAACTGGATGATGTTCACGTCGATGCAGCGCTTCGCGAAGAAGCCGAGATCGCGCGCGATATAGGGCGACGTGTGCACGACATTCGGCGGCGCCACCGATACGCCGACATTGATCTTGCGCATGGTTGCGCATTTTGAAGCCTCGGCTTGCGCGTTCACCGCGCCGAACGGCACGCACGCAGCGGCGAACGCCAGGACCGCGAACCAGCGGCAAGTATTCGACATGGGGCAGTTCCTTCCTTTTTCGCTTTATTTCAAAACTGCGTCAGTTCTCGTCGGGCACGTTGGTCCACGGCGCAACGTATTTCTCGGCCATCCGCAGCAACGCCGTGAGCGTAACGCCGAGCAGGCCGAGCGTGACGATCGGCACGAACATCCGGTTGACCTGGTAAGTCGCCGCCGTGCGCGAGATCAGATAGCCGATCCCCGACAGCGCGGTGTAGAGATCCGCCAGGACCATGCCGATCAGCGCGCGGCCGAGCGCGAGCCGCAGCCCGGTGACGATGAATGGCAGCGACGCCGGGATCACGATGTTCTTCCAAAGCTGCCACTCGCTGCTCCGGAAGGCCCGGCCGACCTCGATCAGCTTTGGATCGACCGCCTTCACGCCCTGATAGGTGTTGATCACCATCGGAAAGAAAGCAAACAGGAACAGGATGATGATCTTCGCGGTGTCCTCGTAGCCCGCCCAAAGCACGATCAGCGGCACGAGCGCGACGGACGGTATCGAATAAAGGAAGGTGATGTAGACACTGAACGCCACGTCGAACACCCAGAACCGCGCCAGCAGCAGGCCGATGCCGATCCCGAACAGGACCGCAAACGAGAAACCGACGATCAGCACCTTCAGGCTCGGCCAAAGGTAGTTCCAGAGCTCGCCGCTGCCGATCATCTCCACCGCGGCCTTGGCGACGGCGCTCGGCGTCGTGAACAGGATCGGATCGATGTGCGAACCGGCCACTTCCCAGATCAGCAGAAAGGTCGTCAGCGACGCCAGCCGGATCGCGAGATTGAGGAACATCCGCCGCGTGCGCGCGCTCGCCGGCGACGCGTTCGGCCCGCGCCTTGTCGTCGGACAACGCGCGTTCGGCGTCCGGCAGCGCGCGAGGTTGATCGATCGTCGTCACGCGACCTCCCGGGGCGCCCGCGATTGCACCGGCCGCGCCGTGTGCAACTGGTGCCAGATGTGTTGCCGCAACTCGCCGAACCGCACATCGGTGCGCATGTCGTCGACATTGCGCGGCCGGCCGAACGGCACATCGAGCAATTCCTTGATCCGTCCCGGCCGCGCGCTCATCACGGCGATACGATCGCCGAGCAGGATCGCCTCGTCGATCGAATGGGTGATGAAGACCATGGTCTTGCGCTCGTCCGGCCGCTCCATGAGGTGCAGCAATTCCTCCTGGAGGATTTCGCGCGTCTGCGCATCGAGCGCGGCGAACGGCTCGTCCATCAACAGGACCGACGGATTCATCGCCAGCGCGCGCACCAGGCCGACGCGCTGCTGCATGCCGCCCGAGAGCTGGTAGGGATAATGGTTCTCGAAACCGTTCAGTCCGACCAGGTCCAGATAGTGGCCGACCGCCTGCTTGATTTTCTCGCGGCCGATGCCGGCCATCGCCAGCCCGAACGCCGCATTGTCGAAGACGGTCTTCCACGGCAGCAGGCCGAAATGCTGGAACACCATGGCGACGCCGTCGGGCGGCCGGCCGGCGACCGGCTTGCCGTCGACCAGCAGCCGCCCGTCGCTGAGCTCGGTCAGTCCGGCGATACAACGCAGCAACGTGGTCTTGCCGCAGCCGGAAGGGCCAACGATGCACATGATCTCGTTGCGCCGGATTTGCAGCGAAAGCTGATGAAAGGCGACGACGGCGCCATCAAGAAAGAGCTTGGCCGCGTTGTCGGCAACGATGGCGGGCTGAACTGCCGTCTCCACTGGACTCATACGTTTCCTCAACCTGAGCCAAACGCGACGCCCGCATGGAACTGCGGGTTTCGGGGGGCGGTTTGGCGCCGCCTCTTTAGGTTTCTTCTTAGTGGGTCCCTCCCCGAAAGTCTCCGGAAAAATCCGCTTGTTTTCAATGCGGCATGTTTGTTGCGGACCGCGTCCGCCGCGGCCAAGCGGTAGGTTTCCCCGACGCGGTTTTTGGGGTTGAATAGGGAGCATAAGCCCGGCCGCAGGACGGCACCGGTCGGCGAGAACAAGCGCCAAGAAACCAAGCACCAAGAAGCAACGCCAAGGACCTAGAACCATGAACATCAATGTCGCCACCGACGGCCTGGCAAAAACCACGGCAGCGCCCTTCGAGGTCGAGCGGCTGGGCGCAAAACTCGGCGCCGAGATCCACGGCCTCGACCTCAAGAACGGAATGGACCCGGCGACCTTCAAGGCGTTCGAGGCGGCGCTGATCGAGCACAAGGTTGTTGTCCTGCGCGATCAGAACCTCGACACCAGGCAACACGTCGAGATCAGCCGCCTGTTCGGCGAGCTCGAAGTGCATCCGATGCGGCCGCAGGGCGAGTTCCCGGAAATCCTCGTGCTCGACAATCACAAGGACAATCCGGTGCTCTCGACCGACGTCTGGCACAGCGACACGACGTTCCGGCAGAATCCGACCCGCTACACCATCCTGCGCTGCCAGATCATGCCGAAGGTCGGCGGCGACACGCTGTGGGCGGACATGGAAGCCGCCTATGAGGGGCTGAGCGACCGTTTCCGGACGATGATCGACGGGCTCCGCGCCGTGCACGACTTCCAGAATTTCCGCGTGCTGTTCAAGAAGACCGACGAGGATCAGGCCAAGCTCCGCAAAATGGAAGAGCTGTTCCCCAATCCGTCGCATCCGGTGGTGCGGACACATCCAGCAAACGGCCGCAAGTCGATCTACGTGAATCCGCAGTTCACGGTGCGGATCGAAGACCTCGACGCGGACGAGAGCCGCGCCATCCTGCAGGTGCTGTACGCGCAGGCGCAGGTGCCGGAATATCAGTTCCGCTTGCGCTGGACGCCGGGCGCGATCGTGTTCTGGGACAACCGCTCGACCCAGCACTACGCCGCCAACGACTACTACCCGGAGCGCCGCCGCATGGAGCGCACCGCGGTCATCGGCGACGTGCCGGTCTGATTGGCAAGTTTGTCGCCACAAACTCCGCTCATGCCCGCGCAAGCGGGAATTCAGTCTTCTTCTTTATGAGCTGGGTCCCCGCTTTCGCGGGGACGAGCGGACGGGACTACAGCCAGCGCTCGCAGCCGGCTTCGCGCGCCCAGTATTCCCAGCCGCGGCGCATGGCGTTCGACTCCGGGTCGATCGCGAGCCGCTGATCGACCTCGCCTTGCGAGATCGGCCGGATCGGCCCGAACTCGAGCGACTGCGCCAGCGAGCGGGCGTTCTTCGGGATGTAGACCGACGTCTTCACCGCATCATTGAGCGTGCGGCCGGTCGCGACGAAGCCGATGCCACGGCGCAGGACGACCCGATAGCCGCCGAGGCGCTGCGCGAGATCGCCGGCGCGCTCCATGCTCGACACCGCAAGATCGGTGTCCCCCCCGAATTTGTCGGCGATATCCCAAACCGGCACATGCGTGCCCATGTCGCCGACAGTGCCGAGCACCGCACAGAGCGGCGTCTGCGTGATGCTGAACGGCAGCGCGTCCTCAGAGCCCGCGCACAGCACCGAATTGACATCGGGCCGCGCCGCGTAGACCGCAGCGTGCAGGAAGCGTTCCGCGCAGAGCGGACGGTTGTCGTCGCCCACCGGCGCTCCGTCGAGCGTGAACTCGAGGATGTCGCCGGGCTCGATGAACGCGGCAGGACAGTCGCGCGCGAGCAGGAAGCGGCCCGGATCGCCCGGATGGCGAACGCTGACGTGTCCGTATTCATCGAACACGCCATGATACGCCAGGATCCGGTTGGCGATGACCAGATCGTTGATCGCGCGCTGAACTGTCATTTTTTACTCAGACCCGAATGTTCTCATGGATGAACGCGACCGCGCGGTTCATCGCCGCGACCGATTGCGGCAATTCGGGATGATCGCTCGTGAAGTGGAGCGGCGCATCGTAATATTCGAGATCGATCTTGCCGCCGGCCTTGCGATAGAGCGCGACGAAGCGCGGCGCCTCCGAGCCGTCGAAGCCGGAGTTCGGATCGCGATAGTCGTGGATCAGATCGTTCTTGCTCTGGATCCAGAGCGCCGGCGGCATCACGACCTTCTCGCCACGTTGAACGGCGAGCAGCGGGCTCGCCTCCGCCATGTTTTCCTCGTTGGCCCAGTAGGCCATGCTGAGCTTCATGGTGCGCGGCGGCCACGGCGGCGGATTGGGGCCGTCGTTCAGCCGCTTGGCGTTGTGGTGCCGCCCAAGCGGATTGATCACCGGCCAGAACATCGCGACGCAACGCACGCTCGCATCGACCGCTGGCGAGCCGGCCGGCAATGGGATCGCGGCATAGCGCAGATCGTCCGGCCGCATGGCGGCCAGCATCGCCAAATGCCCGCCGCTCGACGTCCCCGAAATGCCGACGAGGTCCGGTCGGCTCTTGAACCGCGCGGCGTTCGCCTTCACCCAGCGGATCGCGTAGTTGATGTCAGTCACCGAATTCGGATAGCCACCCGGACCCTGCCGGAAGTCGAGCGAAGCGACCGCGATGCCGTTACTCGCAAAGGCCTCGTGATGAGTCTTGGCCCCGGGTGCGGTCGTTTTCGGTCCATACACCGCCATGCAGTTCAATCATCACCGGGAACGGACCGGCACCCTGCGGCCGGTAGCACCGGATGAATAAAGGTTTGTCGCCGTGGCGAAGGTATTCGACGTCCTCGACCTCGAACGCACCCGGTCTCGTCTGAACGGCTTCCATCGACATGAGCGTCTACCTCCAGCGGTGTCTTTTCTCGTCAGGGATGATGCCACGGCCGCGCGGTGGATGCACTAGCGGCCGCGGCAAGAACTAGTCCGGCCGCGACATCCGTTCGGCACGGGCGACAATCTCCGGCGACGTGGTCGCCACATTGGCAACGAGTTCCGCGATCCGTTCGCCGGTCTGGGGCGTGATCTCGAACGACATGCTGTCAGCCTCCTTGAGCAACGCGGGGTCCTTCATGGTCGCGTCGAAGGCACGCCGCAGCAGGTTGACCCGATCAGCGGGCACGCCGGGCGGCGCCATGATAGGCCGTCCAAGCAGGACATTGCTCGCGAAGAAGGTGAGGATTTGTCGCTGCTCGTCGGTTTTGACGAACTCGAACACCGTCGGCACCCCGAGGCCCGGCACTGGCTCCGGCTCGAAGTTGAAGAGGACACGCATCTGACCCGATTCGACCCATGGCCGCCGCGCGCCGGCGGCACCGCCGATGGTGTTGGCGAAGGCTTGGATCTCGTTGCGCGACGCCGCCAGTGCCATGTCGCCTGGCGATCGGTAGCCGGTGACGATCTTGAGTTTCATGCCGAGCAGGTTTTTCAAGAGGAACGGGCCGACCGTGATGCCCTGCGCGAGGCCGGTCGCACCGACGATCAGCTCGCGCTCGAACAGGTCGGAGGGCTTTTTGATGGCGGTCGCGTTGTTGATGTAAAGGACGAGGTGATTGACCTCGGGACTTCCGATCCAGTTGAACTTCATGGGATCGAAGCGGACGTTCGCTACCTTCATCACCGCCGCCGCCGGCATCGAGCGCGACGGCATCCCGATCACGGTGCCGTCGCGCGGCGCGACGTTGAAGATATGGTTGGTCGAGACCAGCGTCCCTGCGCCCGGCATGTTCTCGACGATGATGTTCGGAGCTCCGGGGATGTGGCGCGACATATGTCGCGCAAGAAGCCGCGCCCACACATCGTAGTCGCCGCCCCCGGTTGAGCCGACCACGATCCTGATCTGCTTGCCCTTGTAGAATTCGTCGGCCGGCTGCGCCGAGGCCGGCGTAATACAAAGCGCGCCGCTCATCGCAAGCAGGATCGCTGCCCCGTTGCCTCTCATGCCCGCCTCCCCGCGCGCCGCGCGGTTGAAACGATAAGACCCCGCCTCCAAGCGGTCCAGGGAGCCCGCAGGCAACACGGGTCACGCCCCCGGCCAGGCCGCCCATTGGTTGACTATTGTGCGCTGCACACATAATAGGCGGGCTGCATTGAGAAGGGGCAAGCCGGTGCCTGTACGCTTGGCCTTCCGCCCCTGGGGAAAGCCCTAAACCCATAACGAAACTATAGAAATTGGGTTCGCCGGTTGGCACGGCGCTTGGATTAGCAGAAGGCGCCGCGGGCCCAGCGGCTGGAGACGATCGTTCCTTGTCCGCCCCGACCCATTCGCCACTTCAGATCGTGATCGTCGATGACAGCCCGATCCGGGCCGCCATCCTCGAAGCGGGCCTGCGCGAGTCCGGCTACACCCATGTCGTGCGCATCGAGGGCACCGGGAACCTGCTCGCCCGCCTGTCGACGCTCGATCCCGACGTCATTCTGATCGATCTCGAAAATCCGAGCCGCGACGTGCTCGAACAGATGTTCCAGGTCAGCCGGGTCGTGAAGCGGCCGGTCGCGATGTTCGTCGACCAAGCCGATAGCGCCTCGATCCAGGCGTCGGTCGACGCCGGCGTCTCCGCCTACATCGTCGACGGCCTGAAGAAGGAGCGCATCAAGTCGATCCTCGACCTATGCATCTCGCGCTTCAACGCGTTCTCACGGCTGCAGACTGAGCTCGAGCAGACCAAGAATGCGCTCGAAGACCGCAAGGTCATCGACCGTGCCAAGGGCATCCTGATGAACTCGCAAGAACATGAGCGAGGCTGACGCCTACGATCTCCTCCGCCGGACCGCCATGAACGAAAACAAGAAGATCGCCGAGATCGCCCAGTCGGTGATCACCGCCTCGGAGATGTTCAAATGAGTTCGAATGGCGGCCGGCTGCGCATCGGCTTCATCCCGCTCACCGACGCGACCGCGCTCCTGATCGCTGTCGACAAGGGTTTCACCGCCGAGGAAGGGCTCGACGTGGAACTGGTACGCGAAGTGTCGTGGTCGAACGTGCGCGACAAGCTCAACATCGGCCTGTTCGACGCCGCGCATCTCATTGCGCCGGTGGCGATCGCTTCGAGCCTGGGCTTGGGCCACGTCAAAGTGCCGATCGTCGCGCCGTTCACGCTCGGCGTGAACGGCAACGCGATCACGGTCTCGCCGAGTTCCATGCGGCGATCGCCGCGGCGGCGGACGGCAACATACTGCACCCGATGGTGTCGGCGCGGGCGCTGGCGCGCGTGGTCGCCAGCCGCAAAGCGCGCGGCGAAGATCCCCTCACCTTCGGCATGACGTTCCCGTTCTCAACCCACAACTATCATCTGCGGTTCTGGATGGCGGCGGGCGGTGTCGATCCCGACGAGGATGTGCGGCTGGTGGTGCTGCCGCCACCCTACATGGTCGAGAGCCTGGCCAACCGGCATGTCGACGGCTTCTGTGTCGGCGCGCCGTGGAATTCGGTCGCCGTCGACCTCGGCATCGGATTCATCCTGCATTTCGTCTCCGAGATCCTGACGCGCGCGGTCGAAAAGGTGCTGGCGGTGCGCGCGTCATGGGCGGGCGAGAACCCCGACGCGCTGCGGCGGCTGGTGCGCGCCCATCGCCGCGCCGCGGCCTTCGTCGAGGATGTCGCCAATCGCGACGAGGTATCGGCGATCCTGTCGGCCCCGAACCGGATCGGTGTCGCGCCGGAGGTGATCCGCCGCACCCTTGACGGACGCATGAAGGTCGCGCCGGACGGGACCGTCCGCATCAGCGACCGCTACATCATGATCGGACGCCACAGCGCCGCGCGGCCGGATCCGGCCCAGGCCGCCTGGCTTTATGCGCAGATGGTCCGTTGGGGACAGGCGCCGCTGTCGGCAGAACTGCTCGCCACGGCAAAAGCGGTCTTCCGTCCCGACCTCTATGACAACGCGCTCGAGCCCGAGCCCGCCAACCCACCCGGCGAGCCCGCCGACGGCATCGGCGCCTTCACAGGACCCGCGTTCGATCCCAACGATATCGTCGGTCACCTGGCCGCGTGGCGTATCCGGCGGTAACCGCTCGTTAACCCGCTGCCTTATTGCGTTGCACAAATTTTCCGCTTGCTGCGGTTATAGGCATCATCGAATCGCTCTCTAGCGCCCGAATGGTAGCGCGCAAAAACCTGCCAAGCTTATGATTTTGCGCAAGAAATACCAGATTTTAGGAGGTTGGCACGCCGCTTGAATAGAACGAATTGAAACCGGCAGCTCGTTCGCGAGACGCCGGGCGGTCCAATGGCGGGCCGCACGAGCAAAGCCGCTGTCTGGGGGTTACGCGCGAGCGACTCTCGGGCTGCGGCTTTTTTATTGCCTGCGGGCGGGACGCAGGAAGCGCTGCCAACCAACACGATGCGAAAGGACGCCAGAGCGATGACCACCAGGAAGGCAATAAGCCGCCGAAGCTTTCTCAAGACCACGGCCGGCACTGCCGCGCTTATCGGCGCGATGCAATCACAGTTTCCGTTCGGCGTGCATATCGCCGAAGCGCAGGGACCGGAGGTGAAGAAGGCAGTCCTCGGCTACATCGCCCTGATGGACGCGTCTCCTCTCGTGATCGCCAAGGAGAAAGGCATCTTTGCCAAATACGGCATGCCCGACGTCGAGGTCGCGAAGCAGGCGTCCTGGGGCGCGACCCGCGACAATATCGTGCTCGGCTCCGAGAACAACGGCATCGACGGCGCGCACATCCTGACGCCGATGCCATACCTGATCTCCACCGGGCGGGTGACGCAGAACAACGTCCCGACGCCGATGTATGTGCTGGCGCGGCTCAATCTCGATGCCCAGGCGATCTCGGTCTCGAACGAATACAAAGACCTCGATGTCACCGCCAATGCGTCACACTGAAGGCGGCATTCGAAAAGAAGAAGGCCGCCGGCAAGGAGGTCAAGATCGCGATGACGTTCCCGGGCGGCACCCACGACTTGTGGCTCCGCTACTGGGTCGCCGCCGGCGGCATCGATCCCGACAAGGACGTCTCGACGATCGTCGTGCCGCCACCGCAGATGGTGGCGAACATGAAGGTCGGCACATGGACGCCTTCTGCGTCGGCGAGCCCTGGAACGAGCAGCTCGTCAATCAGAACATCGGCTTCACTGCCTGCGCCACCGGCGAAATCTGGTTCAAGCACCCGGAAAAGGCGCTCGGCATGCGTGCCGCCTGGGTGGACAAGAATCCGAACGCGACACGCGCGCTGCTGATGGCGGTTATGGAAGCGCAGCAGTGGTGCGACAAGATGGAGAACAAGGAAGAGATGTCGACCATCGTCGGCCGCCGGCAATGGTTCAACGTGCCGGTCGCCGACATAGTCGGACGCGCACGCGGCGACATCAACTACGGCCGCGGCCGCGTGGAGAAGGGCACCAAGCAGTTCATGAAGTTCTGGCAGGACCACGCGTCCTATCCGTTCAAG
>CAWKMR010000046.1:0-10742 GCA_963850705.1 uncultured Alphaproteobacteria bacterium | reverse complement strand
GCCGTCGACGTCGGGCAAAAGGGTATCGCCGTCGCGCTCAACGGCGCGGTCGTCCCGCGGGCGGAGTGGCCGGCGACGTCGCTGAAGGCCGGCGACAGCGTCGAGATCGTGCGCGCCCGCCAAGGCGGTTGAGCGTTGGAATTGGTTGCAGAGTTGTTGCCACATGTCCGATCCGCTGATCATTGCCGGCCGCGAGTTCCGCTCCCGGCTGTTCCTCGGCACCGCCGGTTATCCGAACCGGAAGATCATGCTCGACGTCGTTCGCCGCGAGCGGCAGCGAGATGGTCACGGCGTCGATCCGGCGCATCAGCCTCGCCGGTGACGACGAAAGCCTGGCCGACCTGATCCCGAAGAACATCCATTTCCTGCCCAACACCGCCGGCTGCCAGACCGCGAAGGACGCGATCCTCACTGCGGAGCTGGCGCGTGAGGCGCTCGGCACCAACTGGGTCAAGATCGAGGTGATCGGCGATCGCGAGCTGCTCTATCCGGACACCGACGAATTGATCAAGGCAACGGAAGCGCTGGTGGCGAAGGGTTTCGTTGTGCTGCCGTACTGCACTGAAGATCCGGTGGTGTGCCGCAAGCTCGCCGATGCCGGCGCTGCCGCGGTGATGCCGCTCGGCTCGCTGATCGGATCGGGCCTCGGCATTTCGAACCCGCATTTGATCGAGCTCGTGTGCGCACGTTCGCCGGTGCCGGTCGTGCTCGACGCCGGCATCGGGACTGCGTCGGATGCCGCGCTCGCGATGGAGCTCGGCTGCTCGGCGGTGCTGCTCAACACTGCCGTATCGAAAGCGCAGGACCCGGTGCTGATGGCGAAGGCGATGCGCGCCGGTGTCGAAGGCGGGCGTGCGGCGCGGCTCGCCGGCCGTATCCCTAAGATCGCCCATGCGGAGCCGTCGAGCCCGCAATTCGGCCTCGTCGGAACGTGAGGCTTCCGCACCCGCCGCTTCTTCTGGTCACCGACCGCCGTCAGGCGCGCAAGCCGCTGGTCGAAGTGGTGGGCGCTGCGCTCGCCGCCGGCTGCCGCTGGGTGAGCGTGCGCGAAAAGGATCTGCCCGAGGACGACCAGATCGCATTGGTGCGCATGCTCTTGCCGATGGCCCGGCGCAACGGCGCGCGCCTGACATTGCATGGCGACGCCGCTTTGGCCAAAGCCGCCGGCGCCGACGGCGTGCATGTGTCGGCGCACGGCGATGCGGCGGCGAGCCGGGCGCTGCTCGGCCCGGACAAGCTCATTGGCGTTTCGATCCACACCGCGACCGAGGCGGCCGCCGTCGATCCGGCAATCGCCGACTATGCGATTGCCGGACCGGCCTACGAGACCGCGAGCAAGCCCGGCTACGGACCCGAGATCGGCCGCAAGGGCCTGGCCGATCTCGCCCGCAGCTCACGCGTTCCGCTGGTCGCGATCGGCGGTCTCAACGCCACCCGCGCCGCGGAGGTGCTGGCGGTCGGCGTCTCAGGGATTGCGGTGATGGGCTCGATCATGCGCGCCGCCGATCCGGGCAGGAGACGAAGGCGCTGCTGGCGACGGTGGCGGAGCGGTAGTCTCGGAACGAGATTTGTTAAACGTGCTCATTGCTCGATCACGTAGAGGACGACATGACCGTTACCCTGGAGCTGGATCACGACGCCGCAATCGTCATTTTCGAATTGTTGTCAAAGAACAGCGAGGGCGCGGGCTCCTCGCTTGCGCTATCGCCCGCGGACGAATGCGCGCTCGATCAGCTCCTGGGCTGCCTTGAGCGCAAGCTCGTCGAACCGTTCGCGTCAAACTATGGCGAGACAGTCGAGCGCGCTCGCGCCTCGCTGCTGAAGCGCTTTGGCGGCGCCTAAGAGCGTGAGAGCAGCTAGCCCCGCCCGCGATAGGGCGCGACGCCCTGGTCCGGCACCCAGATATCCTTCGGCAATTTTCCCGCCTGCCAGAACACGTCGATCGGCATGCCGCCGCGCGGATACCAGTAGCCGCCGATGCGCAGCCATTTCGGCTTGAGCAGGTCGAAGAGCCGCTTGCCGATCGCGACGGTGCAGTCCTCGTGGAAGGCGCCGTGGTTGCGATAGCTGTTGAGGTAGAGCTTCAGCGACTTCGACTCGACCAGCCACTTGCCCGGCACGTAGTCGATGACGAGATGCGCGAAATCGGGCTGGCCGGTGATCGGGCAGAGCGTCGTGAACTCGGGCGCGGTGAAGCGCGCGACATAGTCGGTGTCGGCATGCGGGTTCTGCACGCGGTCGAGCACCGCCTCTGCAGGGGAGGCGGGGATCGCCGACGGCTTACCGAGGTGACGTGGGGGCTTTGGACATCGTGACTGTGCGAGACGCCGGTGATGCTGTTTCGGAGTTCGATGGGTCGCGCGACGCCGGGCAGCGCTTCAAGGCCCGCGCCGGTGCCGGTGATGACCACGGTGCCAAAGTCGAGAATGCGGCCGAGAATGGACTGGTCGACCTGCACGCTCTCGACCTTGTCCATGTTCATCTCGTTGGTCCGGCGCTGGATGAATCCGGTCTTGTAGATGACGCGCAGGTTGGTGACCGCGACCTCCGTCGTCCACCAGCCGTACCATTCGCGGATCAGCAGAAGCAGGCCGACGACGCGCTATCAGGCCGGCGACCCAATGCCAGAAGGATGGATGGTTGGCCCACAGACGCGGTCCGAGCAGGAGGACTGCCCCCGCCACGACCATGCAGACCGCGCCCGGCCAATAGACGATCCAGTGGGTCGACGCGGTATGGCGGACGACCTCTCCGGGCTGCAGGACGCGCTGGACGTAGCTCATCAGAATCTCCTGCCGCTAAGATAGTCGAGCCGGGCTGGCCGCACCACCGACCGGCCGTCGCTTTGCGCGACGGCGGCCGATCCTGTAGAAGCACCGCGCCGGCACCGCATTAGCCCCTCAAGGACGCCATGACCGCCATTGTCGATATCACCGGCCGCGAAATCCTCGACAGCCGCGGCAATCCGACCATCGAAGTCGATGTCCGGCTGGAAGACGGCTCCCTGGGTCGCGCCGCGGTTCCCTCGGGGGCATCGACCGGCGCCCATGAGGCGGTCGAGCTGCGCGACGGCGACAAGAAGCGCTACCTCGGCAAGGGCGTGCGCAAGGCGGTCGACGCCGTCAACGGCGAGATTTTCGACGCGATCGGCGGCATGGACGCCGAAGCGCAAGCCAAGATCGACGAGACCATGATCGCGCTCGACGGCACGCCCAACAAGGCGCGGCTCGGGGCCAACGCCATCCTCGGCGTGTCGCTCGCGACGGCGAAGGCCGCCGCCGTCGCCAACAACCTGCCGCTCTACCGCTATGTCGGCGGAACCGCGGCCCGCCTGCTGCCGGTGCCGATGATGAACATCGTCAATGGCGGCGTGCATGCCGACAACCCGATCGACTTCCAGGAATTCATGATCATGCCGGTCGGCGCCACGAGCTTCGCCGAAGGCCTGCGCATGGGCGTCGAGATTTTCCAGACGTTGAAGTCCGGGCTGAAGGATGCCGGCCACAACACCAATGTCGGCGACGAAGGCGGCTTTGCGCCCAACCTGAAATCGGCCGACGACGCTCTGGGCTTCGTCATGAAGTCGATCGAGAAGGCCGGCTACAAGCCCGGCGACGACATACTCCTGGCGCTCGACTGCGCATCGACGGAATTCTTCAAGAAGGGCGTCTACGACTACGAAGGCGAAGGGAAGAAGCGGTCCGGCGAGGAGAACGCGAAATACCTCGCCGATCTCGTGTCGCGCTATCCGATCGTGTCGATCGAGGACGGCATGGCGGAGGATGACTTCGAGGGCTGGAAGGCGCTGACCGATCTGATCGGAAAGAAATGCCAGCTCGTCGGCGACGATCTGTTCGTCACCAATGTGGTGCGGCTCGCCGACGGCATCAAACGCGGACTCGGCCAATTCGATCCTGGTGAAGGTCAACCAGATCGGAACCCTGACCGAAACGATCGCCGCCGTCGAGATGGCCCACAAGGCGAGCTACACCGCGGTGATGTCGCACCGCTCCGGCGAGACCGAAGACGCCACCATCGCCGATCTCGCGGTGGCGACCAATTGCGGGCAGATCAAGACCGGCTCGCTGGCGCGTTCCGACCGGACCGCAAAATACAATCAGTTGCTGCGCATCGAAGAGGATCTCGGGCCGCAGGCTAAATACCCCGGCCGGGCGGCGCTGACGGCGTTACGCTAGACCATGTCTAGCGTGTTGCGTTTGAGCATGATCTTTCCCGAAAACCGGTTCCCACTTTTCGGGATCATGCTCTAAGGTCTTGTCGCAACCGAAATCCCGGTGCACCCTACGGGGAGATTTGGGAACCGTCGTTGCCGGGACGCGTAACATGGACCAGTCGACAATTCCGCAAGGCATGGAACGTCAGCGCGCCGTCGGCGACTTGAGCCGATTTGTTGCCGCAGCGGTGGATGCGGCGCGCGTGAAGCAGGAGCCGTTCTATCATCTCGAATTCGATCGCGTGTTCCCGGATGACATCTATCGCGCGATGCTCGAAGCCATGCCGCGCACGACTATCGTATCGGCGCAGCAGCCGAAAGGATGACATCCTGCCGGATGGCACGGTGACGCGCGCCAAGATCGACCTGTTTCCGGAATACATCCGAGCCCTGCCGGCCGACCAAAGAGGTCTCTGGCGTCTGGTCGGCGACGCCCTGTGCTCGCGCGAGGTTCGCGAAGCGATGGTTCGCAAGCTCGGACCCGCGATGGAGCGGCGTTTCGGATCGAAATATCGGGACGTCGGCCTTTATCCGATTCCGACCCTGACCCGCGACGGTCCCGGGCTACACCATCAATGTCCATTCCGATCATGCCTCGAAGGGCATCACCGTTCAATTTTATCTCCCGCGAGATCGTTCCACGACTCACATCGGCACCGTCTTCCATACGGAACTTCCGGACGGCAGCAGGCCGCCGGTGGAGAAGAAAACCTTCGCGCCGAATACCGGCTATGCTTTCGCGGTGGACCGGAAGACGCACCATTCCGTCGACACCGTCGGAGCGGACGTCAAGACGCAGGGATTCCATTCTGTTGACGTATTATGTCGACGCTGGACCGCTCAAATTTCTTCGCAATCGCGCCAAGCGGATTGGCAACTTCCTGGCCAACGAGATCTACGGCGGTCTTCCGGCCGGCTGACGCCAGTGCCGCTGAATCGGCGAAGTTCGCTCCAACCCAGCCGCAAGGCAGGCGAACTTCTGAACCGCCACACTGGCATTAGCATTGCCTTAACGCGGCGCCCTGCATGCTCGCGCGATGGTCTCTCGCAGGCAACTCCGCACCGTCCTGACCACGCTCGGCCTCTATCTCGGCGCGGCGCTCCTGATCGGGTATTTCGGCGTCAACGCCTATACCGGCAACCACGGCATCAATGCCCGGCAGGGGCTTGATCTGCAGTTGGCGCGGCTGACCTCGGAGCGCGATACCATCAAATCCGAGCGTCAGCAGTGGGAGCGGCGGGTCGCGCTCCTCAAGTCCCAAAGCCTCGACCCGGACATGCTGGAGGAGCGGGCGCGCGCGCTGCTCGACTATGTTGATCCCCGCGACCTGACGTTGATGCGGCGGCCGTTAGCGCCGGCGCGTCGTCCGGACGCGGTTTATCCAACAAATGCAATCCGTTTGGCCGTCTGCTGCGCTTTCGTCGCGCCGGGATTTCGGCTAAGGGGAGGGCGGCCAATGGCCTAGTTCGGGCCGGCAATTTCTTCGAGGAGCTTTATGGCCGTCGCCAGCAGCAATGCCGCCACCCAGCCGGTTCCGGGACGCCGGGAGGCTCAAGCGTCGCCGCCGGAATTCACCAAAGAGCAGGAGCTCAAGGCGCTCCGCGACATGCTGCTGATCCGCCGTTTCGAGGAAAAGGCCGGCCAGATGTACGGCATGGGCCTGATCGGCGGATTTTGCCACCTGTATATCGGCCAGGAGGCGGTGGTCGTCGGCATGCAGATGTCGCTCAAGGCCGGGGATCAGGTCATCACCGGCTACCGCGATCACGGTCACATGCTGGCCTGCGGCATGGATTCGAAGGGCGTCATGGCCGAGCTGACCGGCCGCCGCGGCGGGTATTCCAAGGGCAAAGGCGGCTCGATGCACATGTTCTCCGTCGAGAAGGGCTTCTTCGGCGGTCACGGCATTGTTGCCGCGCAAGTGCCGCTCGGCACCGGCCTCGCTTTCGCCAACCGGTATCGCGGCAACGACAATGTGAGCCTGACCTATTTCGGCGACGGCGCCGCCAATCAGGGGCAGGTCTACGAAAGCTTCAACATGGCCAAGCTGTGGAAGCTGCCGGTCATCTACATCATCGAGAACAACCAGTACGCCATGGGGACGTCGCTGAACCGCGCGTCCGCGACGACAAATCTGGCGACGCGCGGCAGCGCGCACGGCATCCCCGGCGAGCAGGTCGACGGCATGGACGTGCGCGCGGTCAAGGCCGCGGGCGAGAAGGCCGTGAAGTGGTGCCGCGAGGGCAACGGCCCGATCATTCTCGAAATGCTGACCTACCGCTATCGCGGCCATTCCATGTCGGATCCCGGCGAAATACCGCTCGAAGGAAGAGGTCGACAAATACCGCACCGAGCACGATCCGATCGAGCAGGTGCGCGCGCGGCTGATTGCGAAGAAATGGAGCACCGAGGACGCGCTGAAGAAGATCGACACCGAAGTGCGCCTGGTCGTCAACGAAGCGGCTGAGTTTGCAACCCACGACGCCGAGCCGGATGCCTCGGAACTCTACACCGACGTGTACGCCTGACGATGGCAACAGCCGCATACATCGTGGCCGGGCTCGCCGTGGCGGGGGCGATCGCCTGCTGGATCGTCGGCGCCGTCTTCTACGTCGGGACGCTGCGGGCGATTTCTCAGACGACCGAGTCGCGAAGTCTGATGCTGCGCGCCATCGTCGCCTGGCCGTTCGCCACCGGCCGCCTGCAGCACGAAGCGGCTGCACACGCCACCAACGTCAACAAGGCGCTTGTCGCTTTCTTCGCCTGCCTGATTGTCGCCTTCGCGGCGATATCGGTGGCGACCAATCTCGCGCGAGTCTCCCGCTAGTCCTAAATCCGAACCAGGCCGCCCAACGGAACGCTTTCATGCCGATCGAAGTCCTGATGCCCGCGCTCTCTCCGACCATGGAGAGAGGCAACCTTGCCAAGTGGCTGAAGAAAGAGGGCGACTCGATCAAGTCGGGCGACGTCATCGCCGAGATCGAGACCGACAAGGCAACCATGGAGGTCGAGGCGGTCGACGAAGGCACGCTGGGCAAGATCCTGGTGCCGGAAGGTACCAACGACGTCGCCGTCAACACGCCGATCGCGATGATCCTCTCCGAAGGCGAAGACGCCGCATCGCTGAAATCCGCCAAGCCGTCAGCGCGAAAACCGCAGAGCGAACCGGCGACGACCGAAGAGGTCGAGGAATCGCGCCCGCGCGTCGAGGAGCCCGGACGCGATCAAGGCGCCGCCGCGGCGCCGAGACAGTCGATACCCGAGGAGGAGCTCGATCTTCCCGCCGGCACCGAAACCGTGAGCATGACCGTCCGCGAGGCGTTGCGCGACGCCATGGCCGAGGAGATGCGCCGCGACCCCAACGTGTTCGTGATGGGCGAGGAAGTCGCCGAGTATCAGGGCGCCTACAAGGTCACCCAAGGATTGCTGCAGGAATTCGGCGCCCGGCGCGTGATCGACACGCCGATCACCGAGCATGGTTTTGCCGGCGTCGGCGTCGGCGCGGCGATGGCGGGGCTCAAGCCGGTCGTCGAGTTCATGACCTTCAATTTCGCCATGCAGGCCATGGATCAGCTCATCAATTCGGCCGCCAAGACGCGCTACATGTCGGGCGGGCAGATGACGACGTCGGTGGTGTTCCGAGGTCCGAACGGCCCGGCAGCGCGCGTTGCCGCCCAGCACAGCCAGGACTTCACGTCGTGGTATTCGCACATCCCGGGGCTGAAGGTGATCGCGCCCTACACTGCGGCCGACGCGAAGGGCCTGCTCAAATCGGCGATCCGCGATGCCAACCCCGTGATCTTCCTGGAGAACGAAATTCTTTACGGCCACAGCTTCCCGGTTCCGAAGCTCGATGACTATGTGGTCCCGATCGGGAAGGCGAAGATCGCACGCAGCGGCAACGACGTGACGCTGGTCGCCTGGTCCATGGGCATGAGCTATGCGCTCAAGGCCGCCGACGAACTGGCCAAGGACGGCATCAGCGCCGAAGTGATCGACCTGCGGACGCTCAGGCCGATGGACATCGACACCATCATTGAATCGGTCAAGAAGACGAGCCGGATCGTCACCGTCGAGGAAGGCTGGCGGCAATCCGGCGTCGGTGCCGAGATCGCGGCACAGGTGGTGGAGCATGCCTTCGACTGGCTCGATGCGCCGGTGCTGCGCGTCACTCAGAAGGACGTGCCGATGCCGTATGCCGCCAATCTGGAGAAGCTCACGCTGCCGTCGGTCGCGGAAGTGGTCGCGGCGGCGAAAGCGGTTTGTTATCGGTGACGACCATGCGGATGGTCGCATCGGCATTGTGCGTCATCTGCGTCGCGAGCTGGAGTATGCCGACACGCGCAGTTGCAGAACCGAATGTTCTTCAGCCGCACAGCAGTGTGCTTCATCCGATGAGCGTGGAGACCTATCGGGTGTTGCAGCGGGTGTCACGGAATGCGGGCTGGGCCTCGACAGCCTATCGGAACTATCTCATCGGCCTGTTCGAGGGGCTCTTAAGCTCGGAAGGGGAGGCGGCAGGAGACCGCTACGGACGACTGTTCTGCCTTCCTCCCGGCCTCGGCTGCGCTCGCCGAAACGTTCGAGTGGATGGAAATAGAACTGAATAACGTCGTCGCAAAAGCCCAGCCGAATGCTTATGTCGCAAGGATCTTCGTCGCGCACCTGACCACGAGCTATCCATGCAAGGGATAGATGACAGGGGAGAGGATATGGATCCGGAAAACGAGGCGCCGGTTTTCGACGCGCTCCATATCCCGCCGACGGTGCTCGAGCGGGGCGGTGTCGAGGTCTTGCGCGCTGTGATTGTCGATGGCGACCTGCATGTGTCGTTGCGGCGGGCCTTCGACGATCCGGAACCGTGGGGGATGTTGCTTGCCGACGTGACGCGCCATGTTGCGCGTATCTACACGACCGAGAGCACGCTGACCCAGGACCAGGTGATCGAGCGCGTCCGCGCGATCTACGAAGCCGAAATGGAACGGCCGACCGACCTCGGCACCACCAGCGCGATCAGCTAAGCGCAATCCAGCTGAAGACACGAACCGCCAAGATTGAACCGCCATGCCCGTCAACATCCTCATGCCCGCGCTGTCGCCCACGATGGAAAAGGGCAACCTTGCGCGCTGGCTCAAGAAAGAAGGCGACAAGGTCAAGGCCGGCGACGTGATCGCCGAGATCGAGACCGACAAGGCCACGATGGAATACGAATCCATCGACGATGGCGTGCTGGCCAAGATCGTCGTGCCGGAAGGCACGCAGGACGTGCCGGTCAACCAGCTCATCGCGGTGCTCGCAGCCGAGGGCGAAGATCCGAAGGCCGCAGCGGCCGCCGCCGGAAAGCCGCGCCAGCTGCCAAGGCGCCGGAGGCCGCCCAAGCCGGCGCGCTCCGCGCCCGCCGCGGCAGCCCCACGGCCGCGGCGGCTCCGGCGGCGCCAGCGCCGCTGTCGCGCACGGCGCCAACCGCGTCTTTGCCTCACCCTTGGCGCGACGGCTGGCCAAGGATGCCGGCATCGATGTCGGGCGTATCCAGGGCTCGGGACCGCATGGCCGGATCATCGCGCGCGACGTGGATGCCGCGAAATCGGGCAAGGGCCTCGCCGCGCCCGGTGCTGTCGCGCGGCACACCGCTGGCCATCCAGGCGCCGTCCGACGACAAGATCCGCGCGCTGTTCGAGCCCGGCAGCTACGAGGTCATCCCGCACGACAATATCCGCAAGGTGATCGCGCGGCGGCTGGTCGAGGCCAAGCTCACGATCCCGCATTTCTATCTGACGCTCGACTGCAACATCGGCAAGCTCCTGGCCGCGCGCGAGGAGATCAACGCCGCGGCGCCGAAGGACAAGGACGGCAAGCCCGCCTACAAGATTTCGGTCAACGATTTCGTCATCAAGGCGTTGGCGCTCGCGCTGCAGCACGTGCCCGACGCCAACGTGACCTGGACCGAAGGCGGCATGCTCAAGCACAGGCATTCCGACATCGGTGTCGCGGTCTCGATCCCGGGCGGGCTGATCACGCCGGTCGTGCGCCAGGCCGAGATGAAATCGCTGTCGGTGATTTCGAACGAGATGAAGGACTACGCCGCCCGCGCGCGCGCCAAGAAGCTCAAGCCGGAGGAATATCAGGGCGGCTCGAGCGCGGTGTCCAATCTCGGCATGTACGGCATCAAGGATTTTGCCGCCGTCATCAATCCGCCGCACGCGACCATCCTCGCGGTCGGCGCCGGCGAGGAGCGCGCGATCGTGAAGAACGGCAAGATCGAGGCGGCCTGGATGATGTCGGTGACGCTCTCTACCGATCACCGCGCCGTCGACGGTGCGCTCGGCGCGCGAGCTGCTCGGCGCATTCAAGACATTGATCGAGAATCCGGTGATGATGGTGGTGTTGAATTGTATTTGACGGGCGGCGCGAGACTGCTCGCAAATGGGAGGACCTCTATGACGACTGAAAAGACACGCCGCCAGGTTCTGGCGGGGACGGCGGCGCTCGGCGCATCGACGATCCTCG
>CAWKMR010000045.1:0-15093 GCA_963850705.1 uncultured Alphaproteobacteria bacterium | reverse complement strand
CTCACACATGCTGCCGATGCCGCAGGCGCAGCTCGAAGACAAATTCGACGACTGCGCGGCGCAAGTGATGGAGAAGGACAGGGCGGCGCAAATCCTGGCGATCCTCGATGCCTTCGGTCGCGCGTCGTTCGACGACTTTTGGCAGCTGTTCCGGAAGGCTTAGGCGCGGGCAACGACATGGCTTCGCCCAGAGCGGACATCAAGACCTGCTCTCCAATTCTGACCCGGAGCGGACTTGGCGGTCGCCGAACGGGCACCTGACCGACTTGATCTGGCGCGGCGTGGCGCGCAGTCTCCCAAGCAAACCGTCAACCGAACGATCGGTCGGCGAAGGGGGCGAATATGGGCACACACCGTCGAAATCTGATCACGTATGGGTTGAGCACAATGCTGGGCCTAGCCGTTGTCGCAGCGACTGCGGGCCGATCGCCGCACGCGCAGGCCCCCGACCCGAATTCCGCGCCCAATCCCTATCGCATGGAGGCGGACTGGGTGCAGCTTCCGGCCGGCCGGACCATGGGCGCGGCCATCGCCCTGGAGATCGACCGCGACGGCAAGAGCGTCTGGGTTTTCGACCGCTGCGGCGGCAATGATTGCGGCAACTCGAATCTCGCGCCGATCATGAAGTTCGATCCGACCGGCAAGCTCGTGACGAGCTTCGGCGCCGGCATGTTCAACCAGCCGCACGGCATCGGCATCGACGGCGAGGGCAACATCTATGTGAGCGACGAGCGGTCCAAGAACGGCAAGGGCGACGTCGTCGTCAAGTTCAGTCCGGACGGGCGCGTGCTGATGACGCTCGGCAAGCCCGGCATGCCCGGCGACAGCCCCGACATGTTCCACGCGCCCTCCGACGTCGCGATCGCGGCCAATGGCGATATCTTTGTCGCGGACGGCCATGGCGGGAACACCAATGGCCGCATCGTGAAGTTCTCCAAGGACGGGAAGTTCATCAAGGCCTGGGGCAAGCCCGGCAAGGCGCAGGGGAGTTCGATCAGCCGCACGGCATCGCGCTCGATTCGCAGGGTCGCGTCTTCGTCGGCGATCGCGGCAACGGCCGCATCCAGATCTTCGATCCGGACGGAAACTTCATCGCCGAATGGAAGCAGTTCGGCCGGCCGAGCGGCGTCTACATCCGTAACGACGTGCTGTACGTGGCCGACTCGCAATCGGACAAGACCCGCAATCCGGGCTTCCAGCGCGGCGTGCGCATCGGCAGCGTCAAGGACGGCAAGGTCACCGCCTTCATTCCCCAGCCGTCAGCCGAACTCGGAACCGGCGAAGGCGTCGCCGCCGACGATCAGGGCAACGTCTTTCAGGGCTACAACAGCAAGCGGACGGTGCGGCGCTTTGTGAAGAACTAGGTCCCGAACTCATCAGCGCGCAAAGGTGCATAGCTTGACGACCCATTGCACGAAGTGCGGGCAATAAATCGAACCGACGAGTAGCGGAGTTCTAGCGGCCCGGTTCCATGCCGGTGTCCCTGTAGACCTTGGCCGCCTCAGGCCCGGAGAGGTAGTCGAGCAGCGCCCTGGCGGCCGCAGGCTCCCGCGCATGGGCGGAGACGAAGCCGACAAGTCTCGTCGGCATCGAAATCTCCCGCGGAAGCATGCCGACGATGGTGATTCCGGGCTCGTGGATCATTTCGCTGAGGAAGACCAGGCCGATCTCAGCCTCGCCCGCCGCAACCATCCTGGCGGTCGCAAAGCCGGTGGCGGCGGGCTTGGTCTTTGGTCTCATGGCTTCCGCAATCCCGAGCTTTGCCAGCGTCTCATTGATGCTCACGCCGGCGGCGCCGCCCGCGGCGCTGCCCTCGATATTCGGATACGTAATCGACTTCGCCGCCAGCAGCATCCGCTTCACGGAGTTGGCCGTCGAAATATCCGGCTTCGTGGCGCCGGTGCGCACCGCGACGGCGATCGGCGCGACCGCGAGCGGCGTCTCGCTATCCTTGATCACATGGCCCGACGCAATGACC
Source organism: uncultured Alphaproteobacteria bacterium (assembly GCA_963850705.1). Taxonomy (GTDB): domain Bacteria; phylum Pseudomonadota; class Alphaproteobacteria; order Rhizobiales; family Xanthobacteraceae; genus VAZQ01. Next base: position 13,115 of record CAWKMR010000045.1, on the reverse strand, counting down.
GGCTCAAGCGGCGGCTGCACGATCGGCACGTCGAAGGAATCGCCCTTGATCACACGCGCCTTGGTGCCGCCGCCGGAGCCGAAGATCGCCTTCACCGTGTGCCCGCTCGCCTTCTCGAAGCCGGGGATCAGCGCCGTCGCCGAGGCGCGGATGCCGCCCGGGCCGATCACAGTGATCTCGGCGGCGGTCGCGTATCGCGGGATCGCCGTCGCGATGGCCGCGGCGGCGAAAAACATCAGCAGCGATGCGGTCCGTGTCATTCGATCACCTCGACGGCGCGGCGGATGCAAGCCTAGCAGGTCAACTCATCCTACCTAAGGTAGTTCTCCGATTTCTTTTGCCGTTTTGTTCGCGAAGCCGAGCAACGTTACGATCCATCAATGCGACGCCGGCATGGCAAACCCGCGCTCAATCCAAACCGCAGCCGCCGCTGGCGCCGTCAGGCTTGCGACAAATGCTCGGGCGATGTCTGGTTCTTTAGCACTCTTCAGCACCCCGGCAGTGAACGGCTCCCGGTCTTCCAGAGGATGCGGCAGGGTGCCGGCAAACTTCAGGCCGGCCGTGGTGACGATCGAGCTCTTGAAGGTGATACCGATCGCCGCCTCACCCTTCACAATTGCCATGACGACGCGTTGGCTGCCGGGCACCAGCACCGCCTTGCGCGCCACTTCGTCGGCCATGCCGATCTCGGTCAGAGCGCGGGCGAAGTACTGGCCGAACGCCCCACCGCTCTTGGGGTCGGTGTAGGAAATCGACGGTGCAGCGCGCAGCAAAGTCTTGAAAGCCTCCAGAGTGGACACGTCTGGCGTCGGCGCGTCAGCCCGAACCCCAACGCCAGCCAGACTTGCCGCCACCGGCACCGGATCGTCCAGTAAGCCGGCGCCGACCAACGCCGCCTTACCCGGCTCCGGCAGCACGATGGCATCGGTCGGCTTGCCCGCCCTGATGTCTGCGAGGATTGGCCCGGTCAGGCTGTAGCCGATATTGACCTTGTGGCCAGTGGCACGGGTAAAGGCCTGCGCAATGCGATCGAGCGGATCCTGCACTGCGTTCGCGGCCAGTACGCGAATTTCACCAGCCAGCACAACGCCGGCGCTCACCGCCAGTAAAAGCAGGATAGCGATGATATTTCGGAGCATGCGATCAATTCTCCCAGCTACCGACATGAAGCAACTGCGCGCCGTGTATTCAGATGTGTCAGTCATTTGGGCTCTCGTGTGTCCGCTCAATTTCGCTGGCCAGGCATGTGGGCGGGCCTCGCGGTGAGGTCCGCTAAGGCAGACGTGAGCCTCTCGCCTCGTCGCGGACATGCAGGTCGGCGCATAATAGTCTCGCCTTTGGATGAGAGCGGACGCCGAGTTTTTCAGTCGTTCGCGACCGAGCGCGCCGCGGCGATGATGTCCTCCGGTGTGGAGTAGATATCGTCGAGAATTTTGGTCGCTTCGGCCCCGAGCGTCGGGCTGACCGGCTGGCGCTGCTTGGCGGCGTCCGCGATGAAGGCCGGGTCCGCCACCATGGCGGCGAAGGCCTTGCGCAGGATGGCCACGCGGTCGTCGGGCACTGATATCTGTGCGACGAACGGCTTGCCGACTTCGCCGGCCGCCGACAGCACGCGCAATATCCTGCGGTCGCGATCCTGCGTGAGCAGGTCGGACGCCGTCGGCACATCCGCCTGCAAGTCGGGCGCGGTCGCTGCGGTCACGCGCATGATGGGGCGGATGCGGTTGTTGGCGATCCAGTGCGGCGGAAGACTCGCCCAGGTCATGCAGCCGCCCTCGAGCTCGCCGCGCTCGACGGCAATGAAGCCTTCCGCCGATCCGGGATAGCCGGCGACGGAGTGCACATTCACGTTGAAGAGCGCGCGCAGAATCCGTTGCTGCGTATCGGAGGAGGTGCCGGGATTGGTGCGCCCCATGTGGATCTTGGGCAGGCGCTGCAGGTCTGCCATCGTCTTCACGGGCAGTGTGTGCCAGACGTAGCAGACGGCGAGATCCTGCTGGACGCTGCCGATCCATTTGAACTTGCGGAAATCGATCGGGACCTTGCCGGGCGTGAGCAGCGAGTTGGTGATCTGCGTGTAGTCGAACAGGCCGATGACGGTGCCGTCTTTCGCTGCATGCCGTTCGATGTGCTCGAGCGCGCGCAGGCTGCCGGCGCCCGGCATGTTGACGACCACGACGTTCGGGATTGCCGGGGATGTGCTTGCTGAAGTGGCGTGCCACCAGGCGGGCGTTGATGTCGTAGCCGCCGCCGACGGTGTAGCCGACCACGATGGTCAGTGTCTTACCCTGATAGAAATCGTCGGCGCGGGCCGGCGGGGCCAGCAGCAGGAGTGCGGCGAGGGCAAGGGTAACGACGGCGTGCATGCGCGGTCCCACCTGTGAGCAGTTACCATCACCATCATGGACCGGCAGCGGCAGATCGCAACGCCCATGCGACGATTCTGGTCAGCGGTGTTTTGCATTGCAATATGCGTGCCGCACTCAACAGTCTGCCGGAATTGCAACGCTGCGGCCGGAAAAAGCTGCTAGAATCGCGCACGACGCGACGGCACCAGGACCATGACGATGGATACAGCAGTCACCGGAGATTTCCGCACCTTCCATAAGGCGCGGCGTAAGCCCGCCGTCGCCATGCAGCCCGTGGTCGACCCGGCCGAATGGGGCCCCGGCGAACTCGGGGATGTGGCGTCGTGGAGCTACCGGTTCACCGCCCGCGATCATGACGAGCTCGCGGAGGCGGTTGCGACGGTCCGCCGCAACGGCGTCGCCGTCGAGGCGGTGCGGCGGGACAATTTCCCGCTCACCGCATTGGCGCAGGTGATGGCCGACGTGCGGCGCGAGCTGCTGGACGGCCGCGGCATGGTCATGATGCAGAACTTCCCGATCGATCGCTTCGACCGCGAGGCTTCTGCGATCGCCTATCTTGGATTGGGCAGTTACATGGGCGTGACCATGTCGCAGAACGGGCAGGGTCATATCCTCGGCCACGTCAAGGATCTGGGTGGCGACTACGCGGACCCCAACACGCGCGGCTACATGACCCGCGCCGAAATGCTGTTCCACGCCGACGCCTGCGATTACGTCGGGCTGCTTTGCCTGCACGGCGCGAAGAGCGGCGGCGCGAGCCGGGTCGCGAGCTCGGTCACCGTCTACAATCGCATTCTCGAGAAGCGCCCCGATCTCGGCGAAGGTGCTGTGCGAGGACTTCTACCGCTCGCACACCGGCGAGGTGAACCCGGGCGAGAAGCCGTATTTCACGCAGCCGATCTTCTCCTTCATCGACGGCTATTTCAGCGCGACCGGCGCGGGCGCGGCCATCGACAAGGCGCAGAAGCTGCCGGGCGTGCCGCGTTATACGCCGGCGCAGCTTGAGGCGGTCGAGCTTTATCGGACGACGGTGCACGAATGTGCAATCGACATCGGCTTCGAGCCCGGCGACATCCAGTTCCTCAACAACTTCGTCACGCTGCACACCCGGCGCGAATACGAGGACTGGCCGGAAGAGGCGCGCAAGCGCCATCTGTTGCGGCTGTGGCTCTCCGATCCCAACGGCCGCCCGATCCCGAAGGACCAGCGTGAAGGCCGCTCCGGCCGCGGCGTGACGCTCAAGGGCGTCAAGCTCACCGCGCCGCTCGACGTCAGCGTCGCGGCGTAGGAGCCGGTGCAAATCTTGCTCCGTCGTCATGGCCGGGCATAGCCCGTCGAAGACGGGCGTGAACGCCCTTGTGTCCCGGCCATCCACGTCTTTAGTGACTCACGAAGTAAGACGTGGATGCCCGGCACAGGGCCGGGCATGACGGAAATCTTGAAAATAAAACACCGGCCCCGTGTGTCGGCGGGGCCGGTGTTGTTTACGCTACGCTACTGCTCACGCGTCGCCGTGAGGTTGTCTCCTGATTAGCGAACCGCGGCGTGACGGCCGGTCTGCGGCAGAACCACGACGCGGGTGCCGAGGTTCACGCGGCTGTAGAGGTCGGCCACGTCGTCATTGGTCAACCGGATGCAGCCCGAGGACACGCGCTGGCCGATGGTGTGCGGCGCGTTGGTGCCGTGGATGCGATAGATCGTGTTGCCGAGGTAGAGCGCGCGGGCGCCCATCGGATTGCCCGGGCCGCCGGCCATATAACGCGGCAGGTAGGGCTGGCGGGCGATCATCTCTGCCGGCGGATGCCAATCCGGCCACTCGGCGCGGCGGGTGATTGTCTGCACGCCCGACCAGGTGAAGCCGTCGCGGCCGACGCCGATGCCGTAGCGCATCGCACGGCCATTGCCGAGCACGAGGTAGAGGTAGGTGTTCGGCGTGTCGATGATGATCGTGCCGGCCGGCTCGTTCGTGCGGTATTCGACGATCTGGCGGCGGAAGCGGGCCGGAAGATCGGCGCGGCTTTCGGTCGCGTCGTCCTGCACCGTCGGGGCCGGAGCGGGCGCGGTCTGGAGCGGAGCGATCGGCCCGAATGGCAACAGCGGAAACTGATTGGCGGAGGCGGGAATGGTGGTCGCGGCGATGAGCGTTGCGATCGCGGCGGCGGTCTTGATGATCGTATTCATTTGAACACCCCATCCTGATTGCATGTTCGTCGGCGCAACCGGGGGAATGGTTCAAAAGTTCCTAAGATTATTTCGCGGCGCCCGAGAACCGTTTGGCGCCGGCTGGAAAAGCCTGATTTGGCTCGGATTTCGCGTGCGGGCGGAGCTCAGCCCTGCCGCGTCTTGTGCCAGCCGACCACCGCGTCGGGCACCGCATCGGTCGAGGCGAAATAGGGCTTGAGGTCGAGGAGCGGCGTGCCGTCGAGGCAGTCGAGGCCCGACCACCGAGAGCGTCGTGCCCTCGACCTTGAGGAGCCTCACCACGCTCATGGCGATCGGGTTGGGCCGCGCCGGCGAGCGCAGCGAGAAGGTGCCGCGCTGCACGCCGTAGTGGCGCGGCACCTGCAGGACGATGTCGCGGCGGGACCGGTCCATCCAGTAGAGCACCACCAGGTGGCTGCAGCTCTCGACGTCCTTGAGCGCCGGCGCCCAGCGCGGATCGACTTCGATGGTGCAGACCGCCTCGGATTCACGGGCGTTCTTCGGGCAGTCCTTGCGCTGCTTCCAGGGCGTGTGGATGCGGCCGATGTAATAGAGCGAGGCGTCGAAATCCTTGGGCAGCTCGGCGGTGACTTCGCCCTCCCAGAGGCCGAATGCGTTGGGGTCCTTGGTCATTTCAATATCTCGCCGGCGTCATGGCCGGGCATAGCCCGTCGGAAGACGGGCGTGAACGCCCTGATGTCCCGGCCATCCACGTCTTACCGGCACAAGAAAGCAAGACGTGGATGCCCGGCACAAGGCCGGGCATGACGCCGGCTTGCTAACCATTGTTTAAACGTATAAAGATATCTTTATATGCCGTATCGTTTGGGACCAGGCCCACATGGCTACCTTGCCTCCGTCCGCCCAACTGCCGTTTGCCGACCTCAACGGCGCGCTCAAGGCCGCCGGCGAAGAGACGCGGCTGCGCATCGTCGCGCTGCTCGCCGAGGCCGAGCTGACGGTCTCCGACCTCACCGACATCCTGCGCCAGTCGCAGCCGCGCATCTCGCGGCACCTGCGGCTGCTGGCCGAAGCCGGGCTGGTCGAGCGCTTCCGCGAAGGCTCCTGGGCGTTCTTCCGGCTGGGCGAGCGCGGCGGCTAGCGCCTCGCTGGCGCGCGAGCTTGTTGCGCGGCTCGATCCCGCATGACGCGACCATCGCCCGCGACCGCGAGCGGCTGGCGGCGGTGCGCGCGGCGCGCGCGGCCGCGGCGCAGAAATATTTCGCGCGCCACGCCGCCGAGTGGGACCGCATCCGCAAGCTGCATGTCGCCGACGAGGCGGTGGAGGAGGCGATCAGCTCGGCGCTCGCCGACAAGCCGTTCCGCTCGCTGCTCGATCTCGGCACCGGCACCGGCCGCATGCTCGAACTGTTCGGGCCCTCGATCGAGCGCGGCCTCGGCCTCGACATGTCGCTCGACATGCTGTCGCTCGCGCGCACGCGGCTCGACCGCGCCGGGCCTGCGCCATTGCAGCGTGCGGCAGGGCGACATCTACGATCTCGCGCTGCCGAAGGATTCGTTCGACGTCGTCATCATCCATCAGGTGCTGCACTTCCTCGACGACGGCGCGCGCGCCATCGCCGAAGCCGCGCGCGTGCTGCGCCCGTCCGGGCGGCTGCTGGTGGTCGACTTCGCGCCGCATGATCTCGAATTCCTGCGCGACGAGCACGCCCATCGCCGGCTTGGCTTCCCGCCCGAAGCGGTGAGCGGCTGGCTCGCCGGCGCCGGCCTCGACGTGGTCAAGCAACAGACGCTCAAGCCCGACAAGAATTCCGACGGCAAGATCGCGGTGTCGCTCTGGCTCGGCCGCGACCCGCGCATGCTGCTCGCGGATGCGCCCGAGCGGGAGGTGGCGTGATGAATGCGCGCGCCAGCCGCTTCGTCCATGCCGGCGACGATCGCCGCATGCGCGTCTCCTTCGAGTTCTTCCCGCCGAAGACCGCGGAGATGGAAGCGACGCTGTGGGAGTCGATCACGCGGCTTGCGCCGCTGCGCCCGAATTTCGTGTCGGTGACCTACGGCGCCGGCGGCTCGACCCGCGAGCGCACGCACGCGACCGTCAAGCGCATCCTCGGCGAGACCGCGCTCACGCCGGCGGCGCATCTCACCTGCGTCGCCGCGACCAAGGGCGAGATCGACGACGTGATCCGCGGCTACCACGACGCCGGCGTGCGCCACATCGTGGCGCTGCGCGGCGATCCGGTCGGCGGCGTCGGCGACAAATACGCGCCGCATCCCGGCGGCTATCAGAACGGCGCCGATCTCGTCGCCGGCATCAAGCGGCATCGCGCCCGACATCGACGTGTCGGTGTCGGCCTATCCGGAGAAGCATCCGGATTCGCCGACGGTCGCGGCCGACATCGACATGCTCAAGGCCAAGGTCGACGCCGGCGCGACGCGCGCGATGACGCAGTTCTTCTTCGAGAACGACCAGTACTTCCGCTATCTCGATCGCGTGCGCGCGGCCGGCATCAATGTGCCGATCGTGCCCGGCATCCTGCCGGTGCAGAACTTCAAGCAGACCAAGAATTTCGCGGCGCGCACCGGCGCGTCGGTGCCGGACTGGCTGGCCGAGCGCTTCGACGGCCTCGACGACGATGCCGCGACCCGCAAGCTGATCGCCGCCGCGGTCGCCGCCGAGCAGGTGCTCGACCTGGTCGATCGCGGCGTCACCGACTTCCACTTCTACACCATGAACCGCGCCGACCTCGTCTACGCGGTGTGCCACCTGCTCGGGCTGCGGCCCGAGGTGAAGGAGGCAGCGTGAGCAAGCGTTGAGTGATTTGCAGATGACTCCGATGCCAACAGTCCGACACCGAGCAGAAACTTTCCGCCGCATCGCGGCCGAGCGCATCCTGGTGCTCGACGGCGCCATGGGCACCATGATCCAGGAGCTCAAGCTCGACGAGGGCGGCTATCGCGGCGCGCGCTTCGATGCCTGGAACCGCGAGGTCCGCGGCAACAACGACCTGCTGATCCTCACGCAGCCCGACGCGATCCGGAAAATCCATCTGGAATATTTCCGCGCCGGCGCCGACATCGTCTCGACCAACACGTTCTCGTCGACCTCGATCGCGCAGGCCGACTACGGCATGCAGGAGATCGCGCACGAGCTCAACGTCGAGGGCGCGAGGCTCGCGCGCGCCGCCGCCGACATCGCGCAGAAGGAGGACGGCCGCCCGCGCTTCGTCGCCGGCGCGCTCGGGCCGACCAACCGCACCGCCTCGATCTCGCCGGACGTCAGCAATCCGGGCTTCCGCGCCGTCACCTTCGACGAGCTGCGCGTCGCCTATGGCGAGCAGGCGCGCGGCCTGATCGAGGGCGGCGCCGACATCCTGCTGATCGAGACGATCTTCGACACGCTCAACGCCAAGGCCGCGATCTACGCCATCGCCGAAGCGTTCGAGGCGACGGGCCGCACGCTGCCGGTGATGATCTCCGGCACCATCACCGACCGCTCCGGGCGGCTGCTCTCCGGGCAGACGCCGGAAGCGTTCTGGAACGCGGTGCGCCACGCGGCGCCGCTCTCGATCGGACTGAACTGCGCGCTCGGCGCCAAGGAGATGCGCGCGCACATCGCGGAGCTCTCGCGCATCGCCGACACGCTGGTCTGCGCCTATCCGAACGCCGGCCTGCCCAACGAATTCGGCCGCTACGACGAAAGCCCGGAATTCATGGCGGGGCTGATCGAGGAGTTCGCCTCCGCCGGCCTCGTCAACATCGTCGGCGGCTGCTGCGGCACCACGCCCGCGCACATCCACGCCATCGCGGAGGCGGTGAAGGGCAAGGCGCCGCGGCAGATCCCCGAGATCGAGCGGCGGCTGCGGCTCTCCGGCCTCGAAGCCTTCACGCTCACCGACGCGATCCCGTTCGTGAACGTCGGCGAGCGCACCAACGTCACCGGCTCGGCGCGCTTCCGCAAGCTCGTCACCAATGGCGACTACGGCACCGCGCTCGAGATCGCGCGCGACCAGGTCGAGAACGGCGCGCAGATCATCGACGTCAACATGGACGAGGGCCTGCTCGATTCCGAGAAGGCGATGGTGACGTTCCTCAACCTGGTCGCCGCCGAGCCCGACATCGCGCGCGTGCCGGTGATGGTCGATCTCATCGAAGTTCTCCGTCATCGAGGCCGGCCTGAAATGCATCCAGGGCAAGCCGGTGGTGAACTCGATCTCCATGAAGGAGGGCGAGGACGCCTTCATCGAGCACGCCAGGACCGTGCGCCGCTACGGCGCCGCCGTGGTGGTGATGGCGTTCGACGAGCAGGGCCAGGCCGACACCATCGAGCGCAAGGTCTCGATCTGCGCGCGCGCCTACGACATCCTGGTCAACAAGGTCGGCTTCCCGCCGGAAGACATCATCTTCGACCCGAACATCTTCGCGGTCGCGACCGGCATGGAGGAGCACAACGGCTACGGCGTCGCCTTCATCGAGGCGACGCGCCAGATCCGGCAGCAGCTGCCGCACGTGCATATCTCCGGCGGCGTCTCGAACCTCTCGTTCTCGTTCCGCGGCAACGAGCCGGTGCGCGAGGCGATGCACTCGGTGTTCCTCTATCACGCCATCAAGGCCGGCATGGACATGGGCATCGTCAATGCCGGCCAGATGGCGGTGTACGACGATCTCAATCCGGAGCTGCGCGAAGCCTGCGAGGACGTGGTGCTCAACCGCCGTCCCGACGCGTCCGAGCGGCTGCTGGCGATCGCCGAGCGCTATCGCGGGCAGGGCATCGAGAAGAAGGAGGCCGATCTCGCCTGGCGCGAATGGCCGGTGGAGCGGCGGCTGTCGCACGCGCTGGTGCACGGCATCACCGATTTCATCGAGACCGACACCGAGGAGGCGCGCGCCAAGGCCGAGCGCCCGCTGCACGTGATCGAAGGCCCGCTGATGGACGGCATGAACGTGGTCGGCGACCTGTTCGGCTCCGGCAAGATGTTCCTGCCGCAGGTGGTGAAGTCGGCGCGCGTGATGAAGCAGGCGGTCGCCTATCTGATGCCGTTCATGGAGAAAGAAAAGGCAGCGCGGCAAGCCGCCGGCGGCGCGGTCGAGCGCAGCACCAACGGCAAGATCGTGATGGCGACCGTGAAGGGCGACGTGCACGACATCGGCAAGAACATCGTCGGCGTCGTGCTCCAGTGCAACAACTACGAGGTCGTCGATCTCGGCGTCATGGTGCCGGCGGCGAAGATCCTCGAGACCGCGCAGGCCGAGAAGGCCGACATCATCGGGCTGTCCGGCCTGATCACGCCGTCGCTCGACGAGATGTGCCATGTCGCGGCCGAGATGGAGCGGCAGGGCTTCGATCTGCCGCTGCTGATCGGCGGCGCCACCACCAGCCGGACCCATACGGCGGTGAAGATCCATCCGAACTACCGGCGCGGGCAGGCGGTCTATGTCAACGACGCGAGCCGCGCGGTCGGCGTCGCGCAGAGCCTGATGTCGCGCGCAGTTGCGGCCGGCCTACGTCGCCGACGTCCGCGACGAATACGCCAAGATCGCCGCCGCGCATGCGCGCGCCGAGGAGAACAAGCAGCGGCTGTCGCTCAAGGCCGCGCGCGCCAATGCGCGCGAAGTTCGACTGGGCGAACTACACGCCCGCCGAAGCCGACGCTTCATCGGCACGCGCGCTGTTCGAGAACTATCCCGCTCGCCGAGCTCGTGCCCTATATCGACTGGACGCCGTTCTTCCAGACCTGGGAGCTCTCCGGAAAATTCCCGGCGATCCTCGACGACGCCAAGGTCGGCGAGGCGGCGCGCTCGCTCTACAAGGACGCGCAGGCGATGCTGAAGAAGATCGTCGACGAGAACTGGCTCGGCGCCGTCGGCGGTCGTCGGCTTCTGGCCGGCCAATGCCGACGGCGACGACATCCTGGTGTTCGGCGACGAGACGCGCGCGCAGCCGATCTCGGTGCTGCACACGCTGCGCCAGCAGCTCTCGCGCCGCGAGGGCCGCGCCAATGTGGCGCTCGCCGATTTCGTGGCGCCGCGCGGCGTCGCCGACTATGTCGGCGCCTTCCTGGTCACCGCCGGCATCGGCGAGGACGAGATCGCCGAGCGCTTCAAGGCCGCGCAATGACGACTACTCCGCGATCATGGTCAAGGCGCTGGCCGACCGGCTGGCGGAAGCCTTCGCCGAGCGGCTGCACCAGATGGTGCGCAAGGAGTTGTGGGGCTATGCGCCGGACGAAGGCCTGAGCAATGCCGAGCTGATCGCCGAGAAGTACCGCGGCATCCGTCCGGCGCCGGGCTATCCGGCGCAGCCCGACCACACCGAGAAGGCGACCATCTTCAGTCTGCTCGATGCCGAGGAACGCACCGGCGTGAAGCTCACCGAGAGCTTCGCGATGTGGCCGGGCGCGGCGGTCTGCGGGCTCTATTTCAGCCATCCCGACAGCCACTATTTCGGCGTCGGCAAGATCGAGCGCGACCAGGTCGAGGACTACGCCCGCCGCAAGGGCTGGAGCGTGGCCGAGGCCGAGCGCTGGCTGGCGCCGATCCTCAACTACGATCCGCTGGCGGCGGCGCGCACCGCGGCGGAGTGATCCGCAACGGAGTGAACCTCCGAAAACGCAAAACACCGGAGAGGTCGCCCTCTCCGGTGTCATCACTCGGCGGAAAAACTTTTGACGCGCTTGCGAGACGGTTGGCTGGCTATCGTGCCGGAATTGTCAGAACGCACCCAACAAAATCGCACCAACAAACGCGAACACGGCACAAAGGCCAGCACCTCAAACCTTAAGGCAAGGTCCACGTAGGTGCTCCCTGCTTGTTGACATGACCCAAGTCTACAGAGTCCAGCCTCCGCCAGAAATGAGAAATTTGTGCACTGCCGAAATCGACTGGCATGGCGGGGATGAATAAGCGGTGGGATTTCCCAAAGGGCTGAAACTACTAGAAAAAATTTCGCTGGTTACCGGCCATAACAATACAAAATCACCACTTGTAATACTGGATTTATTGGCAACTAAGCTTCGATATTAGTTCATGCAACACTTGCATGAAGGCGAAATAACGTGGTCCGGCAGAGGGTTAACTGATTGGCTGGCGCGGGCCGAGCGCCTGCTCCAGAAAGCGCGCTACCCGCAGCGCCACCTTGTCGCGGGCGAAGCGCCCCACGATCTGCACGCCGAGCGGCAGTCCGTTCTTGTCGCGCAATCCCAGGGACGTTGACGCAGGGCGGGCCGAGCAGAGTCCAGAGCCGATTGAAGGTCGGCTTGCCGGTCGAGCCGAATCCATGCGGCGCCGCGCCCGGCGCCGACGGCGTCAGGATCACGTCGGTGTCCGCCATCAGGTCGGCGAACGCCTGCCGCGCCCGCCGCGCGGCGCGCCGCGCATCGTCGTAGGGCTCGGGCGTGATCGCCGCGGCCTTGTCGAGCTGCTCGCGCAGGATCGGGCCGAGCTGGTCGCGATGGCGGTCGTATTCGTAGGCGAGCGCGCGGAAGGCTTCGTGGTCCTGGACGATGCCGTGGCAGCGGATGGCGTCTTCGAAGATCGGCGGCAGCTCGACCTCCGTGACTTTCGCGCCGGCAGCCTCGGCGGCGCGCGCGGCGCGCTCGACCGCGTCCTGCATGTCGGCGCTCGCCTCCGGCCACGACTGCGTGCGCACCAGCGCGATCCGCGGCGTCGCCGGCGTCGCGCGCGTCGATCCGCAGATCGCGGCCGGTGATGGCGGCCGCCGCAAAGGCGACATCCGCGACGCCCGCGCGCGAACAGCGCCGACGGTGTCGAGCGACCAGGAGAAGCATTTCATGCCGACGGTCGGCAGCAGCCGGAACGACGGCTTGAAGCCGGCGACGCCGCAATAGGCGGCGGGCCGGATCACCGAGCCGCCGGTCTGGCTGCCGAGCGCGATCGGCACCATGCCGGCGGCGACCGCGGCAGCCGAGCCGGACGACGAGCCGCCAGGCGTGTGCGCGAGATTGCGCGGATTGCGCGTGCCGGCCGGCTGCAAGGCTCGCGAACTCGGTGGTGACGGTCTTGCCGAGGACCACGCCGCCGGCGCGGCGCACGAGCATCACCATGGCGGCATCCGCCTTCGGACGATGTCCGGCATAGATCGAAGAGCCGTATTGCGGTCGGGAAATCGGCCGTGTCGAAGATGTCCTTCACGCCGACCGGCAGGCCGCGCAGCGGCAAGGTCGCCAGCGCGCTCGGCGCGCTCGCGCGCGCGCCTCGATGTCGAGCGCCGCGAACGCGCCGATCTCGGCGTCGCGCTTGGCGATGGCTTCGCGCACAACGATCGATGACCGCGCGCGGCGTGAGTGCGCCGGTCTCGATCCGGCGGACAAGCTCGAGCGCGGACAGCATCAGGCTTCCCGTCAAGCCGCGCAATGATGCGATCGGTCAGGCGACGGGCGCCAGGCATGATCACGAATGCGGTCGTGGCCGCGACCGGCCAGGCGATCGCATAGGCCTTGATCCATTGGAGCAGGAAGTCCGGGCGCAGGCCGAGATTGAGGAAGGTCACGAGCAGCGTCACCATCAATACCATGACGCTGGACATCACCAGCGACAGGATCAGTCTGGCCTTCATGAAACAGC
>CAWKMR010000044.1:0-116721 GCA_963850705.1 uncultured Alphaproteobacteria bacterium | reverse complement strand
GCCCGGTCAGGCGAAGCCGCAACCGCCGTTTAGACGACCGCGTGGGACTACGCTAGCCGCAGTGTCGGCATGAGCCGCAACGCATTGTCCCGGTCGATGGCCTTCAGCTCGGCCGCGTCAAACACGCCGCTGTTCTTCAGACCGATAACGTGCTCCTCGGTGGTGAGATGCGGCCAGTCGGTGCCGAACAGCATCTGCGACACTGGTGCGACCGCCTTCAGCGCCGCCATCGGCGCGCGCTCGGGGGCCTGCGCGATGTCGTAGTAAAACTTCCGCGCTTCGGGCGAGAAGCCTTCGGGCAGGATCGGTTGGAATTCCGGGCTCTCTTTCACCCGCTTGTCGAAGCGGCGGATCAGAAACGGCATGGTGCCGCCGGCGTGCGACCAGATCACACGCATATTCGGATAGCGCCGCGAGCTGCCGCTGAACACGAATTTGGCGATCGCGCGCGTGGTGTTGGTGCCGTATTCGATGTCCGCATCGCGAAGACCCGGAACCAGCCGCTCGCAGCAGGGATGGCCGCTGGGATGCGTGTAGAGAACCGCACGGCGGCGGTTGAGCTCCTCGAAGATCGGCGCGAAGAGTGGATCGCCGAGGAACTTGTCGCCGTAGTTCGTCCGCATGAACACGCCGTCGGCTTTGAGCGTATCGAGGGCGTATTCGATCTCCTTCAGCGAGCCCTCGATATCCGGGAAGGGAAGCCAGGCGAACTGGCCGAAGCGGCCGGGATGATCGGCGCAGAGCTTGGCCGAATATTCGTTCGCCGTCCGCGAGAACTCGCCGCGCGTCTGCGGCGTCAGGGTGCTCGATCGCCGAAAGGCTGAGCGACATGACGGACAGCGCGACGCCGCTGCGATCCATGTCTTCGAGTTGGCGCGGAATGGTGGAGCGGTCGTTGAGGTAAGTGCGTTTGGGGTCGATGAGATAGCCGGGCGGTACGAAATGGCGATGCACGTCGATCCGGCCCGCATTTTCCGCCGGCTTCACCGGCGCCTGCGCGACCGCCGGCATCGCGGGCAGGGCCGCACTGACCGCGGCGGCGGCAAACCCGGTCAGCAGGCCGCGGCGCGGAATACAGCAGACGCAGGACCGTCCGCCATTTCGTCCAAACTGGCGCCCGACATTTTGACTTTGCTGGCCGGCCATCGATCCCTCCCTTTGTTTGGTGGAGCGATGCTGAGATGTCGTTCAGCGCGGGTCAATGCCCTTGTCGCGCAGCACTGCCGCGAACGCCGGCGACGTCAGCATCGCCATCAGCGCCTTCGCCGGTTCCGATGCTGCTGATTTGCGCGACAGCGCCGCCGCGTAGACGGTCGTGCTCTGCATTGCGTCCGGTAGCGGTCCGGCAAGCGCCACGCCCGGCACGACGCGGATCGACGTCATCGGCGCGACGGTGAGGGCGAGCTCGCCCTTCGCCACCGCCTGCAGCGCCAGCGTTCCGTCCGCGAACAAGCGGGTCTTCGGCTTCATCGCGTCGGTGATGCCGAGCTGTGCCAGCACCTTCACCATGTGCTGCGAGGAGGTTGAACCGTCCGCCGGGTCGGGCATGCCGAACGATGGCGCCGCCAGCATCGCCTGCCTGAATTCATCCGGCGTGCCGACCGGGGGCGCGGCGCCGCCGCGCGCGAACCGCCACACCGAGGCGAACCACGCCAAGATCGGCGCGACCATCGGCGGTGAGGTGGCCGTGGCCGATCAAGGCTTTGAGCTGTGGCGGCGGCAGGATCACGACGTCGACGCGATCACCGTCGCTCACCTTGCTGCTGATCGCGGTAGCGTTGCCGAAACTCACGGTGAGGCTGTGGACGGTGGCCTTCTCGACCATCGCCGGCAATTGAATGAGCGCCGGACGCACCGCCGCCGCACTGAAGATGACGAGGTCGTCCGCCTTCGCGGCGTGCGCGGAGAGGAGCGTCAGGACGGCGACAGCCGCAAACAAAGTCGATTGCATGATCCCCCGTTCGCGGCCGCGCCGCACTAGTGGAGTGGATTTGACATTCGCGACCCACCTAGCAGCGGGCTCACAACGCGAATGTCAAATCCAAACTCCACTAGCAACATATACTTGCTAGTGGTCCTTTAATTCTAACATTCGCAAAATCGCCTGCCGAAACGGGATGCGAATGTTAGAATTGGACCACTGGTGTCCTTAATCGGAGGTTCGCACAACCCTGCTGCAGATGCCTAGCGAATTTCGGATTCAAACCGACACCAGGCACGAGATTGGAGGTCCGCTTTCGGGATTGGATTACGTCGATAGCAAGACCCAGACAGCAAAAAGCCCCGCTTGGCCAAAGCCAGGCGGGGCAATTCTAAAGGTGGTCGCGTATTAGTTCGTGGCCGTTGATTTGGCGCGCCTCCACACGGTGTCGGACCTCATGCCGCTGCCCGTCGCCGGGTTGCTGACCCTCAGTTCATCCCCCGTTACGCTGACGGTGCGTTTCGACTCGGACCCCACCTGATTGGGAAACAGGCTACCCACAACACGCACCGTAAAAGTCTTACTCGCTTCGTCGACAGTCCAGGTGCCGAATGTCGCGGTCGTTCCCTGCACTGCAGCCGCGTTTTCCTCGGCCGTGCCCTTCAGGCGGCTGTTGGCTATGAATTTGGGGACATCAGATCGCCAGATGATTTGAACGTATTGCCCACTGGCATCGAGAACCTGGCTACCCTTCGGGTTGGGACCGAAGAGCTGATGCTTCTTGCCCTGCGCGTCTGTTTGGTCGACGGATACGATGTTCCAAGTTCCGACCAGTTGCTGCTGGAGTGATTTTTGCTGGGCGACGGCGTTGCCCGCCAACATGGCAAGTCCCAACGCTGTGATCACTGAAAGACTAAGAGTGTGACGCCGATTCATGGTCGTGTCCTCCTTGGTTGTATTTGAAAAATTCGGAATGCGCGCGCGATTGCGCGCAAACAAGCAGCATGCGCGTACCGACGGTACCCGCCCTGCGAATTAAAGTTGATTTCCTAGATTGAAATTGTGCCCGCCGATGGCACCAGGGCTGCCTGTTGAGAAAGCGGAGACTTCGGTAGGTCGCCGTTTTTTGGGCAGCACGTCCGACAAGCAGCTGCTTGTCTGTAATTATTCATCTGGGGTCTCGAACGTTCAGCACAATAGGCGTTGAGAAAAATTCGCCCGTCGTTTCGGGGGAGGTAAGCGGACACAGCCATCCAACCCCGAACAATGATTTATGAGTGCACGCCCTAGTCATCTGGAACGCAAGTTCGTCGCATTATAAGAGAGCGCTCGGATCGAAGGAGAGCGCTTATGGCGAACGCAGGTGTGAGAGGCCGGCCGATCAAGCCGTTGGTCCTGAGTGCGCAGGAACGGGCGTATTTGGAGAGGCAAGTTCGTCGTCGCCGTGTTGCCCGGTCGCTATCTGAGCGATGCCGCGTCATTCTGCGATGTGCGGATGGCGTGGCGAGCAAGGATGTGGCTGCCGAGCTCGGCCTGCACGAACACACAGTTGGCAAGTGGCGGCGCCGATTTTTGCAAGATCGCTGCGATGGTCTGCTTGATGACGCTCGCCCCGGCCGCCCGCGAACGATCGACGACGATCAGGTTGCTGCCGTGATCGAGCGGACATTGCGCACAACGCCAGTCGATGCGACGCACTGGTCGATCCGCTCCATGGCGGCAGAAACTGGCTTTTCCCACACCACGATCCGCCGGATGTGGGTGGCGTTCGGCTTGCAACCGCACCGTAGCCAGACGTTCAAGCTGTCGAACGATCCACTGTTCGTCGACAAGGTACGCGATATCGTCGGTCTTTACCTTTCCCCGCCGAACCGAGCCCTCGTCCTCAGCATTGATGAGAAGAGCCAGATCCAGGCACTCGATCGCGAGCAGCCGGTCTTGCCAATGATGCCTGGCGTACCCGAACGTCGCACGCACAGCTATGTGCGGCATGGTACGACCTCGCTGTTTGCCGCACTCGATGTCGCCTCGGGGTTCGTCATCGGCAAATGCTACAAGCGTCACCGGGCGGCAGAGTTCTTGAACTTCCTCAAAGAGGTCGATGCTCAAGTCCCTGCAGGGCTCGATATCCACATCGTCATGGATAACTACGCCACCCACAAAACTCCTAAGATCAAGGCGTGGCTCGCCCGCCGGCCGCACTATCATGTCCACTTCACGCCGACTTCGGCGTCATGGATCAATCAAGTCGAGCGCTGGTTCGCGGAGCTCACCAGAAAGCAAATCCAGAGAGGTGTTCACACCTCCGTCAGGACACTCGAGGCCGACATCCGCGCTTTCATCGATCGGCACAACCAAAATCCTCGGCCCTTCAAATGGACGAAATCTGCCGACCAAATCCTGGCATCAGTGAAACGCTTTTGTCACAAAGCGCAGCAGACATTATGTGCCGAACTTTAGATTCACGTGACTAGGGTTAGGACCTATTTAATCGTCTTTGGATTCAAGTGTTTGGTCAACCGATTTGGAGACCAGACCCATGAGCGCGCATTTGTTTTGGTTCGACGAAGAGCAGTGGTCGAAAGTGAAGCCACATTTGCCGACCAACCAGCAAGGTCCTGAGCGTCACGACGACCGGCGGATTTTGAGCGGGATCATGCATGTGCAGATGGTTGGATGTCGTTGGAAGGACTGTCCGCGCGAGTATGGTCCGCACAAGACGATCTACAATCGCTTTGCGCGTTGGAGCGAGCGGGGAATTTGGCAGAACATCTTCGCGGCTGTTGCGGCCTGCTCTGACGCGCCCGGGCAAGTGGCGTTGGACAGCAGCCATGTGAAAATCCACCGCTGCGCCAGCGGCGGAAAAGGGGGGCGCAGGCGCAAGCGATAGGTGTCACCAAAGGCGGCCGCAACAGCAAGATACACGCGGTTGTCGACGCGTTGTGCCGTCCTTGGGTTTTGGTCCTCACACCCGGCAACACGGCAGATTGTGTGATGGCCGAAGCCTGCGTCAGCCTGATCCCCGGCGTCACGGAACTTCTGGCGGACAAAGGCTATGACACCGATGCGTTCCGCGCGTTTCTCAGAGACAACGATATCAAGGCGGTCATTCCCGGAAAATCAAATCGCAAGAGGCGTATTCGTCATGACAAGAAAGCCTACAAAGGCCGCAACGTGGTTGAGCGCTGCTTCTGCCGCCTCAAAGACTTCAGACGCATCGCCACGCGTTACGACAAGCTCGCTAGAAACTTCTTCTCGGCCATCTGTTTCGTCGCTACTCTGGCCTACTGGCTGTGATTTAATTGAGTCCCGGACCCTAGATGCCCATCATCTTGAGCTGGAATTCCGGATAGCGCAGGCCGGAGGCGGCTTGCGGCGGGAACGCGTCGCGAGAGCGTGCGGACCTCGGCGTCGGTCAACGCGATGTCCACCGCGGCGGCGTTCTGTTCGAGATACTTCCGGCGCTTGGTGCCGGGGATCGGAACGATGCCGTCACCCTGCGCCAAGAGCCACGCGATGGCGATCTGCGCCATTGTGGCGCCCTTGCTGTCGGCGATCGACTTGAGCGGTCCAAGCAGGCTGAGGTTCTTCTCGAAATTACCTTCCTGGAAACGCGGATGCGCGTGACGGCGGTCGGCTTCGATCAGATCGCTGCGGCTTTGGAACGTGCCTGAGAGGAATCCACGGCCGATCGGCGAATAGGGCACGAGCCCGATTCCCAGTTCACGCAGGGTCGGGATAATCTCGGCTTCGATGTCGCGCGACCACAGCGAATACTCGGTCTGCAACGCGGCGAGCGGATGGGTCTTGTGCGCGCGCCGGAGCGTGTTGGCGCCGGCTTCGCAAAGCCCGAGGTAGCGAACCTTGCCCTGGTCGATCAGGCGCGCCATCGCGCCGACGGTGTCCTCGATCGGGACGTTCGGATCGATGCGGTGCGCGTAATAGAGGTCGATGTGATCGACTCCAAGCCGCTTGAGGCTCGCGTCGCAGGCGACCGGCACGTAATCGGGCCTACCGTTGACGCCGCCGCGCTGGCCGCCGGGGCCGCGGATGTTTCCGAACTTCGAGGCAATGAAATACTTGTCGCGCCGTCCCTTGACGGCCTGGCCGACCAGTTGCTCGTTGACGCCGGCGGCATAGGCATCCGACGTGTCGAGCAGCGTGATGCCGAGCTCGGCGGCGCGATGAACGGTCGCGATCGATTCCACGTCGTCGGGAACGCCGTAATCCGCGCTCATGCCCGAGCACCCAAGCCCGATCGCCGAAACGCGGAAGTCCTTACCAAGCACCCGGTATTTCATCGTGTGATCCCTGACGTTTGTAATTCAAGTCTCGGAAAATCGGCCGGAACGGCGGCTGAAAGTGGGCGCTACTCTTGAAGCCATTTTGCGGGAAGGGCAAGGCCCGCCGGGGCCTCGCTGTGGCGAGCGCAGGAACCCTGTTCCGGTGCGTCAATGCGACATTGCCCGCGGGTTCGCCAGACGGCTAGATTGGGACGAACGCGCCGGACGGACGGGCCGGCGGGTCGAAAAAATGGAGAGTGGGAATGGATACGCTCAATCGCCGCACGTTTCTTGCCGGCACCGCGCTGGCGCTCGCGGGCGGCGTGCGGCCGTCATTCGCCCAGGTCGTCGACATGGCGGCGGCGAAGAAGGAAGGCAAGGTTGTCTGGTATTGCTCGGTGCCGGTCGCGACCGCGCAGAAGGTCGCGAACATGTTCGAGCAGGCGACCAGCATCAAGGTTGAGCTGTTCCGCTCCGGCGGCTCCAACATCCTGCGCCGTTTCCAGCAGGAGGCCGACAGCGGCAAGGTCTTCGTCGACGTGCTCACGCATTCCGAGCCGGCGGCCGCCAGCGCGATGACCAAGAAAGGTATGTTCGTTCCGTTCAAGGCGACCGACTTCGACAAGGTGCCGGACGCGGTCAAGGATCCGAACGGCAACCACGTCGCGCAGCGCCTGAACGTGATGGCAATCTACGTCCGCGATGATCTGCTGCCGGCGGCCGATCGGCCCAAGACCTGGACCGATCTGCTCAACCCGAAATACAAGGGCAAGATGGTGATGGCGGACCCGTCGTTCTCGTCGCTCCTGGTGGTGATTGCCGGGACGCTGGCAAAGGCGAACGGCTGGAAATATTTCGAAGGGCTGCGCAAGAACGACATCATGATGGTGCAGAGCAACCAGCAGGTGTCCGACATGATCAAGCGCAGCGAGCGGATCATCGCCGTCGGCGCGGACGCGGCCTATGTCGGCGAGGGCCGCAGGCAGGGCATGAAGATCTCGACGCTCTATCCGGAGGACGGCACCTTCGTCATCGCGTCGCCGAGTTCGGTCGTGAAGGGATCGCCCAATCCGAATGCGGCCAAGGCGTTCGCGGATTTCATGCTCAGCCGCACCGTGCAGGAGCTGTTTCCGCACGAATTTCTCTACTCCGCCCGCACCGACGTGGCCGGCCCGGAAGGCTATCCGCCGCTCTCCTCGATCAAGATGTTTCCGATCGACTACGACTACATCGAAGCGGAAAGCCCCCGTATCCGGAAGCGCTTCGCGGAGGTGATGCAGTAGGCGCTGCCAAAGGCAAGCCGCGACGCGGACAGCGTCGGCAACCAATAATCGTCTGATTGACTTTCAAGTGCCATGGCGCGATGAGGCGCTCGGCCTCTGCGAATTTCCAGGGTTTGAAGGATCGGACATAGAGTCGACTAAGCCGCTGGTGGCGCTCAGGCCGAAGCCGGCGACCAAGCGTAAAGTTGCCAGAACCGAGCGTCGTGAACGTGGAAATGGGCCACCAGGTGGGCTATTTCGAAACGCCGACCGGATGCTGGTGGCTCCCGCTTTCCGAGGATATCGTAGCCGTCGCAATGAGGCTCGGGAACATATTCGAGCCAGAGATCGTCGCTGAGGCAACGAGGCATATCGCACCCGGCTCAAGTGTTCTCGATCTTGGGTCGAACTTCGGCCAGATGGCAGTTCTGTTTTCGCGGATGACCGGCCCGTCGGGGGCGGTTCACGCGTTTGAAGCCGATCCTTTTATCTGCCGCCTGCTCCGCCGCAATATCGAGGCCAACGCGGCCTCCAACATCATTGTTCACGAAACGGCGGTTTGGCACGAGAGCGGGCAGATATTGTTTTATCCCGAACAGGATTTTACGCGGTTCAACGCATTCGGTTCCTATGGCATCGATCCAAAGGCGACGGCCGGGCGCACGGTGACATCGACGGCTATCGATGCGCTCGATCTTCCAGGCAACATCAGCTTTATGAAGATTGACGTGCAGGGTAGCGATCTCTACGCGATGGAGGGCGCGGCGCGAACGATCGAGCGAAACAAGATGCCGATCCTGTTCGAGTTCGAGACGCTGCTACAGGACGATTTTGGAACATCGTTCCGCGATTACGAGCTATTGCTGGAAAGGCTACAGTACAAGATTGATAAGGTCATCGGCAGCAATAACTACCTCATCAAGCCAATCGCTTTGTAATCCGCTCACTGATAATTTCGACACGCCGAAACGCGGTGTTGCGCATGTCTGACCGGTTCGGGTTATGATTCTGATCGTGGGGCACAAGGGGCAGGACGGCAGCATTCTGCGCGAGCAATTGCAGCGCGGCGGCCATGCCGTCTATGGGCTCGGGCGTGAGGGACTTGAGGAGCCGGACGGCTCGGTCCGCGCCGGGGTATCGCTGCACGACCCTCAAAGCCTGCGCGATGCGATCGCGCGCCTGCAGCCGCGCGAAGTCTACTATCTTGCAGCGCACCATCATTCGTCGCAATCGCTCGCCGACGACGGATCACTCCTGGATCGGAGCATCGCGACCAATGTTTCGGGGCTGGCGGGGATGCTTGAAGCCATCCGCCGGCAGGCGCCGCATGCGCGCCTTTTCTACGCCGCCTCGTCACACATATTCGGCGATCCCCCGACATCGCCGCAAACCGAGGACAGTCCGTTCGCGCCGCTTTCCCCCTATGCGTTATCGAAGGTTGCCGGCGTCGAATTGTGTCGTTTCTTCCGTCGGGCCTATGGGACCTTCGCGGCCTGCGGCTATCTCTACAATCACGAGAGCCCGCGGCGGGGGCCGGAATTCTTTTCCCGCAAGACGGCGATCGCTGCCGCAGCAATCGCCGACGGGCATCGTGAGAAGCTGGTGTTGGGATCGCTCGATGCCGTCGTCGATTACGGTTACGCCCCGGAATACACCGAGGCGATGCAACTGATCCTGAGATTGCCTGTGGCTGGTGACTTCATCGTTGCCAGCGGACGGGCGACGACATTGGAAACCTTTGTTGCGGCCGCGTTCGCTCATGCCGGCTGCGACTGGCGCGATCATGTCGCGCTCGATCCTGGTCTCATCCGGCGGGCGCCCCCCTCGCACCCCTACGTTGGCGATGCGCGGCGGCTGGCGGAGGCAACCGGGTGGCGCGCACGCACCGCCGCGGAGGAACTCGCTTGCATCATGGTCGATGCAGAACGGCGACGCTGATCCGAGATTGTAGAACTACGTTCGATCGCGAGCCCGCTCCAAGCGCGATCATGGCGCGCCGGTCGGGATTAAAAAGCGAAAGAGCACTCATACGATCTCGATCTCAGGAAATGGAAAAATCATTCGTCCGCCGTCCGCGAGAAAGGCCTGTTCGCGCTGCACGATGGCGTCCTTGAAGTGCCAGGGCAAGACCAGGAAGTAATCCGGCTTCATCGCGCGCGCTTCCGCCTCAGAAATGATCGGAATGTGCGTTCCCGGCGTGTAGGCGCCGAATTTGTCCGCATTCACTTCCGCGATCGCGACCACTTCCTTCTCGGTGATGCCGCAGAATTGCAACACGACGTTACCTTTGGTCGAGGCGCCGTAACCGACGACCTTCTTGCCGTCGCTGGTCAGCGCATGCAGCAGACGGCGAAAGTCTTCACGGTGCTTGAACACCCGCTCTTCGAAATCGCGGTAGGGCTTGGGGGTTCCAAGGCCGAGCCGCTCCTCCTGCCCAAGGATCCAATCGGTCACGACCCGGTTTGCCGGCAGGCCGCAACCGCGTTTCGCGGCGGTGACGGCGAAACTTCCGCCGTTCACGGCATTCATCTGAACGTCGATGACGTGGAAGTCGGCGCGATCGAGGATGTCGGCAACCACGCGAAGCGAGTAGTATTCCAGATGCTCGTGGCAAATCGTGTCGTAGGAGCAAAGCCGAAGCATCGATGGCATGTAACTCTGTTCGAAATGCCACACGCCATCGTCGGCGAGCACTTGGTGAATCTCGCGTGCGAACTGCACCGGATCGTCGAGATCGTAGAACATCGCGATCGAAGTCACGATCTTGGCTGGTTTTGCGCCGGTCCGTCGATAGGCTTCAGCCGAAAAGAAATCCGGCACCAACGCGATGTCGTCGCCGTAGAAAGATTTGAACTTGGCGGCAGTCGGGTCGATGCCGACGCGCTGCAATCCAACGGTCTTGTACGACTTCAGCAAGGTCGCGTCGTTGCTGCCGATGTCGAGAGTGACGTCGGAGGCGCGCGGCGAATAGAGGCGCTCCAAATGGTGCGTCTTGGCCGAAAGGTGCCGGACCATTGTCTGATTGAGACCGGAGCGATAGCCGTAGTTCTGGCCGTACATCTCGGTCGCGTCATAGGAATGGGAGAGTTGCAATAGTCCGCTGGTGGGGCACCAGACCAGCTCAAGCGGACCCGACGTGATCTTTTCATGCCTGGAACGCGGGAACACGCCCGTGAGCTCTTGCTGGCCTAGCGACAGCACTTTCACGAGATGCGTACTGCCGCTGACGCGACACTTTTCGATCGCTTGTGGCAGCTTACCCACGCTTCCCTCAACGCACCCTTGCGGTCATCGTATTCGCATTCCACAGGTCGATTGTGTCGGCAATCGTGCGAAGCTGCGGAAAGCCCGATTTTGGGAGAGGGCGGCCGGAGCGGCGAGATTCGAAACGCGCGACCCCCAGTCCCCCAGACTGAACGACGTCCATTCCCATACCTTTCAGGCGATTGCTGGTTGTGGACTTCGCCGTGAAAACCATTGCTTTGTCGGTTTTTGGTTTTCCGTGATTTCCGTGCATTGCGGCCACAATGGGCCCACGAGGGGGCCAACGCAATGCCGCCGAATCGGTCCGAAGCCAAGGGCTCGGCTATCGACATCAACAACCTTATCCTGACGGTTTTGGCGATTGTGCGGGTGGATTTTGCAGAACAACGGGTCAATGATTTTGACCAAAGTACCTGCTAGCGAAAGAGCGCTCTAACGGTACCAGCTGCCAAAGGAGCCAAACGCTCTGGTGCTCCTTGGCGCGAAGGCCCATGCATCGAACGGACTGATGCCGTACCGCTGCACTCGCACCACGCGTTGGGACTTTGGTGTTCTCGGGGATGCTTTGGCGCGCTTTGGCGTGGGATCCGGTTGCAGCTCGTGATTTGCGACGGCGAAATTTGCGACGGCGATATCCTGTAATCGTTGACTTTCGTTTTCCAGCAGGGCCGCCGCGACTTCGGATTGCTCGATTTCGTCTATGGTCGACCGGGACGGGAGTATGACTGCAGTCAACTTTTGCCGTTCAAATGCGAAGGCTCTCGCATTAGGGACGATGGTCGGTTGCATGAGCCAATAGATGCAAAACGCGAAGCCCGATACGAGCGCGAGCGCGCCGACCAGAAAGGCGAGCACTACATTATCTGCCTTGGGCGGATCGAAGCTGGACATGTTCGCCAACGCACGAGGTACAAACCGCTCTTACTCAAGCATGCAGCATTCCGCTTGGTGGCGTCTCGTGACTTGCACGCGAGGCCACGTTGCCTTGGCGACCGATGCGCTTCTGCGATGTCTACCTTCGGGGAATTGTATCAATCGCGATCTTATATTTTACACGACCGGGCGGGCCGGCTGCCATTGACCTAAGGTGTCTTGCCATTGACCTAAGGTGTGTTGTCATTGACCTCAGGTGTAATGGCCCGCGCTCATGATTCTTGCGACGCGATCATCGCAGCAACGCCGAGTGCCACGGTTGCTCAAAGCGATGCAACGTGAGGTGACATCTCACGCCTAAGGCATGAACATTATTCGATCAGTTAGTTGACGCTGCCGGGCAGATTCGGATGAAAACGGTCGATATTACATATCGGTATGAAGCCCGCGCCACGCCTGCGACGTCTCGGCCACTGGATAGTGACGCCGCGCTGCTGCGGTTGAATGACGGCAATCGGGAGTTCGCGGCTATCCTCGACGGCCTGGCAGAAGAAGGTAGCGGCCTGGTGCAGCGGGTCGTGCCCGTCGATGCCCGCGATCTCGGCGTCTTGTCGGGCGCCGCCGAAGCGCCGGAGCAGCGTCCGTTCGCGGCCATTCTCGGGTGTTCAGACGCTCGGGTCCCGGTCGAGTTGATCTTCGGCGAAGGGCCAAACGATCTGTTTGTCATCCGGGTGGCTGGCAATGGCCTGGGTACCGAGGTGCTTGGCAGCCTGAAGTATGCCCTGGATCATCTGGGCAGAAGCTTGAAGCTTGTCGTGGTTCTGGGACACAGCGGTTGTGGGGCTTTGACTGCGGCAGTCGATGTGTTTCTGAATCCAACCGACTATTTGTCGATCGTTACCACACATTCGCTTCGAAGTATTCTCGATGGCTTGCTCGTTGTTGTACAGGCTTCGGCGAAGACCATGCTGCGAGCCTTCGGAGCGGACATTGCAAGTAGCCCGGGATATCGTTTGGCATTGATCGAGGCGTCGATTGTCACAAATGCGGCGCTCGCTGCGTACACGATACAGCAAGAATTTGGAGCGAGCGATCCAACGGCATTGCGAACGGTGTACGGCGTATATCTACTCGAGACCCGGGAGGTCTGGGCGCCGTGTCCTGGCGACCCCAAAGGAATGGGATTGGCTGCGCCGCCACGAGACGCTGCGGGATTTGTCGAACTCGGCAATGCGATCGTTCAGTCAAATCGAATTGCGTCGCTTGTTAAGACGCTGGGATAGAAGCGATACTGTTCCATAGCGCGGGCGCGGGAGCCGATGCCGATGGAGCCAACCGATGATCGTGACTTACCCAGCCGTGACCAGCTCACGGCAACCTGGGTCGAACTGTCAATTCGGATCGGCGTACTCGCTCTCCTGCTCTACGGGGCATTCACCTTAATCCGTCCGTTCGTCACGATCGCGATCTGGAGCGCTGTGCTGACGGTTGCGCTCTATCCGCTGTACGACTGGATTGTCGGTCAGCTGGGTGGGCGGCGCCGATTGGCAGCTCTCCTGCTCACCGTCGTTAGCCTGCTGATTGTGATTGGGCCGATAACGTGGCTCGTTCTCGGCCTGGTTGATGGTATTCAAACCATGTCGGCGCGGTTCCATCCGGAGATCCCGACGCTGCCGCCGCCGCCCGACACCATTAAAAGCTGGCCGTTGGTCGGCGAGCCGATTTACCAGTTCTGGGAACTCGCTTCGAGCAATCTTCGAGCGGCGTTGGGGATGATCATTCCGCAATTGAAGCCGCTGGGGAGCGTTCTGCTTCAGGTTGGGGCGGACGCCGGTGTCGGCGCGCTCAAGTTCTTTGTCGCCATCATCCTGGCGGGATTTCTCTTTTCGCCGGCGCCGTCGCTGCTCGATGGGGTCAGAAAGTTTTCGCGCAGGGTCGCGTCGGCGCGCGGCGAAGAATTCGTTGGGCTTGCCGGGGCCACCATCCGGAGCGTTTCGCGCGGTGTTATCGGCATTTCGGTGCTTCAGGCGCTGCTTGTCGGCGTGGGCCTCCTGGTCGCCGGAATCCCCGGCGCCAGCCTGATTACCTTTGCAGTCCTCATTCTCGGGATCATCCAGATCGGCCCGTCGATCATTCTCATCCCACTGATCATTTGGACCTGGATGACGATGGAAACGACCGCGGCCTTGCTGTTCACGGCCTATATGGTTCCGGTCAATCTGCTGGACAATATTCTGCGGCCGCTCGTCATGGGCCACGGCCTGAGCACGCCGATGCCGATCATTCTGCTCGGCGTGATCGGCGGAACTATTTCCTATGGGATCACCGGGCTGTTTCTCGGTCCCATCATTCTGGCGGTGTTCTGGGAACTGCTGGTGGCTTGGCTCAGGGAGAGCGAGAAGGCCCCGTGACGGCCTTCCGGCCAATGCAAAACCTAATTGTGGCTGAGCTTTAAGTACCACAGACAGATATCCGCTCGCACCGCGCGGGTATCCATTGGAATAGGTAAATGCACTTCCGTTTAATCGAGTGCCCCGTCGAGGTGTGGTTATCCTTTCGCCTCCAGTGTGGAGGTTCTGATGGAGCTTGCCCATTGCGCGACCATGAAGGGGGCAGGGGCTACCGCCCTTGCTCCGCTGGCTGTGCGATTGCCAGCGACAGCCCAGTCTGAGCCGGACGCGAAGATACGCACGTTGGACGCGGCATCAGGGGAACACCGGGCGCACGCCGCGGGTCTCATTGGCGGCGATATCGAAATCGAATCAAAGCTTCAAGCCGGCAGCACCGGTTCCGCCAGAGCTCCAATCAGGCGGGAAGGTGTGTCGCCGTGAGCAGGAGCACACGCATCGTTCTTGCCGACGAGCATCCAATTGTCCTCAACGGGCTTCGGAACCTCGTTATGGCCGAAAGCGACCTCGAACTGGTCGGTGAAGCGACCAGCGGCCCAGCGGCGTTGGCGATCATTCGCGAGACGCAGCCCGACGTTGCGGTCGTTGACTTCTCCATGCCGGGTCTCAACGGCATTGTCCTCACCCGTCGCCTCGCAAGTGAGGTGCCCTCGGTCGGCGTCTTGGTCCTGACCTTGCACGAGGATCGAGGCTTCGTCAGGCAGGCCTTCGAAGCAGGTGCCCGGGGATACGTGCTTAGGAGATCCGCGGCCGAGCATCTGGTGAAGGCTGTTCGAGCGGTTGCCGGCGGCAGTCTCTATGTCGATCCGGCTGTCGCCCGCCGCGTATTCGAGGCGCCCCCTAAGCGTGCCGGCCATTCCGCAACTGCCTGCGGAGAATTGACGGAGCGCGAAACCGAGGTCCTCAAACTCATCGCGCTGGGCTTCACCAACAAGGAAATTGCGCACCAGCTGGGCGTTGGCGTGAAGTCGGTCGAGACCTACAAGGCGCGAGGCATCGAGAAGCTGGGCCTCAAGACCCGGGCAGAGCTCGTCCGGTATGCCGCTGGCCAGGGATGGCTCGCCGACGTCTGAGCACAGCATTCAACGGTATCGAAGAAGTTGTCGAAAAGTCCCGGGATATGGCCTTGCCGTAAGGCCACTATCGCGCAACATAAGGCAGAGCTTCGTGGTCGGCTCGCCGAAAGTCTGCGTCTTTCAAAAAGACGTAAATCTAATCGGCCACATCATTTCCCAAACAGCTCCCAGATCTGAAGCTGGCGGCAGCTCCTCAACGGTGATGACCCGGCTTGCGCAACGCAGTGCCGCCTGAGGCGGACTTGCCTTTTGAAGAATTGCTTGAGTGTCAGAAGCAGAACAACAGCCTGCTACCGCAATCGTCGTCAGCTCCACCAGGCGCGATCACTGGTCTTGGAGCTTCTGAATTGCCTCCACGCAGTTCTTAGAAACCGACGTCCTATTTGCCGCCAAACATGCCGCAATACGGCCTTGGCCCGGCTGCGTCTTCGCGCAGAATTTATCTATGTCGCCCCGACAGGCATTCACGGCTTCCCTCAAGTTGTCAATGGTCGTTTGAGCCCGCAATGCCACCTCGTTAAGATCGTAAGCACATCGCGGGACTTATCTTGTCTTCATGGGCTTGCATACAATGCACGATGCGGCCTTCGCCGGGCGTGACGGTGCTGCAATATTTCTTGATATCCTCGCCGCAGGCAGCCTCCAATTTCTGGATACCTGCCGTCAACCTCTCGAGGATCGCATTCATCATGTCCGTTTGCGCGTATGCGATACTCGAAATGGTGACGCCCAAGGGGAGGAGAGCAACCTTGGCCAGGAGACGGAGTGTGGGGTTCATTGACTGTCCTCTCACTATCATCTTTGAAGGGCCATCGAGCGGCTCTTCGGAAATGGCATCTGATGCCGTACCCGTTGGCCCGGCGTGCGTACGATCGAGCTAGATTGTCACCGTGTTCATGTCTCACTGAACCCACGTAAGGGTCAGACCGGCAACTCCAAGGGCCAGATTGAAGCCGACCGAGCCTTCGACCGACAGCGGTTGCAGCGAGATCGTGCGCGCCGAGCCCCCAAACAGGACATTGGCTCCCACGCCAACGCCGACTTCGATCTCGCCGCTGGCGCCACCATAGCGGCCCGCCAGGCTTCCGCGGGGCGGGCCCGCTGTGGACGCAAACACAGCCCACGCCATAGCGCCGCCCGCGGTGATTCCGATGTCGAGTCCAATTCTGTTGAGAACCCCTACATAATTTTCCGCCGGAAACCGGCCGTCGGGTACGAACCGGCATGTCATCCGCTGCTGCGAACCAATGATCAGGCCGATTGACGGCGCGAGCCTGCAGGTGAGAGTGCCGACCTTGGTCCCCTGCTGAGCAGAAGAAGGCGACACTGACGCAATGAACAGCGCGAGGGTCACCAACGTCGAATGATAATTTAGCACGGTGTGATGATCCTTCTCACAGGCGACACCTGCCACGGACATCGCGTCATATTTCTCCGCGAGGCATCGATGGATCCCTCGTGTCATGCCGAGATACGGCACAACCATTTCCCCGCTGATCACGCGCTCTTACAAGTATCGATTTGTATTAGCCGCTAAACTTATGGACAGTATGCGGTGCAACATAAGCAAGAAATCATGCTCCAAGACGTCTAAAACTGCGGGCTTCATGCTGCGAAAGAAATGCTGACGGTGTCACCGCCGCTTCATAACTGGTCATGGCGGACCGTCGGTGCGTCGCTATATTAAGGGCAGGGCGTCGGGAGTTGGCGCTGCGTTGCCGACGGCACCGTGGCAAGATGGAGATGTCCATGAAGATTTTAACATCGGCGATGGCAATCGGCATCGTGCTCACCCTGTCGTCCGTGGGCGCGACCGCGCAGAAGAAGGCGAAGGCCCGTTATGCAACGACAGCCCAGCAGTATGACGGTCAGTTTCAGGTGCCCGGTTCGCGAACCAAATCTGGCACCCCCTGCGTCACCTACACATGGGAAGGTTGTCTCGGTTGGGATCCCGATCCTTTCATCCGATTCATGATCGACATGGACCGTGGCAAGTCCAATCGGTGAACGCCCTCAGATGATTTTTGCTCAACGCGAGGCATTTATTCGCGTGGGGAATGCGGAGTTTCTCACTTAGGGAGAGCAAACATGCGTCGTATCATTCTTGCAGGCTTGGCCCTGGTGGCCGCGGCCACCGTATTCGAGGCCCCGCGCGCCTACGCGCAGGTCAGCACCTCGCGGAACCCATGGTGCATTCGCGACGGCGTGGCCGGCAGCGGAAGCTGGGATTGCTCCTACTACAACCGCGGCCAGTGCGAAGAGAGCAGGTTGGGTGCCGGCGGTTTCTGCACCGAGAACCCGAACTATCGCGGCGGCCCATCGCAAAAGTCGCTCTGGGATAAACACGACGGCGGCACCTCGGGCCGGGGCGACCGCCGCTGGTAACGCGATCACGTCATCGCGCCGCGCCATCGATTGACGAATGCGAGAACGCCCAATCAGCGGCGGGGCTTTTCTGTGGCGGGTTGCGCCGCGAGAATTCCTGCAATTCGCAACGGCGGGATACAATTTAATGAGGCAGCGCCGGAAAAAAATATCTGCAGGTCATCCGCCGGCTTGGCCGACCGAGTTTTCTGCGGGCTCCTCGATCTTGATGAGCTTAGGCACGTAGCTCACCATTAGAGCCACGATTACGCCCAACGTGGTTTCGACGAAGCGGAGACTTGCGTTGAGCCACGGCTCCGCGCTGTGTTCGAGGACAACGATCCCGCAAATGAAACCGGCAACCTTGGCGGCGTCCGGGACCTGCACGAGTTGGCAGGCCAGCATGGCAATCAGGATGCTTACTCCGATTGCGAGCGGTCCGGCTGGAAGGACGAGCGTGAGGGCGGCACCGCAAATGGCGCCCACGGCAGTTGCCACAATTCGGTGAGCCGCAAGCTTCTTGCTCTGCGACGGTGCGAGGTCGGTGACGATGACCGCCGCGAGGAAGGCGTAGATCGGATGTTGCAGCCCCAGAAGCTGTGCGACGGCGACGGACATGCCCGCGGCCACCGACGCCCGGAACGCTAACTGAAGTCCACTCAGGAGCGGTCTAAGGTTCATGTCGACTTCAGCTCCTTAAAGGTCAGTCGACCCACTTCGCCGATCGATGTTCGATTCGCAGATCAACGCGTCAGCAAGCCGAAATAGGCTTCCTGACGCTGAAGTGTTGCTCATAGACGCGTTATTTAAGGGCGCCCAGGCCTTGGTATCTTTATTTGCGCGCACCCAATAGCTGTTCAACGGCCTGCATGAGGGGAATCTTGAAATTCTTCTCCTGGTAGCAGAAGTGCTCAAGCTTGATCAGATTTTGCTCGAAAGTTTCCAAATCGAGAATGCGGTTGTCGCGTTTGGCATTGTAATAGCCACTCAACCAAGCTCCGATCAGTCTCGGTGGGGCAAATCTATGATGGACGTATTGATCGCAAGTGACCTTCGAAACATCAATAGTCATCTGCGCCTGCGCAGAGGAGGCGGTAGAGATGGCTATGATAGCAGCTGAAAAAAAGAAAAAAGCGCGCATCGAACCGTTCCTTTCGAGGATTGGAGTTGAAGTCAGACGGGCGTTGAGCATGTCGCGACCCAACATCTACAAGCTTGCCGTCGGTGTTCCGCGAAAAACAGAAGCACCAGGCGCGTTATCGGCATCCGATGTGCGGAGCTCCATGGCTTTCCGCAGCACCTCGAAAATGACGGCAGTCGACCAGCCGAACAGCAGGACGCCATTCATCGCGGTGATCGGGCCGAGCAGTTTCCATCGCGGAACCGGGGTAATGTCTCCATACCCAAGCGTCGTGTAGTTCACGAATGCGAAATATACGAAGTCGGTATTGAGCTGGATCGCCCCGACGACTGCGTAAGCCAGCGCCCAGACCATGACTTCCAACGCATGCCCGGCCATTAAGATGCACACCGTTGCAATCATGACCATCGTCAAATGCAGCGATGGCCGCCAGGTGATCTTTTGGCTTGTCTTCTGCGCCACCTGCACCACCGCCGTCATCAGCATCGCGTGAATTACGATGTTGCACATGCAGACGGTAGCGCCCACGAGAAATTGACGCAACATGCGTGCCCATCCTTCATGAGCGATTGCATACCGGCGCGGTGCGGGAGCGCCGCGTGGGAGGTCGCACCGGTCGACGGCGTGGGGGCGCGATCAAACACCCGCTCCCGCGGTCTAGTCCTCGTATTCGTCGCCATCCATGAACTGCAGGCGACGGCTCTGCCCAGCATCCCGCATCCTAACTCGGGCCGACTCCGGCGATATTGTCCCTAAGTATATCGGATCGATACGATTGGAGGTTTGCAAGCACCGGAAAAATGTTGATTCCATTGCCGCCGCCATTTCTCCTCAAGCACCGTAGTTCAGGCCGCAGCGGCAATTCCGCATGACGTTCGAGTGACCGAGACCGAGCTCCCTCAAATGCCGTAGCCCACCCGGATTAGGAGAGCGATATGCTGCCGAGAGCCGTCTTCCTCCATTCGATTGTGCTGAGCGTGTTGATTACATGCGCGAGCGTCCAAGCTCGTGCTGATGACATCGACGGTGTATGGATATCCAGCGCCGAGCAGTGTCATAAGGTTTTTGAGAAGCGGGGCAACCGGGTCTCGTTTTTGAAAGGCTCAGACCTCTATGGCAACGGATTTATCATCGAAGGAAATCAGATCAGAGGGCGGATTGCGACGTGTACCATCAAGTTGCGCAAGCAGCAGGGATCCGTGGTTAATCTCGTTGCCGTTTGTTCGACTGATATTGCGATCGATACCGCGCACTTTGTTCTAAGAATGGATGGGCCGGACAAGATCATTCGAGAATTTTCTGGCCTACCAGAATTGGTGATGTTTTACGAGCGCTGCTCGCTTTAGCCGATATCGATGTACAAACGCTGGCTCGCTCTGCGCAATCGGGCGGCTTTGTGTAGCTGCGAATGCGCTGCCGTTGAGATTTGGTTGCGACTGAGACCAAATCCGTCACCGCGCTGTCGTGGATTTTTGCGCATTGAGGCCCGCCATTAACTACGGTGTGGACGAAAGTTCCGTTTCAAGTTTTCTAGTGCCATGCTCCAATCAATTTGAGAGCGCCGGCAACGGTCTCGGCTCGGCAGAGGCTAACGTGAGACGACACGAACTCATCGTTCCTCTCGGCAGCGCCGTTACGGCGTACCCCTGCGCCGTGTTGCATGCCGCCGCCGTTGCGAAGTTGTCGCTGACGTTTCTGATCGCCAGCCTGATCGCGGGACTTTCAAGCGTGGGGTCCCGCGCTGAAACGTTGCCGCGCTCGGTGCTCATTCTCGATGAATCCGGGCCCATAGCGCTGAACCCGGGATATACGGAGATATCCAAAGCGTTCCGGTCGACGCTTATCGCCAAGGCGCCCGCGCGCATCTATGCGGTGAACCTCGATTTCCAGGAGTTTTCCGGCCCTGAGTACGATGCCACGCTGCGAAAATATCTTGCAGACAAGTATCGCGATGTACCCATCGGGGTATTGTTGGCGGTCGGTTCGTCGGCGCTCGCGTTCGCGGTGCAGGCGCGGTCCGAGCTTTGGCCCAACACGCCGATCGTGTTTGTGGCGGCCGACGAAGAAGTGGCCGCTCAAATTCTGGCTACGATTTCCAATGTTACGGGCCGGACTCTTCGGTTTTCGTTAGCCAGATCCGTAGAACTTGCGCGAGCGATCATGCCAGGCCTCAAGCAGGTCGTGCTGGTCGGCGATCCCTTCGATAAACAGCCGTTCCGACGGCACTTCAAGGAGGAGGTACGGCAGGCGGCCGCCGATCTGACATTGATCGACCTCACGGGACTGCCGCTCGCCGAGGTCAAAAAGCGTGTGTCCGCGCTCCCGGACGATGCCGTGATCTTATACACAGCTATGACCAACGACGGCGCCGGAACCACCGTCATTCCCTCTGAGGTGAGCCAAGCGATCGCCGACGTCGCAAACCGGCCGATCGTGATCGACGTTGACAATCGGATCGGCCGGGGCGGCACGGGCGGCCGGGTGGTAATACCGGCGCTTGTTGGCGAGGAGGCGGCGCAGCTTGTCCTGCGAATCTTCGACGGCGAAAGCGCCGCACAAATTCCAATTGCGATTTCGGACGCGATGCGACCGGTCTTTGACTGGCGGCAACTCAAGCACTGGGGGGTCGATGAGACGCGCCTTCCCCCCGAAAGCGATATTCGTTTTCGGGAGCCCACGGGATGGGAGCAGTATCGGACTCAAATCATTGTTGTTCTGCTAACCGTCCTCTTTCAGTCGGGGCTGATTGGCGTGCTGCTGTACGAGGATCGCCGGCGTCGGCAGGCGGAAGCGCGCAGCCTTTCGCTTTCAAGCGAGCTGGCGCACGTCAACCGCGTGGCAACAGCGGGCGAACTGGCTGCTTCAATCGCTCACGAAATCAGGCAGCCCCTGGCGGCGATCGTAGCGAGAGGCAGCGCAGGACTGAACTGGCTGAAAAGAGCCCCACCAGACATGGACAAAGTGCGAAGTGCGCTGGAAAACATCGTCGAAAACGGCCATCGCGCCGATGAAGTCCTTAAAAATACCCGTGCGATGTTTCAGAAGGAAGAAACACCGCAAATCCGGCTCAACATCAACAGCCTTGTGGGGGAAGTTCTTGCGCACACGACACACATATTGGAGGCTAGGCAGATCAAATTGAGGACAGACTTTGTCGAAACACGGTTGCCGATGGTGCGTGTGAACCGCGCTCAATTGCAGCAGGTGTTACTGAATTTGATCATGAATGCCATCGAGGCAATGGGGGCTGTGCCGAGCGGCGACCGGCTCCTTACCTTGCGGACAGAGATCAACGATGCTGGTCGCGTGCTCGTTACGGTGCAGGATTCCGGGCCCGGGATCGCACCCGAGCATCTCGATCGGATCTTCAAGTCTTTCTTCACAACAAAGCCCAGCGGTATGGGCTTGGGGCTGTCGATCTGCAAATCGATTGTCGAATCTCACGGCGGTACATTGAAAGCCATGCCCGGCGTCCCCTCTGGAATGGTCTTCACAATCGATCTGCGGCTTTCCCGAAGGCTTCAACGGTCCGCCGACGTCGACGAGCCCTCTGCGAATTCACAAAGCGGAGGATTTACGCCAGATCGCAGAACGGGATGACGATCAGAGTGGGTTCGAGGCCGTTTTGCGCGACATGCCGATGCCTTGCCGATCTTCCTGGCGTGCAGCTGTGCGGTCTCCTGGATCAAAGGACGACCGCTCGATGGTAAGGTCGAGATGTACAAGGTATCGTTTCACTGCATCGACGCGCTCTTTTTCCGTGATGGACTCGGCCACGCTGATAAGGGCCGATCTTAGCCGTCGCAAGACCTGCACCGAGCCGGCGCCAAATTGACGGATCTCGTCGAAGGAGAGAGCCAGATAGTCGTCCCAGGTCGGCACCGTGAAGACAAGTCTGAGTGTTCCGTTTGCATCCCGGCAACGGCCGACGTCCAGATCGCTTCGGCCGAGACGACGAAGCAGGTCTTCGATCTGATCGATGGTCTGGACGGCTGTCGTCGGATCGTTGACGGCCGGCGACAGCGCTCTGATCGCGATGTCGACAAGCAGGCGGATCGGATATTTGGGGTCCTGCTCAAATGTTCGTTCCTTCGCGAGGCGAATCGCCGCCAGCGGGTCGCCTTCCGCTAACGGGGCGACTGCGCCATGCACCTCGAGGAGCGTATCGCCTTCGACAAGGGTATCGCCGACGGCGCATGCCATGACGATCAAGCCCTGTGCCTGTTGCGCTAGCCTGACAAGACGATCGGTATCGAAGCTGCTGATCGTGCGCGGCGGTCCGGAATACCTCAGTTTTTGCACCCGCGAACCAGCGGCAGCCGTGATGGCGGGCGTTTCCCCCGACGGACCCTGGTGCCGGGATTTGAGCGGTTGGAACATCGTTTTGATGACGTCGCGTCCGCTATCGCCGATTATGCGAAGCACGCTGTTGATCTGAAGATCGTTCAGGCGCTCGACCAGCCGTGCGAACAGCAGCATGCTGGCAATCACCAATACCCCAACCAACAGCACCGAGAACATCGGTACAATCCCGGACCCTGCCCGATCGATCCACGCGAGCGTGAAGAGGGAATAAATAAACGTGGCAATGAAAATTCCAAGCATGTGAAATAGCGTTCGATCGCGGATCAGCCACACGACGACCCTTGGCGAGTACGCCGCGGCGCTAAACTGAACCACGACAAACGCCACCGCGAATACGATCGCCGTCAGCGCCATCATTCCCGAGGCGGCTGCCGAGAGGACTGCCTGGGCCGCGGCCACCGACACGCTGAACTTGAATTCGCCGAGATAGGCGTGCTCAAGCCGTGGAAGGATCATCGCGCCGGCACTGCTCATCGCCACGTAGCCTGCCGGGATCAACCAAGGGCGCATGTGCGTGGAAGTTCCATTTTGGTCTCGAATTCGTCCAAGGCCTGCTGGTGATGTCCTTGGGCTTCCCGAACTTGGCCTTCGGCCTTCAGAATTTCAGCCTGTGCCGATACAAACGCGGCCTCGATCTCGGCGATCTTGCGGCGCGCCGTCTCCACGGCAGCCTCTTGCCTGGATAACCATGAGCACGTCAGTTTCACCTGGAGCGGTGATGAACGACGGGATATGGTGGGCAGCTGCGGGGTGTTGTTCAGCCATGCTGTCCTCCTATCGGGGACACCGTAATATACTTCATACTTTGGGCCAGCGCACATCTGCCTTCTTCATACTTGGGCCACCGCAACATCTGCCTTCTTCCGGCAAGCGTGTCCGCGGCAACCCATTTTGCCCTTTCCTGCTGCCCGAACGCTCCGCCACGGGATGAACAGTTGCAGCTTCAGTCAATGATGTGATAGCCGCCGTCGATGTAGAGCGTTTCGCCGGTAATCAGCCGCGCGGCGTCATGCGCCAGGAAGGCCGTCGCGATGCCGACGTCGTCGATGCTGACGAGGCTACGGGCAGGGGCCTTGTCCTTCGCCTTTTCCAGCAGTTCATCGAACTCTGGAATACCGGAGGCGGCTCGCGTGGCAAGCGGGCCCGGCGAGATGGCATGAACGCGAATGCCCTTCGGTCCCAGTTCGGCCGCCATGTAGCGCACGGCGCTCTCGAGCGCCGCCTTGGCGACGCCCATGATGTTGTAGTTCTTCACGACCATCTGGCTGCCGTAATA
The DNA here is from genome assembly GCA_963850705.1 of uncultured Alphaproteobacteria bacterium. GTDB lineage: Bacteria > Pseudomonadota > Alphaproteobacteria > Rhizobiales > Xanthobacteraceae > VAZQ01. The sequence continues at coordinate 92,488 of CAWKMR010000044.1, read as the reverse complement.
GCTCATCGTGAACAGCGTTCCGCCGCTGGTCATGAGGGGCTCGGCGAGATGGGCCATCCGCATAAATGACCAGCAAGACACTTCCATCGTGGTGAGGAAGCCGTCGCGCGGCGCGTCGACGACGCGGCCGTGCAAAGTATCTCTGGGCGAAAAGGCGACGGAATGGACGAGAAAGTCGAGACGTCCCCAGTCGCGCTTGATGCGTTCGAAGACGGCCTCCATCTGGCCAGGAACACCGATGTCCAGCGGCATGAAGATAGGCGCCTCCAACTGCTGCGCGAGAGGCTCGACGTATTTTTTTGCCTTGTCGTTCAGGTACGTCACTGCCGTTTCCGCGCCGAGCGCGCGGAACGCCTTGGCACAACCCCAGGCGATCGATTGATCGTTGGCAATGCCGACGATCAATCCCTGCTTGCCTTCCAGCAATTTGGCCTTCACGAGAGGAATCATCGAAGGAGCCGCGCGCGTCCTCTCAGTAACTTCGCTCCGGCTCGTCTTGTTCGCCGCCATGTGCTCCAACCTGCCGTCGGGAGACTCCGTTCAGAATGGCTGTTGTGCCGGCCCGTCAGCGGCGGCGCGGCCGACCGGACCCGTGCTCAAGGAGGTGCTGGTGTTCGAATGTCGCGCTACGCATCGTTTCGGTTGCCCGATAGCGCGTAATCAGCTCCGCAAGCTCCTTCCTGGCGTAGTGCATTCGTGTTTTGACGGTTGCCTGAGGAACACCCGTGATGTCGGATACTTCGCTGACTGACTTCTGGTGGTAGTAGACCAGATCGACGACCTCACGATGTGCCGGCGACAGCTTCTTGAGGCAGTGCGCGAGCATCGCGCTCTGTTGATGCTTCGCCGTTGCGGCTTCCGGTGTTTCTGCATCGTCCTCGAGCCGCTCCAGCATCGACGGATTCAGCTCTTCGGTCGCTCGCTGCCGCATCACAGACCAGGCAAGATTGCGGGCGATCGCCAGCAGCCAGGTGGAAACTCGTGAGCGCTCCTCAAAACAGCCCGCGTGGCGCCAGACCTGCAGGAAAACGTCGCTAACAACGTCTTCTGCCGTTTCCTGACTGCGCGTGAGTCGCAATGCAAATCGGTAGACGGGGAGTCTGTATCGGCAAAACAGCGTCTGCATCGCGCTCTTGTCGTGCCGCGCAATCGATTGAATAAGCGCGATATCCGAAGGCTGCTTCGATGAGGCCCTGTAATTAATCGGAATAACGTTCGAAACAGCTTGATCGATCTGCATTTTTTTCTCCCCACCACAGCGAACTGTGCCGCGCCTCGGGAAGAGTTAACGATACTGATCCTACAAGTGGCCATTATACGTACGGCGGTCCCGTTTATCGAAACAGGTGGCAAGTCTATCTTTTGGTTTAGAAACGTCTCGTTGGACACGGACAAGGTCTCGGATGGCAGCGCGTCCGTCGGCTGTTCGTGCTGACGCGCATAGTGTCCCGCACAACATCCGTCGCTGATGCGAAAGCGTTGCAATCGTACCTGGACTGTTGTTCGAAGATGGGTATACCAACGTATAGTGGCAGCGATGTTGTCTGGCGTCGTTAGACTTGACGTCTGATTTCGGGCGTCGCCGGGTCACGCCGCGCTTTGTCGATCGGATGTCATCCGTGCGCATTGATCGCGCGCAATCTCAGTCGGCGGGAAGTTATGCCCCACTGGATCTCAGAAAAGATTATGGCGATCGTATCCTACGTGCCGGCGTTGTTCGTCGATCCGGAGTCTCCGAATTTTTTGCTGATTCGTACAATGTTCGGATTAATTCTGATCGCGGCGGTCGTTTACGTGATCGCAGTCCTGACGTCTCGTCACGCGATCTCGAATTGCATGAAGAAGTTGTCGGCCTTGTTCGCGCGGAAGCCGTGATGAGCACGTCCCTTCTTGCTCGTTGCTATCGGATTGACGGTTGGCTCGAGGGTGGCGGAAGTTGTCGACAAGGAGTTGGACGCCGAGCAGCAATACCCAGATCGGGAACGCAAAGAAACCCCACTCCAGATACTGGCTCCCAAACAGCATAAGGGCCGCCAGCAGATATCCTGCATAGGCAACATAGCGCGGCACAAACAGGGTGCGAACGGCGACCGTGGAGGTCGAGAACATGAACACGGCCGCCACCTTGATGGCGTAGATATTCATCAGATCGAATGCCAGATTTCTGACGAACAGAAATGTCGTCGGGATCCATTGAATGATTGGGTCTCGCCGCAGAAGCAAAAACGATCGAGCTGACAACTGCTGCCGCCGTGAAAAGCATTGCAAGAAACAACAGACCGCTTCCCAGGTACACGGTGGCGAAAAAGCGATCCTCGCGCTCACCGAGGCGATCGCGCAATACGCCGATAAACCAGAGAAATGCGATCCCGGCGAACGGAACCAGACTAAGTGCAGTCATGATCGTTTGCGGTCGTTCGGTCAGCATGGGACCGGCCGCCGCTGCCTGCGGCGGGAAAGAAGTACGAAGCAGCCAGAAGATCGTAATCAGCAGAACCGAGAATATGATGCCCGCAATCGCCGCAGACTTCGGCGTTCGCAAGTTCGTGCTTGTGAGTTGCGTGTCGAGCATGGTCCGCCGCGCATTGTGCGGCGGCGGAAGCCGGTAGACGGCTAAACCATCGTATAGGGCCGCAATATATTCGGCCATGCAGGATGTCCGTTCGTACAATGGAGGACGGGCGGGAGTTTCTGAGAAGCTGTTTCACGACGTGTCAATGCCGGACACGACCAGCGCAAATTTACGGCGTCGACCATGCCGCAAGGCGGCGGGGATATCCGTTCGCGAGATCCATGCCGAACGCCGGGAACCGGCGGTGCGGCGTTCGACGTATCGATAGTAATCATTGATTGAAGGAGGCGATGCCATGGAAGGAACAGCCGGACTTTCACGGAATCTCAAGGACCAGCAGAGTTGGCGAACCTTCAAGCCCGGCAGCTGGTGCAACTCGATCGATGTGCGGGATTTCATCAGCCGCAATGTCACGCCATACGCCGGCGACGAAAAGTTTCTGTCCGGACCTTCCGAGCGCACCAAAGCAGTGTGGGCCAAGCTTCAGCCGTATTTCAAAGACGAGCGGAAGAAAGGCGTGCTTGCCGTCGACGCGAAAACACCCTCGACGTTGCTGGCGCATAAGGCGGGCTATATCGATCGCGACAACGAGGTGATCGTCGGGTTGCAAACCGACCAGCCGTTCAAGCGGGCGATCTTTCCATACGGCGGGCTGCGGATGGTGGAAGCCGGGCTCAAGGCGGCGGGATTTGAGGCCGATCCCCAGGTGCACGAGGCCTTCACCAAATACCGGAAGTCGCACAACGACGGCGTGTTCGACGCCTACACGCCCGAGATCATGAAGTGCCGAAGGTCCGGCATCATTACCGGGCTGCCGGACGCCTACGGGCGCGGCCGGATCATCGGCGACTATCGCCGCGTCGCCCTCTATGGCGTCGACCGCCTGATCGAAGCCAAGCAGGAGGAACGGGCGCAAATCAACGACATGTGGCCGTCCGACGAAATCATCCGTCAGCGCGAGGAAATGGCCGACCAGATCCGCGCGCTGGAAGACCTGGCCGCAATGGGGAAACTCTATGAGTGCGACATCGCGCGGCCTGCAAAGGATGCGCAGGAGGCCGTGCAGTGGACCTATCTGGCCTACCTCGGCGCCATCAAGGAAGCCAATGGCGCGGCGATGTCGATCGGGCGTATTTCGACTTTCCTCGATGCCTATATCGAGCGCGACCTGAAAGAGGGCACGCTGGACGAGGCCGGCGCGCAGGAACTGTGGGATCAACTGGTCCAGAAGCTCCGCATCGTGCGCTTCCTTCGCACCCCGGATTACGACGCGCTGTTCAGCGGCGACCCCTACTGGGCGACCGAATGCGTCGGCGGCGTCGATCTGGATGGCCGGTCGTTGGTGACCAAGAGCAGCTACCGGATGCTGCACACGCTGACCAATCTCGGACCGGCCCCGGAGCCGAACATCACGGTGCTCTGGTCGAAGCTGCTGCCGGACAATTTCAAGCGCTACTGCATCAAGGTCAGCAAGGAGACGTCCTCGCTGCAATACGAGAACGATGACCTGATGCGCCCCCACTGGGGCGACGACTACGGCATTGCCTGCTGCGTGTCGGCGATGAAGCTCGGCAAGCAGATGCAGTTCTTCGGCGCACGCGTGAATCTCGCAAAGGCGCTGCTGTACGCCATCAACGGCGGCCGCGATGAGATCTCCGGCGATCAGGTCGCGCCGGCCACACCGCCCATCACCACCGAGGTGCTCAACTACGACGAGGTGATGGAGAAGTTCGATCGCACGATGGAATGGCTTGCGCGCACCTATGTGCACGCCATGAATTGCATTCACTACATGCACGACAAGTACTTCTATGAACGCCTCGAGATGGCGCTGCATGACCGCGACATCCTGCGCACGATGGCGTTCGGGATCGCCGGTCTCTCGGTGGTTGCCGACAGTCTCTCGGCGATCAAATATGCCAAGGTCCGCGTGATCCGAGACGATACCGGGCTCGCCGTCGATTATGTCATCGAAGGACCGGGCGCGAACGCAGTTCCCCAGTTTGGCAACAACGACGATCGGGTAGACGGTATCGCTTCCGAGCTCGTCACCCGTTTCATGCAGAAAATCCGCAAGCATCCGACCTATCGCAACGCGACCCATACGCAGAGTGTGCTGACCATCACGTCGAACGTGGTCTATGGAAAGCACACGGGCAACACGCCCGATGGCCGCCGGAAAGGCGAGCCGTTCGGACCTGGCGCCAACCCGATGCACGGGCGCGACAGTCATGGCTGGCTTGCGTCATGCTTGTCGGTGGCAAAACTGCCTTACAAGGACTCGCTCGACGGCATCAGCTACACGGTGTCCGTCGCGCCGCAGAAAGCGAAGTTGTCCGAGAACGAATTGATCGACGGCGCGGTCAAGGCCTTCGACATGTATTTCGGCCAGGGCGGCTTCCACATGAACCTGAACGTCATCGACAAGGAAACGCTCCAAGATGCGATGAACAATCCCGACAAATATCCGCAGCTCACGATCAGAGTCTCGGGTTATGCCGTCAACTTCGTTCGCCTGACCCGCGAGCAGCAAATGGATGTGATCAGTCGCACCTTCCACGGCGAAATCTGAGTTCCGGAGGTAGCGGCCATGTCACAGCTGGGTACGCTCGAAGCGGGGAACCGGCATGATCTTCATGTCGGGATTTCCCCAGATGCGCCTGACGAGAGCGAGCTTCGCGAACAGGAAGACGGCGCCTTCGGCTACGCTCACTCCTACGAGACCGGCGTCGCGCTACGATGGGCCCGGTGTGCGGGTTGTGCTGTTCCTGTCCGGCTGCCTGCTGCGCTGCACGTACTGTCACAATCCCGACACCTGGCATTTGAAGGACGGAACCTACATCCCCGCGCAGCAGGTGCTTGATCGCCTGGCGGGCTTTGCGCCTGCGCTGACAGCGCGATGGATGGCGGCCTGACCATCTCCGGCGGCGAGCCGATGGTCCAGCTCGCCTTCACGCGGCGCATCCTTGCCGGCGCCAAGCAATTGGGGCTGCATACGGCGATCGAGACATCCGGGTTTCTCGGCGCGCGCGCCGATGACAGGTTCCTGTCCTCGCTCGATCTTGTGCTGCTCGACATCAAGAGCTCGGACCCGGAGACCTATCGCAGGGCGACCGGCCGCGAACTGGCGCCGACGCTGCGCTTCGCGGAGCGGCTGGCGGCGCTCGGCAAGCCGGCATGGGTGCGGTTCACTTTGGTGCCGGGCCTGACCGACGATCCTGCGAACGTGGAGGGCGTCGCCAAATTCGTCGCTCCGTTGAAGAACGTCGAATGGGTCGAAGTGCAACCATTCCACCAACTGGGCGCGTTCAAGTGGAAGGCGATGGGGCTCGAATACAAGCACCGCGACACCCCGACGCCGACACCCGACCTGATCAATCGCGTCATCGGACAATTCCGCGCAGCCGGCTGTCGTGTTCGTTGAGCGTCCGCCAGACCCAGGCTCGTCCCATTGAAGATGGAGGATCGCCATGATTGAGCTTGCCCGTGATATCGTTGGATCACAGCCGATCCTGGCGGTGTTCCTCGCTATCGGCGTTGGCTATCTGGTCGGCCAGATAAGCATCGGCGGATTTTCGCTTGGCGTCGGAGCCGTCCTGTTCGTCGGGCTGGCGATTGGAGCATTCGCGCCGAAGTCTCAGATCACCGGTCCGATCGGGCTCACCGGCCTGATCATGTTTCTCTACGGCATCGGCATTCTGTATGGCCGGCAGTTCTTTGAGGGGATGTCGGGTGCGGCAGGCATCAAGAGCAATCTGCTGGCGCTGGTTGCAGTGCTTGCCGGACTTTTGGTTGCGCTCGGGCTCGGTGAGGCCCTCGGCATCAAGATCGGCCACACGCTGGGTATCTACGCCGGCTCGATGACGAGCACGGCGACGCTGCAGGCTGCGCTCGACGTCATGAACAACAAAGAGCCGTCCATCGGGTATTCGATCGCTTATCCCTTCGGTGTCATCGGCCCGATCCTGTGCATCTACTTCATGACGCGCCAGGTCCAGCCGAAATTCCCGCCGAAGGCTCAGCGGTTTCACATGGGCGAGATCACGCTGGGGGAGGGCTATGCCGGCCAGCGACTCCACGAAATCGAGGCCGCCCTGCCTGAAGGCGTCCAGGTCACGATGTTCCGCAAGGGCGGCCAGAATGTCGTGCCCACGGCCGATATCGTCGTGGCGTCCGGCGACGGCCTGATGATTGTCGCCGATAATGAGCAAGCCATCGCCGACGCGGCGGCGGCTCTCGGCCGACTGGAGCCCGGCCGGATCGTCAAGGATCGCTCGGCCCTCGACTACATCCGGGTTTTCGTCGGCAAGGCGAATGTTGTCGGCGTTCCGCTCGCGAAACTGCCGCTGCCCGCGGGCTTTCCGGTGCACCTGCTTCACGTCAGACGCTACGACACCGACATCGTTCCCACGCCGGATTTGACCCTGGAGTTCGGCGACCGCGTCGGCGTGCTGATGCCGCCCGAAAAGAAGCAGGTGATCCGCCAGCATTTCGGCGACACCGTGAAGGCCACGGCGGAATTCAGCTATGTGTCGCTCGGAATTGGCATGGTGCTCGGGGTCCTGCTCGGGTTGGTCCCGATTCCGATCCCCGGCGTAGGGACGGTCACGCTCGGTATCGGCGGTGGCCCGCTGATCGTCGCGCTCATTTTCGGCTATTTCCGCAGAACCGGACCGCTGCTGTGGGTCATGCCGTTGCCCGCCAACATCGTCTTGCGGAATTTCGGCCTGGCGATCTTCCTGGCAACGGTCGGCATCAACGCCGGACAACCGTTCGTGCGGACCGTGGCGGAGAGCGGGTTCACGATGCTGTTCATCGGCGCCGCGGTTCTTCTGACGACCGTGCTCATCGTGCTGCTGGTCGGCCACTACCTCATGAAAATTCCCTATGACGATCTCGTCGGCGTGGCCTCGGGAGCGACCGGCAATCCCGCCATCCTGGTCTATTCGACGCGGATGGCGCCGACCGAGCGCCCCGACATCGGCTACGCGATGATCTTCCCGTCGATGACGATCGTGAAGGTCATCGCCGTGCAGATGGTCGGTCTGATGGCGGGCGCAAGTATGGGCTGATAGGGTAGGTCGCATGGACGAACGAACATCCGACCCGGATGCGGCCAAGCGACCCCAGGTCGTCACGTTCGAGGCGCTGTTGCCTTCTGCGATGGCAGCGCGCGCGGAAGAAAGCGGTGTCAGGAAGGCCTCGACTGACACCTTGACGCTGCTGGTGTTGAGCGTTCTGGCCGGCGCATTTATTTCGTTCGGAGCGATCTTCGCAACGACGGTGAGCGCGGGCACCATTGCGATCGCCACGCCCGATGGCGGCGCGGCGTTTTCGGCCGGATTGCCCTATGGCGTGACGCGTCTGCTGACGGGACTCGCGTTTTCGCTGGGGCTGATCCTCGTCATTATTGGCGGCGCCGAGCTGTTCACCGGCAACAACATGATCGTGATGGCCTGGGCCAGCGGCAAGGTGCGCGACCCAAGCCCTGCTGTTCAACTGGCTCGTGGCATTCACCGGGAATTTTGCGGGCGCGATTCTCACCGCAGGATTGATGTTCTACACGACCCAATACACGTTTGGCGGCGGCTCCGTCGGTTTGGCAGCCTTGTCGACCGCTCACGCGAAGGCATCTCTGGAATTCGTGCCGGCGGTTGCGCTCGGCATCATGTGCAATGTCCTGGTGTGCCTGGCGGTGTGGATGTGCTACGGCGCGCGGACAGTCGTCGACAAGATTCTCACCATCATTCCGCCGATCACGGCATTCGTCGCCGCCGGATTCGAGCACTGCATTGCCAATATCTATTTCATCCCGATGGCGTTGTTCATCAAGGCCGGCGCAGCCGGATTTGTTTTGGGCTTCGATCGGCAAGACCGCGGCAGACTTTCCGGCGCTGACGTGGAGCAATTTCCTGTTGGCAACCTTCTGCCGGTCACGATCGGCAACATCATCGGCGGCTCCGTCATGGTCGCCGCCATCTACTGGTTCGTCTATCTGCGAAAGAAGCCGGAGTAGCGACGCCGCGCGGATCGACGCCCTAGTGGGTGCGCAAGGCAGTCTGGAGACAATTCACCAAGGCAGATTCCTGGAAGGGTTTGGTCAAAAACGCGATCGCGCCCGCACTGATGGCGCATTCGCGAACATTCCGTTCGGGGAAGCCGGTGATGAAAATGACCGGCGTCTCGATAGCCATTGGCGCACAAATACTTCTGCAACTCCGTCCCACTCAGGCCCGGCAATTGCTGGTCAGTGATCAGGCAGCCGGTGTTCTTGACCTCGCCCGAATCCAGAAATTCCTCAGCCGATTCGAATCCGAGAGCCGTGTATCCCAACGAATTGAGGAGATCGACTGTTGCGTCCCTCACCAGACGATCGTCATCGACGATGGAAACGATAGCTGCAAATCATGCCAAGCTGCTTCCGATTTGCCGGGCGGACAAACCTGAGACATACAGATTTCAAAAAAAATGCGCCAGACAAATTACGGCTTAATATACTTTGGTTGGGTGGAAAGAACCTTAATATTCGTCAGAGCATAGCCGGGGACTATTTTAGAAGCATCCCAAGTTTCATTTTGCGCGGGGAACCTCGAGGAGGTCCGCCATCCTGACCAGGTCTGGGAGCGACTTCGCCCCGAGTTTTTTCATGACGTTGTGACGATGCACCTTGACGGTGATCTCACTGATCCCGATTTCCGCGGCGGCCTGCTTGTTCATCCTGCCTGCGCACACCAGCCCCATCACCTGTTGTTCGCGCGAGCTGAGCGCGTTGAAACGCTCACGCAGATCATGGGTCTTCGAGTAAGCTTCGCGCCTGGCCAGATCGCGATCGAGCGCAATTCTCACGGCATCAAGCAGATCTTGTTCCCGCAAAGGCTTCGAAAGAAACTCGACCGCGCCGCCCTTCATGGCTTTCACGGACATCGGAATGTCGCCGTAGCCGGTGATGAATATGATCGGGATGTTGGTTTGCGTTCTCGCGAGTTCCGCCTGGAAATCAAGGCCGCTGAGCCCGGGCAAACGCACGTCCAGGATCAAGCAACTCACCTCATCGGGAAGCTTTGCGGTCAAGAATTCCGTCGTTGAGCCGTAAGCCTGGCTGCTTAAGCCGACGGATTGAAAAAGGCTCTTCAAGCCCTCTCGAACGTCGAGATCGTCATCGACGACGTAAACGTTCGCATTCCCGTTGGTCCGGTTCCGCATGGCTGAAGCTCGGCTGGCTGTCGGTACGGTTTGCACGGTGCCGTAATAGAAGCAAATTCCACAGCAGAAGTCACGGTTTTCAGACCCAACTTAGCCGTCACTAAACCTTCGTATATCGCCTCGACCAATTTCGATAGTGAGGGCTTCCTTCCGTACAATGGCACGGGTGCACGCCCCCGTCGTTAACTGACACAATTGAAGAAATCCCCTGCGATCACGTTCCGGCGATACGCAACAACGGTACCAAGGGAGGCGAGCTGATGTCAGCGGCCGACGAAGTGTCGAAACTTGTACCGAGTGCAAAGGCCGTGCTGCAGCAAATAGCCGCGGCTGAAGCCGAAAAGGCTTCCGAGGAGATGCGCAGGCAAGCGCGTGAGGACGAGGAGAAGAAGGCCCTTATTGACCGCCTGACCAAGCCATCCGGTTTGTCGGACGAAGATGTGATGAAGAAGGCGGCGGCCATCATCGAGCGGGCCGCCAGGAACGGGCTGACCGAGGTCCAGGTCTATCGTTTTCCAAATACGCTCTGCACGGACCGAGGGCGCGCCATCAATCAGCAGGAGCCGGGCTGGGAGACGACGCTCACCGGTATCCCCAAGGAAATCTACGAGTTCTGGCACCGCCGTTTGCGAGAGCTTGGCTACAAGCTGCGCGTTCAGATCGTCGATTTCAGCGGCGGCGTCCCCGGAGATGTCGGCATCACTTTGAAATGGGACTGAAACGACCGCGCGGCATTCCGGCACGCTGCCCGCGCAGCCTGCAGCTCAAGTCGACAGGCCGCGCCTGTGAAGGACGACAAGTATGTCGATCGAGCAATCGCCCGCCGGGGAGGCCAAAGTAGGCATTTGGCCCGTCCGCTCCCGCGCTCGACTACATGGTCGACGCGGCGCAGCGTAGTCTGCTGTATCTCGATGTGATGCGCCAGCGCGGCAACCAGTACCGGGCACATCTGCTCGAGCGCGCGCCGCATGTGCTTGACTACGAGGTGGAGCTGGTTGTCGATGGGCGCACGCTCGAACGACCCGTCAACTATGCGCTCGTCCGGGTCGTCCCGCCTGAGAACATCAAGATCGATCTCGACGCGGCGGCCGTTTGTTGTCGTCGATCCGCGCGCCGGCCATGGCCCGGGGATCGGCGGGTTCAAAGGGGACAGCGAGATCGGCGTCGCCCTCAAGGCCGGCCATGCCGCCTACTTCGTAGGATTTCTGCCCGAACCCGTTCCCGGCCAAACCATCGAAGACGTCGCCCGGGCGGAGGCGGTCTTTCTCGAAAAAGTCATCGATTTGCATCCGGACGCCGACGGAAAACCGTGCGTCATCGGAAATTGTCAGGCCGGTTGGGCCGTCATGATGCTGGCCGCCCTTCGGCCGGAGTTGTTTGGTCCCGTCATCATCGCGGGATCTCCGCTTTCGTACTGGGCGGGCGTGCACGGGCAAAATCCCATGCGGTACACCGGCGGGCTGTTGGGCGGCAGTTGGTCCGCCGCGTTCGCCAGCGACCTTGGAAATGGAAAGTTCGACGGCGCGTTGCTCGTCCAGAATTTCGAGGCACTCAATCCATCAAACACGCTCTGGAGCAAGCAATACAATCTCTATTCCAAGATCGACACGGAAGCCGCGCGCTACCTTGGCTTCGAACGCTGGTGGGGCGGTCACGTCAATCTGAACGCCGAGGAAATTCAGTTCATTGTCGACGAGTTGTTTGTCGGCAACAGGCTTTCGGCCGCCAATATCAAGACCACCGACGGCTACATCGTCGACTTTCGCAACATCCGGTCGCCAATTGTCGTGTTCTGCTCGAAGGGCGACAACATCACGCCGCCGCAGCAGGCGCTTGGCTGGATTCTCGATCTGTACGAGAACGTCGACGAAATCCGATCGTATGGACAAACCATTGTCTATACGATCCATGAGAGTGTCGGACATTTGGGAATATTCGTGTCGTCCGGCATCGCTCGCAAGGAACATAGCGAGTTCTCGAGCAACATCGACCTCATCGACACACTGCCACCGGGGCTTTACGAGGCGGTCTTTGAAAGCAAGACAGCCGACACGGTCAATCCCGATCTCGCCACCGGCGATTGGGTGATGCGCTGCGAGGCGAGAACGCTCGACGATATCCGAAAGCTGGGCGGTAACGACAAATCAGATGACCGCTGTTTTGAAACCGCGGCCCGTATATCCGAGATAAATCTCTCGCTTTACCGGGCGTTCGCTCAACCCTTTGTGCGGGCCACGGCGAGCGCGCCATGGTCGCAATGGCTGCAGGCCGTCAATCCTCTGCGACTTCAGTATGAATTGTTCTCTGATGCCAATCCGCTGATGGCCGGCCTGAATTACATGGTGGAGTCGGCGCGGCAGCACCGCAGGCCTGTCGAAAAGGACAATGTGTTCGTCGGCCTTCAGCAGGCGGTATCCGACCAGATCGTCAAGTCGCTGGATCTCTGGCGGGATGCGCGAGATGCCTGGATCGAGCGGACGTTCTTTTCGATCTACGGCTCTCCGACGGTGCAGGCGATCGCCGGTATCAACCCAGCCAGTGCCCAGCCGGCCAGGAAGGCTGGGAAGAACTGGCTGCACCATCAGCTCCTGCAGGCGAAGATCAATGAGCTCAGGTCGCGTATGGCGGTTGGCGGAATACGTGAAGCTGTCGTGCGGTCGATGCTCTACGTCGGCATGGCGAGGGGCGCCGTCGACGAGCGCGGATTTGAAATGGTGCGGCGCATTCGCAGCACGGAGCACGGGATGCCCCGCCTGTCGCTGCCCGCGTTCAAGGCGCTGATCCGCGAACAGTTCCTCATGTTGCTCGTCGATCCGGACGCGTCGCTGGCCGCCATTCCATCCATGCTGCCCGCCGAGCCGCAGGCGCGAGACAAGGCGCTCGGTGTCCTCAGGCAAGTCCTGTCGGTCCGCGGCACCATCGATGGCGAAATGGCGGAACGGATGAAGCGCATCGAGCTTCTGTTCGGGGCCGAAAGGGAGCGGGTGGGCACTGTGCGTTCGATTGCCCGGGCAGCGGGCAAAGACGATGAAGGGCGGAAAGCATCGTAGTCCGAGGATCGACGGTTGTCGAAACTCATCAACCGGAGTGTTTGCCAATGTCAGCTTCCCAGGCCGGCACCATCGAACGGACCGCGCAGTCGAAATACGATCGCCTGTTGGCGCGGGCCAAAACGGTAACGCCCGCGGCGACGCTGGTCGTTCACCCTTGTGATGAATTGTCTCTGCGTGCAGCGATCGAGGCGGCCGAGACCGGGATCATCGTTCCCACGCTTGTCGGGCCGGCAAAGAAGATCACCGAGGTCGCGCGCGACAATAAGTTCGATATTCGCAAATTTGAGATTGTCGATGCGGAGCACAGCGATGCCGCTGCCGCGAAGGCGGTCAAGTTGATTCATGAAGCCAAGGGCGAGTTGCTGATGAAAGGCAGCCTGCATACCGACGAGCTCATGCGCGCGGTCACCGCGTCGGGAACCGGTCTGCGCACGGGACGGCGCATCAGCCATGTCTTTATTGTGGATGTGCCGGGCTATTCGGAAACGCTTTTCATCACCGACGCGGCGATCAATATCTTTCCCGACCTCGATGTCAAACGCGACATCGTGCAGAACGCAATCGATCTGTTTACCCAGGTCGGTCTTGGTACGCCCCGCGTCGCGATATTGTCGGCGGTCGAAACCGTAACGACCAAGATACCGTCCACCATCGATGCCGCCGCACTCTGCAAGATGGCGGATCGCGGCCAGATAACTGGCGGCATTCTGGATGGACCGTTGGCCTTCGACAATGCGATAGATCCCGAGGCCGCGAGGATCAAGGGCATCAACTCTCCGGTTGCCGGCCGGGCGCAGATTCTCGTCGTTCCCGATCTGGAAGCCGGCAACATGCTCGCCAAGAATTTGATCTTCCTGTCCAAGGCGGATTTAGCCGGGCTTGTGCTGGGCGCCCGCGTGCCGATTATCCTGACGTCGCGTGCCGACAGCGTCCGCAGCCGCTTGGCATCTTGCGCCGCTGCGGTGCTGTACGCCGATGCACGTCGCCGTAAGACTGCCGTTGCGGCAGCGTGACGCGTCATGGACACGATCCTCGTCGTCAACGCGGGCTCATCGAGCGTCAAATTCCAGGTGTTCGGCATCGGTGCGGCGAACGCTCTGACCCGTCTGATCAAGGGGCAGATCGACGGCATCGGATCGCGGCCGCGATTGAAAGCCGAGGACAATAACAAAAAGTGTATGGTCGATCGCGAATTCGCGCGCGATCGGGTGCCGGCCGTCCCCGACGCCATTGGCGAGGCGGGAAAGTGGTTGCGCGAGCTCCCCAACATCAATCTCACTGCCGTGGGTCATCGCGTGGTCCATGGCGGCCCGGACTATAGCCAGCCGGTGCTGGTCGATCGTGACGTGCTGGCGCGGCTCGAGCGGTACAGCTCGCTGGCGCCGTTGCATCAGCCGAACAACCTCGCTCCGATTCGGACGCTGCTCGCAAATCGACCCGACGTGCCGCAGGTGGCCTGCTTTGATACCGCCTTTCATCGCAGTCACAGTGCGATTGCGGACCATTATGCAATCCCGGAGCGTTTCTACGACGAAGGCGTCCGCCGCTACGGATTCCACGGCCTTTCGTATGAGTACGTCGCTGATCGTTTGCGGCAAGTCGCGCCGGAGGTGGCGAACAAGCGCGTGATCATCGCCCACCTTGGCAGCGGTGCGTCGATGTGCGCGCTCAGCAACGGACTCAGTGTCGAGAGCACCATGGGGTTCACCGCCTTGGACGGGCTCCCAATGGGCACCAGGCCAGGCCAGATCGATGCCGGCGTCGTGCTCTATCTGATCGCCGAAAAGGGGATGTCGGCGGCGGATGTCGAATTCTCTCTGTACCGGGAATGCGGTCTGAAGGGATTGTCCGGCATCAGCAACGATGTGCGGGAGCTGGCCGACAGCAAAGATCCGCGGGCGGCATTTGCAATAGACTACTTCGTCTATCGCGTGGCTTTGCACGCCGGGATGCTGGCGGCCGCGCTCGGCGGCCTCGATGCGTTGGTCTTCACGGCGGGTATCGGTGAAAACTCAAGAATGCTTCGCAGTCGGATTGCCGAGAAAATGAAATGGCTTGGCGCGATGATCGATCATGCCGCCAACGCAGCGGGCAAACTGAATATCTCAGGCGAAATGAGCCGCGTCGGAGTCTACGTGATCCCGACGGACGAAGAGCTGATGATTGCCAGGCACACGCTTTCCTTGTTGTCGGCAAGCAGGCGAGTCGGTGCGTCGCCCGAGCCGATCCATTCACCGTCATGAGATTAAGTCGTCATACCAACGCATACGTCCACTACCGAGTTCGATCAGACGACGCGCAATGCGAGCCTCGAAGCTGTCTAGGGAGCCTGAACGTGATCTTGTCGTGGATGAGGCTGCTGGTATTCGCGTTTCTCGTTCTCGTGCCGCTCGGTGCTACGGCGCAGGCTCCCGCGCCCGAAGTTGCGGCGCCCAGTCAATTGGCAAGACCGGAGGAGCTGGAGGCACTTGTCGCACCGATTGCCCTTTATCCTGACACTTTGCTGGCAATGGTTTTGATGGCGTCTACCTATCCGCTCGAAGTCGTCCAGGCCGAGCGTTGGGCGAGCCAGAACGCAAGTCTCAAGGGCGATCAATTGAAGGCTGCGGTGGACAAGCAGCCCTGGGACGAAAGCGTGCGGTCGCTGGTGGCTACGCCATCGGTCCTCACAATGATGAGTACGAAGCTCGACTGGACACAAAAGCTCGGCGATGTCGTGCTGGCGCAGGAAGCGGACCTCATGGAGGCGGTTCAGCGGCTGCGTGCTCGGGCGCAAGCCAACAAGCAACTGTCGTCGAACAAGCAACAGACCGTTACAGTCAGCAACGAGCAACAGAAGCAGGTTATCGCGATCGCGCCGGCGCAGCCGAATACGGTGTATGTGCCTTATTACAATCCTGCTGTCGTCTACGGTGGTTGGCAGTATCCCGCATACCCCCCGTATTACTTCCCGCCGCCCGCATATATCGCCGGCGGCGTGATCGCGACGGGAATTGCGTTCGGCGCGGGCTACGCGCTCGGTCGCTGGGCAGCGGGCGGCGCTTACTGGGGTGGCGGCGTCAACTGGGGTGGAAACAACATCACGGTCAATCGGTCGACCAACATCAGCGGTGGCGGCAATCGTTGGCAGCATAGCCCCGAGCACCGCCATGGCGTCCGGTACAACAATCCGGGTGTGCAGCAGAAGTTCGGCGGCAACACCCGCCCCGGTGGAAGCCAGGCACGCACGGATTTTCGCGGGCATAGCGGCCAGCAGCCCAAGGCCGGCCAGCAACCTGCGACCGGAAAGGGCCAACAGGGTGGAAAGGGTCAGCAAGGTAACGCGGGAAAGGGCCAGCAGCCCAAGGCCGGGAAAGGCGGCGGAGGCGGGCCGTCAGCGGGCGCAGGAGGCCCAAAACGTGACGCGGCGTTCGGAAACATCCAGTCCGGCAAGGCGGCAAATCTGCAGTCCCAGCGCGGGCAATCGAGCATTGGCAGCGGCGGTCGCGGAGGCGGCGCGGTAGCTGGCGGAGGTGGTCGCGGCGGCGGCGGCGCGGTGGCGGGCGGCGGTGGCGGCCGTGGCGGCGGTGGTGGCGGCCGTGGAGGCGGCGGTGGCGGACGGCGCTCCGATGCCGCGCTGAAGCATGACGTCGCTCTTCTCGGGTACCTCGACAATGGCCTCGGCTTCTATCGCTTCACCTACTACGGAGGTGAAACGGCCTATGTCGGCGTCATGGCGCAAGAGGTGCAACTCGTCATGCCTGATGCCGTCGTGCGGGGTCGAGATGGCTACCTGAAGTCTTCTACGACAAGCTCGGCCTCCGAATTCCAAACATACGAACAATGGCTCAACGCCGGCGCCCAGATCCCGTCCGTGCAGCCGAATGGCCATTGATCAAGCAACCACGAAGGATGTCATGAGCAAGCATTCCTCCTTAGCCCGCCCAAGGCGCATCCTCACCCGGATGTCAGTGGTGATCGCAGCGATCCTGCTGTTCGCCATGGCGGCCCCCGCGAGCGCGCAGCAGAACTTTCAGACTCCTGAAGAGGCGGCCAAGGCGCTCGTCGATGCAGTACGGACTGGCACGCCGAATGCCGTGTTGACGGTCTTGGGTCGAAACGGGCGTGACATCGCGTCGTCCGGCGACGAGGTGGCCGATGCCGAGATGCGCCAGCAATTCCTCGCGGCATATGACCAGCAGAATCAAATTGCGATGGATGGAGACAGCAAGGCGACACTCATCGTCGGCCAGGAAGCGTTTCCATTTCCAATTCCGCTCGTTCGTCGCGATGGGCGATGGCGATTTGACACGATCGCCGGTCGCTCGGAGATTCTTTACCGCCGGATCGGTCGCAACGAGCTCCATGCGATGCAGGCCGCCTTGGCCTATGTGGACGCGCAGCACGACTATGCCGAACAGGATCGAACCGGCGCAGGAGCCGGCGTCTACGCGCGCCGATTTGTAAGTCAGCCGGGCCGGAAGGATGGTCTTTATTGGCCGACGGGGCAGGGTGAAGAACCAAGCCCGCTCGGTGACTTGGTCGCTCAGGCAAGCAGCGAAGGCTATCAGATCGGTGGCGCACGAGCGCCCTTCCACGGCTATTTCTACAAGATCCTGACGAAGCAAGGCCCGGACGCGCGCGGCGGACGGATGGACTATGTCGTTGGCGGACGGGAGGGCAAGATGATCGGCGGATTCGCGCTCGTGGCTTACCCCGCCGAGTACAGGAACTCCGGCGTGATGACGTTCATCGTGAACCATGAGGGCGTGGTCTATCAAAAGGATCTCGGCAACGCGACGGCCGGTATCGCGTTCAGGATGAACAGTTTCAATCCCGACAAGACTTGGCGAAAGGTCGATGTGTCCGGCCTCACGCAATGAGATAACGCTCGCGTCGATGGTTCGGGTGAGCAGGCGCAAATCGAATACTGGGCAAAGGTGATACCATGACTCCGAAAAGAATCCCCGTCGAAGACAGTCCAAGCTGAAGCGCAAGGCTTATGAGAAGGAATTGCGCAAGCTTCAGGTCGAGCTCTGTTACTTGCAGGATTGGGTCAAGGAGACCGGAGCTCGTATCATCATCATATTTGAAGGGCGCGATGCTGCCGGCAAAGGCGGGACCATCAAGGCGTTGACCGAGAGGGTAAGTCCGCGCGTGTTTCGGGTGGTGGCGCTTCCGGCGCCGTCGGATCGCCAGAAGACGCAGATTTTCATGCAGCGCTATCATCGAGCATTTCCCTGCGGCGGGAGAGATCATTGTCTTCGACCGCAGCTGGTACAACCGCGCCGGCGTCGAACGCGTCATGGGTTTTGTGAAGGATGATCAGTATAACCGCTTTCTCAATCTGTGCCCGCAAATCGAGAAATACGTGGTGGACGCCGGAATCCAGCTCATCAAGGTTTGGCTGGAAGTCGGACAGGAAGAACAAGAAAAGCGATTTCGGGCAGCGCGATCGACGATCCGTTGCGGTGGTGGAAACTCAGTCCGATGGATGTCGAATCGTTCCGTCGCTGGTACGATTACTCCAAGGCGCGCGACATGATGTTCAAAGTCAACCGACAGCAAGCATGCCCCATGGCATATCGTGAGATCGGACGACAAGCGGCGTGCTCGCCTCAATTGCATCTCGCATATTCTGAGGTCGATTCCCTTCAAGAAGGTCCAACGGCCGAAGGTCAAGCTCCCAAAGAGATCGGACAAGGGAAAGTACGACGATCAGGTGACGCTCAAGGGACGAAATTTCGTGGTCGAAAGGTATTGAGGCATCGATCAGGCTGGACTGCGCAAGTTATCTTCTGGTCTCCGACCAAGTCCTGCAGCGTCGCAAGCCGGTCGAGCCCCTGCACCTTCTCGCCTAAGCCGTCGGCTCGCAGCAGATCGCGCACTCGTCCGCGGGCTCCGACGATCCGCAACGTGATGCCGCGAGCGCCCAGCTCGGTGTGCAACTCGTGCAGCATCCGCGATCCGGCCAGGTCAAGATAAGGCGATGCCGAGAGGTCGCAGACCACCAGCCGGATCGGCGTGGGACCTGCGTCGCGAAGCCGGTTCGAGACTGCTTCCATCACGGAGTCGGCGTTGATGTAGACCAGCGAGGCTTCGGGGCGGAAAGCGATCACGCCGGGGAGCTCCTCGTTTTCCGGATGCCGGGCGAAATCGGAATAGCTGTTCGTTCCCGGGATGCGGCCGAGGAATGCCACGTGCGGCTGCGACGCACGGACCAGCAGCAGCACGATGGAGGCCAGGGCGGCAAGCAGGATGCCCTGCAGGATGCCCAAGAGCAGCACGGCGACAAGCGCGATTGCCGCAGCATAGAAGTCGAGCCGGCTGACCCGCCACATGCGAAGCAGCGCCGGAAAATCCAACAGCCCGTAGATCGCGGTCATGACCACGGCGGCCAGCACGGCCTTTGGCAGATTTTCCAGCAATCCCGTGAGGAAGAGCAGACAGAGCGCGAGCGTGATCGAGGCGAACACGAGCGCCAGCGGCGTGCGCGCGCCCGCCTTGTCGTTGACAGCGGATTGCGAGAGGCCGCCCGCGACCGGATAGCCCTGGCCCAGGGCGGTCGCGAGATTGGCGGCGCCGATACCTAAGAATTCCTGCCGCGGGTTGAGCGCATAGCCGTGCTTGGCTGCGAAGGCGCGGGCTGCGGAAACGCCTTCGATATAGGCGAGCAGCAGGCATCCCGCGGCCAGTGGAAAGATGCCCTCGACATCGCGCAGCCGCAACGCCGGTCCCGCGAACGTCGGAAGGCCGGCTGGGATTTCTCCAGTTATCGGTACGCCGAGTGCGGGAAGCCCCAGCACGGACGCCGCAACGATCGACAGAGCCACAACGCCGAGCGCGATTGGTTTCCCGGGAAGCAAACGGTCGCCGAACACGAGCAGCAGAATGGCGACGATGCCGACCGCCAGCACGAGCACCTGCACCTGTCCGAGTTGCCCGGCAAACAGCAGCACGCGCTCGAAGAAATTGTGCCCGCCGCCAGCGACGCCGAACAGGCTCGGCAATTGGGTCATGGCGATGGTCAATCCGGCCCCGGCCTTGAAGCCCACGAGGATGCTGTCGCTGATCAGCTTGACCAGCGCGCTGAGCCGCAATAGCCACGCCAGCAGGCAAAGAACGGCCACGGTGAAGGCGGTGAGGCTCGCAATTTGGGCGTAGCGTTGGACATCGCCTTCGGCCATCGCCCCTACCGTTCCGGCAATCATCAGCGAGATGGCGGATGTAGGTCCGATCGCCAATTGACGGGAAGAGCCGAGGAGAGCGTACCCGATCCCGCCGAGCAGATAGCCGTACACACCGACCTGAGGCGGCAGACCTGCCAAGCCGGCATAGGCGAGCGAAACTGGGATTGCATACGCTGCAAGCGTGATGCCGGCAACGATATCGCCGCGCAGCCACTGGACGCGGTATTCCGCCAGCCAAGCAGCCGGTGGAAACAAGCGCTTGCGGTCCGGGGACACCGTCACGCGGTGCATCTATGATGAGCAGGTTTCATCGGCGACCAAAGCTCAGGCATCGATCTCTGGCATATTCACTAGCTCCGCATGACTTGGAAAAAAACCCAGGCAAGTGCCTGGCATGCGGCGTCACGGCCAATCTTGCTGCAAGTGCCAGAGCGCCATCAAAGTCGCGGTCAACGGTGTTCCGGTCAATCCGGCTGCGCAAGAAATTCGCCCAACGGAATTCGCTGAACGGCGATTTGTCTTTTTTGTATATTCCCGCCCGCTTCAATGCTCCGGCCAATGAGCGGTAGGGATCGTCAACAAGGTCGGTGATTAACTCCGGAAGATCGCTGTAGTCGCGCCGTCGGCCGCAATCGTCGAAGGGGTGTGTCCAATTTCGGGCTTCGAGCGCTGCCCAAAATTCGTCGCGGTCGAGCCTGCTGTCGTCTGCGACGACGATGATGGGCCACTTCACCACGCCCTCTTCTTGGAGTGCGCGCGCGAGATGGTGGCGGTCGACGATATGGGGACGCTCATCCGGCCCCAGAACGACCGGTATGCAGTTGTTCCAAAGAAAGCCCGCAACATCGTCACAGTCTTTCCGGCGCCAACGCTCCCGTTTGATTCTCACCTCGCGCAGCCCGACCGTAACCTGAGTTGGGCGCAAATCGGCGATGGCTACAAATCGCTGATCTGGTGGAGGACGCAAATCCTTCCACATGAATCCATCCCTCGATCGCGAGCTTCGCCGCGTTTGAATGGCATCCCTACAGGGGACCCACACGGAAGATAGAAAAGTCCATATTTCGTGTCTGCTATACCTCTATATAGTCCCGTACCGTTTGGTATCCCACCCGCGGTATGGCGCTCCGCAAGACGTGACCGCGACCACCGCGCCGGCCGATAACGCTCGCGAGACTGCGTCAATTCGCTGTGCTGACCCTGTATGCCAACTCCATGTCGGCGACTTAATTCGTGCCGTTGCGGACAGACCGTCCGGCTGTGAACCGGGCGGCTTAATGATCGGGTACTGTCGTTGGAACTACACACAAAGCATGTAGTCCATGCTGCGGCAGTAATCCTAACTCATCCTCACACCTGGACGGGACCTGCCAGGGGACTCCGCGAGTTGCGTGACGCGGGGTCCTTTGGCTTTGGCGCCGGCATGAACTCAGGATTGCCGCGCGGCATGCACTGGCTGAAGGTTTGGCGCCGTTGGCTTCAGCGCGCGCTTTGAGAGCACTCGTGCATCTGCCGACACGCCGGACATCGCAGCCGCACCTTGACGACCTCGATCTCGGCAAGGGTCTTGCTCTCTGCCGACAGGCCTGGTGCGCCTCGCCGAAAAAATCTTCTTCACACTAGTCGGTAGTCACTACGACGCCTGAGCATATTGCGCTCCAGGGGAAACTCTCGCCGATTTAATCGATCCGTCACGCCATTGTTAACGAAATCCTTCTCAATGACGCCGGTCGCAACGTCATGCGCCAGGACGAACAGTTCCACGCCTTCTTTCTTTTCATGGTCAGCTTCACAACCATCTTTGGAGATTGAGATGCCTCTTGGTCCGGGATCCATCGCATTTGTCGGGCTCAACACCGATGGTAACGACAATATCGCCTTTGTTGCGTTAAATTCGATTCCTAGCCGGAACCGTCATCTTCTTTCAAGACAACGAATGGAACGGCTCCGCCATTGGCGCCGGTGGCGCTTTCAATAGCGGCGAAAGCGCCTGGAGCTGGACCGCGACTGGCGATGTTGCCGCCGGCACAATCGTGACGATCGATAACATCGGCAGCGGAACCCTTGGGACCAATGTTGGAAGCGTTGCCTTCATCGACACCAGCAACCGCGGCCTCGCTAATAGCGGGGAAGTCGTCTACGCGTTTGTCGGGACTTCGGCGACCGCGCCGACGGCGTTTTTGACGGCGGCCTCGAACAATACCTTTGCGGCGGCGGGCTCAATCGCAAACACCGGCCTCACGGCTGGGACGAGCGCCGTTGAATTCAACAACGGCAACGACGTTTTCGCCTTCACGGGTGCTCGCGATAATCAAGGTGGTTTCGCGGCCTATGCCTCGATCATCAACAACCCGGCCAATTGGATATTTCAGGACGGCACGGGCGATCAGTCCATCGACGGCACAGCTCCCGACCTGCCGTTTTCGACCACGGCCTTCACCTTGGGTGGCGGCGACGCCATCCCGCCGACACTGAGCTCATCCGCGCCTACCGACAATGCCACCGATGTCGCGGCCACAACCAACATCGTCCTAAATTTCTCCGAAACGGTGCAGAAGGGCGCGGGCAACATCCTGATCAAGCTCGTTGCCGACGACAGCGTTGTTCAGACGATCGACGTGAACAACGCTGCGGTTGGCATTTCGGGCTCGACGGTTACCATCAATCCGCCAGCCGACCTTGCTCCGGGTACGGCCTACTACGTGACAATTCCGACGGGAGCATTCGAGGATCTTGCCGGTAACGACTTTGCGGGCTTGACGAGTGCGACGGATCTGAACTTCACGACCGTTGCGGCGGGAAACGTCGTCGGTGGCATCACTATCCTCGAGGAGGCCGCGTCGCTGCAAGGCGCGCAGGGGGCGACCTCGACCACGCCGCCAGCCGGATCGAATGCGCTGCATCTCACCCGTATCGGGTCCTATGACAGCGGCAACGGCGCCGGCGGCGCCGAGTCGGTTTCCTACGATCACACGTCGCACCGTGCCTTCGTCACCAACGCCGCGGCCGACCGGATCGACATCGTCGATCTGTCAAATCCCGCGCATCCGGTGAAATTCGGCGAGATACCTCTCGGCGCCCTGACCGGATACGGTGAAGTGAATTCCGTGGCCGTCAAAAACGGCGTCGTCGCGGTCGCCATCCAGAACAGCGATGCCACGCAAGACGGCGTCGTCCGCCTCTACGACACCAACGGAAATTTTATCAAGCAGATCACCGCGGGCGTTCTGCCTGATCAGCTGACGTTCAGCCCCGACGGCTCCAAGCTCCTGGTCGCGAACGAAGCGGAACCGGCCAGCGCGACAGCCAACGCGGCCGGTTCGATCAGCATCATCGACATGTCCGGCGGGGCGGCCGCAGCAACGGTGATCAACACCATCGGCTTCGGCTCCCTCGACGGCCACGAGGCTCAACTCGAAAGCCTCGGCCTCTCGCTGCTTGGACAAAGACAGACCGGCGCTATTCCGGTCGATGCAGCGCAGCTTACCGCATCCAAGGACATCGAGCCCGAATACATCGCCGTGTCCCCTGATGGCACCCGCGCCTATGTGACGCTGCAGGAGGTGAACGCGGTTGCGGTCATCGACCTGACCGATCCGGCCGCCGACCGCCCGATCGCGATCCTGCCGCTCGGCAGCATCGACCGGTCGTTGCCCGGCAACGAATTTGACGGCTCGGATCGCGATTTCGTCGGCAACAACAACGGTGCGATCAACCTTCAAAACTGGCCGGTACATTCCCTGCTGCAGCCGGACGCGATCGCGAGCTTCCAGGTCGGGGGCGTGACCTACTTCATCACCGCCAACGAGGGCGACGCCCGTACATCGGCCGCGGAGGCGGCTGGCGGCCCCGTCACCTACGGCGCGGAAGAGGTGCGGCTGAGCGCGGTGACGCTCGATCCCGCGGTCTTCCCGAATGCCGCGACCTTGCAGGACGCGGATTCGATCGGGCGGCTGAACATCATCAACCATCGAGGGTAACACCGACGGCGATGGCCAGATCGAAGAGATCGTCGCCTACGGCGGGCGCGGCATCTCGATCTTTCAGCAGAACCCGGACGGCACCATCGTCAAGGTGCGCGAGACCGGTGGCGAGTTCGAGAAGGTCATCGCTTCGCTGCCCAACGCGAGCACGTTCTTCAACGGCGAAAACGGCGGCGCCTTCGACACCCGTTCCGACAACAAAGGACCGGAGCCGGAAGGCGTCGATGTGGCTCAGATCGGCAACAAGTTGTACGCCTTCGTGGCGCTCGAGCGGGTCGGCGGCGTCATGGTCTATGACGTGACCGATCCGGTCAACGCCAGCTTCGTGCGTTATGTGCCGGCGACCGCGACCGACTACGGCCCGGAGGTGCATCAAAGCGATTCTCAGCGCGGACAGCCCCACCGGCGACACGCTGGTCGTAAGCGCGAACGAAATCTGGGAACGCTGACGATCTATGAGGCGAGCCCGCTACCGCAAATCGGGACCATTCAGGGCGACGGGCCAAAATTCGTCGTTTGTCGGACAGACGGTCACGGTGCGCGGCGTCGTCGTCGCGAGCGACACCAATGGCAGTCGCGGCTTCTACATCCAGGACCCGACCGGCGACGGCAATGCCGCGACCTCGGACGGCATTTTTGTTTTCACCAACAGTTCCAGCCTGACCGTTCCGGTCGGTCAGCTCGTCGAGGTGACCGGTCGGTCGCGGAGTTCCTGCCGAGCGGAGCGGCCGCCGGCAGCCTGTCGACCACCGAGATCGTGGCTACCGCGCCTGGCAGCGTCGTCGACCTCGGCGTGAGCTCGATCGCGATCACGCCGACGATCATCGGCGGACCCGGCGGGCTTATCGCCGCCGACCCAAGATCTGACCGCCGGCTCGAACTTCTTCGAGAGCCTCGAGGGCATGCTGGTGACCGTGAAGAACGCGGTCTCTGTCGGTCCCACCACCAGCTTCGGCGAAATCTACACGGTGGTCGACAACGACAACGATTCCAGCCAACGGCATCAACGCCACCGGCAGACCGCGCGCGGCAACCTGCTGCTCACGCCGGGCGTCGACGTCGTTCGGGAACACGCGACACGGTCGGTGGCGACTTCAATCCGGAGCGAATCCAGATCGATGACGACAACGGAATTCTGCCGGGCTTCGCATCGCCGCTGGTCGACGATCAAGGCCGGGCGGTGACGGTCGGCGCTCGCCTGAGCGACGTCACCGGCATCGTGAACTACGACTTCGGCAACTACGAGATCGTGGCGACGCAGGCCTTCACGCGTCACGCAGGCCAATCACTGCCGCCAAGGAGACCGGCGGACGCTGACCGGCGACAGCCAATCACCTGACTGTCGCGAGCTACAACGCCGAGAATCTCGATCCGAAGTTCGAAGACATCAATCTCGTCGCCAACAAAAGCCAGCCAATGTCGACGACGATTCGGCGCGGTTCAACATCATCGCCGACCAGATCTTCAACACGCTGCATGCTCCGGACATCATCGCGCTGCAGGAAATCCAGGACAACGACGGCGCCGAACTCAGCTCGGTGACGTCCGCCAGCGTGACGCTGCAGACCTGGTCGACGAGATCAACGCGCTGAGCTGTGCCGCGGGCAGCACCGCCACTATGCCTTCATCGACAATCCGTTCATCGGCGACGACACCAATGGCGGCGAGCCGCGGCGGCAATATTCGCACCGCCTATCCTCTATCGCGACGATCGGGTCGATTTCGTCGACGGATCGCTGCGGACGATCGGCGTCGACGGCACCGCGATCGACGCGATCCGGCCGGCAACGCCGACCAGCAGACCAATCCGGACAATCCGTTCTTCGGCTCCCGGCCGCCGCTGGTCGCGACCTTCAAGTTCAACGGCGAAGAGGTCACGATCGTCAACAACCACTTCACGTCCAAAGGCGGCAGCGGGGCGCTGTATCGGCTCGGATCCAGCCGCCGCTCAACGCCGAGCGAGGTGCAGCGCGCCGCGCAGGCGCAGGCGGTCAACAACTTCGTCGACAACCTGCTCGGCAGCCGATCCGGACGCCAAGGTCATCGTGGCCGGCGACCTCAACGAGTTCCCGTTCGAGGAGCCGATGCAGCGTGCTCAAGGGCGACGGCGACCATCACCAACTATGACGTGCCGGGGAGCGATCCGTTCGACGCGACCGCGACCTACACGCCGGGCGGCACGGCGGTCCTGCACGATCTGCAGGACACGCTGCCGGCGAACGAGCAATACGACTACGTCTTCGACGGCAACGCCCAGACGCTCGACCACATGCTGGTCAGCGACAACCTCGCGGCCGGCGGCGCAGTTCGACGTCGTGCGCATCAACGCGGAATTCGCCGACCAGACCAGCGACCACGATCCGCTGGTCGCGAGCTTCGACCATGCCGAGCGACCAACTACACCCTGCAATTGCTGCACCTGTCGGACGGCGAAGGCGGCACTGTTGACGTCGAAGACGGCGCCGATCCTGGCGGCGCTGATCGACGCGTTCGACGACGATATCGCCAACACGCTGATCCTCGCGGGCGGCGACGATTTCATGCCGGGTCCGTTCCTCGTCGCGGGAGCCGATCCATCGCTCAATTCAAACGCCGCATTCACGGCACCAGTCGGCGCGACCGCCGCTCGGCCGCCCCGATATCGCAATCCTCAACTCGATCGGGGTCGAGGCGTCGGCGATCGGCAATCACGAATGGGACCTCGGTTCGGCGACCCTGTCGCGGCGCTTTCGTGCCGTCGGGCGCGCTGGGTCGGTGCGCAGTTCCCGTATCTGTCGGCCAATCTCGATTTCTCCGGTGATGCGTCGATCAATCCGCGGGTCGTGGCGGGAGGTCAGGAAGCCGCCAGCATCAAGGGGCGGGTCGCGCCATCGGCCGATCATCACGGAAGGCGGCGAGAAGATCGGCATCGTCGGCGCGACGACGCAGGTGCTGGAGCGCATCTCGTCGCCGACCGGAACCGAGGTCAATGGATTCCCCAAGAACGGCGAGGCCGGCGACAACCAGGTCGAGGACGACGATATGGTTCTGCTGGCGGCCCAGCTGCAGCCCGTGATCGATGCGCTGATCGCGCAGGGCGTGAACAAGATCATCGTGCACGTCGCACCTGCAGAGACGTTAACAACGAGAAGGCACTGGCGCCGCTGCTCCACGGCGTCGACATCATTCTGGCGGCCGGATCCATGAACGACTGGGCGACGCAAACGACGTAGCGGCGGCATTTCCCGGCCACGACGCGAACTTCGCCGAATCGCTATCCGTTCGTCACCACAATGCGGACGGCAACACGACGCTGATCGTCGCGACCGACAGCGAGTACACCTATCTCGGCCGTCTGGTCGTCGAGTTCGACCAAAACGGGGACATCATCGTCGGCAGCCTCGATAACACGATCAACGGCGCCTATGCCTCGACCCAGCAAGTGTTGGAACAGGCCTATGGAGCCGACATCGGTCAGGCGTTCGCCGAAGGCACGAAAGGCGACAAGGTCAAGGAGATCGCTGACGCCGTCCAGAGCGTCATCGCGACCAAGGACGGCACTCGTCTTCGGCTTCACCGACGTGTATCTCGAAGGCGAGCGCGTCTTCGGCCGCGCCCAGGAGACCAATCTCGGCGACCTTTCAGCCGACGCCAACGCCTTGGCGGCCAAGGACGCGCTCGGAGCCGACCACTTCATCGTGTCGTTGAAGAACGGCGGCGGTATCCGCGCCTCGATCGGCGCAGTCGATCACGAGAGGTCACAAGTGCCGCCGACCGCCAATCCGGATGCCGGCAAGCCGGAAGGCGCCGTCTCGCAGCTCGATATCGAAAACTCGCTGCGCTTCGACAACAAGCTGATGGTGTTCGACACCACAGCCGCAAGGTCTGCTCAACATTCTTAACTTCGGTGCGGGGCTTGCGCCGGGCAACGGTGGCTTTCCCCAGATCGGGGGCGTGGAGTTCTCATACGATCCGGACCTGCCGGTCAAGGATCGGCGCATTCAGGAACGTCGCGCTGATCGATGAGGACGGCAATCCCACCGTACTCCTCGTCAAGGACGGGGTCGTGGTCAGCGGCGCGCCCGCGGTCATCAGCGTCGTCACGCTGAACTTCACCGCCAACGGCGGCGACGGCTATCCGACCAAGGCGAACGGCGAGAACTTCCGCTTCCTGCTCGCCGACGGCACGCTTCGGGACCGATCAACGAAGCACTGGACTTCACGGCGCCAGCCAATGTGCCCGCCAATGCGCTTGGCGAACAGAAGGCGTTCGAGGACTACCTGGAGCGGTCCATGGCACGCCGGACAAGGCCTATGACCAGGCCGACACCCCCGCGTCGGAGGACCTGCGCATCGAGAACCTGAATGTTCGCGACGACGCCGTGCTGCCAGCCGGTTCAGTTGTCGGTACCGATGCCGCCCAAACTCTCCAAGGCACCGCAGGCAACGACCTGATTTTCGGGCTCGGCGGCAACGACGCCCTCAACGGCGGCACCGGCAATGATGTGATGAACGGCGGCGATGGCAATGACTCGTTGAACGGCGGTGCCGGCAACGACACGCTGCTCGGCGGCGCGGGCGACGATTTGCTGGTTGCCCTCGGTGGCGATGACGCCTTGTTTGGAGGGGCCGGCGCAGACCGCCTCGAGGGCGGAACCGGTGCCGACGTCATGCGTGGCGGCGCTGGGAATGACTGGTATC
The DNA here is from genome assembly GCA_963850705.1 of uncultured Alphaproteobacteria bacterium. Classification (GTDB taxonomy): domain Bacteria; phylum Pseudomonadota; class Alphaproteobacteria; order Rhizobiales; family Xanthobacteraceae; genus VAZQ01. The sequence goes on along the minus strand of CAWKMR010000044.1, from coordinate 63,828 downwards.
TCGTCGACAACCTCGGCGACAAGGTCATCGAGCAAGCGATTGACGGGTCTGACGAGGGCGGCGTCGACATCGTGCAGTCCGGCGTCTCCTTCGCCCTTGGCGCGTTCGTGGAAAACCTGAGCTTGGTCGGAACCGCCGACATAGACGCCACCGGCAACGAACTGAACAACGTCATCGGTGGCAATACCGGCGCCAACGTGCTCACAGGCAACGCGGGCAACGATTTGCTCATTGGCTTTAGCGGCAATGACACTCTTTTCGGCGGCGACGGCAGCGATAATTTGCAGGGCGGCACCGGCAATGACGTCCTGACAGGTGGCGCTGGCGCGGACATCATGTCGGGCGGACCAGGTGCCGACAAGTTCGTGTTCAATGCAGTTGCCGAAAGCAGCCCGAACGCCCCTGATGTCATCAGCGACTTCGTGCATGGCTCGGATTTGATCGACCTATCCGCGATTGACGCGGCCACCGGCGGCGGCATCAATAGCGGAGACCAGGCATTTTCTTTCGGCGGTCACAGCGCCAACGTCATTGCTCATGGCGTGACGTGGTTCGAGAGCAACGGCAACACGGTCATTCAAGCCGACATCAACGACAATGCCACGGCGGACTTCGCCATTGTATTGAGGGGTATCAATCTGCAGCTAACACAACAGGATTTCATCCTGTAGTTGGATGTGGAGCGCGACCTAAGTTCTTGCTCGTATTGAAGCGAGCAGAAATTCCCGATCTGCGGCTGCTTGTGCCTCAGGAACCAGAGTACGCCAGAGGACGAGCAGCCGACGGGAAGCTGGGCTGCTGAAGTGCAATACTGGATTACACGGCGCTGTGCTCGACCAGGAATGAGTTCTGGGGCCTGGAGCGCCGTTACCCCCCCGGCGCAATCCGGTGCGACCAACTCCTTGGCGCGCCGGCGGCGGAAAAATTCTAAATGTGCGCTAATCATCGGGTTTTTGATGGTCGGAGCGCCGAGATTCGAACTCGGGACCCCCAGTCCCCCAGACTGGTGCGCTAACCGGGCTGCGCTACGCTCCGCCAAAGCCGGCGGCCGAACGAATACGCTGGCGGGTCCGGTTGCGCAAGGGCGCGCTGTTCAGGCCGTTTGCAGCCGTGCGTTGCCCGAAAGCGGGCCGGCGGGCGCCCGCCGATATGTCCGCGAGACCGCCATCAGCCCCCACAGCACGCCAACGATCAGGAAATAGTGCCGCCAGTGATCGCTGTCGATGATGACGCTCTCGGCGGCAACCCCGACGAAGGCCACATAGACGGCGTGGTAGGTCCTTTGCCAGGGCGTCGCGATGAAGAGAAATCGCGTCGCGGCGACCAGCGTCACCAGCGTCAGTGTCAGATAGGCCGCGCCGGAAATCCAACCGCCGGTGATGAACGAGTTCAGATAGACGTTGTGCGGGGCCTCCGGGAACTGGAATTGCAGCGGTCCCATCCCAAACGGATAATCGAGCATCATCGAGACCGCGAGGAAGTAGCGGCCGAACCGGCCGGTAGGGCCGGTATCGTAGCTTTGCGAAAGCGATGCGCGCTCCTGGAACAATGCCGCGACCTGGTCCACCGACAACAGCACCGCGACGAACGCGGCTGCCACCACGGCGCCCATGACCGCCACCACGATGATCCGGAAGCGCTCGCTGGCCGAGCCACTGGTGACGAAGGTGAGCAGCATCAGCAGGATCGCGCAGAACACGAGTTGGCCCCAGGCCGCGCGCGAGAATGACAGGAACAGCCCGCCCATGACGATCAAGAACAGGATGCCGCCGCCAATGAATTCCGAGCGGCGTCCGGCGAGCATGCGTTGGAGAATGAGCAATGCCGGCAGCACCAGGAACGCGGCGAAGACATTCGGATCCTTGAACGTGCCAGTGGCGCGCGAGTAGAGGACGAACCTGCCGCCGAACAATCCGAAATAGCCCGCGATGGCCAGGAGCGAAACCACGACGGCCGCGGCGATGTAACCGCGCAACAGCCATCGCAACCGCGCCTCGGTGTTGGTACCGAGCATGGCGGCAAAGAAGATCGCCGTCAGTGACAGGAACACCGACACGACGACCCAGATCACCGCCTGCATATTGCCAGGCACTTCGAACAAGGACAGGGCGTAGCCGATATTGAGCAGCGTCAGCAGCAGGATGAGCGGCGCAAGCGACGCACGCAGCGACATGCCGGTGATCGCGAAGATGAACAGGGTCGCGAGACCGAGGAATTCGTAGGGGCCGGGTTCGATGAACACGAAGCCGCCGGAGAACGCCATCAGCCACAGGAGAACCGCGCGTAGCGATTCCGTGGCGATCCGCGGACCCGCTGCAGCATGTGTCGTGACGGCGGAACCGTTTTCCATTTCCGCTCGTCCCCGCGAAAGCGGGGACCCAGGGATCGCAAAGGAAAATTTTGGATTCCCGCTTCCGCGGGAATGAGCGGAGAGATTGCCCGTCGCCGCATAGGCGGCCATTAGTAGGCGTTCTCAGTCCGGGCCAGCGCGAACGGCGTCGCCGCCAGGATGTAGAGGTCGAGCAGCACCGACCAGTTCTCGATGTAGTAGAGGTCGTGCTCGACGCGCCGCTGGATCTTCTCCTGCGTGTCGGTCTCGCCGCGCCAGCCGTTGATCTGCGCCCAGCCGGTGATTCCGGGCTTGACCCGATGGCGCGCGAAGTAGCCGTCGACCGCCTCGTCATAGATGCGGTTCTCGGCCTTGGCGTGGACCGCGTGCGGACGCGGGCCCACCAGCGAGAGATTGCCCTTGAACACGACGTTGAACAGTTGCGGCAATTCATCGATCGATGTCTTGCGGATGAAGCGTCCGACGCGGGTGACGCGGGGGTCGTCCTTCTGCACCAGCTTCGACGCGGTCGCGTCGCATTGGTCGACGTGCATCGAACGGAACTTGTAGACCTCGATCAGCTCGTTGTTGAAGCCGTAGCGCTTTTGCTTGAACAGCACGGGACCGCGGCTGTCGAGCTTGATGGCGATGGCGGTGATCAGCATCAACGGCGACGCGGCGATCAGCGCCAAGCTGCCGATGATCTTGTCGAACAGCCATTTCATCACGACGTCCCAGTCCGTGATCGGTTTGTCGAGGACGTCGAGCACCGGAATGTTGCCGATGTAGGAATAGGCGCGGGGGCGGAAGCGCAGCTTGTTGGCGTGCGCGGCAAGGCGGATGTCGAGCGGCAGCACCCACAGCTTCTTGAGCATCTGCAGGATGCGCCGCTCCGCCGAGATCGGCAGCGAGAAGATCACGAGGTCGATGCGGGTGCGTCGCGCGAACTCGACGAGGTCGTCCACCGCACCCAGTTTGGGAAGCCCAGATACGGCGGTCGGCGAACGGTCGTCGCCGCGATCATCGAACGCCCCGATGATGTGGATGTCGGAGTTGCGCTGCGCCATCAGCGCGCTGATCAGCGCCGCGCCCTTCTCGTCGGCGCCGACGATGACGGCGCGCCGGTCAAGACGGCCCTGCTGGGTCCAGCGCCGCACCATCAGGAATAGCGCACGGCGGAACACGATCAGCACGATCAGCCCTGCGACATAGAACGAGCCGAGCCACACGCGCGAGAACTGGTCGCCGGCCTTGGCGAAGAACGAGATGCCGATGACGATGAGGAACACCACCGACCACGCCGAGGCGAGGCGGAAATACTGCTTCTCGTAGCCGCGGAAGGCCTGCACCTGGTAGATATCGGCAGCCTGGAACGTCAGCGTCGCAATCGCCCCGATCGCGACGATGGCGAGGGGGTAGTGCCACGAAAAGCCGTCGAGCGGAACCACATAGGCAAGATAGACGGCAACGCCGACCAGCATCACCAGTGCGAATTCGATCAGGCGGACGGTGCCGGCGAGGACGATCGGCGAATAAGCATCGGGGATCGGCTGCTCGGCGATCGTTTGCGCGGCCGGCGACAACGCACGCGGTGTCGCGCCGATCGGCTTCGGCGGCGCGCCCGCGCCGTCAAGCATGGTTCTGGTGTCGAACTGCAACATACCCAAACGCTAGTGTCCCGATTCCGAAGTTCGTCCGATCTCGCCGCGGTCCTTCAATTCGAACTTCGGAATCGAAGGACACCAGCAACTCTATAAATCCAGTGTGGCTTTGGTTCAGAAGTCCGCATCTCGGACTCGCGGCGAGATTGATGCGGACTTCTGAACCGCCACACTGGTCGTACACAGGGACCGTGTCGGTCCCATCGCCCACCCGCATCAACTACCGAAAAAAGCTCAAGAAATGCTTAGGGAACAACGGTAAACCCGCAGGATTTCTTAACCATGCTGGTGGTCCGACTAGCGCGCCAGCGCCTCGCGATAGCCGTCGATGACGGCGTCGGTCATCGTGTCGACGGAGAATGAGGCCCGCAGGCGTGATGTGAGGCGCAGCGAGGCCGAATGCCGCGCGGCTCGGTCCTGCAATGCTGCGACGATGGCGTTGGCCAGCGCCGCCGGATCGCCCGGCGGGATGAGGTCGTTGGCGTCTGGTCCGAAGATTTCGGCGATGCCGCCGACGTTGGTGGCGATGATAGGCAAGCCCGCGGCTCCGGCCTCGAGCACGATGTATGGCAGCGATTCCGCGCGCGAGGGAACCACCAGCGTCCGGCCGAGTGCAAATGCGGTGCGCGCGGGCATCGCGCCAACGAAATCAATTGCGCCGCCGAGATTGTGCGTCGCGACCGCCGCCTCGAACGCGCCGCGGTCGGCGCCGGCGCCGACGATCGTCGCGGTAACACGACGGCCGCCGCGCGCAAGCTGCGCGATCGCGTCGATCAGCACGTCGACGCCTTTGAGTTTACGCAGCTCGCCGACGAAGACGAGATCGGTGGCGTCCGGCGCAGGCGTGATGGGGAGGAACTCGGCATCGGCGACGCCATTGTGCACGACGCGGACCAGTGCGTGCGGCCCCGGGTCGCCGACCTTGGCGGCGAAGGTGTCGCGGCCGTAGTAGCTTTCGAACAGAAACAGGTCGGTGCGGCGCTTCAACACGTTCTCGGCCGTCAGGTAGAATAATCCGGCCGGCGTGTTCCAGCGGTAGTGCAGGCTGCCGCCGTGCGGCGTGTAGACCCGGATCGCCCGTTGCGACCGCGCCAGCCGTGCGTAGGCGCCGCCCTTGGCGCCGTGGCCGTGCAATACGTCCACGCCGAGTTCCGCCGCACGTTGCCCGACATGACGGATCGCCGCGAAATCGCCGCCGCCGATGTTCCTCGTCATCGCAACGCGGGTGAGGCCGAGCGCGAGAACCGGCGCAAGCTCGGCGAGCGCCGCGTCGGCGCGTTCCCCGCCGCTCGCCGCATCCGCGACGACGCCGACCTTATGTCCGCGCACTGCCTGGCCGCGTGCAAGGTCGCAGACATGCCGGAACAATCCGCCGACCGGAGCGCGCAGCACGTGCAGAATGTTGAGGGCGTCCGTCATCGGCCATTCACGATTTGTTAACAGTGGCGGCGGCCGGCGGTGGACAGCCGCCCGTCCGGTGACCAAATCGCTTTGGAAGCTGGATCATGAACGACAGGGCGCGTGCGATCGGGAAGGCGAAAGCTCGGCAGGATTAGCGCCATGCGTCGTTAACAAATACTGACGTATAGATGTTTCGCCTGCCGCGTAAGCGAAACCTTAACGGGCCGTCAACCTTACTGGTCTGTGATTGCATGGGAAGAGTTGTGCTGACAGCGCGTTTTGAGGTCAGGTGATGCAAGCGGGTACAGGGTCCGCCGGACGCGTCGGGGTCGCGCAGGCGATCGACGAACTCGACCTGGGTGCGCTCGGACGTGCGCTGTGGCGCCGGAAGCGCCTGATCATCGCGCTCACGCTGATCGCCGGGGCAATTGCATTTGCCGCCGTCAACTTCGTTGCGCCGCGATACAAGTCGGAAGCGCGGGTGCTGATCGAGACACGCGAAAACATCTTCCTGCGGCCGGAGGCGGAACGCACCGGCGAGCGCTCGGCGACCGTCGATCAGGAAGCGGTCACCAGCCAGGTTCAGCTCATCCTGTCGCGCGGTCTCGCACTCGACGTGATCCGGAAATTGAAGCTCGGCGAGAAACCAGAATTCGATCCAGTGCTGCGCGGCCCGTCGACGATCCGCACCGTGCTTGGGATGCTCGGCCTCATCAGGGATCCTATGAGCCAGACGCCCGAGGAGCGCGTGCTCAGGAGCTACATGGATCGACTGGTCGCGTTCCAGGTGGACAAGTCGCGCGTCATCGCCATCGAATTCGAGTCGCAGGATCCGGATCTCGCGGCACAGGTCGTGAACAGCATCGCCGACAGCTATCTTGTCCTGCTGCAGGCGGCGCGACAGCAGGATACGCGTAATGCGGCCGATTTTTTCGCCAGCCAGATCGAAAAAATGCGTCAGAGCGTCGTCGATGCCGAGGCGAAGGTCGAGCAATATCGCGCCACGACCAATTTGATGATCGGCAATAACAATACGACGCTCTCGAGCCAGCAGCTCGGCGATATCAATGCGCAGGTCGCTTCAGCGCGCGCGCAAAAGTCCGACGCCGAGTCGAAGGCGAAGATCATCCGCAGTGCCTTGAAGCGCGGTGCGGCGACGGAGAACTCCGATGTCATGAATTCGGAGCTTTTGCGTCGACTGTCCGAGCAGCAGGTCACGTTGCGGGCGCAGCTCGCGGAACAGTCGTCCACGCTGCTCGACCAGCATCCGCGGATCAAGGAGTTGCGAGCACAGATTGCCGATCTAACACGGCAGATACACAATGAGGCTGAGCGTATCGCGATTGCTTTCGAAAACGATGCCGCTGGTGCGGCCGACCGGCTGCAATCACTCACCGCAACGCTCGACCAGCTCAAGAAGCAGGCTGGATCGTCGAATGAGCAGGACGTCAAATTGCGCGCGCTCGAGCGCGAGGCGAGATCACAGCGCGAGCTGCTTGGAATCCTGGCTGGGCAGATATCGCGAAGCCACCGCCCGGGACAACATCGGCGCCTCTTCGCCCGAGGCGCGGATCATCTCGCGGGGAATTGTGTCGAACACACCGTCCTGGCCGAAGAAGCTGCCGACCGTGCTGATCGCGTCGCTTGGGATGTTCGTGCTGGCGGTCGGTTTCATCCTCACGGGCCAGTTGATGAATGGACCGCTTCCGGTCGCCGCTGCCGCGCCGGTTCCGGTGGCACCAGCCGCGGCAATGTCTGGCATGGCGCCGCCGCCGCCGTTCCCGCTCGCTACGCGAGCCATCGAGCCGCCGCCGGAAACTGAAGCCGCCAAGACCAGCAGAGCGAGTGGCGGCAGCGAAGGCATCCGCATCATCGTCCGCAGGCAATTCGCTGGTCGCGAAGTTGCGAGCGCGCCTGATGCCTGGCAAGGCTAAGCCCTCGGCAGCTGCATCGTCAATCGATCCGGCGCGCATCGCGGCAGTCGTCAAGGCCGACGCGCCCGCGACGGTCGCGTCAACGGATGCAACCGTTCATGCGGCGGCGCCTTCTATTGTCTCGCCTGCGTCAGGCGCGGGCGTTCCCGCCGATGCGATCGAAGGGCTTGCTGCGGCGCTCAGCGCGGCGGGCGACTCCGGACGCCGCGTCGCCGTGGTCGGGGCTCGGCGCAACATGGGAACGACGCTGGCGGCAATCTCGCTGGCGCGGGCGCTGGCCAAGCAGGGGCGGGCGGTGCTGGTCGATCTGGCGCTGGAATCACCCAACCTGTCGGTGATCGCAAGCGATCCGAATGCGCCGGGCCTGGGCGAGCTGGTGCAGGGATCGGTGTCGTTCGGCCAGATCATCACGCGCGACCGCTATTCGCGGGTGCATCTGATCAAGGCCGGGAAGGCGGACGTCGGCAGTCACGCGATCCTGACGTCACAGCGGCTCTCGATCACGCTCGAAGCGCTCTCCCGCAGCTACGACTACGTCGTCCTCGACGCTGGCGCGCTGCCGGAGATTGCGCCGGAGAAATTCGCAAGGCTTGCGCCGCGCGCGGTGCTGGTCGCGGACAATGTCGACGGTCCCGCAACCGAGTCCGCGCGCGAGCGACTCTTGTCGGCGGGCTTTCCGAACGTCAGCGTATTGGCGAGCTCTCCCGATGGGCCGGAATACGATGCCGGCGGCAACCGGGCGGCGGCCTGAGCAGCAAACATGCCAAGCCTGAAGACGACGATTATTCGCGGCGGGTTGGAGACGCTCTACTTCAGTGGCGCCAACGTCCTGATGCGGCCGTTCGTCAGCGGCGTCGGCGTGATCCTTACGCTGCATCACGTGCGGCCGCAGCGGCCCGACGGCTTCCAGCCCAACCGGCTGCTCGAAGTCACGCCGGAGTTCCTGGAGCGCGTGCTTCGCTACCTGCGCGGCCAGCAGCTCGACATCGTATCGCTCGACGAGGTCTATCGGCGGCTGGTCGAGGCGGATTTCTCGCGCCGCTTCGTCTGTATCACCATCGACGACGGCTATCGCGACACCCTGCAATGGGCGTATCCGATCCTGAAGCGCCATGACGCGCCGTTCGCGGTCTATATCCCGACCAGCTTCCCGGACCGGCTGGGCGAACTGTGGTGGCTCGCGCTCGAGGCCGTGGTGGCGCGCAACAGTCGCGTCGCACTGATGCTCAATGACCAAGAGCAGGGGTTCGATTGCGATGACGTCGCTGCGAAGCGCGATCTGTTCGACCAGCTCTATCGCTATGTCCGCAGCCTTCCGACCGAGGAGCAACTGCGCGTCTTCGTGCGCGATCTCAGCGCCCGCTATCACGTCGACATCATGGAGTTCTGCAACGATCTCTGCATGAACTGGAGCGAGCTGGCGACGCTTGCCGCCGATCCGCTGGTGACGATCGGCGCGCACACGGTCAACCACGTGATGCTCGCGAAGGTGCCGGAGCGCATGGCGCGTTCCGAGATGGAAATGAGCCGTTCCGTGATCGAGGCCTCGCTCGGCCAGCGCCCCGATCATCTGTCCTACCCGGTCGGCGACAAGACGTCGGCGGGTCCGCGCGAGTTCAAGATCGCCGGGGAGCTCGGCTTCAAGACCGCGGTCACCACGCGGCCGGGCGTGCTGTTCCCGGAGCACCGCGAGCATCTCACCGCATTGCCGCGTATTTCGCTCAACGGCGAGCATCAGCAGCTACGCTATGTGCGCGTGCTGCTCTCCGGTGCGGCGACCGCCATGTGGAACGGGTTCCGCAAAGTCGACGCGGCCTAGGCGAGCGTAAGCTCCCGCTGCCCACCGTCCACATCGTTCTAGAATTATTGAAACTATGCTGACGGAACCCGCACGCCCCGTAAATCAGCTTCAACGATAGCCCTCTGCACCGTGCCATCGGACCGGATTCCAATTACGAATTGATCGATGGCGGGAAGCGCCGCCGCACCTCGTTTGCGCACCCCGATCGCCATCTGCACGACATTGAACCGTCCGGGGAGCACCCGCGCTCCCGACAATGCATCTGCAATTCGATGTGCGAGGTGCAGGTTCTCGCCGTAGACATCGGCCTTGCCTGTCGCCAGAACTTCGCGCGCAGGCTCGAACCCTCCAGGTACCGCAACTATCTCTGCATTCTTGATGAGACGACGCAGCACTGTGTGGGGTGCGCTCCCATTCGCGACCGCGATCTTGACGCCGGGGAGATCAACCTCCTCGGCATGGTTGGCCGCCGCGCCCGGCCGGGCAACATAGCCGTTGTCTACTTCCATGAATGTGACGCTGAACGCAAGATGCTCTGCGCGAGAGGGATCGCGTGCGGCAAGGCCAATGTCCCAATCGTCCATCGCGAGACTTTCGTTGTAACGTGCAGGATTGTCGTAGGGCTTGAGGTCTACTGGAATTCCGAGATACGCAGCGAGCGCGCGAGCGATGGCGACGGAGACCCCGCCGAGAGTGCCGTCGGAACGCCGGGTCACCAAGACTGGATTGGACGTGATAAGAGCAGCGCGCAGCGTACCAGTCGGGGCCACCGTGCCCGCGGTTGACGCAGCTTGCGCCCAGGCACCGCACTTCATCGAAGCTGTAGCTATTGCTGAGAACGTGGTGGCAAGTGCTTCTCGTCGTGTCCACATGGCCTCAACTCCACGCTGGCGAGCGTCCGCACCGAACAATCCTAGCTCGGGTGACGATCACCGCAAGGCCGGGCTGTCCGGTCTACTCGCGAGGCACGTCGGGCCGCGACATCCAGCGGATCAGCGGCATCGCCGGCAACACCCAGCCGAGCCCGGCGACGACGTAGTAGATCACCTCGACGAATTTGTTGGCCTTGATGACCGGAAGCTGTGCCAGCGCCATGGCAATCAGCGACCACGACACCACCAGCACGATCAGAACGATGGCTCCGATGAATTTGCGCAGGCGGATCGGCATTGGGCGGCCCTTTGGATGGCTCTCTGATTGCGGCGGTCTGGGCCTGACTATATGGTCCGCGCCGTCCACGGCAAGCGAACCAGAAGAATGAGCGTTCCAAAACCAGAGCTTCAAGCCCGGCGGCGTGTCATCCGGACGTGGCTGCTGGTGGTCGCGGCGCTGGTGTTTGCAACCGCCGCGGTGGGCGGTGCGACGCGGGTCACCGGCTCCGGCCTCTCGATCGTCGAATGGCGTCCGGTGGTCGGTGCGGTGCCGCCGCTGAGCGGCGCCGCGTGGCAGGCCGAGTTCGAAAAATACAAGACGATCCCGCAGTACCAGGAGCTCAACCGCGGCATGAGCCTCAATGAGTTCAAGTTCATCTATTGGTGGGAGTGGGGGCATCGTCTGCTGGGGCGGCTGATCGGTGTCGCGTTCCTGCTGCCGTTCCTGTGGTTCCTCTGGAAAGGCTGGATCGAGCCGGGGCTGCGCCTGCGGCTCTGGACGATCTTCGGCCTCGGCGCGCTGCAGGGCGCGGTCGGCTGGTGGATGGTGAGCTCTGGCCTGGCTGAGCGCCTGAGCGTGTCGCAGTACCGGCTGGCGTTCCACCTCACGCTCGCGTGTCTCATCTTCGCGATGCTGCTGTGGATCGCGCAGCGGCTCAAGCCGCGCGAGACTGCCGACGTGTTGCCGCGCGTGCGCTGGGTCGCGCAGACGCTGGTGGTTCTCGTGCTCGTGCAGATCTATCTCGGCGCGCTGGTCGCCGGCTTGCGCGCGGGATTGATCTACAACACCTGGCCGCTGATCGACGGCGCGTTCATTCCCGATGCGGCGCGGCTGTTCTTCGAGCAGCCGTGGTGGCGCAATTTCTTCGAGAACACGCTGATGGTGCAGTTCAACCACCGCATGATGGCGTACGCGATCTTCGTGCTCGCGGTCCTTCACGTGGCGGATGTCGCGCGCACGGCGAGGGGAGGGCCGGCACTGACCTCGGCGCTGCTGCTCGCGTCGGTGATCACCTTGCAGGCGGCGATCGGCATCCTGACGCTGCTGCACGTCGTCGCCGCTCGGGCTGGCGCTTGCGCATCAGGCGATGGCGGTGGTGACGCTGGGGGTCGCAGTTATCCACGCCGAGCGCGTCAGCCTCCGGAGCGCCGCGGGCGAAGGCATCGCACGGCCAGCGCTGTCGTCCAGGGCATGATTCCGAAAATCGGGAACCGGTTTTCGGAAAAGACCATGCTCGGCTAAATCGCCAGCGCCTGCTCCAGATCGGCGATGATGTCGTCCTTGTCCTCAAGCCCGATCGAGAGACGGACCACGTCGGGGCCGGCGCCGGAGGCGACCTTCTGCGCATCGGTGAGCTGGCGGTGCGTCGTCGACGCCGGATGGATGATGAGCGACCGGGTGTCGCCGATATTGGCGAGATGCGAGAACAGCTGCACATTCGAGACCAGCTTGATGCCCGCCTCATAGCCGCCCTTGAGGCCGAAGGTGAACACCGATCCCGCGCCCTTGGGCAGATATTTGCGCGCAAGGCTGTGGTAGTGATCGCCCGCCAGTCCTGGATAGCTCACCCACGCGACCTTGCTGTGGCCGCTGAGCCATTGCGCGACGGCGAGTGCGTTGTCGCAATGGCGCTGGATGCGCAGCGGCAGCGTCTCGATGCCGGTCAGGATCAGGAACGAGTTGAACGGGGAGATTGCGGGTCCGATATCGCGCAGCGCCAGCACCCGGCAGGCAATGGCAAAGGCGAAGTTGCCGAAGGTCTCGTGCAGCACGATGCCGTGATACTCCGGCCGCGGCTTCGAGAGCATCGGGAAGCGATCGTCACGCGACCAGTCGAACGTGCCGGCGTCGACGATCATGCCGCCGATCGAATTGCCGTGGCCGCCGAGGAATTTCGTCAGCGAGTGAACGACGATGTCGGCGCCGTGGTCGATGGGGTTCCACAGGTAAGGCGTCGCAAGCGTGTTGTCGACGATGAGCGGCACGTGCGCCTTTTTGGCGATCGCGGACATCGCTTCGATGTCGCAGATCACGCCGCCGGGATTGGCGATCGTCTCGGTGAAGATCGCCTTGGTCTTCGGCGTGATCGCCTTCTCGAACGAGGAGATGTCGTCCGGGTCGGCCCAATTGACGTTCCATCCGAAATTCTTGAAGGCGTGATTGAACTGGTTGATCGAGCCGCCATAGAGCTTCCTCGAAGCAACGAACTCGTCACCCGGCTGCATCAGGCAGTGGAAGGCCAGCACCTGTGCCGCGTGACCCGATGCAACTGCGAGCCCCGCCGTGCCGCCTTCGAGCGCGGCGACGCGTTCCTCCAGCACCGCGCTCGTCGGGTTGCCGATGCGCGTGTAGATGTTGCCGAAGGTCTGCAGGCCGAACAACGAGGCGGCGTGGTCGGCATCCTCGAACACGTAGGAGGTCGTCTGGTAGATCGGCGTCGCGCGCGCGCCGGTGGTCGGATCGGGCTGCGCGCCGGCATGGATCGCAAGCGTCGCAAAGCCAGGGGTGCGGTCGGTCATGCCGGTCCTCGTGCCTAAGGACCGGAATGCGGTCCATGAATGACAGGTAGTCTACAAGAATGGCTGCGTTAGTTCCGCCAGCGCCGGAAAAGGTTCAAAGACTTAAGTACCGGTCTTGGACTGCGCCCGGGTGGCGGCATCGGTGTTGCCGCCGGTCATGGTCGGGCGGTTGAGCGAGAGCCGCTGAATTCCGCCGCCCGGCAGCGCGCCCTTTTTGGCGGAAATGGTGCGGGTGTTGACGCCCATCCAGGCGATCTCCGACGACAGCCGGCCGTATTCGATCTTGGGGCAGCGGTTCATCACCACCTTGATGCCGTTCGCCTCGGCGAGCTGCGCGGCCTCGTCGTTGCGCACGGTGAGCTGCATCCAGATCACCTTCGGACGCGGATTGAGCGTGAGCGCCTCTTGCACGATGCCGAGCGCATGCTCGGAGGAGCGGAACACGTCCACCATGTCGATGGGGTCGGGAATGTCGGTGAGCTTGGCGTAGATCTTCTGTCCGAGCAGTTCGCGCCCGGCCTGCCCGGGATTGACCGGGATCATCCGGTAGCCGCGCTCAAGCAGATATTTGAAGACGAAGTAGCTGGGCCGAACGGTGTTCGACGAGACCCCGACCACGGCGATGGTTTTACGGTGTTGAGGATGCCGCGGATGTATTGGTCGGAATAGCTGTTGTGGTCCATCGGCGGCGCGTCCTCGAGGCTGACAGCGAGAATATAGGCGCGCCGCCGCGGAGCGAAAGGCTACCCGCGGTTCAGCGTCGCCGGGAGCGATGGAAAGCGGCGCGGCAGGTGGGATTGAGGCGGCGCATGTTCCGGACCAGACATTGCCGCACGCGCTGCTCATCCGGGATGGCGTCGTTACAAAACTTGAACGCATCATCCTGGCAGGCCTGCCGCTGCGCCGGCGTTGGTTGCGCCTCGGCCGGCATCGCGAAGAAAACCAGCGCGAGGGCAATCAAAGGAAGCTTGGTCATTGAGTGGCTCCGATATTGGCTGGGCGAAGGGATAGGCCGCAACACGGCCGATGGTGGATTTCAGTCGGGCGATGGCGCGTCGGCGAGGGGGCCACGCTGGATCGTGGCGGCCGAGCGAAACTCTTCGAAGTTCCGTACTGCGGCGGCAACGATCATCAACGGTCCTCCCATTTGGCGGCGCGCTTTTCGATGAAGGCCGAGATGCCTTCGGCGGCATCGCGCGCCATCATGTTCTCCACCATCACTTTGGCAGCGTAGTCATATGCTTGAGCGAGGTCCATGTCGATTTGGCGGTAGAACGCTTCCTTGCCGATCTTGACGACGTGGCGCGACTTTGCGGCAATCTTGCGCCCAAGCGCCAAGGCCTCGTCGCGCTCGGTCCCGGGTGCGACGACGCGGTTGACCAGGCCAATGCGGGCGGCGTCCTCGGCCCCGATGGCCTCGCCCGTCAGCAGGAGTTCCATTGCGTGCTTGGGCGCGACATTGCGCGACAGCGCAACCATCGGCGTCGAGCAGAACAGTCCGATATTCACGCCCGGGGTCGCGAACCGCGCTGCCGCGGAGGCAACGGCGAGGTCGCAGCTTGCGACCAGTTGGCACCCGGCCGCGGTGGCGGTGCCCTGGACCGCCGCGATGACCGGTTGCGGCAGGTGGACGAGCTGCTGCATCACGTTGCTGCACAGCGTCATGATGTGCGCGAAATAACCGCGGCCGCCATCGGAGTCGGACCGCCGGGCGCTGAGTTCCTTGAGATCGTGCCCGGCCGAGAACGCCGGGCCGTTGGCCGTGAGCACGACGGCGCGCACCGACCGATCGGCGGCAATGACGGTCAACTCGGCTTGCAGCGCGTGGAGCAGCGCTTCCGACAAGCTGTTACGCGCCTCGGGACGATTGAGGCACAGGATCGCGATTGCGTTGTCGTCCTCGCGCAACAGCGTATCGGATGAGGAAGTTGGCACCGCCAGTGTCACTCAAGCCTCGTCAGGGTGTCAGGTGCTCCCGGATCTTTTCGATGCCCGCTTTGGCGCACAGTTCGTCATTGATCGGTCCGGACGATCCGCCGACCCCGATTGCCCCGACCGTTTGCTTGCCAAACTGGATGAGCACGCCGCCCGGCGCGAGGATCAATCCCGGAATGCCCTGGATGCGCGCAACGTCGGCAGGATTTTTGGTGATGCGGCGTGCAATCTCTCCCGATGTCGTCTCGCCGCTCGCGAAGGAATAGCTGAGCACGGTATAGGCCTTGGCGTGGGCCGAATAGGACGAGTGGATAGTCGCCAACTCGTGGTGCAGCGTGGCCAAGATCATGGCGTTGTGGTTCATCACCTCGACCGAAACGTGATGGCCGGCTTTCACGCATGTGTCGAACGCCGCGAGCGCCGCTGCGATCGCCACGGATGCCGGCAGATATCGCTGCATCGGCAACGGCTCGGCACGCGCCGCGCCCGCTCCCACGGTAAGAAACAGTGCAACCAACCCTGCAAGCCAGCTCCTCATCGAACCCCTCCCAGTCTCTGACGCGATTTCAGTTGCAGCTTCTATATCAAACACATGGACCGCAATCGGGTCTGGTCGGGAAAACGCCTCCGAAGTCCGTGGCGCCAACGGCTCTGCAAGCCAGCGGCACGATGGTCGGAGGTATTATAAAACCTTTATATTAAGCCACTGATCTTGCTTATCTATTTTTTCAAAAAGCGTTTGACGCCTCATGTGAGCGGGTGGTATGAGCCCGCTTCCCACGGGTCGCGGACGTTTCTTCGTCGGGCGGCCTGTTCCAGCAAGGGTTCTCTGCCATGACCACCTATTCGGCCAAACCTGCCGAGGTCGAGAAGAAGTGGGTGATGATCGACGCCTCCGGGCTCGTCGTCGGCCGCCTCGCGTCGATCGTCGCCATGCGGCTGCGCGGCAAGCACAAGCCGACCTACACGCCGCACGTCGATGACGGCGACAATGTCGTCATCATCAATGCGGCGAAGATCGTGCTGACCGGCAAGAAGCGCGAGAACAAGGTCTATCATCACCACACCGGCTACATCGGCGGGATCAAGGAGCGCACCGCGCGTTCGATCCTCGATGGCAAGTTTCCCGAGCGCGTGGTCGAGAAGGCAATCGAGCGCATGTTGCCGCGCGGCCCGCTCGCGCGACGCCAGCTCGGCAATCTTCGCGTCTATCCGGGCGCCGAGCATCCGCATGCGGCGCAAAGTCCGGAAATACTCGATGTCGGGGCCATGAACCGCAAAAACAAAAGGAGCGCGTGACCGTGGCTGACAGCACCATGCAATCGCTCGACCAGCTCTCCGCGCTCAAGCCTGCGGCGGCGCCCGAGGCTCCGAAATACGTCCAGAAGCTCGACAAGCAGGGCCGCGCCTACGCGACCGGCAAGCGCAAGGACGCAGTCGCGCGGGTCTGGATCAAGCCGGGCTCCGGCAAGGTCGAGATCAACACGCGCGTGATTGAGGTCTACTTCGCCCGGCCGGTGCTGCGCATGCTGATCCAGCAGCCGCTGGTGGCGACCAACCGCAATGGCCAATACGACGTCATCTGCACGGTCTCGGGCGGCGGATTGTCGGGGCAGGCGGGCGCCGTGCGTCATGGATTGTCCAAGGCGTTGATGGCCTTCGAGCCTGACCTGCGCGGCGCTCTCAAGCGCGGCGGCTTCCTCACCCGCGACTCCCGCGTGGTCGAGCGCAAGAAGTACGGCCGGGCCAAGGCGCGCCGCAGCTTCCAGTTCTCGAAGCGCTAACAGCCAAGCGGGCTATACAAGAAGCCCGCTTTCGCACAGCATGGCGGCACAATTTGCCCGGCCGCGCCCGCGGCATGATGTGGTTCGTCCGGCATGCCCAGCCTGCCATTGACCTTTGCCTGCTGCCGCTACGACCGCATGGAGGCGATCCGCGAAGGGATCGTCGCCGTCGAGGGCGTCGATCTCACCTGCCTCACGCTGAAATCCGGTCGCGACGTGTTCGACCGCATGGTCGGTGGGCAGGAATTCGACGTGGCGGAACTGTCCGCCTCCGAATTCGTCAGCCTGCAGGGTACCGGGAACAATCCGTTCGTGGCGTTGCCGGTGTTCCCGTCGCGCGTCTTCAGGCACGGCTATATTTTCGTCAATGCGCGCGCCGGCATCCGGTCGCCAAAGGACCTGGAAGGCAGGCGCGTCGGCTTGCCGCTCTACACCCAGACCGCGGCGCTGTGGGCGCGCGGACATCTGTCGCACCAGTTCGGCGTCGATCTCGACACCATTCGATGGGTGCAAGGCGCGGTGGAAGATGCCGGCACCCACGGCAAGCCGCATGCGCCCCCGCTGCTCCGGCCGGTGCGGATCGAGCAGAACACCAGCGGTGACTCGCTTGGCATGCTGCTGGCGCGGGGCGAGATCGATGCCTTGATCGGTTCGCGCAAGCCGGAAACCTTCGGCCGCCATCCTGACGTGGTGCGGCTGTTTCCGAACTATCGCGAGCTTGAACGCGAGCTCTACCAGAAAGCTAGAATTTTCCCGATCATGCATCTCATTGCGATACGGCGGTCCCTTTACGAGCAGCACCGCTGGCTCGCCACAAGTTTCTTCAAGGCATTTGTGGAGTCGAAGCGCCGCGCGCGGGCGCGCATGCGCTACGGTGGATCGCTCAGCACCATGCTGCCCTGGCTGCTCGCCGAAATCGAGGAGATCGATACGGTGTTCGGCGGCGATGCCTTTCCGTACGGCGTCGAACCGAACCGGCCCACGCTGGAGGCTTTGGTGCGCTACATGGTTGAACAACACTTTATCGCTTCGCCGATTCCGACTGAAGATCTGTTCGTCACGATTCAGGGCGACTTCGGCACCTAGTGGAGTGTCGCCGATCGCCGCGCGCGACAACGCGCGCGAAAACGTTGGCATTGTCCAGATGGTTTACGATCGTTTACGCACAACGGACACTTTTCAGAATCTTTCCCAGAAAAGCCGTGTGATTGGCAAAACCTGTCGCAAAGCGTTCCATAAGGGATTCTGCACTGCGATTTAGATCGGTGATATGGGCGGAGATGTCGCAGCGGTAGCAGGAGCCGTTCATGTCCATCCATGACCTAAGCACGCCGATCGCATTGGACGTCACGACGCTGTTCGTGGTGGCGATCTGTATCACCGGCCTGCTTGGTCTGCTGCTGCTGTTCGCCTGGACCCAGGACCGTGTCCGGGCACTCGCGTGGTGGGGCACCGCCTATCTGGTCGGCGGCGTCTCGGTCGTCATGTGGAGCATCGAAAGCCACATTTCACCGCCGCTGCCGCCGGGCACCGCCAATGCGTTGCTGTTCGTCGCATGCGGCATGATCTGGAGTGCTGCGCGGTTGTTTCATGGGCGCCCGGTCTTGTGGGGGGCGATGGTGGCCGGTGCCACGATTTGGCTTGCCGCCTGCCTGATTCCGGAATTCGCCCATTCGTCGATGGCGCGGATCGTGCTGAGCTCGATCATCGTATCGGTGTACACGTTCCTGACCGCTGTCGAACTGTGGCGCGAGCGGCGCAAGCATCTCCTTCGCCGCTGGCCGGCGATCTTCGTGCCGATGCTGCACGGTTTGGTGTTCCTGTGTCCGATTCCGCTGGCAAGCGTGTTGCCGGATGACAACGGGATCTTTGCGCTGGCGAGCGGATGGATCGCAATCTTCACGCTCGAGGTCATGCTTTATGTCGTCGGTACCGCGTTCATCGTGCTGGTGCTGTCCAAGGAGCGGTCCGTTCGCATCCACAAGGATGCGGCGTCGACCGACGATCTGACCGGCGTGTTGAACCGGCGCGGATTCTTGTCCGGGGCCGCGCTGCTCATCGACCGGCTGGAGAAAAGGCGTGAGCCGGTCAGTGTGTTGATATTCGATCTCGACAATTTCAAGCGGATCAACGATGGCTTCGGCCACGCGATGGGCGACGAGACCCTGCGCCTGTTCGCCTCGGTGGCGGGCATCAACATGCGGGCGTCTGATTTGCTTGGCCGCTTCGGCGGCGAGGAGTTCGTTGCCATCCTGCCGGGAACCGCCAACGAGGCGGCGGTTGCGGCGGAACGCGTCCGCGCCGCCTTCCAGGCGGCAGGAGTCGTGGTCGCCGATCAACTGCTGAGTGCGACGGTGAGCATTGGCGTGGCCGGCGGCGAGCCGGGTGCCGACATCATCGCGCTGATCGCGGCCGCTGACAGGGCGCTTTACAAGGCCAAGGAGAACGGGCGCAACCGCGTGGAATTGGCGGACGAGCATCTCTCTGCTCCGCCGCGGGATGGGCGGCTGGCGGAATTGCAGGCCGGAACAAGGCAGGCCGCGGCGCTGGCGTCCTAGTCCAATCGGCGCGTGCTGCGCGGCGGGCGGCACGACCGCCGTCTCGGCGAATCGCTATGAAGCTGAGCTTGCTGGATCAGGGATTGCCAGCATAGCGAACGCGTGCCGCTTCTCGAGTCGCTTTCCATCTGAAGTTCGCTGCGCCTTTGCTGCAAGTGGTGTGCGAACTTCAGAATCGGGGCACTGGTATGCGGATTCTGCTTTCGGAGGGCGCCAGCACCTCAGCGCGCGAAGCCATCACCGCATTGGGCCTTCGCGGGCACCATGTGGAGGTGTGCGACCCGGACTCGCATTGCCTCGGGCGCTTTTCCCGGTTCGTGCGCAAGTTTCATCGGTGCCCGCCGCTGGGGGCCGACCCGCACGGCTATCTCGCCTTCATCCTGGATCGCATTTCGGGCGGGCAGTTCGATGTGCTGCTGCCGATCCATGAGCAAGGGCTTCTGTTTGCGAAAGCCCATGAGGCGATCGCCCGCCATGTGGCTGTCGCGCTTCCGCCCTTCGAGAGCTATGTCCGCGCCCACAACAAGCTCGGGTTCAGCCAGATCCTGTCGGAGCTGGATTTGCCGCAGCCTGCGACACGCGTCGTCGCCAGTGCGACCGAGCTGATGGCGGCCAAGCGCCTGCCGATGGTCCTGAAGCTCCCGGTCGGCACCGCGAGCCGCGGAATCTGGATCGTCAACGATGACGCGGAGATTCAAACGGGCGGTTGCGGAGATCGAAGCCATCGATGGATTCGGCGAATCCCTGATCGTGCAGGATGTCGTTCATGGCGACCACCAGCAGTGTCAGGCGGTGTTCGCGGACGGCCGGCTGCTCGCGTCGCACGCCTATCGCCAGATTGCGCGCGGTGCCGGAGGCGGCACCTCGATCAAGGAGAGCGTGAACCACCCGATCGTTCGCGCACATCTCGGCGCGCATCGGCGAATACCTGCACTGGCACGGTGCGTTGTCCCTCGACTATATCGTCGATCCTGCCTCGGGAACGCCGTACTACTTCGATTGCAATCCGCGGCTGGTCGAGCCGATGAGCGCCGTGTTCGCCGGGCTCGACCTCGTGGACGTGCTATTGCGGGTGTCGCGCGGCGAAACGACCGCGGCCGGTCGCCGACAGTCAGAGTGGCGTCCGCACGCACATCGCATTGCAGGCGCTGCTCGGTTGCGCGGCGCGCGAGGGCAGCAGGCTCAGCGTGCTGCGCGAGTGCGGGCAGCTTTTCGCCAAGCGCGGTCCCTATGCCGCAAGCCGGGAGGAACTAACGCCGGTGGCCATCGACTGGATGAGCTTCGTGCCGCCCACGGTCACCGCGCTGTGGCTGCTGGCGACGCCGTCGGCGGCACACACCCTTCCCAAGAAAGGCTGGGGAGCGCAGCTGCTGACGCCGCAGAGCATCCGCAGCGATCAAGATCATGGATGTCGGAAGGTGAGTGTGCCAGCGATCAATGTCAGCGGGCGCCTCATCCTGCCAGGGCTTGGTGTCGTCGTTTTCCTGTTTGCCTACCTGGCGCAGAACGTGTGGCAGATCTTCCACATCGACGATGTCACGCGCGCCATTCAAAGCCTCGACCAGGTCGGCCTTGTGATTGGGATAGCGATCCTTGGGTTCATCGAGGCGACGATCGTGCTTTGTTTCTATGTCCCGGGCACGGCAGTCCTGATCGTGCTGCTGCTCGGGATGCAGCCCGGCTGGGCGCAAGCGCTGCCGTTGGTCGCAGGCCTGACCGTCGGCACGATGGTTGGCTACGGCGCCAGCCTGGTGCTCGGCCGTGTTCTACAACAACGGCTGCCGTCGCTGGTCGGCGAAGCCTATTTCCACAAAGCGCAGTCGCTGATCGAACGCTACGGCCTGCTCGCCTTCGTTGCTGGGCGCCTTTCATCCCAACCAGCTCGCGATCGGCTTTGGGATCCTGGGATATTTTCAGGCCGAGCGGGTGTGGCGCTACTTTGTCGTTGCCGGCGTCGCACAATTGGCCTGGTGGGCGCTCTATGCGTCCGCCGCCGACCTCATCGCGAGCCAGAATCTTGTGTCGAGCAGCAATTTCCAGCTCTATGTCGCCGCGCTGTTTCTTGTCTGGTTGCTGTACGAATTGTTTTCGCCGCGCCAGCCGCAAGAAGCGCCATGAACGTGACGCGTCATGACCTCGCGGGACGATCCAGTGCCGATTGATCTGGTCACGGGCGGCAGCGGGTTCATCGGCCGCCATCTCGTCGCGGCGCTGCAGCGCCCGTGGAGCAGCGCGTCAGGGTCCTCGACCTGGCGCCGCCCGATGATCTTGCGGCGGACATCGAGTTTGTGCCGGGATCGATCCTCGATCCGGAGTGTCTCGACGCAGCGATGGCGAACGTCCGGCATGTGTATCACCTCGCCGGCATCGCCAAGCTCTGGTCGCGCGACCGCTCCGATTTCGATCGGGTGAACGCGGGCGGCACGGCGGCGGTCTTGCGCGCGGCCGCTGCGCACCGCGTCGAACGCGTCGTCCATTGCTCGACGGAGGCGATCCTGCTGCCGAAGCGCCGCGGCGCCGACGCGCTCATCGACGAAACCGTGCGGCTGGACCTTGCGGACATGCCGGGTCCCTATACGCGCTCGAAGCTGACGGCCGAGCAGTCCGTGCTTGCCGCTGTCAGCGGCGGATTGGATGCGCTGATCGTCAATCCGACCGTGCCGATCGGGCCGGGCGACCGCAATCTCACGCCGCCGGCGGCCATGCTGTCGATGTTCCTGAACGGACAAGTCGCCGGCCTATCTCGACTGCGTGCTCAATCTGGTCGACGTGCGCGACGTTGCGGCCGGCATGGTGCTCGCGGCGGAGCGCGGCCGCACCGGCGAGCGCTACATCCTCGGCGGCGACAACGTCGCGCTGCGCGACCTCTTGAGCTTGCTGGAGCGGATATCGGCGCGTCCGATGCCGAAGCGTGCGGTGCCCGGATGGCTGGCGCTAGCGTCGGCGGCAGTGGCGGAGTGGGCGGCCGACCTTCTGACCGGCCGCACGCCGGCGGCGACGCGGGAGGGCGTCAGGCTGGCGCTGCGGTCCGGGCCTTTCGACAGTCAGAAGGCGCGCCATGAACTCGGCTATGCGCCGCGGCCGCTTCAGGATGCATTGGCCGATGCGGTGGCATGGTTGTCGTCGCGACGGCGCAACCGCGGCAGCAGGCGGCCGCTTCGACTTCGCCGAAGAACTCGCCGAGGTCGTGCATCCCGAAGCCGTGACCGAGCAGATCGCGGCATCGCCGCAGCGCGCGGAACCCCTCGGCGGCGTCGCGCGCCAGGCGCGGCATGGCGAACAACTGCATCGGGCGCTGCCACAGGCTTCGGAACACGCCGCACAGGCTGACTTCACCGTCGGGACGAACCGCGATGGCGACCAGGTCGGGCAGTGCGCGGTGGGCCGGATCGCATACCACCCGCACCGCCGCGAACGGCAATCCGTGCTGGGCGGCGAATGCAGCGGCCACATGGGATTCCATGTCGACGGCGAGCGCGCCGGTGGCGTTGCGCAGGGCGCGCTTTGCTCCGGGCGACACCACCGCGCTGTCGACGCCGGCGACGTCGGCCATGATCACGCGCTTCGGATGATCCGACAGGCGCGCGGCGAGACGATGAGCGACGAACGACGAAGCGGCGTGGCGGCGATCCGGTGCGGCGACGCCGGTCGCCACGATCACGTCGCCGGGCACCAGCGAAGGATCAAGGCCGCCGGCAATACCGACGCTGATGACGGCGCGGCAATCCGGCTGCACCCGCGCACCCAGCAGCGACGCGCAACCGCGCGGGGTTGCCGCCGGCCATCACGGTGGTCACGCCGGGCCCGGCCGCCAGACGAGCCTCGGCCGCCATGCCGGTCACGACCAGCACTGGATGGACTTGCAACCCCGCCCAGGCGATGGCGCCGGGCTGATAGTGGTAGCGTGAACTCTTGAGCTGACGGACTGCGTCAACCTGATGATCTTGCAACTGTAAGAGGGTCACGACAGTTTTCCCCGCACCACAGCAAATATTGCTGCACCGCCGAATCCAAGCTTATTCGTATACTGCCGATTGAACAGCACAAGAATTGAGCGCTGCCTGCATTGTAGACCACCATTTCAGGCGGTGGCCGATCAATTGCTCGTGGAACTATCAAGTCTCTGTAGTCACACGGAAATCCCCCTCAAAAAGGGTCAATGGATCGACCCTTGTTCAGCTCTACCCGCTGCTCATCACGCGGGCAAAAGGCGCGCGCAAGGCGGCGTTTACCTCGGCGCGTTATCATTCCGGAATGTGGCGAATTCTGACCCCGGCCCGGCCAAGAGTTGACGCGCTGACGCTCCAAATGGACGCGGAGCGCGCGGGGTTTGCCTGGGCCTGTCCGTTCTCCTCGTCGGATGAGTTCGAGGCCGCGGTGATCAGCTCCAGGTTGCGGGCCGGTGCCTTCGGACCGAAGCGACTGCGCCGCTACGCTCTCTACACGGCCTGTGCGGCCGCCGCGGTGGTGACGGCGAGCACCTATCTCCTGATCTGACCGTCGTGACCTGAGCGGCGCGCCAGCCGGCCGTCCGCCTCTCCGTGAACTGACAAGCACGCGTGCATCGGCGGGTCCGCCGACGGCGTGCCGTGGTATTGTCAGGCAACAACAATCGCTCAACGAAAGGGGAGGCGCTCATGCGCGGATTTCGCGGTTCTTGCCTGCAAGCCATCGTTGCTCTCGCTCTTCTGCGCAGTCCGGTCAGCGCGCAGGAGCGGCCGCCGGCCGCACCGGCGCAACTCCTGTCGCTCGCAGAAGCGCGCGCGATCATCGACGGCGCCATCGCCTATGCCGCTGCCAAGAATATGCGGATGGGTGTCGCGGTCGTCGACGTCGGCGGCGACGTCATCTCCGGCGATCGCATGGACGAAGGCTCAAGCCGCAACGTCCGTTTTGCCGAGGCCAAGGCATTCGCCTCGGCGATGTATCGCCAGACCACCGAAGTGCTGGGCGCTCTCTACAAGACCCGCCCGGACCGCTACTTCGGAATCATGAACATGTACGGCAACAAGGTGTATCTCGTCGGCGGCGGCGTGCCGATCGCACTGGATGGCAAGCTTGTCGGTGCCGTCGGCGTTGCCGGATTGCCTGAGGGCGAAGATGAGAAGGCCGGTCGCGCCGGCATCGCGAACTGGGAGAAGATGCGCGCGAGCCTGCGGAAGTAGGGACACGCGAGCGAAAGCAAAAGGGGCGCTCCGAAGAGCGCCCCTTCGTTTTTCGTCGCGATCTACCGGCGCGACTACGACGAATAGTACATCTCGAACTCGACCGGATGCGGGGTGTGCTCGAAGCGGATCACCTCCGTCATCTTCAGCTCGATGTAGCTGTCGATGAAGTCGTCGTCGAACACGCCGCCGGCCTTCAGGAAGGCGCGATCCTTGTCGAGCTCCTCGAGCGCCTGGCGCAGCGAGCCGCACACGGTCGGGATGTTCTTCAGCTCGGCCTTCGGCAGGTCGTAGAGGTCCTTGTCGATCGCCGAGCCCGGATCGAGCTTGTTCTTGACGCCGTCGAGGCCGGCCATCGTCATCGCGGCGAAGCCGAGATAGGGATTGCACAGCGGGTCGGGGAAGCGGACCTCGACGCGCTTGGCCTTCGGGTTGGTGGTGTACGGAATACGGCACGAGGCCGAGCGGTTGCGCGCCGAATAGGCGAGCAGCACCGGTGCTTCGAAGCCCGGGACCAGCCGCTTGTAGGAGTTCGTCGTCGGGTTGGTGAAGGCGTTGATCGCCTTGGCGTGCTTGATGATGCCGGCGATGTAGGACAGGCAGGTCTCCGACAGGTCGGCGTATTTGTTGCCGGCGAACACCGGCTTGCCGTCCTTCCAGATCGACTGGTGGCAGTGCATGCCCGAGCCGTTGTCGCCATAGACCGGCTTCGGCATGAAGGTCGCGGTCTTGCCGTAGATGTTGGCGACCTGATGGATGCAGTATTTATAGATCTGCATGCGGTCGGCCATGATCGTCAGCGGCGCGAACTTCAGGCCGAGCTCGTGCTGGGCCGACGCCACTTCGTGGTGATGCTTCTCGACCACGCAGCCCATGCGCGCCATCGCGCCGAGCATTTCCGAGCGCATGTCCTGCGCGGTGTCCTGCGGCGGCACCGGGAAGTAGCCCTTCTTGGTGCCGACATGGTGGCCGAGATTGCCGCCTTCATACTCGGTGTCGGAGTTGGTCGGGAACTCGAGCGAGTCGAGCTTGAAGCCGGTGTTGTAGGGCTCCGCGGCGTATTTGACGTCGTCGAAGATGAAGAACTCGGCTTCCGGACCGAAGAAGATGGTGTCGCCGATGCCCATCGACTTGACCATGCCCTCGGCCTTCTTGGCGATGCCGCGCGGATCGCGGTTGTAGGGCTCGCCGGTGGTCGGCTCGAGCACGTCGCACACGAGCGACATCGTCGTCTCGGCGAAGAACGGATCGATGGTGGCGGAGGCCGGATCCGGCATCAGGCACATGTCGGACTCGTTGATCGCCTTCCATCCGGCGATCGAAGAGCCGTCGAACATCTGACCTTCGGCGAATGTCTCTTCTTCGATCATCGTGACGTCGAAGGTGACGTGCTGCCACTTGCCCCGCGGGTCGGTGAAACGGAAATCGACGTATTTCACGTCGTTGTCCTTGATCATCTTCAGGACGTCTTTGGCCGTAGTCATGGAATGCGTACCTCTCGTTGCTAGCAGCATCGCTGGAAGGCGGAGCGCGCCGGGAACTGCGCGTCCAGCGGTTCAAATTGCGTCGAGACCGGACTCCCCCGTTCTGATCCGGATAGCTTCTTCGATGTTGGAGACGAAGATTTTTCCGTCGCCGATCCGCCCGGTCTGGGCAGCACGTCGGATCGCCTCGATGGCTTTTTCGACCATGTCGTCGCCAAGGACAATCTCGATCTTCACCTTGGGCAGAAAATCGACGACGTATTCGGCGCCACGGTAGAGTTCCGTATGCCCCTTTTGCCGGCCGAAGCCCTTCGCTTCGGTGACGGTGATGCCCTGCAGACCGACTTCCTGCAGCGCTTCTTTCACCTCATCGAGCTTGAAGGGTTTGATGATGGCCTCGATTTTTTTCATATCTTGAACGTCTCCTGGTCCCGCCGCAGCCGTACTCCGGCGGGTCGAACCGCCTTACGGTTAGCAGGCTCCATGCCAAGCCCATAGAGGCCTAAAAAACCGCCATTTTCCAATGATTTAGGCGCATTGTCAGAGATGCTTTTGATGACAGCCAAAGCATCGCCGGTCAAATAGTAGGCAGTTTGCCTAATTCGTGTCCAGTGGCGGCTAGTCCATTGACTGCGACTTTGAAATTGCCTTCGCCCGACGCATTCTGCGCCAACCCGACGGACCGCCATGATCGAACTCCTGACCAACGCCGAAATGGGTGAGGCGGACCGCCTCACAATCGCGGGTGGGGTTCCCGGTATCGAACTGATGGAGCGCGCCGGGGCCGCGGTCGCGGACTGCGTCATGCTGGGGCAGCCCAAGGGCACGCGGGTCGCCGTCGTCGCGGGCTCCGGCAACAATGGCGGCGACGGGTACGTCGTCGCACGCCTGCTCGCCGAGCGCGGCTACGCGGTCGAGATCTTGCGCATCGGGACGGGCGACCTGAAGGGCGACGCGGCACGCGCCGCGCAGCGGTGGACGGGCGCGACGATCGCCGGCATCGCCCGAGCGATTGGCGAGCGCGGACGCGATCGTCGATGCGCTGTTCGGCGCCGGGCTCGACCGGCCGGTCGAAGGCGAAGCGCGCGCGATCATCGAGGCGATGAACGCCGCGGGTTGTCCGGTCTATGCCGTCGATCTTCCGAGCGGCATCAACGGAACGACCGGCGCGGTGATGGGCGTCGCCGTGCGGGCGACCGAGACGGTCACGTTCTTTCGCCAGAAGCCCGGCCATCTGCTGCTGCCGGGGCGGCTGCATTGCGGCCGCATCTCACGTCGCCGACATCGGAATTCCGTCGAGCGTGCTCGCACGCATCGGTCCGACGACATTCCGCAATTCGCCGGCGCTCTGGATCGAGCATTTTCCGGCGCCGGGTCTCGACGGCCACAAATACACGCGCGGCCATGCGGTCGTGCTGTCCGGCGGCATCGACTCCACCGGCGCGGCGCGGCTTGCGGCGCGCGGTGCGCTGCGCGCGGGTGCCGGCCTGGTGACGATCGGGTCGCCGCGTGAGGCGCTGGTGGTCAACGCGGTCACGAACCTGGCGGTGATGG
Source organism: uncultured Alphaproteobacteria bacterium (assembly GCA_963850705.1). GTDB lineage: Bacteria > Pseudomonadota > Alphaproteobacteria > Rhizobiales > Xanthobacteraceae > VAZQ01. The sequence goes on along the minus strand of CAWKMR010000044.1, from coordinate 36,551 downwards.
TGCGTCCGGTCGATGACGCGCGCGAGCTTTCGGAGTTCCTGGCCGATGCCCGGCGCAACGTCGCCGTGCTCGGCCCCGGGGGTGGGGTGGGGCCCCGGATGCGTGACCTGGTGCTGGCGGCGCTCAGGGCAGGCCCCGCGGTGGTGCTCGATGCCGATGCGCTCACGAGCTTTGCGGGCGATCTGCCGGCGCTGACGGCGGCGATCAAGGGGCGCGCAGGCCCCGGTGCTGCTGACCCCGCACGAGGGCGAGTTCGGCCGCCTGTTCAGCGGCGTTGAAAGAGGCTGCTGCAGGCGCCATCGAAGCTCGCGCGGGCGCGCGCCGCGGCGGCCGCGACCGGCGCGGTCGTGCTGCTGAAGGGCGGCGATACGGTGGTCGCGGCCCCCGACGGGCGGGCGGCCATCGCCGACAATGCTTCGGCCTGGCTTGCGACGGCGGGCTCCGGCGACGTGCTGGCCGGCTTCTGCGCGGGGCTTGTTGCCCAGCAGATGCCCGCATTCGAGGCTGCCTGCGCCGCGGTCTGGCTGCATGGCGAGGCCGGCAACCAGGCCGGCCCGGGGCTGATTTCGGAAGACCTGCCGGAGGCGCTGCCGGCGGTTTACCGCCGGCTTCTCGGCAACTGATCTACCCGCTATTTTTCGCGTGTGCACGGGAGTTTCCGCGTGATATAAGCCGCGCCGCCCGGCCGCTCCTAGTTGGCGCCCAGGTGCCCTCTGCGGGCGTGGCGGAATTGGTAGACGCGCGGGATTTAGGTTCCCGTGTCGCAAGACGTGGGGGTTCGAGCCCCTCCGCCCGCACCAATCCAGAGGGTATCCGCCGCACCTGTCGTCAACCGTCATGCGCCGCTCTCGGCAGCAGAGTCATTGAACCCATGCAAGTCACAGAAACAGTTTCCGACGGTCTCAAGCGCGAATTCCAGGTCACCGTCCCGGCCGCCGATCTCGAAGCGCGAATGGCTGGCCGGCTCGCCGAGCTGAAGGACCGCGTGCAGTTGCGCGGCTTCCGTCCCGGCAAGGTGCCGGTGACGCACCTGCGCAAGGTCTATGGCCGCTCGGTGATGGCGGAGACGGTCGAGACCGTGATCCGCGAGCTCAACGCCCAGATCGTCGAGGAGCGGGGACTGCGGCTCGCGCGCGAGCCGAAGGTCACGATCCCGAACGAGGAGACCGAGGTCGACCGCGTCATCGACGGCAAGGCCGATCTCGCCTACACGCTGTCGTTCGAGGTGCTGCCGGCGATCGCGCTCGCCGACTTCGGCACCATCAAGCTGGAACGGCTGGTCGCCGACGTCGCCGATACCGAGATCGACGACGCGATCAAGCAGATCGCCGAACAGAACCGGCCGTATGCGGCCAAGGCCGAGGGCGCCAAGGTCGAGAAGGGCGACCGCGTCGTCATCGACTTCATCGGCCGCGTCGACGGCACCCCGTTCCCCGGCGGCACCGGCACCGACGTCGCCGTGACGGTCGGCTCCAACCAGTTCATCCCCGGCTTCGAAGAGCAGCTCGTCGGGCTCGGCGTCGGCGAAACGCGGCAGGTCAAGGTGACTTTCCCGGACACCTATCCGACCGAGACGCTTGCCGGCAAGGCCGCCGAATTCGACGTCACCGCCAAGTCGATCGAGGCGCCGAAAGAGGTCACCATCGACGAGGAGTTCGCCAAGTCGCTCGGATTGGAGTCGCTCGAGAAGCTCAAGGACGCGGTCAAGGATCGCCTCGCGCGCGAGCTACGGCGCCGTGAGCCGGCAGAAGCTCAAGCGCAAGCTCCTCGACCAGCTCGACGCGCTGCACAAGTTCACGCCGCCGCCGACGCTGGTCGACGACGAGTTCAACTCGATCTGGACCACGATCGAATCCGACCTCAAGCGGCAGAACCGCACCTTCGCCGACGAAGGCACCACCGAGGAGAAGGCGCGCGAGGAGTACCGCGCCATCGCCGAGCGGCGCGTGCGGCTTGGCCTGCTGCTGGCCGAGATCGGCGACAAGAACAACATCAAGGTCTCGCGACGAGGAGATCTCAGCGCGCCGATTGTCGAGCGCGCGCGCCAGGTGCCCGGCCGCGAGCAGGAGGTCTGGGACTATTACCGCAAGAACCCGCAGGCGATGGCCGGCATCCGCGCGCCGATCTACGAAGAGAAGGTGGTCGACTTCCTGCTCGAGCTCGCCAAGGTCACCGACAAGACCGTGACCAAGGAAGAGCTGTTCAAGGAAGACGAGGACGAGGCCACCAGGCGGCGGCCTGATGTAGCTGCCGCCGCGTCTCGACCCCTTGCTGCCGATCACGTCAGTTGGCGACGAAGCAATACAAGCAAGCCGGCGCCGCCGGACGAGATCAGGTTGTCCTGGCTGCAACCGCGCGAGCCGTGCGACGAGTTCCACGACGTCATGTGCCGGCTCTTCTTGTCCAAGCCGCTGCGGTCGTGGTGACCGACGATGGCCGAGCCTTCGCCGCTGCTGGTCCAGTTGCCGCACGTCGTATCGCCGCCGGCGGTCGAGAACATCCCCTGCGGGTCCGAGCCGGTCAGGATGTCGTGCTGATTGGGCTTGTCGCCGCTGCCGCCGACGATGTCGCCTTTCTCGGTCAGTCCCGTCTGCTTGTTGATATTGACGTTGTCCGAATGCAAATCGGCCACGCTCTTGGCCACCATCACGCCCTTGGCGTTGTGCCACGGGCCCTTGCCGATGCGCTCGCGCGCGTTCTCGCCCGCGTCGCCTTTCGGCAGCGTGGTGCTCAGGTAGGCCCGCCAGTTGGTCTCCTTCGAGCCGGCCGCCTTGGCCAGCGCCGCGCAATGCGCATCGGCGCCCGCAATCCCGCCGAGGTCGGCGCCTTTGCCCTTGCCGACGCTGGTGATGAAGAACGTCATGCCGGGCTGCTGGGCATGCACCGAAGCAGTCACCACGACGGTGGCGGCGGCCAAGGCTGCGAATAACGAAACGCCGAGTTTCTTGGTCATGCGATTCCTCCCTCTCACTGACACCGACCGTGATGGCATGCCGTCCGGCCGTGGCTGAAGGCTATGCTCCTGGCGAACGACTGAAAAGGGAGGGGCGGCCGCCGATTTGGCCCCGCAGCAAGCGGCCGCGTTCCGCTGCCGCTCAATGCGGGCTACTCTCTCGGCCATGCCCGCCTGCGCTCGCGCATCGATCGTCCTCGTGGCGCTGTTCTGCGCAGCGCCGTTGCTCGCCGTCGCGCAAGACGCTTATCCAAATCGTCCGATCCGGATGATCGTGCCGCTGTCCGCCGGCGGCTCGGCGGACGTGATCCCGCGCCTGGTGGCCGAGAAGCTCACGCTGCGCTTCGGCCAGACCGGTCATCGTCGAGAACCGCCCGGGCGCGACCGGCGGCGTCGGCGCGGAGGCGGTCTTCAAGGCGGAACCGGACGGATACACGGTGCTGGCAACGACGCCGCCTGTGCTTGTGATCAACGAGAGCCTCTATCGCAAGATCGCGTACGACCCGCGCGCGTTCGTGCCGGTCTCGATCGTTTCGGCGCTGTCGAATGTGCTGGTCGTCAGCAACAAGGCTCCGTTCTCGACGCTCGGCGGCCTGATCGCCTTCGCCAAGGCCAATCCGGACAAGCTCAACTATGCGTCACCGGGCCTCGGCAGTTCACAGCACCTCGCCATGGAGTGGCTGAAGTCGCTGGCCGGCATCAAGCTCACGCACGTCCCGTATAACGGGACCGGGCCGGCGCTGAATGACGTGATCGCCGGCCATGTCGACCTCATGTTTGCTGGGACGGTCTCGGTCCTGCCCTTGATCGCGGGCGGGCGGTTGCGCGCCATCGCGGTCGACAGCGAGACGCGCACCGTCGAGCTGCCCGACGTACCGACGGTGGCCGAGACCTTCCCCGGCTACGTCGTCACCAGCTGGAACGCCGTCGTCGCGCCGCCGAGAACCGACGCAGGCATCGTGGCGAAGCTATCGGCGGCGATCGCCGAGGTGGTCCGGCTGCCCGACGTCAACAAGCGACTGCGCGACATGTCGGCCGTTCCGATCGGCAGTTCGCCTGCGGAAGCGGCGACAAGGATCGCGCAGGAGCGCGAACGCTGGCGCAAGATCATCGTCTCGGCCGGGATCAAGGCGCAGTGACCGCTAGAAACAAAGATTGGTCACCACGCTTCCACGCTTGTCTTTGATCACCCATGGACATCGTGCGCGCTCAAGCGCGGCCTTGGCATCTTCATTCCCGAGCGCTGCGGCTTTCTCGTAATACGCCTTGGCGGCGCTTGCATCCTGCGGCCCGCCGCGACCGCTCTGCGCAAACGCACCCATCCGCTCCAACGCCCCGGGATGACCTTGCGTCGCGGCTTTTTCAAACCACGCCCGCGCGGCCACATCGTCCTGCGGTCCGCCGATGCCATCCGCAGCCATCAATCCGAGCTGATACTGCGCTTCTGCGGAGCCTGTCTCCGCCGCTTTCGCGAACATGGCTCTCGACCTGGGATCGGACGGCGTGCCGCCCGTGAGTGCCGCGAGATTGGTGACGCCGCGGGGATTGCCGGCCGCGGCGGCGCGCTCGAACAGCATGCGCGCCTGGGCTTCATCCTTGGCAACGCCGGTTCCGGTGCCGAACATCACGCCGAGTTCGACCATGGCCGTCGTGCTGCCCTTGTCGGCCGCCTTGCGATAGGTGCCGACGGCGTCGGCCCATTGTTGACCGGCCGCATAGGCGCGACCGAGCTGATAGAGCGCCCGGCGTGATTTGGCGGCAGCGACCCTGCAATATTTGATCGCGGTCGCGACATCGGACGGAGCGATGTCGCGAACGCCTTTGACGTCCGCCGGCCTGTCCGGATCGGCCGGGTCGGCGGCGACGCGATCGCAAAGTGCGAGATCGGCTGATTGAGCGCGGACGAAAGTATGATCGAAGGCGACGCTCAGCGCGAGCGATCCCGACGCTCACGCATCACGCAATCGACGCCGCGTGAGATCGATTGACCATGGTCCCTGCCCAGCGCTTCTGCCGCGATATTCCAGCTTAAAGCCGTGGACCTGGGCCAGCAAGCGCAGGATGGGCGCGCAGAGGAGCGCCATCTCAAAGGGGGTCTGACCTTTGGTGCGCCGGGGCGCGGAGGATGCCGTGCGTCAAGGGTAGGGGGTGCAACGACGGCCGTTGCACCCTATGTTCCTGTCCGCATGCGGCCGCCGTCGCCGCGCCCCTGCGGGCGCCGCCTCACGACGACCAGACTTTTAAGGATGAATCCGGACTCACGGCGCCTGGCCCGCTGCAATAATGCTTTGGTCCGACGAATCGTGGATAAGGAGCCCCATGATCGACTTGCGACCGGGTACGGCCTTGGCGCGGATCGGTCGTCTGTTCCGGCCGCCGCTGGCCTGCTCGTTCTGCGGCCGGGATGCCCAACAGGTGGATCGCCTTGTCGCCGGCGCATCCGCGCATATCTGTGATGACTGCATAACCAAGTGCCTCGACGTCCTGGAGCGGCATCCGAAGGGCCCGAGGCTTCCGAACGAGGCAGACCGCCCATGAGGGACCCGCTGAACGTCTACAACAGCTTCTTCATCCCGAGCGTCGAGGAGGTCACCGCGCGCGGCTCGATCCGCTACGACATCTTCTCGCGGCTGCTGAAGGAGCGCATCATCTTCATTCCGGGCCCGATCGACGACACGATGTCGACGCTGATCGTGGCGCAGCTTCTGTTCCTGGAGGCGGAGAACCCGAAAAAAGAAATCGCCATGTACATCAACTCGCCCGGCGGCGTCGTGACGTCGGGACTGGCGATCTACGACACCATGCAATTCATCCGCTCGCCGATCTCGACGCTGTGCGTCGGCCAGGCGGCATCGATGGGCTCGCTGTTGCTCGCCGCGGGAAAGGCCGGCATGCGGTTCGCGCTCCCCAATGCGCGGATCATGCTGCATCAGCCGTCAGGCGGTTTCCAGGGGCAGGCGACCGACATCATGCTGCACGCCCAGGAAATCCTGAACATCAAGAAGCGGCTCAACGACATCTACGTGAAGCATACCGGCCAGGCGCTCAAGAAGATCGAGGATGCGCTTGAGCGCGACTACTTCCTGACCGGCGAGATGGCGGTCGAATGGGGCGTCGTGGACCGGGTTCTCGACCGGCGGCCTGACGATCCGGCGGCGCTCAAGGTTGTCTGATACCGGAGGGCGGCCGGCCGCTGGCGGCCGCCGGTTCCTAGGAAACGGCGGCCAAAAAGCTGCCATGAGGCTGAATTTTCATCATTAATAAATTCTTGATTATCGCTGCGCTACCGTGCTTCGCTAGGAGTGAGATGGTCAGGATAAGGGCAAATTCCCAAGGGCTGTGTGGCATCCATGCTACGGACTCTTAGTAGGGCCCTTGTTATGGTTGGAATGGATAAGACCGGCTCGCGGCCCCGGCGGCGCGCCGATGGAGACAGGGAATGAGCAAAGTCGGCAGCGGCGATTCCAAGAACACGCTCTACTGTTCGTTCTGCGGCAAGAGCCAGCACGAAGTCCGCAAGCTTATTGCGGGACCGACGGTCTTCATTTGCGATGAGTGCGTCGAACTGTGCATGGACATCATCCGCGAGGAGAACAAATCCTCGCTGGTGAAGTCGCGCGACGGCATCCCGACGCCGAAGGAAATCCGCAAGGTCCTCGACGACTATGTGATCGGCCAGGACTACGCGAAGAAGGTGCTCTCGGTCGCCGTCCACAATCACTACAAGCGGCTCAACCACCAGACCAAGCACAACGACGTCGAGCTGACGAAGTCGAACATCCTGCTCGTCGGTCCGACCGGCTGCGGCAAGACGCTGCTTGCGCAGACGCTGGCGCGCATCCTCGACGTGCCGTTCACGATGGCCGACGCCACGACGCTGACCGAAGCCGGCTATGTCGGCGAGGACGTCGAGAACATCATCCTGAAGCTGTTGCAGTCCGCCGACTACAACGTCGAGCGCGCGCAGCGCGGTATCGTCTATATCGACGAAATCGACAAGATCAGCCGCAAGTCCGACAACCCGTCGATCACGCGCGACGTGTCGGGCGAGGGCGTGCAGCAGGCGCTGCTGAAGATCATGGAAGGCACCGTCGCATCGGTGCCGCCGCAGGGTGGCCGCAAGCACCCGCAGCAGGAGTTCCTGCAGGTCGACACCACCAATATCCTGTTCATCTGCGGCGGCTCGTTCGCCGGCCTCGAGAAGATCATCGAGCGGCGGCTGAACAAGAGTTCCATGGGCTTCTTCGGCGATCCGAAGGACCCGCAGGCGCCGACCACCGGCGACATCTTCAGGGGCCTCCAGCCGGAGGATCTGTTGAAGTTCGGCCTGATCCCGGAATTCGTCGGCCGGCTGCCGGTCATCGCGACGCTCGAGGGCCTCGACAAGGGCGCGCTGATCGAAATCCTGACCAAGCCGAAGAACGCCGTGGTCAGGCAGTTCCAGCGGCTGTTCGAGATGGAGAACGTCGACCTCACGGTTCCGACCGAGGCGCTGCGCGCGATCGCCGACAAGGCGTTCGAGCGCAACACCGGCGCCCGCGGCCTGCGCTCGATCATGGAGCGGATCCTGCTCGACACCATGTTCGAGCTGCCGGGCCTGGAGGGCGTCGAGGAGGTCGTGATCTCGAAAGAGGTCGTCGAGGAGACCGCGCGGCCCCTCTACATCTATGCGGACCGGGCCGACCGGGCGAACGACGCCTCCGCCAGCGCGTGAGGCGCGACCATGACGCCGCCGGCGTCACCATCGCAATTCGTCGAAGGGGTCGTCGCCGGGCGGTCCCATAACCGTTATTTGCCTGAATTTCCAGGCTTACTTGACACTCCGCCCGGCCGTCGCCACCTAATACTGCCGGTGAAATAGTACGAAGGATCGCGTCTCTCCCGGGGAGGGTTTCGTACCCGACCCTCCGGCACACGGCACCCTCTCACTCCGCCGTGTTCCCTCCCCGGCCCTCCGGCACTCGACCGTAATGCCGCATACCGCGGGTTGCGGGCGAGGGGCACAACAACAAGGAACTTGGGCCATGACTAGCGCAAAGCCTCGCCCCCCTCTGATCCCCGGTGAAACCCGGGCCTATCCAGTTTTGCCGTTGCGGGACATCGTCGTGTTCCCGCACATGATCGTTCCGCTCTTCGTCGGCCGCGAGAAGTCGATCAAGGCGCTTGAAGAGGTCATGCGCTCCGACACGTTCATTCTCCTCGCCACGCAGAAGAACGCGTCCGACGACGATCCGGCGACCGACTCGATCTACGAGACCGGCACGCTCGCGAGCGTGCTGCAACTGCTCAAGCTGCCCGACGGCACCGTGAAGGTGCTGGTCGAGGGCGCCGCGCGCGCCAAGGTCGAGCGCTACACCGACCGCGCCGAATATTACGAAGCCGATGCGATCGTTCTCTCCGACGACGCCGGCGAGAAGGTTGAGGCGGAAGCGCTCGCGCGCTCCGTCGTCAACGAGTTCGAGAACTATGTGAAGCTCAACAAGAAGGTCTCGCCCGAGGTCGTCGGTGTCGTCCAGCAGATCGAGGACTACGCCAAGCTCGCCGACACGGTCGCGTCGCACCTCGCGGTCAAGATTCCCGAGAAGCAGCAGATCCTGGAGACGCCGTCGGTCCCCGAGCGGCTGGAGAAGGTGCTCGCCCTGATGGAGAGCGAAATCTCCGTGCTGCAGGTCGAGAAGCGCATCCGCACGCGCGTCAAGCGCCAGATGGAGAAGACCCAGCGCGAGTACTACCTCAACGAGCAGATGAAGGCGATCCAGAAGGAGCTGGGCGACGAGGACGGCAAGGACGAACTCGCCGAGCTCGAAGACAAGATCAAGAAGACCAAGCTCTCGAAGGAAGCGCGCGACAAGGCGAACCACGAGCTCAAGAAGCTCCGCCAGATGTCGCCGATGTCCGCCGAGGCGACGGTCGTGCGCAACTATCTCGACTGGCTGTTGTCGATCCCGTGGAACAAGAAGTCGAAGGTCAAGAAGGACCTCAAGCAGGCCCAGGAGACCCTCGACGCGGATCACTACGGCCTGGAGAAGGTCAAGGAGCGCATCGTCGAGTATCTCGCCGTGCAGCAGCGCGCCAACAAGCTGACCGGCCCGATCCTGTGCCTGGTCGGACCGCCTGGCGTCGGCAAGACCTCGCTCGGCAAGTCGATCGCGAAGGCGACCGGCCGCGACTTCGTGCGCGTGTCGCTCGGCGGCGTGCGCGACGAAGCCGAGATCCGCGGTCACCGCCGGACCTATATCGGCTCGATGCCCGGCAAGGTCATCCAGTCGATGCGGAAGGCGAAGTCGTCGAACCCGCTGTTCCTGCTCGACGAGGTGGACAAGATGGGCGCCGATTTCCGCGGCGATCCGTCGTCGGCGCTGCTCGAGGTGCTCGACCCCGAGCAGAACCACACCTTCAACGACCACTACCTCGAGGTCGACTACGATCTCTCGAGCGTGATGTTCATCACGACGGCGAATACGCTCAACATCCCGCCGCCCTTGATGGACCGCATGGAGATCATCCGCCTCCCCGGCTACACCGAGGACGAGAAGGTCGAGATCGCGCGCAAGCACCTGATCCCGAACGCGGTCAGCAAGCACGGCCTCGATCCGAAGGAATGGTCGATCGACGACGAAGGACTGCTGCTGCTGATCCGCCGTTACACGCGGGAAGCGGGCGTCCGTAATCTGGAGCGCGAGCTGTCCAACCTGGTCCGCAAGGCCGTGAAGGAGCTCACGCTGAACCAGGACAAGAAGTCGATCGTGGTCGATGCCAAGACGCTCAGGACTTCCTGGGCGTTCCCAAGTATCGCTTCGGCGAGCTCGAGGACGAGGACCAGATCGGCGTCGTCACCGGTCTCGCCTGGACCGATGTGGGCGGCGAGCTGCTCACCATCGAATCCGCCATGATGCCCGGCAAGGGCAAGATGACGGTGACCGGCAACCTGCGCGACGTGATGAAGGAGTCGATCTCGGCGGCGGCCTCCTATGTGCGCATGCGCGCCGTCGCCTTCGGCATCGAGCCGCCGGCCTTCGACAAGAAGGACATCCACGTGCACGTGCCGGAGGGGGCGACCCCGAAGGACGGTCCGTCGGCGGGCGTCGCCATGGTGACGGCGATCGTCTCGGTGATGACCGGCATCCCGGTGCGCCGCGACGTCGCCATGACCGGCGAGATCACGCTGCGCGGCCGTGTGCTTCCGATCGGCGGCTTGAAGGAGAAGCTGCTGGCGGCGCAACGCGGCGGCATCAAGACGGTGCTGATCCCCGAGGAGAACGCCAAGGACCTCGTCGAGATCAACGAGTTCGATCAAGAAGGGCCTCGAGATCATTCCGGTCTCGCGCATGGACGAGGTGCTGCCGAAGGCGCTCGTCCGCGCGCCCGAGCCGATCGAGTGGGACGAGGAGAAGGCCAAGGCGGCCGAGCCGGTCTCGACCGAGCCGGCGGTGGACGAGGAATCCTCGATCCTCACCGCGCACTGACGCGGCAACGCATCTGAAATCGAACGGCGGCGCTGGCAACGGCGCCGCCGTTTGCTTGTCGTGTTCAGATAACCTTGCCAGGCACGCCTGTCGCACCAAAGCGCGCTATACTACGGCGATGAGTGTCAACTCGCCCACGTTGGAGCCAACCACGACCGCCGCCGAAGGCTTGCCGCGGCGACGCTTCACCGTGGACGAGCTGTATCGCATGACCGAGGCGGGCATCTTGCATGAAAACGAGCGCATCGAATTGATCGGCGGTGAGCTCGTTCCGATGTCGCCGAGAGGCGTCCATCATGAGATTCTTAGGTCTGTTCTCAACCTGCACTGGGCACGAGCACTCCCGCGCGACCTGTTGTTCGCTCCTCAGACGACGTTCCGGCTGAGCCTGGACACCTACCTCGAACCGGATTTTGTCTTCTATCCCGAAGCGAGTGGATGGAATGGGCTGAACGCCGAGACCGCGCGGCTTGTCGTTGAAGTCGCCGATTCGAGCCTCGGGTACGATCTCGGCCGCAAGGCCGGGCTCTATGCCGGCTTCGGGATTGCCGAGTTGTGGGTGATCGATGCCGTCAAGCTGAACACGCGCATCCACCGTGACCCTGGTCCGGACGGCTATCGTTCGGTTGCCGATTTTGCCCGGGACCAGCGGCTCGTACCGGGCGCGACACCGGCGCTTGCGGTGACGTGCCGAGCTTGACCTGCGTTAGGAGGCGCGCGCAGCTTCTTCACGGCGGCGCCGGCAATGGCGCCGCCGTTTGCGTTTGGGCGCGCGGTCGCAATCCCTGCCAACAAGGAGGGGAGGAACGCCATTGGCGCGGCTCGGCTTCGGCCGCGGTCGCGTCGCGCTGGCTTGTGCTTCGCCGGCGCCGCGCAGGCGCAGGATTTTCCCGCGCGGCCGATCACCATCATCGTCGGCGTGGCGCCCGGCGGCATCACCGACGTTTCGACCCGCATCTATGCCGATGCGGTGATGAAGAGCACCGGCCAGAAGATCGTGGTCGAGAACCGCCCGGTCGGCGGCGGTACGGTGGCGGCGGTGGCGGTGCAGAACGCGGCAGCCCGACGGCTACACGCTCCTCACCATCACCGGCTCCGCCCATGCCGCGATCCCGGCGATGCAGCCGGTCGGCTACGACCCGGTGAAGGGCTTCACGCCGGTGACGCTCTTGTTCCGGATGCCGGCGCTGCTGGTGGTGCCGCACGACAGCCCGGTGAAGACGGTCGCGGAGCTGCTGGAGCTCGGCCGCAAGCGGCCGGGCGGGCTGTCGTTCGGCTCGGCCGGCGTCGGCACGCCGGCGCATCTGATGGCGGCGCGGATCGGGCTCGGCACCAAGCACGCCGATCCAGTTCGTGCAGTACCGCGGCGGCGCGCCGCTGATGGCCGACCTGATCACCGGCCGCATCGACTTCGCGTTCGCGTCCTACACCTCGGCGCGCGCCAATATCGACGGCGGGAAGCTGCGCGCGCTCGCGGTCGACGCCGAGACGCGGCTGCCGGCGACGCCCGATGTGCCGACCCTGATCGAAGTGGGGCTCGCACGCGAGCGGATCGCCAACTGGTTCGGCCTGGTCGGCCCCGCCGGCATGCCCGGCCGCGGTGGTCGGCGAGGCTCAATGCGGAATTCCGCAAGGCCGCGCGCGATCGAAGGCGTGATCAAGCGCATGACCGACAGCGGCACGCTGATCGCCACCACGACGCCGCAGGAGATGGCCGCCATGATGCGCGACGAGGCCAAGAACATGGCCGAGCTGGTGCAAGGCGCTCGGGCTGCAGGTGAAGTAGGTCGGCTATTCCGGCTTGATCCCCGCTGCCGCGATCACCTGCCGCCAGCGCTCGGATTCCTTCTTCAGGAAAGCCTCCGTCTCGGCGGGCGAAGAGCCGACCGGCGTGCTCGCGAGCGCGCGATAGCGCTCGATGACGTCGGGCAGCTTCAGCGTCGCGGCGATCGCCTGCGACATCTTGGCGGCGATGTCGGGCGGCGTCTTCGGCGGCGCGACGATCGCGAACCAGCTGGTCGAATAGAAGCCGGGGAACAGCTCCGCGATCGCGGGCACGTCCGGCAATTCCGGGATGCGCGTTTCGCCGGCGACCGCCAGCGCCTTGACCTTGCCGTCACGGACCTGCGGCAGCGCATTGGTGAGATTGTCGAACATCATGTCGACATGGCCGCCGAGCAGGTCGGTCATCGCGGGCGCGAGACCCTTGTAGGGCACGTGGACGAAATCGATCTTGGCCGCGAGCTTGAGCATCTCGCCGGTCAGGTGCGGCGAGCTGCCGATCCCGGCCGAGGCAAAGCTGATCTTGGTCATCTTCGCCGAGGTCACGAGCTCCTTCAGCTACGCGGCGCGAAATTTCGGATGCGCGACCAGCACCAGCGGCTGCGAGGCGATGATCGAGACCGGCGTGAACGCCGCCGGGTCGAAGCCGAGCTTGGCGAAGAAGTGCTGGCTGATCACCAGCGGCCCCTGCGGCGTCGCGAGCAGCGTGTAGCCGTCGGGCTCCGACCTCGCCACGACCTCGGCGCCGAGGTTCTGCGCCGCGCCCGGGCGATGTTCGATGATCACCGGATGGCCCCACTGGCTCGAAAGCTTGTCGGCGATGATCCGCGGAATGGTGTCCAGGTTGGCGCCGGGCGGTGCCGGCACGACGATCTTGATCGTCCGGTTCGGGAAGCGGGTCTGCGCATCGGCGTGCGGCGGGTGCGATCGCGAGCGCGGCAGCGGCAACGAGAAAGCGCAGATCCGGTCTTGGTCGTCGCTTGGCAGCCATGTCGCCTCTATTTCTCGACCTTGATCCCGGTCGCCGCGATCAGTTGCCGGTATTGCTCCGACTTCGCGCTTCATCAGCGCGGCCGGTCTCCGCCGGCGTATCGCCGACCGCCGTGACGTTGAACTCGGCGATCCGCTTGGCGACGTCCGGCAGCTTCATCGTCTCGGCAATCGCCTGCGAGAGCCGCGTGGCGATCTCCGGCGGCGTCTTCGGCGGCGCGACCACGGCGAACCAGTCGGTGTGGACGATGCCGGGCAGCGTCTCGGCGATCGCCGGCACGCCCGGCAGTTCGGGGATCGGCTTTTCGCCGGTCACCGCGAGCGCCTTCACGCTGCCGCTGGCGATATGGGGGAGGGCGTTGCCGGGCGTGTCGAAGATCGCGTCGATATGGCCTGCGAGCAGGTCGCGCATCGCCGGCGCGAGGCCCGGGATAGGGGACGTGCACGAAGCGGATGCCGGCCGCGGCCGCGAACCGCTCCATCTGCAGATGCGGCGTCTGCTGACGCCGGGCGAGCCGAAGGTGATCTTGCCTGGGTTGGCCTTGGCGCGTGCGATGAAGTCCGCGAAATTCGTGACCGGCCCTTCGGGTTCACCATCAGGATGAACGGAAACTGGACCAGCGTCGAAACCGGTACAAACGCCGCCGGATCGAAGCCGAGCTTCGGATAGACGTGCTGGCTGACCGAGAGCGGCCCGGGCGGCGAGACCAGCAGCGTGTATCCGTCAGGCTCCGACTTGAACACCGTCTCGGTGCCGAGGTTCGACGCGGCGCCGGCCCGGTTCTCGACGATCACCGGCTGGCTCCAGCGCGCCGAGAGTTTCTCGCCGATGATGCGCGGCATCGAGTCGAGCATGTTGCCGGGCGGCACCGGCACCACGAACTTGACCGCGCGGCGGGGGAAGTCGGTTTGCGCAATCGCCGCTGCAGGCGCCACGGCGGCGAGGGTGGCGGCGACAAAGGCCAGTCGCAACGCCGATCCTGCTACATCAGTCATAGAGCATCCTCTCTATCTTTCTGCTTTCTGTCCAAATCCGGCGTCGCGAGCCTGGACGATTACCTGCGCGCGGCTGCTGATACCGAGTTTGCTTAGGATCGCGGAGACGTGGTTGCGTGCCGTCCGGTTGCTGATACCGAGCCGCTCGGCAATGGTGGGATTGTCGAGGCCTTGTGCGACGAGTTCGAGAACCTCATTTTCGCGGGCAGAAAGTTCGTCCAGCGCGGCGGGAATATTGGCCGGCTGCCGCGCGGGCGCCGGCAGGAAGTCGTCAATGGCCTCGATCAGTTGCACCCAGGCCGGTTCGGTCGAGAGCAGAATATGGTTTCGGCTTTCAAGCGGCACGAACGTTGCCCCGGGAATTAGGGCGGCTACGGTGCGTCCCAGGTCGAACGGAATGATTGCATCGCCACGGGTATGCAACACAAGCGTCGGACAACGGATCTTGGGCAAGTACTCGCGAGGATCGCTTCGCATGAACGCTCGAATCAAGCCGAAGTGCGTTGGCCGGTGAGGTCGTCAGGCGCAGCAGGTCGTTGTACGAGCGGAATTGGTCGGGTGTCGCGTCCGGTATGTGAAGCGATGTAAAGAACTGGCCGTAACCCGGCGTTTCATTTGGCCAGCCTAATTCGTACACTTTGAGCCGCGCCTGCGCCTCGTCGCGTTGTGCGGGCGTCGGGTTGCCTGCCATTTTGCCTCGGGCATAGCTGCCGTGCAGGATGAGCTGGCTGATTCGCTCCGAATGGCGGGCGGCGTAGATTGTAGAAATCGCGCCGCCGACCCTCCCATGCCGAACAGAACGAAACGCTCGAATCCGGCGGCTGCGATCACCGCGTCCAGATCTTCGGCAAATTTCTCCAGGGAGAATTCAACTCCATCTCGGTCGGATAAGCCGCAGCCGCGCCAGTCGTAGCGCACGAGCGTGTTGCGCCGCGAAAACATGGACAGCCATGGTTGCCAAACCGGGCTCTCCCAATCGAATTTGAGATGGTGAACCCAATGCTGCACCCACACCAGCGGAGAACCGGCCCCGCTGGTCGCATAGGCAAGCCGCGTGCCGTCACGGCTTGCACAGAATTAAATCTGTTGGGCGGTATTTGACATCTGGACGCTCCGCGCAATGTTAGCGTGTCGCGCCGCTTTGAGCGAGGGTCATTCGATGTGCAGAGATGTTCGGCAGGTGACACGCGCTAGCCAGGCACCGCTTCCAGAACCGAGTATTCCAATGACGTCGGGAT
Organism: uncultured Alphaproteobacteria bacterium; assembly: GCA_963850705.1. Lineage (GTDB taxonomy): Bacteria > Pseudomonadota > Alphaproteobacteria > Rhizobiales > Xanthobacteraceae > VAZQ01. The sequence goes on along the minus strand of CAWKMR010000044.1, from coordinate 21,126 downwards.
GACCTTGGTAAGGACAAACCCGGAGGACGCAAGGAGCGTGCGAAATTCTGCTTCGGTCCGCTGGCATCCCCCTGTACCCAGCATCATCGTCAGGTCCGCCCAAGCGACGGCCCGGTGGTTCCAGGACGACGCCTCCAGACGGTCCGGCATAATCCGTTCGACGAGCACCAACCGCCCGGTTAGCGGCATGGCGCTTCGGCAGTTGCGAAGGATGGCGGCGCTGCGTTCATCATTCCAGTCGTGGATGACGTTCTTGAGCAGATATGCGTCCGCCCCGCCGGGCACCGCGGCGAAGAAGTCGCCGGCGATGAAGTCGCAGCGTTCCAGCATGCCCTCCCTTGCGAGGTGAGCCTGCGCGCCCTCGATGGCGTGAGGCAGATCGTAGACCACGCCATGCAATCCCGGATGCGTTTCGAGCACGGCCGCTATCAGCGCTCCGTGGCCGCCGCCGATGTCGATGACGCGCCGCATCCCGGCAAAGTCGTAGGCGCGCAGCAATTCACTGGCGATCAGGCGCGTCAGCTCGGTCATGGCGCCGTTAAAGATCGCTGCTGCGTTCGGATCGCATTCCAGATGTCCGAAGCCCTCGGTTCCGACCGCGAGCTTTCTCGCGCTTTCTCCTGTGGTGACGCTGTAAAGGAGATTTCCCCAGATCGGCCATTGGTACTTGCCGCACCACAGGATCCATGATCGCAGTGAGTCCGGAGCGTCCGAAAGCAGGAGCGAGCCCATCGGGCCCAGCGCAAACGACCCATCGTCCCGCTCGACACAGAGCTTGAGACTGATCAACGCTCGCAGAAGGCGGTGCAACGACGGAGCATGCGTGCCGGTGGCGCATGCGAGTTCGTCGACATTCCCGCATCCGCTTGCCAGCAGGTCTGTGATGTGAAGTTCGGCGGCGATACATATCGCCTGCGACATCAGGCCGTTGTGGACGAGACCCATAAGGTCGGACGCCGTTCCGAGGCGTTGTTGTGTGCCGCCGGCCATCGCTGTTCATTCCGGTTTGATCGAGGCCGACACGATGACCTGCCGCCAGCGTTCGGATTCGGTCCGCAAGAACTCCGCGGTCTCCGCCGGGGATGTGCCGATCGGTGTGCTTGCGATGGCCCGGTATCGCTCGATGACCTCAGGGAGGCGCAGCGTCGCGGCGATTGCCTGCGAAAGTTTCGTGGCGATGTCGGCGGGTGTCTTCGGCGGTGCGACCATCGCAAACCAGCTCGTCGCATAGAAGTCCGGAAACATCTCTGCAATGGCCGCCACCTCGGGCAGTTCCGGAATTCCGTGCCTTGCCTGCTAACTCCCGAGCGCCTTGATCCTGCCGTCTCTGATCTGCGGCAAGGCGTTGCTCAGATTGTCGAACATGATGTCGACATGTCCACCGAGCAGATCGGTCATAGCGGGAGCGAGACCTTTGTAGGGAATGTGGACGAAATCGATGCCGGCGGCGAGCTTGAGCATCTCGCCGGTCAAATGCGGCGAACTGCCTGTTCCGGCCGAGGCAAAGCTGATCCGGGCCGCATTCCCCTTTGCCAGGATGACGAGCTCCTTAAGGTTTGAAGCGCGGAATTTGGGATGCGTGACGAGCACGAGCGGTTGCGCGGCAATGATGGAAACTGGAACGAATGCATCCGGATTGAAGCCAAGCTTTGCAAAGAAGTGCTGGCTGATCACGAGCGGCCCTTGCGGCGTGGAAAGCAGCGTGTAGCCGTCGGGCTCCGCCTTTGCCACCACCTCGGCCCCGAGGTTTTGAGCGGCGCCGGGTCGGTTCTCGATGATCACCGGCTGTCCCCAACGCGTCGCAAGCTTGTCGGCGATGATCCTGGGAATGGCATCGAGGTTGGAGCCTGGCGGAGCCGGGACGACGATCTTGATGGTCCGGCTTGGAAAGCCTCCATTCTGCGCGTGGAGGCTGCTCGGGAGGACAGTCAGGAGCGCCGTGACAAGGAGCGGGTGACATAGCCTGATCCTGTCCCTCTTGGTCGCAGCCATGATCGTTGTCCTCCGGGTTTGATTGTGCTGTCTCAAACAGGATGACCCGTTGGAGACCATCGGACTGAGACCGAAGGGCCAATCCTGGTCTTGAGACATGCGCCCCATCCGCGACGGAAATCCGTTGCCGGGGTATGGGAAACGTCCTACTCACCCCCTTGCTCCCGCGGTCTCAAACCCGCAATTTGCGCCCGCCGGACACCCGGCCCAAAGACTTGGCGTCAATGCGTCAGTGAGGACCAAAATCGTGATTGATCTCTACACCTGGACCACCCCCAACGGCCGCAAGCTTTCCATCGCGCTCGAGGAGTTCGGGCTGCCCTATACCGTGCATTCGGTGGACATCGGCAAGGACGAGCAGTTCAAGCCGGAATTCCTCAAGATCAGCCCCAACAACCGGATCCCGGCGATCGTCGATCGCGACACCGGCATCGCGCTGATGGAGTCGGGCGCGATCCTGATCTACCTCGCCGACAAGACCGGCAAATTCCTGCCGCGCGAAGGCGAGGGCCGCTACCGCGTGATCGAGTGGCTGATGTGGCAGATGGGCGGCCCGGGGCCGATGTTCGGCCAGGTGCATCACTTCACCAAATACAATCCCGGCAAGGCGCCCTATGCCGAGGAGCGCTACCTCAAGGAGGCGCACCGGCTCTATGGCGTGCTCGACAAGCGGCTTGCGACCAACGACTACGTCGGCGGCGACTACTCGATCGCCGACATGGCGATCTGGCCGTGGGTGTCGCGCTACGAGTGGCAGACCGTCGATCTCAACAAGTATCCCAACGTCAAGCGCTGGTACCTCGCCATCGCCGCGCGGCCGGCGGTGCAGAAGGGCTACAAGGTGCCCAAGGACGTCGGCGAGGTCCCGATCCCGGCGTGACCTCTCCACCGCTCATTCCCGCGTAAGCGGGAATCCAGAAATCTTCCTTTGTGGCCCTGGGTCCCCGCTTGCGCGGGGACGAGCGGACGAGAGAGCGAGCGCGGCACTAGACCGGCAGCCGCACATCCGCCATCGTCTCGGCCCGCCATTCGGCGAGCCAGCGGCGGAAGCGGCCGCCGCCCTCGCGCGCCTGCGCCGCGCCATGCCAGGCGGCGAAGGCCGCGCCGTCTTCGGCAACCATCAGCACCGCATCCATCCCCTTCGAGCGCCGCAGCGTCTCGACCGCATGGCGCGCGGTCTGCGCGATCGGCCCCGCGACGTTGAACGACGTATTGACCGAGACCTCGACGCCGATGCGGCGGCCGAGCGCCTTCAAGATAGGCATAGGTGAGCGGGTCGGTGTGCTCGCGCACGATCTGGAGCCGGCCGGTGCCGTCGGCGTGGATCACCGCGGGAATCCGCGCGCGGGCCTCCGGCTTCGCACGGGCGGTGAGGACCATGTAGTTGTAGATGTTGTAGTCGGCGTCGGACGCGCCGTCGGACAGCTCGAAGAACTGCCCGTGCCGCCGCGAGCGTCATCATCGGCGCCAGCGGCCGGATCGCTTCGCGGTACTTCACCCGTGCGTTGAGAACCTCGCGGGTGCGCGGATTGCACGGGTTGGCCACGATCGAGCGATGACCGAGCGCGCGCGGCCCGGTCTCGGCGGCGCCCTGGAAGATCGCCAGCACGCCGTCGCTGCGCAATCATGAACGCCATCATGTCCGCGATCGTCGCGCGCCCGCGCGCATCGGCGACGCTGCCAAGCTCAATCCAGTCGACGTCGTCGCGCTGCTTCCAGGGCCGTCGCGAATCTCGGCCTGCGTCGGCGGCAGTCCGCAATAGAACGCGTGCTCGATCGGCGGGCCCGAGGCCGGCGCCGGCGAGATGGGCGAACATATAGGCGGCGCCGACAGGCACCCCCGGATCGGAGGGCGACGGGCGGCACCCACAGATGCAGGCGGGCGCGCCGGCCGAGCGTCTGCTCGAAATAGGTTTCGTCGAAATGGTCGAGCAGCCGCATGTTGGCGAGCGCATTGAGCGCGACGCCGCCGGTCAGGACCAGCCGGTCGCTTTGGGTCGTGCGGATCAGGTGGTCGACGATGTGGATGAGCGCATCCTCGAAAACCATCTGGGTGGCGGCCGCCTTGTCCAGCCGCTCCTTGGTGTTCGGCTTGTGCTTGATGTCCTCGACCCGCAGCACGGCATCGGGGTTCCACATCTGCTCGGCCGGGATCGGCTCGCCCAGGATGCGGGTCAGCTCGGGCCGTATAGGGCTTGTAAAACGGATCGCGCTGCCAGTTGGCGAGCGCGCGGTTGAGCAGGACCCCACCATCGGACTGCAGGCTGAAGATCTCACGCAGCGGCGCGTAATAGGGATTGGACGCGCGGTCCATGTTGCCGAAGGCGGCGGCCCCCATGTAGCGGCCTTCGCTGCTCAGCCAGGTCCAGCCGCCCTGGCTGGAGCTGATGACGCTGTAATAGATGCCGAGCGAGTCGAAGACGCTGTCGTTGCAGGAGATGCAGCGCATCGCGCCGTGCTCTGCGACATAGAGCGAGATCGAGCCGCGGTCGCCGGTGCCGTCGATAACCGCGATCGCAACCGGCTCGTCCAGCCGGGCGAACGGTGAGACGGCGAACGAGAACCAGGCGTGGTTCTCGTGGTGCGGCATGGCGATGATCGGAACCGGCTCCTCGAGCCCGAAATTCCTGGCGAGGTCGCGGGCGTTGTCGCTGCCGTGGCTGAGGTGGTGGAAGTCGAAAACGGCATTCGGCGCGGGCCGCAGAAAGCTGACGCTGCCAGGGAGCTCCTCCAGCACCGAGCGGATCATGGTGGCGCCGAGCAACGGATAGTCCCAGGTGCCGAGCCAGGCGGCGACGCGCTCCGGACCGATGCCGATGCGGTCCATGGTCTTGGCGAGCGCGGCCAGGGCATGCTCCGGGAACTTGGTCGTGTGCTTCTCGCCGGAGAAGCGTTCTTCTTCGTGGTTGCAGATGATCCGCGGCCCGCGCGCGGCCGAGACCTCGATCAGCGCCACGCCGGCATTGTGCATGCCCCCGGCGGCGATGCCGGCGAGGTAGACGGTCTCGCCCCGTTCGAGCTGGGCGCGGACGCGCTGAAGGCGCTCGGCGGCAAAATCGCTGTTCAGCCGGTGGATATGGCGGCGGGCATAGTACCAGCCGAGATAGCGCAACGCGGGCCCAAAGCCCGCTTTACCCAGCCAGCGGTGGCGAGGTCCGGTCCTCATGCGACCTTGCTTCGCCGACGAAGCTGGCGATAAGAAGGAAGCAAGTATGGGCGGTTAGCTCAGTTGGTAGAGCGCCTGCTTTACACGCAGGATGTCGGCGGTTCGAGTCCGTCACCGCCCACCAACCTTCGCTGCGGAGCAGCGCAAGGTTGGTGTCCGCCGAAGCTTTAGCGAAGGCGGACGGGCTGCTCGCAGCTACGGTTGGCAGGCCACCTACGCGGCCTCACGGCCGCTTCGGCTGGCAAGCCAGCCATCGCCGCGTAGGCGGGCCATAGCGCTGGCAAATATCCCAAAAAAATACCGCACGCGTCAGCGGCCTTGCGGCCGCCGACGTCGCACGGGAAGGGCAACCGAAAAACGGTGCTTACACCGCTTCCTTGAGCTCTTTGGCGGCGCGGAAAGCGACCTTCTTGGACGCCTTGATCTGGATCGGCTCGCCGGTCGCCGGGTTGCGGCCCATGCGGGCGGCGCGCTTGCGGACCTGAAGGATGCCCAGGCCGCCGATACGGATGCGGTCGCCCTTCTTGAGGTGTTTGGTCACCAGACCAACCAGGTCGCCGAGCACAGCCTCGGTCTGCTTTTTTGACATCTCGTGGTTTTCCGCGAGGCTCGCGGCGAGATGCTTCATGGTAACTGTCGGTGCGGACTTCTTAGCAGCAGGTGCCGTGGCCATGGATGACCCTCCTCGTTGGTAGAAGTGGCCTAAAAGCCACTCATCACGCCGGTCGAAATAGACGATTCGGACAGGTTCTGACCATGGACTTCATAGCGAAAAATGTGGGTTTTTTCGGACTTTCGGGCTTGGCAATGCTGATTTTAAGCGGGTTTCTGACACCTGATTCGCGTCTGGAAGCCTCCCGCGGCCCATTTTCAGGCCTTTCACGCGGCGTCCTTGACTTGCCGGAGAGGCGCATTTAAGTCCGCACCACTCCCGAAAAGGGGGCGTAGCTCAGTTGGTTAGAGCGCCGGCCTGTCACGCCGGAGGCCGCGGGTTCGAGTCCCGTCGCTCCCGCCATTTTTCAATAACTTGGCAATCGTCTGTTTTCCTGTTCCAACTTTTGCATCCGGCGCGTTCCGACTTTTGCGTTCGCTCTTCTCATCGCAGCCTCGACCTTCCAATCGCCGCGTCGTTGCGCAGGTGGCGACGTTCACGGCGGCTTCGTCGATCAGTGGTACGCGCGCGGTGTGGCGGCGCAGATTGCGCGGCAGCTTGCCGGCGAGGATTTTGAGCGTGCGCGGTCATTGAAATTCGGTGGGTCGGCGGCCCTGCGTTCTTGCCGTCCCAGAAGGACCCGCGCGGTCTCCGTGATTGTGCTAGTCTTGCTGTTATTGCTATCACCCCGAGGGGGAAACCATGGTGGATCGATTTATATTCATCTTGATAATCGCAGTGATCCCTGCCGCCATCTTGGCAACTGCTTACCGCTTGCTCAGCATAGAGTTCGGGCTCAGCGTCGTCTGGGCAACGGCCCTCCTGACCATTGCGATCGGATTATGGAAGTATTGGAGCGACCCGGAAGCGTATGACCGGCCGAGCAAGTAAGGCGGGAGCCCTCATCCCCGCGAATTGCGCGCGATTTCCTTGGCGATTTCGGCCTTCGCGTCGCTGAGATTCTTGAGCGCCGTGAGCCACGTCTGCAGCGTACCGCCGGCCACGTGCTCGATCTCCTCGGCGGTGAGCTGCTGCAAATCGGTGTCGTGCATCATGATCTTTCTCCCGTTGTTTTGACGCAGGGTGCGTCTCGCATTCACCGGGGAGAAGTCTCGTTGATGGCGCGAGCCGGCGCTGTGATGGCCATCACATCGTGGGCGCAATTCTGCGACGATCGCGTTGGGAGCCGCGCTAGGCGGCGAGCAGCAGCCGGTTCTCGTTCAGCTGCAGCAGCGCGGCCCGTTCCGCCATGTGTGCAAAATGCGTCGCCGCCACCGTGCAGGCATCGGCCGGGCGCACGATCGCGTTGCGCAGATGCGGCGGCCGTTCGAACCACAGATATTCGAAGATATGGCCGGTGACCTTGTGCGCCAGGCGAATGGTGCTGCCTTCGATCGCCACATCGAAGTCCGGCTCTTCGCTCTTCACGTTCAAGGTCGGACAGCGCAGCCCATAAAGGCTGTGCATCACGCGGTCGACGTCGGCTGAATCGAACGGCTTGTGCAGGAATGCGCGCGCGCCGCATGCCAGTGCGTGGCGTTCGGTTGCGGCATTGCGTTCGCTCGAGATCATCACCACCCGCGGCGAGGATTGCATCATCATCAGTTGTTTCATGGTGTCGACGCCGGAGAGGCCGGGCATGTTGCAGTCGAGGAAGACCACGTCGAACTGCGTGCAATTGCAGAGCGCCAGCGCGGTCTCGCCGTCGGCGGCCTCGGCGATATCGCAATTGAACATGCTGCCTTTGACGACCTTCTGCACGATCTGGCGCACGGTCAGCGAGTCGTCGACGATCAGCACCTTGGTCGCGAGGTGATGCGATCGAAGGTCTTCATGATCGCCACCGCGTCCTCGGCCTTGAACGGCTTGAACAGGAATTCATAGGCCCTGAGCTTGCGCGCCATTTCGACCGCTTCGGTCGACGGCGGGTTCGACATCAGCGTCACGAAGGTCTGGATGCCTTGCTTGCGCGCCGCCCAGAACGCGTCGGTGCCGTTGAGCTCCGGCATCTGCACGTCGATGAAGGCGAGGTCGATATTGCCGCCATTGAGCAGGGTCAGGCAGTCGCGGCCGTTGTCGGTCGCGCTCACGCGCAGGGGAAGCTTGGATGCGCGGCCGGCTTCGGTCAAAATCTGCTGGATGAGATGGGAATCGTCGGCGACGAGCATGCTGATGGTACGCTGCATGGAAAGACGCTCCAGCCCGGTCGTTCCTCCGCGCAGGTTCGCGCGGCCCAATACACGCTAACGCAGACGCGCCGGCGCACCGACGAGCGTCGCAAATCTGACTAAAATCTCGGTTGCCGCCGCCAGCGAGGATCGCCAAAAAATCAATTCAAGTTGGAGGCAATCGGCTTTGGCGCTGGATTAGCAAGCAAAGTTTCCAATGAAAGTTCCAGTCAGCGGCGGTGCCCGCCGTCCCGCAAATTCAACCGACCGGCTAGCGGTAACCATCGGCAACCAATGCCAGGCGTGACGATGATCGATCACCAACGCGATCGACGGTCAGCGCATACGTGTCATGCCCGCCTCGGTCACAGGCCGACAGTCGCGGTGTTGTCTTCAGAATCACAAGTCAACCCCAACGCTCAAAGTTTGCGCACAGCCATCCGCTACCTTGAAGCTAAAGTGTCGCAGGTCTAGGCTGACGGCAACAAAGAAGACTTGGCCGGTAACCGGCGGGTCGAAATAGGTGGGAGAAAACGTCCATGCGCCTCGCAGCCGCACTGCGTTTTGCTTTCCTCTTCCTTGTCATCTCGCTCCTTCCCCTCGACACCGTCGCCGCCCAGAACGCCGTCGCCCTGACCGGGACGGTCACCTCCACCGAATGAAGGCGTGATGGAAGGCGTTCTCGTCAACGCCAAGAAGGGCACCATCACCATCACGGTCGTGAGCGACGAGCAGGGCCGCTACAGCTTCCCGGCCAGCAAGCTTTCGCCCGGCCAGTACGCGCTGAGCATCCGCGCGATCGGCTACGACCTCGACAACTCGCAAGACGGTCGAGGTCGGGCCGCGGACCACCACCCGCAATGTGACGCTGCGCAAGACCGAGGACCTCGCCGCGCAGATGTCGAACGGCGAATGGCTGCACAGCATCCCCGGCACCGACCAGCAGAAAGGGCTGTTGCTGGGCTGCGTCGGCTGCCACACGCTCGAGCGCTTCATGCGCTCGCCGCACGACGCCAAGACGCTTATGAAGGTCACGCTGCCGCGCATGCAGGGCTACGTCAACCAGAGCATCCCGCAGAACCCGCAAATGCGGCGCGGCGAGCGGCTGATGGAGGAGCGCGGCGATCAGCGCGTCCAGATCTACCGCAACGCCGCCGAATATCTCGGCTACCATCAATCGCAGCAGCGGCAAGTCGCAGTGGGCGTTCGATCTGAAGATGCTGCCGCGTCCCAAGGGCCGCGCCACGCGGGTGATCTACACCGAGTATGATCTGCCGCGCGAAACCATCTCGCCGCATGACGTGGTGCTCGATAAGGACGGCATCGCCTGGTACTCGAGCTTCGGCGAGCAGTTCTTCGGCCGGCTCGATCCCAAGACCGGCGAGGTGAAGGAATATGCGATGCCGCTGCACAAGCCGGACTTCCCGAAGGGCTCGCTCGGGCTGCGCGCCGACCGGGCCGGCAATTGGTGGCTCGGCAACATGTATCAGGCCGCGATCGTGAAGTTCGATCCGAAGACCGAGCAATTCACCGCCTGGCCGATGCCGCCGGAGTACAACATCGACGCCTCGCAGGTGAACATGGTGCGGCCGGAAAGCTCGCACGTCGACGGCAAGGTCTGGTCGCAGAACAACGGCTTCGCCGCCGTTCACCGTCTCGACCTCTCCACCGGCAAGATCGAGACCTTCGAGCCGTACAAGACGTCGAAGATCCCGCACAACATCTACGACGTCATTCCGGACTCGCAGAACAACGTCTACTACACCGACTTCCGCAACTTCCACATCGGCCGGATCGACGCCAAGACCGGCGAGGTCAAGATCTACACGGCGTTGACGCCGCGCTCGGCGCCGCGCCGCGGCTACATGGACGAGCAGGACCGGCTCTGGTTCGGCATGTACCGGGCCGACCGCGTCGGCCTGTTCAACACCCGCACCGAGACGTTCAAGGAATGGCTGATGCCGACCAAGTGGGCGTCGCCCTACGACGTCGTGCTCGACCGCAATGAGGAATTGTGGACCGGCTCGATGATCACCGACCAGGTCACGCGGCTGAACACCAAGACCGACGAGATGGTCGAGTACCTGCTGCCGCGCACCACCAATATCCGCCGCGTCTATGTCGACAACACCACGAACCCGGTGACGTTCTGGGTGGGCTCGAACCACGGCGCCTCGATCATCAAGCTCGAACCGCTCGACTACTTTGCTCGATCAACTTTGGGAGAAATGTCCATGCGCATCACAGCGGCACTGCTTGTCGCGTTCACGGCCCTTGCGCGTTCGCACTCGATCCCGGCAAGCCGCAGGGCGCAATCCGCCGTCGCGCTTGAGCGGGCAGGTCACCTCCGCCGAGGAAGGCGCGATGGAAGGCGTGGTCGTCAGCGCCAAGCGTGACGGCTCGACCATCACCATCAGCGTCGTCACCGACGCCCAGGGCCGCTACGCGTTCCCGGCGGCGCGGCTCGAGCCTGGCAAGTACACGCTCGCGCCTGCGCGCCGCCGGCTATCCAGCTCCCCGGCGCGCCGACTGCGGAGGTTGCCGCGGGCCAGGAGGCCAAGGCCGACCTCAAGCTCACCAAGCTGCGCAGCCTCTCGGCGCATCTCACCAATGCCGAGTGGCTGCACAGCATGCCCGGCACCGAGCAGCAGAAGAAGTTCCTGCTCAACTGCATCGGCTGCCACACGCTCGAACGCATCATGAAGTCGTCCTACGACGCCGAGGGCTTGATCGACGTCATCAACCGGATGGCGACCTACTATCCCGGGCACCACGCCGCTGCGTCCGCAGCGGCTCGCCGGCAACTTCCAGCGCATGCGCGACCGCGGCAACGTCAAGCCGATCGCGGAGTGGCTCGCGACCATCAATTTGAGCCAGCAGGACACCTGGCAGTTCCCGCTCAAGACGCTGCCGCGGCCGACCGGCAAATCGACGAAGGTCATCTTCACCGAATACGATCTGCCGGAAGCCCACATCCAGCCGCACGACGTGGTGATGGATAGCAAGGGCAACGTCTGGTACTCGGACTTCGGCCAGATGTTCCTCGGCAAGATGGATCCGAAGACCGGCAAGGTGACGCAATATCCGATCCCGGTCACCAAGCCCGGCTGGCCGCTCGGCTCGCTCGATCTCGAAATCGACCGCGACGACAATGTCTGGCTCGGCATGATGTACCAGGCGTCGATCGTGCGCTTCGACCAGAAGACCGAGACCTTCAAGATGTTGGTCGATCCCGAAGGAATGGGATTCGGAAGGCGCGCAGTTCGGCCATCTGGCGGTGAACGGCACCCATGTCGACGGCAAGGTCTGGGTGAAGAACTCGGACGGCACCAAGATCTACCGGCTCGATCTCGCCACCGAAAAATGGGAAGACCTCGGCGCGCCGAGCGATCCGCGCACCAAGCGGCGCATCGGCACCTACGGCATCCATGCCGACACCGCGACCAACGACGCTTATCTGCTCGACTTCGCGGCCGGCAACATCGTCAAGATCGACGCCAAGACCAAGGTGACGACGGTCTATCTGACGCCGTCGCCGAACTCGACGCCGCGCCGCGGCCGCGTCGATGCAGAAGGCCGGGTGTGGTTCGCCGAATACCGCGCCGACCGCATCGGCATGCTCGACCCGAAGACGGCGCAGATCATCGAGTGGAAGGTGCCGACGGATTGGAGCGCGCCGTATGACGCGATGTTCAGCCGTCACGGCCACGCCTGGACCGGCTCGATGGTGACCGACCGCGTCGCGCGGCTCGACGTCGAGACCGGGCAGTACACCGAGTACACGCTGCCGCGGCCGACCAATATCCGCCGCGTCTACGTCGATGACCGGAGCAACCCCGGCCATCTGTGGATCGGCAGCAACCACGGCGGATCGATCGTGAAGGTCGAGCCGCTGGACTAAGCGGAGATCGATCGCGGAGAAGATCGCATGGCCGGCCTTCGCGCCGGCCATGCGCGTCTTGGGGAGTGACGGGTCAAGTTGCTGCGATGGTCGTATGCGGAGGTCGCTGATGATTCGGTTGCTTGCTGCGACGGCGGCCGCGTTGGCCATCTGCCGCGCCGGCCCATGCGCAGACCTTCAAGCAGGTCGCGAGCATCGAAATCCCCGGCACGCCGATCAACGAACTACGGCGTGCTGACGATCGATCAGGCGACCGGGCTCGGCTATCTCGCCGACAAGGACAACAAGGCGGTCGTCGTCTTCGACACCAAGACCGACAAATTCGTCACCCGCATCACCGGCTTTGTCGGCATGACCAAGAGCGGCAATGCGTCGGGCCCGAACGGCCTCGTCGTCGTCAGGGGCGGCGCCGAACTGTGGGTGAGCGACGGCGACTCGACCATCAAGGTCGTCGACCTCAAGACCAACACCATCACGGCCACGATCGCCACCGGCGGCAAGCTGCGCGCCAACGCCATGGCGTTCGATCCGAACCGCAAGGTGGTGATCGTCGCCAATTCCAACGACGAGGTGCCGTTCTTCAGCCTGATCTCGGCCGAGCCCGGTCACAAGATCGTTGCGAAGCTTCCGGTGCCGCAGTCGGCCGAGAACCTGGAGCGCTCCGCCTGGCACGCGCCGAGCGGCACGTTCTACACCGCGATCCCGGTCTCCAGCGCCGACAAGAGCAAAGGCCTGCTGGCGCAGACCGATCCGAAGAGCGGCACCATCGTCAAGCTGCACGAGCTCGAGCGCTGCCACCCGCACAGCCTGTCGATCGTCTCCGACACGACGATCTTCCTCGGCTGCAGCCTGGCGCACGGCCCCAACCGCAAGCCCGGCGGCGACATGGCGGTGTTCGACATCGCGAGCGGCAAGATCGAGAGCTATGGCGCGGGCTGGGGCGGCAATGGCGGCTCGACCGTCAATCTCGCGCGCGGGCAGTATTATCACGCCACCACCAACGGCGCGCTGGTCGTGGTCGACACCAAGACCCGGCAGCTCGTGCAGAAGGTGCCGACCTGGAACGGCGCGCGGTCGCTCGGCGTCAATCTCGCGACCAACAAGGTCTATGTCGCCACCACCGCCAAGGGCGGCCCCTGCGGCGGCTGCGTCGTGGCGTTCGCGCAGGAGTGAACACTGCGTAGCCCGGATGAGCGCAGCGACTAGTCCGGGATGCACGTCTCCCAGCCGGATGTCGCCATAGCGCGTCGAAGACGCGCGTAAACGCGCTGATGGCTGCATCCGGGCTACGATGCTTAATTCCGCGCCGCTGGCAGCCCCAAAATCTCCCGCGCCTCGTCCGGCGTCGCGACGCTGTCGCCGAGCTGCTCGATGATGCGGCCGGCCTTCTCGACCAGCGCGGCGTTGCTGGGCGCGAGCTGGCCCTTGCCCAGATAGAGATTGTCCTCGAGCCCGACCCGCACATGGCCGCCGAGCAGGACCGTCTGCGCCACCATCGGGAACTGGTGCAGCGAGATGCCGAAGGCGAACCACGGCGAGCCCGCGGGCAACAGGTTGCGCATGTACATCATCGCTTCCGGCGTCGCCGGCTGGCCCCAGGCGATGCCGAGGCAGATCTGGAACATGCCCGGCCCCTTCACGTAGCCCGGCCTCGAGGAACTTCTTGGCGAGCAGCAGGTGGCCGGTCTCGAACACTTCGAGCTCGGGCAGCACGCCGGCTTCGCTTGATCGCGAGCGCCATGGTCTGCAGGTGCTCGGGCGTGTTGATGAACACCCGGTTGCCCATGTTCAGGCTGCCCATGTCGAGGCTGCAGATGTCCGGGCGCAGCTCCTGCACGTGGCGCACGCGGTCTTCCGGGCCCCGCAGGGTCGAGGCCGGGCCGGCCTTGGTGGGGTCGTCGGGGTCGTGCTCGAAGCGCGCGCCCGGGCCGGTGGTGAGGTTGATCAGGACGTCGGTGCCGCTCGAACGGATGCGCTCCACCACCTCGCGATAGAGCGCGCCGTCCATGCTCGGCTTGGTGGTCTTGGGGTCGCGCACGTGGATGTGGACGACCGCGGCGCCGGCCTTGGCGGCGTCGACGCAGGAGTGCGCGATCTGCTCCGGCGTCACCGGCACCGCCGGGTTCTTGCCCGGCGAGTCGGCCGATCCGGTCACCGCGCACGAAATGATCACCTTGCGTTGCATGGCCGTCACACTCCCCTGCGAGGGCTCTGGAGCCCCATAAGCGCGTTCACGCGCGTCTTCAAGCGACATGGAACCCCAGCCGAAGCCTGCCCGCAAGCCGCAGCTGGGCACCGGTGCAAGATCAACCACAGGCCGAGTTCCCGCGCGGCTTGCCTCCCATTGTGCGCTGCGCTAAGCCAGCTGAAATCCCGTTCTTGGAACGAATCCGAACTGTTTCAGGGGCGATTTCGGCCTGCGGCGCCACCATCCGGCGGCCGGGGTCTGAGAGCGGGTTTCCGGGGCGCGGCGGGATGTGAGGGTCGCTGATGAGCGAGCTGCTACTTGATTACCTGCCCCTGGTGATCTTCATCGCGGTGGCGATGGTCATCGGCGTCGCGCTGCTGGTGGTGCCGTTCCTGGTCGCCTACAAGCAGCCGGACCCGGAAAAGCTCTCCGCCTACGAGTGCGGCTTCAACGCGTTCGACGACGCGCGCATGAAGTTCGACGTGCGCTTCTACCTGGTCGCCATCCTGTTCATCATCTTCGACCTGGAAGTGAGCTTCCTGTTCCCGTGGGCGGTGGCCTTCGGCGAGCTCGGGCTGTTCGGCTTCTGGTCGATGATGGTGTTCCTTGGCGTTCTCACCATCGGCTTCATATATGAGTGGCGGAAAGGAGCGCTCGAATGGGATTGACGCCGCAGCGCTCCGCGGTCGTCGCGCCGGCCGCCACGGGCATCCTCGATCCGCGCACCGGCAAGCCGGTCGGTTCCGACGATGCCTTCTTCGTCGGCCTCAACGACGAACTCGCGGACAAGGGCTTCCTGGTCACCGCCACGGACGACCTGATCATCTGGGCGCGCACCGGCTCGCTGATGTGGATGACGTTCGGCCTCGCGTGCTGCGCGGTCGAGATGATGCAGATGTCGATGCCGCGCTACGACGCCGAGCGCTTCGGCTTCGCGCCGCGCGCCTCGCCGCGGCAGTCCGACGTGATGATCGTCGCCGGCACGCTGACCAACAAGATGGCGCCGGCGCTGCGCAAGGTCTACGACCAGATGCCGGAGCCGCGCTACGTCATCTCGATGGGCTCGTGCGCCAACGGCGGCGGCTACTACCACTATTCCTATTCGGTGGTGCGCGGCTGCGACCGCATCGTGCCGGTCGACATCTACGTGCCGGGCTGCCCGCCGACCGCGGAGGCGCTGCTCTACGGCGTGCTGCTGTTGCAGAAGAAAATCCGCCGCACCGGCACGATCGAGCGCTGACCGCCATGAGCGAAGCCCTCAACAGTTTCGGCGAGACGCTCGCAGCGGCGCTGCCCGGCGCGGTGACCGGGCACGCGGTCGCCTATGGCGAGCTGACGGTCACCGTGAAGGCGTCGGAGATCGTCGCCGTCATCCGCTTCCTGCGCGACGACGAGCGCTGCAAGTTCTGGAGCTTCATCGACGTGACGGCGGTCGACTGGCCCGGCCGCGAGCGCCGCTTCGACGTCGTCTACCATCTGCTGTCGCCGGTACAATAACCGCCGCGTGCGCGTGAAGATCGAGGTCGGCGAGGACGACACGGTGGATTCGATCATCGGCATCTTCCCGGGCGCCGACTGGTTCGAGCGCGAGACCTACGATCTCTACGGCATTCCGTTCGTCGGCCATCCCGACATGCGCCGCCTGCTCACCGACTACGGCTTCGAGGGGCATCCGCTGCGCAAGGATTTCCCGCTCACCGGCTTTGTCGAGGTGCGCTACGACGACCAGCAGAAGCGCGTGGTCTACGACAAGGTCCGGCTGGCGCAGGAATTCCGCAACTTCGATTTCCTCTCGCCCTGGGAAGGCCCGGACTACAAGCTGCCCGGCGACGAGAAGGCGAGTTGAGGAGCGCATGAGCCAGCGCAGCAACGATGAATGGCGGTTGCCTCTGCGGCGCGGTGCGCTTCACCGCGACGCCGGCGAACCGCGACGTCGGCGCCTGTCATTGCAGCATGTGCCGGCAAGTGGTCGGCCGGGCCGTTCCTCGTCGTCGATTGCGGCGACACGTTGAAGGTCGACGATGCCGCGCAATCTCGGCGTCTATCGCTCGTCGGAGTGGGCCGAGCGCTGCTTCTGCAAGCAGTGCGGCACGCCGCTGTTCTACCGGCTGGTCGCGCAGAACCTGTACTTCGTGTCGGCGGAAGCGTTCGACGATCGCGACGGCTACGCGTTCAAGAGCCAGATCTTCATCGACGAGAAGCCGGCCTACTACGACTTCGCCAACAAGACCCACAACATGACCGGCGCCGAAGTGTTCGCGGCCTTCGCGCCGCCCGAGCGGCAGGTCAAGGGGTAACGCAGCCGTGGCCGAAAACCTCCGCAACTTCACCATGAACTTCGGGCCGCAACATCCTGCGGCGCATGGCGTTTTGCGCCTGGTGGTGGAGCTCGACGGCGAGGTGGTGGAGCGCGTCGATCCGCATATCGGGCTGCTCCATCGCGGCACCGAGAAGCTGATCGAGCAGAAGACCTATCTGCAGGCGATCCCGTATTTCGACCGGCTCGATTACGTCGCGCCGATGAACCAGGAGCACGCGTTCTGCCTCGCGGCCGAGAAGCTGCTCGGGCTGACGGTGCCGCGCCGCGCGCAGCTCATCCGCGTGCTGTTTTGCGAGATCGGGCGGCTGCTGTCGCATCTGCTCAACGTCACCACGCAGGCGATGGACGTCGGCGCGCTCACGCCGCCGCTGTGGGGCTTCGAAGAGCGCGAAAAGCTGATGGTGTTCTACGAGCGCGCGTCGGGCTCGCGCATGCACGCGGCGTATTTCCGCGTCGGCGGCGTGCACCAGGACCTGCCGACCAAGCTGATCGACGACATCGAGGCGTTCTGCGATCCGTTCCTGAAGGTCTGCGACGACCTCGAACGGCTGCTCACCGGCAACCGCATCTTCAAGCAGCGCAACGTCGACATCGGCGTGGTGTCGCTCGAGGACGCCTGGAAGTGGGGCTTCTCCGGCGTGATGGTGCGCGGCTCGGGCGCGGCCTGGGATCTGCGCAAGGCGCAGCCCTACGAATGCTACGCCGAGATGGATTTCGACATCCCGATCGGCAAGAACGGCGACTGCTACGACCGCTACTGCATCCGCATGGAAGAGATGCGGCAGTCGGTCCGCATCATGAAGCAGTGCATCGCCAAGCTGCGCGAGCCCGAAGGGCAGGGGCGCGTGGTGGTCGACGACAACAAGATCGCGCCGCCGAGCCGCGGCGAGATGAAGAAGTCGATGGAAGCGCTGATCCATCACTTCAAGCTCTACACCGAAGGCTTCCACGTGCCGGCCGGCGAGGTCTATGCCGCGGTCGAGGCGCCCAAGGGCGAGTTCGGCGTCTACCTGATCGCCGACGGCACCAACAAGCCCTACAAGTGCAAGATCCGCGCGCCGGGCTTCCCGCATCTCTCGGCGATGGATTTCCTCTGCAAGGGCCACATGCTCGCGGACGTGTCGGCGATCCTCGGTTCGCTCGACATCGTGTTCGGGGAGGTGGATCGCTAATGGCCGTCCGCCGCCTCGCCGAACCGCATCTGCAGCCGAAGGAGTTCGCCTTCACGGCGGACAATCTCGCCTGGGCGAAGAAGCAGATCGCGAAATATCCGGAAGGCCGTCAGCAGTCGGCGGTGATCCCGCTGCTGTGGCGCGCGCAGGAGCAGGCCGGCGGCTGGCTGCCGCAGAAGGCGATCGAGCATGTCGCGACCGTGCTCGGCATGGCGAACATCCGCGTGCTCGAGGTCGCGACCTTCTACACCATGTTCAACCTCGCGCCGGTCGGCAAATTCCATGTGCAGATGTGCGGCACCACGCCGTGCAGGCTGCGCGGCGCGGACGCGCTGCTCGACATCTGCAATCGCCGGATCGGCCACCAGTACGAGGTGACCGCGGACGGCAAGTTCTCCTGGGTCGAGGTCGAGTGCCTCGGCGCCTGCGTGAACGCGCCGATGGCGCAGATCAACTCGACTACTACGAGGACCTCACGCCCGAGAGCTTCGAGAAGATCCTCGACGAGATGGCCGCCGGCCGCACGCCCGAAGCCGGGCCCGCAGGTCGACCGGCAATTGTCCGCGCCGATCGGCGGCGCGACCACGCTCAAAGAGACGACATAGGACCGCGATGCTCGCAGATAAGGATCGCATCTTCCGCAATCTCTACGGCCAGGGCGACTGGGGCCTCGAGGGCGCGCGCAAGCGCGGCGCCTGGGACGGCACCAAGGGCTTCATCGAGAAGGGCCGCGACTGGCTGGTCAACGAGGTGAAGGAGTCGGGCCAGCGCGGGCGCGGCGGCGCGGGCTTCGCGACCGGCCTCAAGTGGTCGTTCATGCCCAAGCAGGTCGGCGACCGGCCGCATTATCTCGTGGTCAATGCCGACGAGTCCGAGCCCGGCACCTGCAAGGACCGCGAGGTCATGCGGCACGATCCGCATCTGCTGATCGAGGGCTGCCTCTATGCCGGCGCCGCGATGGCCGCGAACGCCGGCTACATCTATATCCGCGGCGAGTTCGTGCGCGAGCGCGAGCGCCTGCAGGCGGCGATCGACCAGGCCTATGACGCCAAGCTGATCGGCAAGAACAACGTCCACGGCTGGGACTTCGACCTCTATCGTCCACCACGGCGCCGGCGCCTATATCTGCGGCGAGGAGACCGCGCTGCTCGAAAGCCTGGAAGGCAAGAAGGGCCAGCCGCGGCTCAAGCCGCCGTTCCCGGCCAACATGGGCCTCTACGGCTGCCCGACCACCGTCAACAATGTCGAGACCATCGCGCAGGTGCCGGACATCCTGCGCCGCGGCGCGGCGTGGTTCGCCGGCATCGGCCGGGCGAACAACACCGGCACCAAGCTCTATTGCATCTCCGGCCATGTCGAGCGGCCGTGCAATGTCGAAGAGGAGATGGGCATCCCGCTGCGCGAGCTGATCGAGCGCCATGCCGGCGGCGTGCGCGGCGGCTGGGACAATCTGCTGGCGGTGATCCCCGGCGGCTCGTCGATGCCGCTCATTCCCGCCGGGCCCGACCAGTGCGACACGCTGCTGATGGATTTCGACGGCTGCCGCGACAAGAAATCCGCGCTCGGCACCGCCGCCGTGATCGTGATGGACAAGTCCGCCGACATCGTGAAGGCGATGGCGCGCATCTCCTATTTCTACAAGCACGAGAGCTGCGGCCAGTGCACGCCGTGCCGCGAAGGCATGGGCTGGATGTGGCGCGTGCTCACGCGCATGGCCGAGGGCAGGGCGCAGAAGAGCGAGATCGACGCGCTGATGCAGGTCACCCAGCAGATCGAGGGCCACACCATCTGCGCGTTCGGCGACGGCGCGGCCTGGCCGGTGCAGGGACTGCTGCGCCACTTCCGCCCGGAGATCGAGCGGCGGATCGACGAATACACCCGCCATGCCGCACCTGTCGGACGAACACGAAAAGGTGCCGGCATGACGCTCTGGTATCTCATCGGCGCCGTCGTCGTGCTCGGGCATCGCGATCCTGTCGGTGATCGGCTTCAGCGCCGGCGCGGCTTCCGCCCCGCTCGACCTGGGTCGGCGCGCTTCCTGCCGGCGGTCGCGGCGCTGATCGCCTGCATCGCCTATTGCATGGCGGCGACGCGCGCGCGCCTGGGCATCCTGGCGCCGGTCTTCTTCTGCCTGCCGCTGGCGGCGCTGATCGCGCTGATGCTGTGGCCGCATTTCATGCCGGTTCGCAATTCCAACCTCTACATCGATGCTGCTCACGATCTATCCGGTGCTGACCCTGTTCCCGGCGATGGCGCTCTGGCATCTCGCCACCGCCTCGAAAGGCGGGCGAGGTAGGACGCGATGACAGTCATCCTTTCAATGCGACAATCGAGGTTGCCCTGTGCCGGCGTTCACACCTCATCTCGGCTCATCAACACGATTGATAGATCGCGCCGTTGCATGCGCGACCACGTCGCAAGAACGAAAGGTGCATGACCAAGCTTATCGTTGACGGACACGAGATCGACGTCCCGCCGGAGTACACGCTGCTCCAGGCCTGCGAGGCCGCGGGCGCGGAAATCCCGCGCTTCTGTTTCCATGAGCGGCTCTCGATCGCCGGCAACTGCCGCATGTGCCTGATCGAGGTCGTCGGCATGCCGAAGCCGCAGGCGTCCTGCGCCATGGGCGTGAAGGATCTGCCGCCGAACCGCGACGGCACGCCGAAGATCCTCAACACCCGCACGCCGATGGTGAAGAAGGCGCGCGAAGGCGTGATGGAATTCCTGCTGATCAACCATCCGCTCGACTGCCCGATCTGCGACCAGGGCGGCGAGTGCGACCTGCAGGACCAGGCGATGGCCTACGGCGTCGACTCCAGCCGCTATCAGGAGAACAAGCGCGCGGTCGAGGACAAGTATGTCGGCGCGCTGGTGAAGACCATCATGACGCGCTGCATCCATTGCACGCGCTGCATCCGCTTCATGACCGAAGTCGCCGGCGTGCCCGAGCTCGGCGCCATCGGCCGCGGCGAGGACATGGAGATCACCACCTATCTCGAGCAGGCGATGACCTCGGAGCTGCAGGGCAACGTGGTCGATCTCTGCCCGGTCGGCGCGCTGACCTCGAAGCCCTATGCGTTCGCGGCGCGGCCGTGGGAGCTCACGAAGACCGAAGTCGGTCGACGTGATGGACGCGCTCGGCTCGGCGATCCGCATCGACACCCGCGGCCGCGAGGTGATGCGCATCCTGCCGCGCGTCAACGACGACGTGAACGAGGAGTGGATTTCCGACAAGACCCGCCACGTCGTCGACGGCCTGCGCACGCAGCGGCTCGACCAGCCCTACATCCGCGAGGACGGCCGGCTGCGCGCCGACGACCTGGCCGGCGGCGTTCGAGGCGATCGCCGCCAAGCTGAAGAGCGACGCGCAAGGAGCGGATCGGCGCCATCGTCGGCGACCTTGCCGCCGACCGAGGAGATCTTCGCGCTCAAGGACCTGATGACGCGGCTCGGCGTGACCAATCTCGATTGCCGGCAGGACGGCTCGGCGATCGATCCGGCCTGGGGCCGCGCCAGCTATCTGTTCAACGCGACCATCGCCGGCATCGAAAAGTCCGACGCGCTGCT
>CAWKMR010000043.1:0-114521 GCA_963850705.1 uncultured Alphaproteobacteria bacterium | reverse complement strand
GCGGGCGTGAGCCACACGGTCGCCGGGCGCGGCGTCTATCTGGTGATGTCCGGCGCCGGCCAATGCGAAGGCAAGCCGCTCCAGAAGTATACCTGCGTATTCCTGGAGAGCGGCGAGACGGCGACGTTGCGCGCCAGCGAGAGCATGGAACTCCTGCATTACGGGCTGCCCGACCTGTCGGACATGGACGCGGCGGTCCACACGTCAGGCGTGGCGATGCAGGCCGCCGAATAGCGGCCCGCCGCTATGATGTTTCGTCCCTCGCGCCGGCGCGTGCTCTCCGGTTTCGGGGCGCTGTCGGCCGTGCTCGCCGGCGGTGCACCGCGCGCCGCACGCGCGGACGACTTCTACCAGGGCAAGACCCTCACGGTGATCGTCGGCTTCGCGCCGGGCGGCGGCGTCGATACGACGGCGCGTATGGTGGCGCGGCACCTGGTGCGGTTCATTCCGGGGCAGCCCGGCCTCGTGATCCAGAACATGGAAGGGGCGGCCGGCCTCGTCGCCGCAAACCATGTCGGCCGGCGCGTGGCGCCCGACGGGCTGACGCTCGCCGTTCCCGGCCGCTCGTGGTTCGTCGAAGGCATCGTGAAGAATCCGGGCGCGACCTACAATTCAACGCAGTTCGCCTATGTCGGCAGTCCCGGCGCGGTGAACTCGATGGTGTGGGTGCGCTCGAGCACCGGGATCAGGAGTTTCGACGATCTCAAATCCCATCCGAAGACGTTGAGCTTCGGGTCGCTCGGCAGCACCACGCCGACCGGTATGATCCCGACCTTGCTGGCGGGTCATGGCGCGCCGATCAAGGTGATCTTCGGCTACGTCTCGACCGCGCGCGTCCTGCTTGCGCTTGAACAGGGCGAGATCGACGGCGTCTTCACGGTGGAGGATTCCTTCGCCCGCCGCCAGGACCTCATCAAGAACAAGGTCGTCATCCCGATCCTCCAGAACAAGCCGACATTGTCCGGAATTCCGCTGGTGCGCGACGTGCTGCCATCAAGCCAATGGCCGCTGCTCACGCTGGCCCTGGCGCTGGAGAATTTCGGATTGCCGCTGGTCGGGCCGCCTGGCATTCCACCGGACCGGATCGCCGTGCTGCGCAGGGCGTTCATCGAGATGTGCGACGACAACGACTACCGCGCCGAGGCGGCGCGCATCGATCAGCCGATCGGCGCGCCGCTCGAAGGCGGATTGCTGGAATCGATGATGAAAGAGCTGGCGGCGGGTGCGACGCCCGACATTGTCGCTGCGTACCGGCGGCTCAGCAGCGGCAAGCAATAAGCAGGCAACAAAAAAGGCGGCGCGGCCGATACGACCGCGCCGCCTGTCTCAGATTTGATCGGACGCCTAGGCCTTCTTGGTACGTCGTCCCCCACCGGCCCGGGCGCCTGGCTTGCGCCTTCCGCTTCGATGTCGAGCAAGCCGGGGTAATACTTGTCCGACCAGCTTTTCCCGATGATCGCATAGAGGCCTGCCGCCATTAGCACCCAAAGGCCCATGGCCGCGCACTGGATCGCAAACTGCGAGAAGTTGATGTTCATACCAATTCCCTTCCGGGCCTTTTCGAGACGTTGGTTGTGACCGGTCCGGCCGCTAGGGCCGGACCGTCGTCGGTTAGATCGATGGCAAGAACTTCAGAGCCGGGAACCACTGCGCGATCAGGGTCGGCGGCCAGGGGATCGCCATGATGTTGTCGAACACGAAGGTGATCGAGAACACCAACACCATCGCGTAGATGATGGTCAGCTTCCACGGTTCCTTGTTCTCGTAGCGCATGAAGAAGATCACGAAGATCCCGACCGTGGGCACCAGTCCGATGACGGCCATGACACCCATGAACGCCACCAGGTAGCCGAAGAATCTGGCGGCTCGTTTGATGATGACTTCGGTCGGCAGATGCTCCGTGTCGGATGCGATATCCATGTGGATCTTCTGCTCAACCTCGTGCTGGACCGCATCCGCGAGACTTTCGGAGGACGCCAGCGCGGGCTTGCGGCACATGTCGTTGAGCAGGCTCAACACGCACACGGTTACGCCGACGCCGCCGACGACCAGCGGCACGATCTTGGCGCTGAAGTCCCATTGCAGCGCCATCACCACCATCGACGTCAGGATGGCCAGGATGAAAACGGTAAACAGCTGCTGGGAACGGAAAATCGGCGCCTGGTAGTTCCTGGACATCCGGACCACGCCACCCTGGCTCTTGATGTCCTGGATCATCGGTCGCACGAGGCCGATGATTGCCATGATGAAGAGGATCGCAACGACCGGCCGTGCGAACCAGCTGATGCCATAGCGCTCGACCGAGATGAACAAGTACCGCTCGATCGTGTCGCCGAGCACCGCGCCGAGGATGAGCGGCGGCCGCGGCCACTTGAACATCTTCATGCACCAGCCGACGAGGCCGAAGAACAACAGCGCGTAGAGGTCGCCCCACTGCCGGGTGGCCTCGAACGCACCGATATAGATGATGCCCATCACCGCGGGCAGGATCAGGCTGAAGCGCAGCGTCGCAAGCTTGGCGAATTGCGGGCTGAACGCATAGGCCATGCCGGCGCCGAGGATGTTGGCAAGCGCCACCGACCAAACCATCGAATAGGTGATGTCGAGGTTCTTGTGCAGCATGTCCGGGCCCGGGACGAGCCCGTGGATCAGGAATGCACCGAGCAGGATCGCCATGGTGGCGCTGCCCGGCACACCGAAGGCGATGGTCGGCACCAGTGCGCCGCCTTCCTTGGCGTTGTTCGAACTCTCCGACGCAATGACGCCGCGCACGTCGCCTTTGCCGAAGGTCAGTGCGGCGCCTTTCTCGGTCTTGAGCGCGTGACCGTAGGCCAGCCAGTCGACGACCGAGGCGCTGATGCCCGGGATCGAACCAATGCCGCCGCCGATCCACGAGCACCGAACGATCAGCCACCAATGCTGGAAGCAATCCTTCACGCCCTGCCATTGGCCCTTGTAGATGTCGGCGTTGCTAACGCCGGCAGCGATCGCCTGCCGTGTGATCAAGAGGTCACAAAGCTCTGGTAGAGCGAAGATACCCAACAGCAGCGGCGTCAACGGCAGCCCGTCCCACAGATAAAGGCTGTTGAACGTCCAGCGCAGCGTTCCGGATTGCGGATCGGTCCCGATCATCGCGATCATGATGCCGAGACAGCCGGCGGCCAGTCCGCGCAGGGGGGCGTTGCCTGACAGCAACGCCACCATCGATATGCCCAAGACGGCGAACGCCAGCAGCTCCGGCGATCCCAGGAAGAGCATGACGGGACGCAGAATCGGGATCGAGACGGCGAGCAGACACGCGCCGAAAATGCCGCCCATCATCGACGACATGTAACAGGCGCTTAGCGCTCGACCGGCTTCTCCTTTCTTGGCCATCGGGAATCCATCCAAGACGGTCGCCGCGGACGCGGCACCTCCGGGAACGCCGAAGAGCACCGCCGGGATGGGATCACCGGTTGCGGTCGTCGAACCCAGCCCGAGCAGAAGCGCAAAGGCCGAGTAGGGATCCATGTTGAAAGTGAACGGCAGCAGCATCGCCGTTCCGGCAAGGCCGCCGATGCCAGGCACGATCCCCAGCACGAGGCCCATGATGCAGCCCGCCCCCAAATACATCAGGCGTCCCGGATCCATCAGGATCAGAAACGCCTTGCCAGCAGCGGTTGCCATGAAGGCAATTTCGCCAGTGATCGCGTCCATGATGCGTTACCCCAACCCAATTCCTACGGCTCAGGAGCCGTATGCTTCATGCCGATTAGCGCAAGGTGACCCTGCGCACGCCTCTCAACGATGGAAGTTCAAGATAGCGGATCGTCATGCTGCAGCCTCCCACGACTTGCAGCCAGGCTCGCGATCCAATGCGACGGCCTAGATTTCCTCCCGTCCCCAACGCCTTATCCTCGCAACATGCAAATGGGCCGCACTAGTGCGGGCCGCCAAAGCATGGTAGCCAACCCCCGGATTTTGAAGGGATGTAAGCAGAAGATCGCGTCATGCGAAAGTCGTTTCTTTTATGGGCGCGACTGTACGCAATGACGCATGGTCGTCGACGGAACCATAGTGGCATACCAGCGGTCGCGACGGGTTTACCTGCGCGCCAGCCGGGCCGAATGGGTCGATGAAAATGCACAATTGGTGGTCCGGCGGCGCCTGCGCCGAATGACCGCAGCCAGCTACACCATCAGACAAGAGGAAAGAGAGAGAAGAAATGAAGTTGGATCGGATTGAAGGCAAACCCGACGATAAAGTCGCTTGGGGAAGCGATATCGCCGCGCAGATGCTGCGCCGTTTTAATATCCCTTTTATAAGCCTCAACCCAGGGGCGAGCTATCGCGGATTTCACGACAGCCTGGTTAACCACCTCGGCAACGAAAATCCCGGCATCATTCTCTGCCTGCACGAAGATCATTCCGTTGCGATCGCCCACGGCTATGCCAAGGCGACCGGCGAGCCGATGGCCTGCGTCCTGCACAGCAACGTCGGGCTGCTGCACGGCATGATGGGTATCTTCAATGCGTGGTGCGACCGCGCACCGATGCTCATGCTGGGTGCAACCGGGCCGGTGGCGTCCGAGAAGCGCCGCCCGTGGATCGACTGGATTCACACGTCGCGCGACAACGGCGCCTATATCCGCTCGCTCGTCAAATGGGACGATCAGCCGACCTCGGGCCCAGCGCTGGTCGAAGCCATGATGCGCGCGAACATGATCACCCGCGCGGCGCCGACCGCGCCGGTGTATGTCTGTCTCGACGCCGGCTTCCAGGAAACCAAGCTCGACAAGGAGCCGGAAATTCCGGACGTGAAGCGTTACCAGGCGCCGCAACCGCCGCGGCCGTCGAAGGAGGCGCTGGACCAGGCCGTCGCGCTCCTCAAGAACGCCAAGAAGCCGCTCATCCTGCTCGGCCGTGGCTCGCGCCGGGACGAGTATTGGCAGCCGCGCATCCGCCTCGCCGAACGGCTCGGCGCGGTCGTGTTCACCGACCTCAAGCAAGGCGCGATGTTCCCGAGCGACAATCCGCACCACTTCACCGAGCCGTTCAACGCGATCGTCAAGGAAGCGCGCGAACTGATGTGCGAGGCTGACGTCATCCTCTCGCTCGACTGGATGGACCTCGGCGGCGCGCTGCGTCAGGCCAAGAGCATCGGAGCGGTGAAGGCAAAGATCATCAGCTGCACGCTCGACCAGACCCTGCATAACGGCGCCAACATGGAGTACCAGGAGCTGCCGCCGTCCGACGTGTTCTCGGCAACGACCACCGACGTGATGGTCGCCGAGCTCAACGCGGCGCTGGGCGAGGGCCGTAAGGATCCGTGGAAGGCCAAGCTGATTAAGAAGAAGAAGGATGCGAACGGCGCGCTGACCATGGAGGTCATCGCCCAGTCGCTGCGCGACCAGTTCAACGATCCGGAGAACGTGACGTTCTGCACGCTCGGTCGCGGCTGGCCGACCGAGATCTGGCCGTTCCAGAGCGGCATGTCCTATCTCGGCAAGGACGGCGGCGGCGGCCTCGGTTCAGGCCCCGGCATCTCGGTCGGTTCCGCGCTCGCGCTGCATCACAAGTTCCCGGACCGCTATGCGATCACGATGCTGGGCGACGGCGACTTCTGCATGGGCGCGACCGCGATCTGGAGCGCCGTGAAGCACCGCATTCCGCTGCTGGTGATCGTCAACAACAACCGCTCCTACTTCAACGACGAACTCCATCAGGACCACGTCGCGCGCGATCGCGGCCGCGAGCCGAAGAACCGCTGGATCGGCCTGCGCATGGAGGATCCGGTGCCGAGCATCGCGAAGTTCGCTGAAGCGCAGGGCGCGGTCGGTATCGGGCCGGTCACCAGCCAGGCCGATGCCAAGGCTGCGATCGCCAAGGGCGTCGATGTGCTCAAGAAGGGCGGCGTCTGCGTGATCGACTTCCATGTCGAGCCGCCGGCGGAGCGCCAGGCCAACCACGGGCTCGGCTACCGCGCGACCAATTGATCGCTGCGGCCGCATGAACCTCAACGGCCCCGGGCTCGCCCGGGGCCGTTTCGTTTTCCGAGATGGCGGCGCCCGCTCCGGCAGGCTATGAGGGCAGGGCAGGAGACGCGATGTGAGCAACGGCTCGCCCAAGTCTGGGTCGACAAAGCCATGGCCGACGGAACTGCGACTGCACAAGGATCGCAGGACGCTGACGATCGCGTTCGATACCGGCGAGGCGTTCGATCTCAGCGCCGAATATCTGCGGGTGCGCAGCCCGAGCGCGGAAGTGCAAGGCCACTCGCCGGACGAACGCAAGACCGTTGCCGGCAAGCAGAACGTCGCGATCCTTGAGGTCAATCCGATCGGCAACTACGCGGTGCGGCTGGTGTTCGACGACATGCACTCCACCGGCATCTTTAGTTGGGAGTACCTGCACGAGCTCGGCCGCGACCGCGACCCAACTGGCAGGACTATCTCGACGAGCTCGCCGGCAAGGGGCTGACGCGCTGACCTCTGTCAGCGCGTGACAATCACTGTCGCGCCGACCGGGACGCGATTGTAGAGGTCGATCACGTCATCATTGGTCAGCCGGAAGCAGCCCGACGACACGGCCTGTCCGATGGTCTCAGGCTCGTTCGAGCCGTGGATCCGGTAGAGCGACGATCCGAGATAGAGCGCGCGCGCGCCGAGCGGATTGTCGGGGCCACCCGGCATGTGGCGTGGCAGCCCGGGTTGCCGCCGCCGCATCTGTTCGGGCGGCGTCCAGCCCGGCCATTCGCGCTTCGCCGACACCCGCGTGGTGCCGGCCCAGGTCATGCCGTCGCGACCGACGCCGATGCCGTAGCGCAATGCCTGGCCGTTGCCGAGCACCAGATAGAGCCGCCGCTCCCGCGTATTGATGATGATGGTGCCGGGCCGGTGATTGCCCGGGTAGCTCACGGTCGAGCGGCCGACGGGCGAACTGCTATAGCCGAAGAAGCGGCCGACCGGATCGACGGTCTGAACCGTGTTGTCGTAGTTGCGCGACTTGCCCGCCGGTGCGGCAAGGGCAGCGTTCGTCGTCAAAACACAAATTGCGGCGGCAAGGCAGGCGAGGAAACGGGGAGACATCGGGGACCTCGTGACGTCGCGATCGGAAGGGATTGCCAGAACCTGGATCGCTTGGGAAGCTGTAGTTATCCGCAGATTTGGGCAAAAGCGCGCTGAGCATGCGCATCCTTGCGCGACATTTCCCCGTATTGATTTTGTCTGAGCGCGGCCGAGGCCTTGTCACGGCGGGCGATGTCATCGATCTTCGGCGGCGAATGGATGCAATTGCCACGACTTTCGCGATCGGACTGGCCTTGTACGTGGCAGCGGGCCTCGTGACCGGCCTGGCCTTCGTCACCTTCGGGGTGACGGCGGTGCAAAGCGCGCCGGTGACGGTCGGCGCGCGCATCCTTTTGTTGCCGGCCGCAACCGCCTTGTGGCCGCTCGTGCTCTCCCGTTGGCTGCAATCACGGCGTCCGCGATGAGGCGCGCGCACCGGACCGCCCATCGCATGCTCTGGCCGGTGCTGGCATTGCTGGTCGGGCTCGGGCTGACCCTGTCGCTGGTGATGCGGCGCCGCCGCCGGCGCCGCCGGCCGCGGCCGAGGAACAGCGATGAGTGTCGGGTTCAAGGCGGTCCAATGGAGCCGCGAGAAGTACATCTATGACGGCGTCCTGCTCGCGGGAGTCACACTCTATATATTGGCCTTCATCGGCATCAGCTATCGGATCGAGCCGCCGAAGGACCTTCCGGCAGCGATCGACGTGCGCATCCGTGCGTTTGGCAGCTGCGCGTTTTTGATGCTGACCATCATCCTGTCGATCGGGCCGCTGGCGAGGCTCAATCCCTGGTTTCGCAAGCTCCTGTTCAACCGCCGCCACTTCGGCGTGCTGACGTTTGCGATCGCGCTCCTGCACGCGTGGTTCATGATCGAATGGTACGAGGCGCAGGGCAACTTGCCGAACCTCATTGCCGAACTGACCAAATGGTCCGACTACGGAAAGTTCATCGGCTTTCCGTTCAAAGTGATCGGCTTTGCCGCGCTGCTGCTGCTGTTTCTGCTGGCATCCACCAGCCACGACTTCTGGCTCTCGTTTCTCTCGCCGCCGGCCTGGAAATGGCTGCACATGACGATCTATGCCGCGTATGGACTCGTCGTATTGCATGTCGCGCTCGGCATCATGCAATACGATCGCAATCCGACGATCCCGCTGATGCTCATCGCGGGCTTCGCGGTGGTGACGGTGTTGCATCTCGTGGCCGGCTGGCGCGAGCGCGCGGGCGATCGCGGCACGCCTGCGGGAAATGACGGGTGGATCGTCGCCGGCGTGCCAGGATCGATACCGGACAAGTGCGCGCTGATCGTTTCCGCGCCGGGCGGCGAACGCATCGCGGTGTTCCGCGACGGCAACGAGATCGGCGCGCTGTCCAATCTGTGCTCGCATCAGAACGGGCCGATCGGCGAGGGCCGTATCATCGATGGCTGTGTGACCTGTCCCTGGCACGGTTGGCAGTATCGTCTGTCGGATGGGCGTGCGCCGCCGCCGTTCACCGAAAAGCTCGCGACCTATCCGGTGCGAATCAGGAACGGCCTTGTCGAGGTCAGTCCGCACGCGCTGCCGCCCGGGACACCTGCATCAATTCAGGTTCCATCTGGATAGCGGGCGGTGCCGGCCGGGGCGACGCGCGCTCGTATGGAAAGTCGCTGCAAAAATCGTCGCCTGTGACGCCAAACTCGATCGCGAGATGGCCTGTATGAATGGCCGTTCAGCAGAATGCGGTCAGCGCGTGCACCGCGGCATGCGCGGCGCAGAAGTTGGCCAAAAGCGGGGTGAAGATATTGCCGGAAACACAGCGGCGACGCATAATCATGGCGCGGCGGGGCATCGTGCGCGACATCAAACGAGGGAAGATTACCATGAGAAAGCTTGTGCTCGCATTGGGAGTGGTTTGCGCTACGGCGTTCACCGCCGGATCGGCGTCGGCGTTCCCCGGCAGCAGCGGATTGATCGAAGCTCTCGCAAGCTCAGAACATCGTCGAGAACGTGCAGTACTGCCGGCGCGGCGCTTACTGGTGCCCTGGCCGCATCAGCGGCTGCTGCCCGGTCGGCTGGGCCTGTGGCTCGACCACCTGCTATCGTTCGGCGAACCGCAGCAGCCCTGCGGCGCGCAGCAACAAGATTCCGGGCCGCTGATCGCGACGGACATCTGTCCGCCACATCGAGCGCAAATTTGACTTAAGTTATGATGCCTGTCGTCGAGCCGGCCGCTTAAGCCGGTGTCGACGATGGGCATCGGCTTTTCGGAAGCTCGAAAAGCAGCGTAGCGCACCGCGCTTGGCGTTGCCTTGAAAGCGCCTTGTCAATCCGGCTAGCAAGGCGATAGCGTCTGCAACAGTGCCATTGTCGGGATGGGCCTCTGTGCTTGCTGCGTCCGGCGCGGAACGCCCGCGGCGCAGCGCGAAGGGAGAACCGATCATGACCTCCAACAATCCTGGCATCACGCCGCTTCGATGCGTTATCGGTTTCGTGGGTGCGATGCTCGCGATCGCGCTGCCGATCTCCGCGCTGCAGGCGCAGGCGCCCGCCACCAAGCAGGATTCGACCGGAGCCAAGAAGAAGATCTATTTCGGCGACGTCGCCAAGAAGGGCGCCTATCCCTTCATGGTGTCGATCTTCAAGGCCAGCGCGAAGCAGACCGAGGCCGGCATCCACGGCGCGCACTTCTGCGGCGGCTCGATGATCCGGCAACGCTGGGTGCTGACCGCCGCGCATTGCGCGTATGAGCTCAACGAGCAACCGCCGCGCGCCCGCAAGCCGGAGGACATCAACGTCTATGTCGGGTCGAACGAGTTCAAAGGCGGCCAGCGCATCAAGGTACGCCGCATCATCGTCCACCCGAAATATGAGGTGGAGGAAAGTCCGGACAACGACATTGCGCTTCTCGAGCTTGCCGAAGCGCCGGCGCCCGGCCGCACCTCAATCATCACGCTTGCGACGCCGGCGACCGAGAAGGACTTCGGCGTTCCGGGGAAGGCGGTGACAGCAGCGGGGTGGGGCGAGAACGAAGAAGGGGAATTTCCGAAGGCGCTGATGGAGGTGAAGCTCGATATCCTCGATGCGGGCACTTGCAATGCCAACGTCCTGGCCTGGCGCCGGGATCAGTGGTTTGAAAATCAGGTGGCCGGGCTGCGGGCGAAGCTCTCGCTGTCGGAAGAGACCGTCAACCAGATGCGCAAGCTTCTGAACAGCTCGCCGCAGGAGCGTGTCATCACCGAAAACATGATCTGCACGGGCAAGCTCGCGACCCGCATGGACACCTGCGTCGGCGACAGCGGCGGTCCGCTGTTTGCCGAGATATCGCGCGGGCAGTTCATCCAGGTCGGCTTGACCAGTTGGTCGGAAGCCGGATGCGGCATGGCGGAGCAGGGCCTGTTCGGCGTCTATACCCGCGTCGCCCAGTTCGTGGACTGGATCGAGCAGACCGCAAAATAACGCGCTGCGAAGGGCTGATGAGAAAACTGGTCCTCATTGTCGCGCTGCTGCCGAGCCTGGCGATGGCGGCCGAGCAGCAGAAGAACGCGCAGCCGAAGAAGAAAGCCGCGCCGGTCGTTGCCAATCCTTGCGCGCAGTACGGCGAGGGCTTCGTCCAGGTGAAGGGCACGGACACCTGCGTGAAGCTTGGCGGCTCTGTCCGGATCGACATGGGCGGGCAAGCACGGTGACTGCGAATGCGGCGGCTGCACGCCGGCGCCTGTCCGGCCTGATTGCCAGCGTGGACGCCGGCCCATAAGCTTCCCTCGAAGCCGACGCTCAAACAGTCGGCAATGCGAGGGAGGCTCAATTGTCAAAATCGACGACGGGACAGGACCGTCCGCAGTCGCAGCGGCGACGCGGCAGCGTCATTGAGCAGGCGTCGCTTTCTCACGTCCGGCGCGGCGGCCGGCGCCGTTGCAGCAGCAATACCCACGCAGGCGGCGCAGGCCGCCGACATCACCTGGGATCGCGAAGCCGACGTGGTCGTCATCGGCGCCGGCGCGGGCGGACTGCCCGCCGCGATCGCGGCGCGTGAAAAGGGCGCATCCGTGATCGTCGTCGAAATGAATTTCGACATCGGCGGTCGTGCCATGATGAGCTTCGGCGGCTTGTATATCGGCGGCGGCAATCGGATGCAGCAGGCGATCGGCATGCAGGACACGCCCGACCTCGTCTTTGCCGATTGGGCGCGCCCCGAGATGCCGATGGGCCGGTTCAGCGATCGCGCGCTGGTCCGCACCTATGCCGACGACAATCTCGACATGTTCGCCTGGCTCGAAAAGCACGGCGTGAAGTGGGAAGCCTACCGGCCGAAGCCGGACCGGCTCGACCGCTCGCGCACGCGGCTCAATTGCTTCGCGTGGCCGAAGGAGGCCACCAATCCGATGCGCGGCTCGGGCTTCGTGCGCCCGTTGGCACAGACGGCCCGGCAGATGGGTATCGACATCATGCTCCGGCAACGGATGACGACGATCCACCGGGAACAGCAGTTCTCCGGCCGCATCGTCGGGGTCACCGCCATCGAAGTCGACGACTGGTTCAAGCCGACCGGCAAGTCGATCAACATCCGCGCCCGCAAAGGCGTGATCGTCGCCAGCGGCGGCTGTGCCGACAATGTCGAGTTCCGCACCATGTTCGACGTGCGCCTGACCGACGAATACCAGGCGGAGAACTCGGGCTGGTCGAAGCGCACCGCCGACGGCGAGATCGCCGCCATGCAGGTCGGCGCCGCGCTCGGCGCGACCGCCTGCCAGACCACCGAAGACGACAACATGCTGAACAAGGGCCGTATGGGCGCGAAGTCCAACGGCGCCGCGACCGTGATCCATCCGGACGCCCCGCACATGTTCCGGGCCCGTGCCGTCGGACTTGCGGTACGCGACTATCAGAACCTGATCCTGGTGAAGGAGACCGGCCTGCGCTTCCACGACGAGATGGCAGGCCAGCGCGACTACGACTATCTGGCCGCGGCGCTGGCCTGGACCGGCGATCCGAAGAAAATGAACGGCGGCGGTCCGATCTGGGCGATCTTCGACTCCAGCGCCGTCGCGCGAGAGAAATGGCAGGTCAAACCACCTTACGTCGACCCCGAAGGCTACTTCTTCAGTGCGGACACGATCGAGGAGCTGGCGAAGAAAATCGCCAATGACTACCAGTGGCGGCCGATGCCGCCGGCGGCGCTGCGGGGCACCGTGGAGCGATACAACGCATTCGTCGATGCCGGTGCCGACGCGGATTTCAAGAAGCCGAAGCCGCTGCACAAGATTGCCACGCCGCCGTTCTACGCCGCCTGGCACACGCCGTGCATTCACGACACCTATACCGGCATCCGCATCAACACCAAGGCGCAGGTCGTCGACCTGCACGGCAAGGTCATCCCCGGGCTCTATGCCTGCGGCGATTCCGCAGGCGGTTTCGGGCAGCATGGCATCTGCCGGGCGGCAACCTTCGGCCGCATCGCGGGGTTCGACGCGGCAGGGCAAGCGGCCTAGCTGCGACCGATGCGCTGGCGGCAGACGTGGCCGCGCCGGAGAGGCGATGCAAATCCGCTGTGGATAGTTTTGGTTAAACTGGCGTGGTGCCTGTAAACTCCTGATTCGCCAGAACCAAGCAACGGAGGGTTATCATGGCGAAGAAGGCAAAGAAGGCGAAGAAGAAGAAGGCGAAGAAGCGCGCGAAGAAGTAGTTGTAGATTTGTAGGGCTATGCTGCCCCGAGGCCTCAGCGAAAGCTGAGGCCTCTAAATTTTGGGCCAGTGGCGTGGTGCCGGACGCTCGGCGGTCCCGCTCAGTTATCCAGTAGCGCAACCAGTCCCTTTAGAATGTCGTTTGGTGAAGGCGGGCAGCCGCGGATGTGGAGATCGACGGGTACGACGTCCGACACACCTCCCACGCAGGCATAGCTGCCCGCAAAGATGCCACCGTTGGCGGCGCAGTCGCCGATCGCCACCACCCATTTCGGATCCGGCGTGGCGCGGTAGGTGCGCTCCAGCGCCTCGCGCATGTTCTTCGTCACCGGGCCGGTGACCATCAACACGTCGGCGTGGCGTGGCGACGCAACAAAACGCAGGCCGAAACGCTCCAGATCGTAGAACGCGTTGCTGAGTGCATGAATTTCCAATTCGCAGCCGTTGCAGGAGCCGGCATCGATCTCGCGGATCGACAAGCTGCGCCCGAGCCGCCGGCGCGCGCTGCGGTCGACCTGTTGCGCAAGCTCGGCGAGCGCGGCCTCGTCCGCCGCCGGCGCCGGGTCCGTGACGGGTGTCCGGATCAGGTTCTTGAACAATATCCTGCGCATGGCGGCGAGCCCTAGAGATCGTGTCCGGAGTAGGAGCAGTTGAACGACTTGTTGCAGAGCGGGAAGTCGGCGACGATGTTGCCTTCGATGACGGCTTCGAGCAGCGGCCACTGGAACCACGACGGATCGCGCAAGTGGCAGCGGGCGATCGTGCCGTCGCCATCGATGCGTACCCAGGCCAGCACGTCGCCGCGAAAACCCTCGGTCAGCGCGAGACCTTCCCGCGTGCCGGCGCGCCGGGGGTCGACATCGGCGAGGATGGCGCCCGCCGACAGCCGGGCGATGATCTGATCGATCAGGGCCATGCTCTGCTCGACCTCGCGGATACGCACCCATACGCGCGCATTGACGTCGCCTTCGTTCAGCACCGGCACGTCGAATGCGAGCTGCTCATAGGGCGGGTAGGGGAACGCGCGCCGGACGTCAAAGGCGCGGCCGGAGGCGCGGCCGACATAGCCGCCGGCGCCGAATTGCTGCGCCAATGCGGGCGTCAGAATGCCGGTGGTGACAGTCCGATCCTGCAGCGAAGCGGTGTTGTCGTAGATCTCGATCAACTCCGGAAACCGTCGCCGCACATTGTCAAGGAGCCAGCGCAAGCGATCGATGCCGCACTCGGCGCAGATCGGTCGCGACACCTCCCGGCACCACCCGATCCATCATCAGCCGGTGGCCGAAGCAAGCCTCGGCGGTGCGCAAGGTGCGCTCGCGCAGGATGCCGCAATGGGCGTGAATGATCGAGAACGAGGCGTCGTTGCAGATGGCGCCGATGTCGCCGAAATGGTTGGCGAGCCGCTCCAGTTCCGCCATCAGCGCGCGCAGATCATGCGCGCGCTGCGGGACCTCGGTCTCGAGCGCGGCCTCGACGGCGCGGGCGAAGGCCAGCGCATAGGCGACCGTGCTGTCGCCCGACGTGCGGCCCGCAAGCCGCGCCGCCTTCTCCAGCGAAGCGCCCATCATCAGCGACTCGATGCCCTTGTGCGCATAGCCCAGGCGCTGTTCGAGACGCACCACGGTCTCGCCATTGGCGGTGAATCGGAAATGGCCGGGCTCGATGATGCCGGCATGCACCGGCCCCACGGGGATCTGATGCAGGCCCTTGCCCTCGGTCGGCAGGAACGGATAGGGCGGGTGCGTTGTCGCTGCAGTGGGGGCGCCCAGCGGGTGCTGCACATCCCAGAATCCGAGATCGAGCCACGGCCGCGTATCCACTGCGCCGCGCGCCTCAAGCCCGTAGAGATCGTGGATGGCGCGCTCGAGCCGGATGGCAGGCGCATGCAGCGCGCCGACCGATGGAAACCGCCCGTTGGCGCATTCGACGGTGAACACCGCGAGTTCGGCAGGCTCCAGGAGCACCGCCATGTTCACGGCCGCGGGTTCGCCCCAAAGGCCGAGCAGCGTTGCCCGTCCGGCGGCAAGCTCAGAGGCGATTGCGCACCACTGATCTTCCGTCACCACCACACGCGGGCAGGGGCGGTGGGCGTCGACCCGCCGGCCCAGAGCAATCGAGTCGCGCACTGTTGCCATGGCGGTCTATCCGAGCAGCTTGGCCACATTCTGGAACCACGCCACCACCGCCGGCGGCAGGTAGATGCCGGCGACGAATACCAGCGCGAGATGGGCATACATCGGCACATAGGAGGCGGTTGCTTTGCCGCTGGGACCGCGCGGCTCGCCGAACGCGATGGTATTGAGCCGCAGGAACAGCGCGCCGAGGCCAACGAGGATTCCGAATACGAGAAGAATGGCGAGCCAGGGTTCACGTGCGAAGGTCGAACTGACGAGCAGGAACTCACTCATGAAAATTCCGAGCGGCGGCAGGCCGGCGATAGCGACGACGCCGAGCACGAGTTCCCAACCGAGCATCGGGTTGGTGACCGTAAGCCCGCCCATGTCGGCGATCTGCTGGGTGCCCTTGACCTGGGCGATGTGGCCGACTGCGAAGAAGATTGCCGACTTGGTGAGCGAATGCATGGTCATGTGCAGGAGGCCGGCGAAATTCGCGAGCGGACCGCCGATGCCGAACGCAAAGGTGATGATGCCCATGTGCTCGATCGACGAATAGGCGAACATGCGCTTGATGTCGCGCCGGCGGTACAGCATGAAGCTCGCGAAAATTAGCGAGATCAGCCCCATCGTCATCATCAGCGGTCCGGCTGCAAGGGCATTCGGGTTCGTCGCCAGCAGAAGCTTGAACCGTAGCAACGCGTAAAGCGCGACGTTGAGGAGCAGGCCTGACAGCACCGCCGAAATCGGCGTCGGGCCCTCGGCATGGGCATCCGGCAGCCATGCATGCAGCGGCGCCAAACCGACCTTCGTGCCGTAACCGAGCAGCAGGAACACGAACGCGACGTTGAGCAGGGCCGGATCGAAGTCGGCTCCGCGGGCGACCAGGTTGGACCAAACCATGGCCGGCAGCCCTTCGCCGATGACCGGGCGTGCCGCCATGTAGATCAGGATGGTGCCGAACAGCGCGAGCGCGATCCCGACGCTCCCAAGGATGAAATATTTCCACGCCGCCTCCAGCGCCGCGTGCGTGCGGTAGATGCCGACCATCAGCACGGTGGTCAGCGTCGCCAGCTCGATCGCCACCCACATCAGCCCGATATTGTTGGCGACCAGCGCGAGGTTCATCGCGAACATCAGGATCTGGAACATCGCGTGATAGAAACGCAGGAACGTCGGGGTCAGCCGGCCGATCTCCAGCTCGTGTCCGATATAGGTCGCGCTGAACACGCTGGTGGTGAAGGCGATAAAGGTGGTCAGCACGATGAACACGATGTTGAGATCGTCGACGATCAGATAGGGACCGGCCGGCGGCCGCTCGACCAACAGCGACAGCGCTGCGAGGAGCGTGAGCAGCGTCGCAAGCACGTTGAGGCGCGCCGTGATCCGATAACCGGGCAGCGCCGCGAGCGTGGCCGCGGCGACAGCCGGAATTACCAGCACGGCAATGACGGCGTCGAACGGCATCGTCATGACCGGTCTCCGCGGAATCGGTCGAGCGCCTGCACGTCCACGGTGTCGAAGCGCTCGCGGATGCGGAACAGGAAGATTCCGATCACGATGAAAGCGATCAGGATCGAGAATGCGATGCTGATCTCGACCACCAGCGGCATGCCCTTGGCGCCGGTCGCGGCCAGCACGAGGCCGTTCTCGATCGACATGAAACCGACGACCTGGCTCACGGCGTTGCGCCGCGTCACCATCAGGAGGAGGCCGAGCAGGACGACCGAGAGAGCGAAGGCAAGGTCCTCGCGCGCCAGCGGGTCGGCGTCCGCGGTAATCCGCAGCATCACCACCATGGACAGGGCGACAAGGCCCATGCCGAACAGCATGGTCAGGCCGACACCGACAACCTTTTCGATCTCGCGGTGGATGCCGAGCCGCACGATGATCCGGTGCAGCACGACCGGGATCACGATCGCCTTGAATATGAGCGCGATCGCGGCGGTAACATAGAGGTGCGGCGCATTCTGGATGTAGGCCTGCCAGGCGACCGACAGCGCCAGCACCAGCGCGTGCAGCGCGAACGTGTTGAGCAGGGCGTAGAGCCGATCCTGATAGAGCTGCATGAAGCTCACGAGCACGAGCCCGCCGGCCAGCATATGAGCAACATCGAAGGCGAAACCGCGCATCTCAAAGGCTCCGCGAGACGAAGAGCAGGAGCGTCGCCAGGAGGCCGAGCATCAGCGCCGCGCCGAGGAATTCCGGCACCCGGAACACGCGCATCTTGGCGATCGCGGTTTCAAACAACGCCAGCAGGAAGCCGCCGACGGCGAGCTTGGCTAGATAGGCGAGGACGCCGACGGCGAACGCCTGCACACCCCAGCCCGCGGAGGCCATGCCCCAAGGCACGAACACGCAGCCGATCAGGGAAACATAGAGCAGAAGTTTCAGCTCGGACGCGA
Organism: uncultured Alphaproteobacteria bacterium; assembly: GCA_963850705.1. Taxonomy (GTDB): domain Bacteria; phylum Pseudomonadota; class Alphaproteobacteria; order Rhizobiales; family Xanthobacteraceae; genus VAZQ01. The sequence continues at coordinate 97,297 of CAWKMR010000043.1, read as the reverse complement.
GATCGATCAAAGCGAGGTGGCGTCCCGAATATTCCAGCACCATGGCCTCGTGCACCATGGTCAATTCCAGGTGGGTCGCCGGATTGTCGACCGGAATGCGGGCATTCTCCGCGATCGCGACCATGATAAGGGCGAAAACCGAGAGCCCGAGCGAAACGCGTAAGCCGACGTCGCTTGAGCTCATGAAGGCAGCGACGGTCGAGAGCTGCGTCGAGCCTGCGATCAGCGCCAGGGTGAACACGACCATCAGCATGGCGGGCTCGGCCAGCGACGCGATCATCACCTCCCGGCTCGAGCCGATGCCGCCGAAGCTGGTCCCGACGTCGAGCCCGGCGAGCGCGAGGAAGAAACGGGCGCTGCCGAGCAGCGCAATGATCGCGATCAGGTCCGCCGACCAGCTAAACAGGAGCCCGCTCTGGAACGTCGGCACCAGCGCCGCAGCGACCCAGGTAGCGGCGAACACGAGATAGGGAATGACGCGGAACAGCCACGATGCGTTCTCGGCGAGTACGACCTCCTTGCGCATGAGCCGCACGAGGTCGCGATAGGGCTGGACGAGCGGCGGACCGCGCCGGCGCAGCAGCCGCGCCTTCACCTTGCGCACGAGGCCGGTCAGGAGCGGCGCCAGCAACAGCACCACGAGCATCTGCGCGCCCTGCACGGCGAGATCGAGGATCACGGCCATATCGCGAGCACCAGAAGCAGCGTGACCAGCGCGCTAAACACGAGGCTGAGATACTGGCGGATGGTCAGGAACTGGAGATGGTTGAGCCGCTCCGAGATGGCCGAGACGCTTGCCGCGACCGGCACATAGAGCGCCTCCCAGATGAGATCGCGCACGACGACGATGAGACGTGCAGGACGGGTGTCGCCGGGCGGCGGCATCTCGCCATGCTCGCGTGCGCCAAAGACCATGGTTCCAAAAACGCGGCGGATCGGCTGGGCGAAACTATCGGCGGTGTACTGCGTGGCCGGGCTTGCGTCTGGATAGCCGCAATCCCACGCCGGCGCGCGGCGCAGCTTGTCGGAGGCGAGCCGGTGGATCGCGAACGCCGCGAGCGAGCCCGACAGCAGCATGAACATGAACACCAGCAGCCCGTTATAGGAGCTGCGGCTCTCGCCGATTGGTACGATCGACAGCCACTCCACCCCGCGCTGCACGGGCATGCGCTCGCCGACCAAAGCTTCGGCCACCGGCGCGATCGTATCGATGAAGAGCCCCGGCAGGATGCCGGCGACAAGACAGAGCGCCGCGAAGCAGAACATCGCCGCCAGCGAGAAGCGATCCGTCTCTTGCGCATCCGCGGCGGCCGGAGTTCGAGGACGACCGAGAAACGTCACGCCGAACGCTTTGACAAAGCAGGCCGCGGCCAGCGCGGCCGACATCGCCAGCAATGCGCCGACCGCCGGAACCAGGAATTTCAGCCCCCAGGACGGCAGTTGTGGGCTCAGCAATATTGCCTGGAACGTCAGCCACTCGGAGACGAAGCCGTTGAGCGGCGGCAATGCGGAGATGGCGGCGCAGCCGACCAGGAACACAAAGGCCGTCTGCGGCATGCGGTGGATGAGGCCGCCGAGATGCTCCATGTCGCGCTCGCCGGTCGCGGTCAGTACTGCGCCAGCGCCGAAGAACAACAGGCTCTTGAAGATCATGTGGTTGAATACGTGCAAAAGGCCGGCGGTGAGCGCGAGCGCCGCCGCTGACATCATGCCGTGGGCCTTGAAGGCGAGTGCCAAGCCGAGTCCGATAAAGATGATCCCGATGTTCTCCACCGTATGATAGGCGAGCAGGCGCTTGAGATCGTGCTGCATCAGCGCATAGAGCACGCCCATGACGCAGGTGATGCCCGCGAGCCCAAGCACGACCATGCTCCACCACCACGCCGGCGGCCCGGCCAGATCCAGCACGATGCGCACGAATCCGTAGACCGCGACCTTGGTCATCACGCCGCTCATCAATGCGGAGACGTGACTCGGCGCCGCCGGATGCGCGAGCGGCAGCCAGGCATGCAGCGGCACCAGACCGGCCTTCGACCCGGCGCCGATCAGCGTCAGAATCAGCACCAGCCCGGCGACCATCGGGGACAGCGCGCCGTCGCGAATCTGCGCGAAGGTGTAGTGACCGTCAGGACCGGCCAGCAGGCCGAACGCAAGCAGCAAGGCGAGCGTGCCGAAGCTCGCCATGACGAGATAAACGTAACCAGCGTGCAGGTTCTCCTTCACCCTGTGGTGCGCGATCACCAGCGCCCAGGAGGTGAGCGACATGAACTCCCAGGAAATCAGGAAGCTGAAGGCGTCGGCGGCGAGCACGACGAGATTCATGCCCGCCAGGAACAACGGATAGAACGGCAGTACCCGCTCCGGTGCCTCCTCGTGGCGGCCGTAACCGAGCGCAAACAGACTGGCCGCAGCGGCGCCGAGGTCGACCACGACGAGGAAGAAAGCGCCGAGCACGTCGATGCGGAAATGCGCACCGAGCCACGGGATGCCGAGCGGCAGCGTCACGGTCACCGGCGCCTTGGCGCCGAGCAGGTGTGTCGTTGCAAGAATGAGCAAGGCGAGCGATGCAGCCAGGCTCGCCCCATAGACCATCCGCATCACAACGAGCGATCGTCCGTTGACGACTGCGAGCGCCGAGACCGCGAGCAGTGCGCCGATGCATGACAGCGCCAATGTCAGCGTCATGGCGGCGCACCTTTAAGTCTGACGCCGCGGCCACCTCCGGTGCTGGTCGCATTCTCCGAGATCAGCTCGATACCGGCGGTATTGAGTGCCGCTATGAGCTTCATCAGCGAGTCGACATTTCCCCGGATGACGCCGTCGCTGGCTTCCATGCGCTGGATGGTCGGCAGCGACAATCCAGACTGCGCGGCAAGCTCGCGCTGGTCGATGCCGATGAGCGCGCGCGCTGCGCGTAGCTGTGCCGCAGTAATCATGGGTGAGCAATTGGAACCAAGGACGCTTTTTGCTTCTTAGACCCCCAAAACTCATGTTTCAAGCATTAATATTGATGGCTATAGAGGTTTTCCAAGGGCAGGTGGTCGTCAGCGCGGTCTCGCATCGGGCCCCACGATATGGTCGAGCGGGCCCCGGGGCGTGCCCACATTGCGACGCGTTCGGCGGTCTCGCATGACCGCTGCAATAGAAACTGATCCAATCGGCCCCCAGGAGGATGGCGTGCAGGGGCGGCCACGACGATGCGGGCCGTTGCGCGCCGGTATCACAGGGAGGCGATTGAGATGATGAATTTGCTGTGGGCCGCCGCATGCGCGGCCGCACTCCAGGGTGTCACACCGGCGTCTGCACAATCCTATCCATCGAAGCCGGTCACGATTGTCGTTCCGTTTGCGGCCGGCGGACCGGCGGACACGCTCGCGCGGTTGTTGGGCGAGCGGATGAAGACGTCACTGGGCCAACCCATCTTGGTGGAGAACGTGGCCGGTGCAGCGGGCTCGATTGGAGTTGGACGCGTCGTGCGCGCGGCGCCTGACGGTTATACGATCGGCATTGGCCACCTGGGCACGCATGTCTTCAATGGCGCGCTCTACAACCTTCAGTACGATCTCGTGAAGGACCTGGAGCCGATTGCGTTATTGCCATCCAACACGTCCGTCATCGTCACCAAGAAGGATGTGCCGGCTACGAACTTGAAGGAACTGGTCGCCTGGTTGAAGGCAAATCCGAAGCAGGCTTCGGCTGCGACGGCAGGGATCGGATCGATCGCGCATGTCGCCAGTGTCTACTTCGAGAACAAGACCGGCGTTGCGCTGCAGATCGTGCCCTATCGCAGCGGGGCAGCCGCGTTCAGTGACGTGTTGGCCGGCCACGTCACCTTGATCTTCGACCAGTTCTCGGGCGGTTCTGTGGAGATGTATCGCAGCGGCCAGGTACGGCCCTTTGCCGTGACGGCGAAGTCGCGGCTTCCGTCGGTGCCCGATCTCCCCACGGTGGACGAGGCCGGTATTCCGGGTCTCTATGTGTCCACTTGGTACGGCTTGTGGGCTCCGAAGGGGACGCCCACGGAGATCGTCGCCAAGCTCAATGCGGCCGTCGTTGAGGCCCTCGCCGAGCCTGAGCTTCGCAAGCGGTTGGAGGCTCAATCCTCCGTCGTTCCGCCACGCGCGCAGCAGAGCGCGGAATCGCTTGGTGCGTTCCAGCGGGCCGAAGTCGACAAATGGTGGCCGACCATCAAGGCCGCGAATATCAAGCCGGAATGAACTCTCTCAGGGACACGAGCGAACGCGGCCGCGCGCTACGCTCCCTCCGCAGCCCCCGCACATGCCACAAGCCGCAGCTCTTAGGCCGCGCATAGCGGGCGGTCGGGTTTGGGACAGTCGCGAATCGACGGGCGCGGCCCATTGCCTGTGGACGGCCGGGCAAGCCGTCACACAAGTTTTGTTGTAAAATCCGATTCGCCAAACCTGATGGAGGGCTCAATGGCGAAGAAGGCAAAGAAAGCTAAGGCGGCGAAAAAGACGAAGCGCCGGAAGAAGAGGTAGAGATTTCAGGGCTATACTGCCCCGAGGCCCTGGTGAAAGCCGGGGCCTCATTTTGAGAATGGTTCAGTGATGGATCAGTTCAAAGAATTCATTGAGACCGCAGTTAAGCTCTACACCCTCGCTCCTTCACTATTTTTGTGGCTGGGCGGCTTTCTCGTCACCCTGATAGGCACGACTTGGACCCTAAGCTGGTTTATGCGCGGCTATAAGGCCGAGTCTGAAGTCGCCAAAAAAGATGCGGAAGTGGCCGGGAAGGCGGCCGAGCTGGCCAAGAAGGATGCGGAGGTAGCTAGGAAGGATATCGAGATCACGGGGGTGAAAGGGGAGATGGCGGTTCTCGCTCAACGGCTTGCCCTTGCCCAAGAACAGCAGAAGGCGGCCGAGGCCGAGGCCGAGAAGTTCGCGAAAGAACTCGCGGAACTTGAGAAGGCGCCAGCCCCGCAGTCAAAAGAGTTTGCGGAGCTGACAAAGCAGCTTGAGCTGACCCTCGGGAGACTAGTGACGGCGAATAGCGCGGTGACTGGTACCCTCAATTTCAAAGGGTCAGGTACAGGTCTCCCTTCCGCATCTGAATATGAATTGACACCGTTAGACGAGTTGATGGGGCGCCACCTTCCTCCTTCGAGGTAATGGGGCGGTCATCGTCCGAGGTGTGGCACCAATCGTCGTGCCACACTGCACCGCAGGCACGCTTACCAGTTTCGGAATCGCGTGCGCGGCTCCGTTGAAAGATTTCAGATGTCGTTGAGCGGTTGAATCTTGCCCCGGTCACGCAGCGCCGTAAAGTGCCTTGAGCAAAATGGGGGCGGGGATGATGGCTGAAGCAATCAGTTTTGTTTTGGGCAATCTGCCCGCAATCGTTTTCGTCGGCGCTTTCGTTGCAACGGCCGCTACCAAAAGCCCGGTCTATTTCCCGGCGCGGCTATTGCGGTGGCTCCTTCTGTCGATCGGCATTGCCTACACGTGGGCCGGTTTCTTTCACATCTTTTTCCCGCACATTGCAGCATCGAGCATTGGCTGGCAGGTCAGTCCGTTCCAATTTGAAATCGGCGTCGCTGATGCCTCAATCGGTATCGTCGCGATTATTTCGTTCTGGCGCTCACTGGATTTTAGAGGAGCGGTCGTCGGCTACATCTCTTTGTTTTCCATCGGTGTCGCCATCGGACATTTCCGGGAGGCAATTTTCGCTGGAAACACCTCAACGAATAACTTCGGTCTGCTGCTGATAATCACATTGATTTATGCCGTGCTCTTGCCGGTGCTGTACGTTCTCGCGCGCAAGAAGGATGCTTAAATATTCAGGCCGATGGTCGGGCTGCTGCTGTACCTCGCCAAACGCCGCTTCGCGGGCTTCCCCGTCATCGCCAAGGGTGAGCCGGTGCGAAGCGTAAAGACCGCCTGGAACACACGCGCGCGACGCTGGGGTGGATGACGATTATGGAATGCACGGGGCGGCGGCCAGGAATCAGTCCGGCTTCATGCCTGCGAACTTGACCACTTTGCCCCACTTCTCGGTTTCCTCGGCAATGAGCTTCCCGAAGTCAGCGGGCGAGCCCGCAAGCACCGTGGCGCCCACGTCGGCAAGCCGCGCCCTGATCTTGGGGTCAGCAAGAGCGGCGTTGATTTCCTTGTTGAGCCTGCCGATGATTTCGGCGGGCGTGTTTTTGGGCGCGCCAAAGCCTTGCCACAAGCTCGAACTCGAAGCCAGGTAGGAAATCGCCCAAGGTCGGGATGCCCGGCAGCGGCTCCGCCCGCATCGCGGTCGTCACTGCCAGCGCGCGCAGCTTGCCAGACCTGATGTGTTCGATGGAGGCTGGCACGAGGTCGAACATCACCTGCACCTGCCCGCCAAGTAGGTCGATGAGTGCAGGCGGCGAACCACGATAAGGCACCTGAACCATGTCGACGCCAGTCATCATCTTGAATAGTTCGCCAGACACGTACGAGCCGTTTCCGGGAGACGCCATGTTGAGCTTGCCGGGATTAGCCTTGGCGTAGGCAATGAACTCTGGGACCGTCTTGGCCGGAACCGATGGATTGACCACCATGACGAGGGGCGTGCGGATGATACTTGCGACAGGTGCCATGTCGCGGATGAAGTTGTAGTTGAGCTTGTCGTAGAGCGTCGCATTGAGCGCGTTGGCCGATGTAACATAGAGGAGCGTGTAGCCGTCCGCGGACGCACGGACGACCGCCTCGGTGGCGATATTGGAATTCGCGCCCGGTCGGTTGTCGATGATGAATGGCTGACCGAGGCGTTCCGACAGCCATTGACCGATCAGACGCGCGAGGATGTCGGCCGTGCTACCGGCGGGAAAGCCGACAGTCACGTGAACCGGCCGCATCGGATAAGTTTGCGCCCAGGCAACCCGAGAGACCGCAGGGAGAACGGCAGCGCCCGCCGCCAGATGCAGAAATTGTCGACGCGGAAGGTTCATGATGTCCACCCTGATTGGTCCTGCAGGCGCGGAACAGCCGTGTGCCAAACACCGCTTTCTGCCATGCGATGCTGGACCATAACGGAGGCACATCCTAAGGTCCTTGGCTCAGGAGCTTAAATGTTCTGAAATCCTTAGGACTCAGGGCAGGAATCGATGGATTCCAATGAGGTCAGATTTGGGCGTTTTCGGCTCAATCTCGGACAACGCGCGCTGTCGCGCGATGGGACCCTGATCAGGCTCAGTGGGCGGCCACTCGACATTCTATGCGTGCTTGCCTCAGCAAGGGGTGACGTGGTCACCAAGGACGAACTGATGGCACGGATCTGGCCCGGCCAGATCATTGAGGAAAACGCCATCCAAGTCCAAGTCTCGACATTGAGGAAAGTGCTCGACGACGGCAAAAGCGGGCAGCCCCATGTCATCACCGTGCCGGGCCGCGGCTATCGGCTCCTGACCTTGGATCAGAACGCTCCGGCCGATCCAAGCGGGACTGACAATGAGCAGAGACTGACTATTCCCGGAACGTCTATTGCGGTCTTGCCGTTTGAGAACATGAGCGGCGATCCAGAGCAGGATTACTTTGCAGATGGTATCGTCGAAGACATCATCACTGGGCTTGCCCGCATTAAGTGGTTTTTCGTCATCGCTCGAAATTCGAGCTTCATTTTTAAGGGCAAGGCTGTCGATGTGAAGCAAGTGGGACGCGACCTCGGCGTCCGCTACATGCTCGAAGGCAGCGTTCGTAAGTCGGGCAACCGTGCGCGCATTACGGCCCAGCTCATTGACGCGCAGACCGGCGTTCATATTTGGGCAGAGCGCTACGACCGGGTGCTCGACGACATTTTCACTGTGCAGGACGAGATCACGATGAGCGTGATCGGCGCTATCGAACCCAGCATCAGGAAAATCGAGATCGAGCGCGTCCGGCGCAAACGGCCGGACAGCCTCGATGCCTATGATCTCGTCCTGCGTGCTCTGCCGCTTGTTCACAAGCGCATGCCGCTCGATGCGACAGCTGCTATTCCCCTGCTCGAACGGGCATTGGAACTCGAACCTGGATATGCGGTTGCACATGCGCTCCTGGCATGGTGTTTTCATTTCCGCTATCGCCGTGGGGACCTGCGCGAGGAGGATCGTGTCGCCTCCATTCGCCATGCCCATGAAGCCCTCACTGATGGCGACGACGATGCGACCACGCTGGCAATCGTCGGCATCGTGCTTTGGTTCGATGAACACAATATCAAGAGAGCATTTGAACTTTTTGACCGCGCCCTGGCACTGAGCAGCTCGAATGTGCTTGCACTATCTAACAGCGCTCTCGCCCTTGCCTGGATGGAGAAGACGGACGCCGCCGTCGAACGCGCCCATCGAGCGCTTCGGATCAGCCCCTACGACACAGTAGCCGCGCTTATTGCACTTGCCGCCGCACACCTTCATGCCAAGCGGTACGCAGAAGCTGTGGAAGCGGCAACGCGAGCGATCGAATCCAGTCCTAATTTCAGCATTTCGCACGCGTATCTTGCCGCAGCGCTCGTTCGATCTGGGCGATTGGAAGAAGCAAGAGTCACTGCGCGGCGAGTCCTCGCGCTCGATCCTACAATGTCGATCCGACGATGGTCCGCCGAGCTGGGGTTCATGCAGGCCGTTTTCAAACCTTTTGCCGAGGCGCTGCATGCGGCGGGGATACCGAAAGAATGAACCAGGCTCGTCTTTAGTCCGCTTGTGGTGATAGGTGAAAGTTTTCCGATCTTTTTGCTTTGCAAGAGTCCGCTCCTGGCCCTTCACGTCGCAATATCCGCGTTTTTGTGTGGTCGCTCCAATTGAATTCACCGGGCGTCGCCGGGCATACTGTTGCGTCCCACCATCTCACAGTCCAGGTGAACCCCGCCCATGCCCAAAATGTATGAAGCCCTCGCAGAAGCGTTCCTTGCGGAAGGAGTTGACACGCAGTTCGTCCTGATGGGCGACGGCAACATGCACTGGTCCACCGCCTTTGCCAAACTGCCGGGCGTGCATACCGTCCACGTCAGGCACGAGCATGCCACCGTCGCGGCGGCGACAGCCTACAACGTCGCCACCAACAAGCTCGCCGTTGCCTCCGTCACATGCGGCCCTGGCGTGACCCAGTTGATGACGGCGCTGCCGGCCGCGGCTCGCGCCCGCCTGCCGATGGTGGTGTTCGCCGGCGAGGCGCCGATCAACGCCAAGTTCTACAACCAGGCCATCGACCAGGCGCCGCTGGTGACGGCGACCGGGGCGCATTACATCGCCGCGCATAGCGTGCCGCGCATGATGGAATACGTGCGCGAGGCCTTCCACATCGCCAAGTACGAGCGGCGCCCGGTGGTGCTGGGCATTCCCTACGACCTGCAGAAGGTCGAATACATGGCCAACCAGCCCTACGAGACCTCGGCGATGTACCGGCCCAAGGTCGGGCGCATGCACCCCGATCCCGAGGTCGTGGCCGAGGCGGTCGAGCGGCTCGCCGCCGCAAAGCGGCCGATCATCCTCGGCGGCCGTGGCGTGCTGTGGTCCGGCGCGCGCGATGCGGTGATCAAGCTCGCCGATCGCTGCGGCGCCTTGCTCTCCAACACGCTGCCCGCGCGCGGCCTCTTCCACGACCATCCGTTCGGGCTCGGCGTCACCGGCAGCTACTTCTCATCGGTGGGCAAGGAGATGTACGAGTCCGCGGATGTCGTGCTCGCGGTCGGCACAAGCCTGTCCTATTACGTCGGTGGCGGGCACAACTTCGCAAAGGCCTGCAAGATCCAGTTGGACGATGCCCCGCGCGGCTTGCGCGATGGGCAGAAGGCCGCCGACATCTACGTCAGATCGGATGCGCTCGTCGGCACCGAGGCGATCCTTGCCGGCCTCGACAAGAAGCTGGGCGTCGGCAAACCGACCGCGGCGGCCATACGCACGAAAGAGCTGGCGCATCGCATCGCGACCGAGCCGGCGGACTCGGAGCCGTTCGACATCGCGCCCGGGCTGCTGGATCCGCGCAAGGTGATCGAGGCCATCGACGCGGTCGTTCCAAAGGACTGGGACATCGTCGTCGGCGGCGGCCATCAGGCCTATTTCAACACCCAGATGCGTGGCAGGCCGGCGGAGCGCTACACGACGGTTCGTGAATTCGGCGCGGTCGGCAACGGCCTGTGCTATGCGCTTGGGGTTGCGGCTGCGCGCCGGCAGGGCCGCGAGGGCAAGATCGTGCTGTTCGAAGGCGACGGCGGGTTCTTGTTCCATGTCCAGGAGCTCGAGACGCTCAAGCGTCAGGGATTTCGCATCCTGATGTGCCTGATGAACGACGGCGGATACGGCTCGGAGTTTCACAAGCTGCGCGCCGACGGCCTCGACGATAGCCTCGCGGTGTTCGGCCGGCCCGCCTTCGAAAAAATCGCACGCGGCTTCGACCTGCGCGGCCATGAGATTCGCGATGTGTCCGTCATCCCGAAGCTGTTCGCCGACTTCGCCGCGCAGGGCGAAAGCGAAATCTGGAACATCCAGATCACCGACCAGGTCACGGCACCGATCATGCGCCAGACCGTCAAGCGCGGGCACGGCAAGATGTGAGCATCCCGACTCGGAACGGGTTCTGATGTCTGAAAAACGGCGGCGAAGCAGACAACCCAACAACGAGGCTTCTCTGCCAATCTAAGTAGTTCTATGTTACCGGTTAGGAGTGGGTTGCACGCGTTTGGGGCGGGGAATTATGGAGTGGAGCACCCTCCAATACTTGTTTTTTGCCGCGCTCGGAATCATCGGATTCACCCTTTGGTGGCTGGAGCTGCTGCCACTCGAGATTCTGCCGAAGGTCAAGCACGTCCTTCGCATCGTCAGTGCTCCGGCCACGGTCTTTTGCGGTCAGGCCGGGGCCGGCAAGTCCTCCTTTCTCGAATTCCTGAAGGATCATCCGATTCCGCAGTACCAGCGGACATATGCCATTGTGAGGAAGCTGATCGTCTTTCACCAAATCGAAGGTGAGAAGAAGATTGTGCTCAAGAACGTGCACGATGTGCCCGCCGACCGGCTGGATGTCCTCGCCATCGACATCGAGCGACTGCAGCCGCGACTGGTGCTGGCAATCCTGGACGGTTCGGTCGTGGCCTGCGACGGCCTGGACCACTGTGCGAGCAATCCCCTGGCACTGCATGCCGCACGAATGGTGTTTGATCAGCTGGAGCTGTCGCTGAAGGCCCAGGGTGAGGGCTGCAGCATGAAAGTGCTCGGTGTACTGATCAACAAGGCCGACCTGTGGTGCGCCGACGCCGCTGAGAAGAAGCGTGTCGTCAAACTGGTGCAGGAGCGGCTCAAGGCTTACCCGCTGCTCGGTGAGGCAATTCGGCAGGGCCGGATTCAAGTCTTCGTGCGCGCCATCGCTCTCGTCTCTCCCCGAGATTTCGATACGCAAGATGCGCTCGACAACATCGCCAGGCACAGCGCCCGCCTTTCCAGCGACACCGTAGCGGAGTTCAAGGGGCGCGCGAACGACATCATCGCGCAGGCTGCGCAGGGCATGCGGGTCCACGCCCAGACACTGTTGGACATCGCTCGCCGCAGCAGGAGGTAGTCGGTGTCGATGCCGCGCAGTAACGCACTGGCGGTGTGGCTTGGGCAAGAGCGTGCCGCCAACCGACTGGGTATTCTCGCGTTGTGCGCAATGGCGGTACCCGCGGGTCTTGTCCTCCTATCGTCTAGTTCCGTAATGCGGTGGGTCGCCGCGCTAGCGGCCGTAGCGCTCGGCGCAAGCGTGTCGAGGTGGTTGACGCGGTCAGCGAGCGGCCTTCGGCGCACGCTCGACACGCTCGTTGAAGAGGACAGGCTGCAGCGCAAGCACGATGGAGTGGTGGACGCCTACGTTATCCAAGGCATCAAGACCGGGAGGCACTTCGGCTTCGACCGGCTCTTGAGGAAACGCAATTGGCTAGGCGTGCTCATGCTTGTCTGCGTGGCATTGGCGCTGCGGCCGTCGTTCGATCCGGGCGACCCATTGCCGGTGGACGTGGCGCCATTGGATGACGTCGCCCGGCCCAATGTTATGGAAAGCTCGGAGAGTGAGCTTGTTAACTCCATCAAGTTGGTCGCGGGCGGTGACGCCGCGCTCCTTGAAAGAAAGTTCGAGGCTGCGCGGCAGCACTTCGAGAAAGCTTATGCAGTCCGTCAAACGCTGCATCAACTTGCTCTCGATGACGCTCGGCTTGCAACTGCCGTGCTCGTGGTACAGGCGCGGCTCGCGCGCGTGACCTGCCTGGAGGGTGACGCCGCGGCAGCGGCCAAGCGCGTCGACGCGGCGCTCGACATGCTGCAGGGATCACCGGGGTTGGTGAGTAAAGAACGCCCCGATTTGGAGAGTTGGCTGGTGGCCGCAAGGACGCAGTATCAGCGAGGTCGCTGCTAAGAATGGTGGGCGTTGTAGGGATTGAACCTACGACCTCTCCCGTGTGAAGGGAACGCTCTCCCGCTGAGCTAAACGCCCGGTCCGAGGGCAGGATTTAAGGCACGCAGCGGCTGTGTCAAGCGCGGTCGCGCTGACCCTGCAAAGCGACCTCAGGCGCGGCCGGCTTGCGGCACCTGCGAGGCGCGGCTTTGCAGCGCGCGCATGCGGTCGGCCAGTGAGCCCTTCGCGCTTTCGCCGTTGCGCTTGTCGCTACCGGCATTCGCGACCGGCGCCAGCGGAACCGGGGTGGCGCGGCCGGCGTCGCCGGCGAGGATCGCATCGATCGGCGATCCCGGCCCTTCGAGCACGCTGGTGAGGCGCGCGACCTCCGCGGCAACATCGTTGATGCGCTCGCGCAGCACCGCATTCTCCACGCGCTCGGCCGCCCACGTGGTCTCGACCTCGCGCTTCATCGACACGAGCTCGTTCTGCAACTTGTCCCGCTCCGCTTGCGACTGCTTGATCTGGTTTTCAAGCGTCGTGCGCTCGGTCTCGAGCGCCTCGATGGAGGCGCGCCGGCGGTTTTCGGCTTCCACCAGTTCGGCGCGCAGATCGGCGACGGTTTTTTGCGTGGAGCCCGCTTCGTTGCGAAGCGTGTCCGAGGTGTGCTCGCGCTCGGTGAGGAAGCGGCCCTGTTCGTCGAGCCGTGCCAGCAACTCCTGGACGCGGCGTGCGAGCACTTCGGCCTCGGTCGTTTGTGCAACGACCTGTCGCTCAAGCTCGGCGACCCGGCCGCGCAACACTTCGGACTTCGCGGTCTCATCCACCAATGCGTGGCGGGTCGCGTCAGCCGCCGTGGTTTCGATGGCCAGGCGCTCGTGCAGCTCGCGGCTTTCCTTGTCGTAGCTCTCGGCCTGGCCCTTCAGGACCTCGATCTGCGCGCGCGCGGTGACGAGCTCGACACGCTGACTATCGACCGTCAGCGCGGAGTCGTTCGCGCTCGTCGAGGTCATGGTGAGGTGGGCTTGGGCTTCACCCAGAAGCCGCTCGGTCTCCTGCAGCTTCGCGGCGGTCTCATCGCGCTGCTGCAGGGCCGCGTGCAGATCGTCGCTGAGCTGCTTTTCCTTGGCTTCGAGCGCGAACAGCGTGGCGGTCTTCTCGCCAAGCTCGAGCTTGATGCGCCCGATCGCCTCGCTCTTCTTGCCGATTTCGGCGAGCTGGCTGGTGGTCTTGGCCTTCATCTGTTCGACGCTCATTTCGAGGCGTCGGGTCGACATCGCAAATTCGGCGCGCAGCTGGTCCTTGTCCGCCTGGATCTCCGCCATCGACATCGGCGTCACCGCTTCGAGGCGGCGCGTCGTGAGGCGCACGGCGCGCGCGTGCACGACCGGGATAATGCCGATGATGAGCATGCACGCGACCAGAAACCCAATCGCGACGTACATGACCGGTTCGATCATCTGGCGACGCCTCCTGCTGCCGCTACCGGATTTTTACCACATTGGCACGGCGAAATACGCCGCGCCAATCGGCGTGGACCGTTAACCTAAATCGGGCAGCCGATGCCCCTTGTGACGGCCGCCGTCGTCCCAAGACGTCGCACAGGCCGCGATCTTTGAATGATCTAGAACGGGTTCCAGGTCGGCGCGCGGGTGAAATGCAGGTAGCCGATATTGGCGCCGAGCCGCAGGCCGACGCCCGACCGGATGGGTACCAACACGATATTGCCGGCGCCGAGCGCAGTCATCCCGAAGCCGCCCACGAAATAGGCCGATCCGTCGATACCGGCGAAGCGCTGATACATCGCATCGGTGGCCGGCAGCTGATAGACGAGGATCATCGTGCGGGCGCCTTCGCCGCCCCAGTCGAAGCCGATCGAAGGACCCTGCCAGAACACACGAAGGTCGCCGGCGTTGCGTGTATAGAGCGTGCCTTCCCCGTAGCGCAGTCCGGCAACGAAGGCGCCTCCGGCCTCCTGGCCGAGGATGTAGCCATTGGGCAGGCCCCATTGGCTCACCGCCTTTTCGATGACGCTTGCAAGGCCGCGCGACACCGTGCCGAAGAAGCGATGTCCGGTCGAAACCAGTTCGCCCGGCGGATATTGCGAGCCGGGCGGGGGCTGCCCGTCTTGAGCCGCCAGCGGGGTTCCCAGGCTGCAGAGGACAAGTAGCAAGATCGCGGCCCGCGTAACGGCGCCCATCGGCAGCTCCATTGCAGTGACTAGTGCCCCCGTTTCCGAAGTTCGTGATATGCCCGCAGCACGTTCTGACACGAACTTCGGAAACAAAGGGGCACTAGCAACTCTATGATTCTAGTGCCGCTTTTTCGATTTGAAGTTCCTAACTGAATTTGCGGCAACTGCTGTAGGAACTTCAAATCGGCGGCACTGACGGATTTAACGGCTTCGTCACGCCAGTACCCTAGGTTTACGGCACGAACGCAACCGAATCGCCACAGGATCGGCAATACTATGGCCGCATGGCGGCAGGCGCGGAAGGTGGCCTTTCGGCGCGGCAGGACGGGCGGCGCCGTCCTCGCCCTGCTGGGGATACTCGCCACGGCCCTGCCGATCGGCGCGCTCGACCACCGAGTATATCGTGGTCGACCGCAACAGCGGACTCGCCATCCACGGTTTCGACCCGGTCGCCTATTTCACCAATCGTGCGCCACTGCTGGGGAATGGCGAGTTCGAGCACCGGCACGCCGGTGCGGTCTGGCGATTTCGCAATTCCGGCAACCTCGCCGCATTTGCCGCCGATCCGGACGTCTATATGCCCCGGTTCGGCGGCTACGATCCCGTCGGTGTCGGCCGTGGCGTGGCGGTGGCAGGCGACCCGCGCATCTGGATGATCGTCGGCGAGCGCCTCTATCTGTTCCATTCGCCCGAAAACAAAGCGGCATTCGTTGCGAACAGCGAATTGGCGGCGGCTGCGGCAGACGAGGCCTGGCCGACCGTCCAGCGCACGCTCACACCCTGAAAGATTTGCGCCTCAACGTCCGGCGGCCATGGCCGCCGACGGGTCGCCCCACGCAATAAAGCCGGGGACGCGCAGGCCCGGAGTGTCCGGGTGATAGGACAGCGGCGATCGATCCGGGGTCGTGACGGTCCCGCCGGCGGCGGCGAGGATGGCGTGGCCGGCAGCGACGTCCCACTGATGGCTGGGCGCGAGGCGGGGATAGATGTCGGCGGTCCCCTCGGCGACACGGCAGAGCTTGATCGCCGATCCGCTGGCCAGCCGTGTGACGTTGCCAAATCGTGTGCCAAGCCGCGCCAGGAACGCATCCGTCGCCGGGTCGAAATGGGACCGGCTGACCGCGGCAACAATGCCGGCCGTCGGCATGGGGCGAGTCCGGATTGCTGTGATGTCGGCGGCCGCATCCGCCGCAGCGCCGGGGGTAAGCCGGAGCCGTTGTGCGCCGCCGGTGGGCGCTGTTCGCCAGACCAGTCCGAGCGCGGGGGCTGCCACGATGCCGATGGTTGGGCGGCCCGCCTGCACAAGGCCCAGATTGATTGTGAATTCGTCGCGGCCGGCCACCAATTCGCGCGTGCCGTCGACCGGATCGACCAGGATAAAGTCGTTTCCGATCACCCCGACCGCTGCCCGGGCGCTGGCTTCTTCCGAAATGATCGGTACGCCCGGCATGAGCCGCGCGACGCCGTCCACAATGATGGCTTCGGATGCGTCATCGGCGGCGGTTACCGGCGATTGGTCGGCCTTGGTGCGCGGATTGAGCGCGTCGGCGCGGACGGCAAGAATCGCCGCCGCCGCTTGCGAGACGATGGTCGTCAGGCGGTCGATGAGCCCGGCATCGGAGGGAACAGTCATGAGCGGCGGTAATTCTCGTGCCTTGGCAGAGTGAGCGGACGCGGTGTATCACACTCTAGTGTCCCGATTCCGAAGTTCGTGTCATCTAGCGGCGCACTCGCTTCCACTAGCGCGTTGGCGCCATGTGATCTGAAGTCTGCGTCCCGTCTTCCCGTCCTGCTTCAATCCCGCATACCCGGAGACATCGTCATGTCCGGCCCCGTGACTCTCGAAGCGCTCGATCTTGCGGCGCTGCTTTGTTCCCGCGTCTGCCACGACCTGATCAGCCCCGCCGGGGCCATCGTGAATGGGCTCGAAGTGCTGGACGAGGGCGGCGATGCGGAAACGCGCACCTTCGCGATGGACCTCATCAGGAAGAGCGCACGGACGGCGTCCGCCCGGTTGCAATTCTGCCGGATCGCATTTGGCGCGGCCGGTTCTGCCGGCGCCCAGGTCGATACCGGCGACGCCGAAAACGTGGCGCGCGGTTTCATCGAGGACGATCTTTTTTTTTTTTTTTTTACGGTAATCTCGTCCATGGCAGTAGCGAACCAATCCACTCAGTGTCCCAATTCCGAAGTTCGTGTCGCTAACGCGCAATCCATTCCACTTGCGCGTTCGCGCCATGTGAATCTAAGTCGCGTCCCGCTCTTCCCGTCCCGCTTCAATCCCGCATACCCGGAGACATCTTCATGTCCGGCCCCGTGACCCTCAAATCGCTCGATCTTGCGGCGCTGCTTTGCTCCCGCGTCTGCCACGACCTCATCAGCCCCGCCGGAGCCATCGTGAACGGGCTCGAAGTGCTGGACGAGGGCGGCGATGCGGAAACGCGCACCTTCGCGATGGACCTCATCAGGAAGAGCGCACGGACGGCGTCCGCCCGGTTGCAATTCTGCCGGATCGCATTCGGCGCGGCCGGTTCTGCCGGCGCCCAGGTCGATACCGGCGATGCCGAAAACGTGGCGCGCGGCTTCATCGAGGACGACAAGGTCAAGTTGACCTGGAATTTGCAACGGGCGCTGCTGCCCAAGAATCGCGTCAAGCTGCTGCTGAACATGCTGGTCGTCGCCGGCGGCACGATCCCGCGCGGCGGCACCTTGACGGTGGACCCGATCGGCTCCGGCGAGGAAGTGGGATTCAAGATCACCGCCGCCGGCATCAATGCCCGCATTGCGCAGGCGGTGCCGGGTCTCCTCGATGGCCAATCCGAGAACGGGACCGTCGACGCCCACGCCATCCAGCCGTTTTATACGGGTCTTTTGGCCAGGGCCTGCGGGCTCGCGGTCGGGCTGACCGCCGAAGGCGACACGGTGATCGTGGCCACCCGCTAGTTATTGCTCACTAATTTCGGCGCGGCCTCTGATTGCTAACGGCTGCTTAACGCGCCTGCGCAAAACGCACGCGCGCCGTGCCTATGCACGGAAATTAAACCCTTTGCCAACACACTGATTACGCTCCCAAAAGGTCACGATTGGGCGGCTGTTGCGTTGCCTTGAAAGCCTCGACCGCCATGGACGAACTGCTGCGGGACTTCCTCACCGAGACGCACGAGAGCATCGACGTGGTCGACGTCGAGCTCGTGCGCTTTGAGCAGGATCCGAACAACGCGAAAATTCTCAACAACATCTTTCGCCTCGTTCACACGATCAAAGGGACCTGCGGCTTCCTCAATTTGCCGCGCCTTGAAGCGCTGACGCACGCTGCGGAAGCGCTCATGGGCAAATTCCGCGATGGCGCGCGCGTCACCGGCGAAGCCGTGACGCTGATCCTTGCGACCATCGATCGGGTGAAAACGCTGCTCGATCGGCTGGAGCAGAATGAGGCCGAGCCCGCGGGCGATGACCGGGACCTGATCGAGGCACTTGATCGCGTGGCGGCGGCGACGACGGGAGCGGCGCGGCCGCGGTCGAGTGAAGAGGTCATCGAGCAGCTCGAGCGTGCGTTCCGCGATACGCCCAGCCCGCGCTATCAGGCTGCAAACCCTGCACCTGAGGTTGCCGCCACGGAGCCGGCGCCGAGCCCCGCCGCGGCGAGCGCGGAAGCCGACGCGACGGATCGCGGCGACGCCGCGAGCCGCGACGACGAGCGCGCCGACAGCAAGATCGCGAACCAGTCGATCCGCGTGCATGTCGACACGCTGGAGCATCTGATGACCATGGTCTCGGAGCTGGTGCTGACGCGCAATCAGTTGCTCGATATCGGCCGACGGCACGAGGATTTCGAGTTCAAGGCGCCGTTGCAGCGTCTGTCCAACGTCACGGCGGAACTGCAGGACGGCGTCATGAAGACGCGCATGCAGCCGATCGGCAACGCGTGGCAGAAGCTGCCGCGGATCGTGCGCGACCTGTCCGCGGAACTCGGCAAGCCGATCGAATTCGAGATGCAGGGCGCCGAAACCGAGCTCGACCGGCAGGTGCTCGACCTCATCAAGGATCCGCTGATCCACATGGTCCGCAACTCGGCGGATCACGGCCTCGAAATGCCCGCCGAGCGGCGCGCCGCCGGCAAGCCCGAAAAAGGCACGATCCGGCTCGCCGCCTGGCACGAAGGCGGTCACATCATCGTCGAGGTGTCCGACGATGGACGCGGTCTCGACACGGCGCGCATCAAGTCGCTGGCGATCGCCCGCGGCCTGGTGACGGAGTCCGAAGCCGAGAAGATGACGGATTTGCAAATCCAGAAGTTCATCTTCATGCCGGGTTTCTCGACCGCGTCGAAGGTGACCAGCGTATCCGGCCGCGGCGTCGGCATGGACGTCGTCCGCGCCAATATGGATCAGATCGGCGGCGTCATCGACGTGAAGTCCGTATTCGGCCAAGGCACGAATTTCATCATCAAGATTCCGCTGACGCTCGCCATCGTCTCCGCGCTGATCGTGCAATGCGCCGGAGACCGTTTTGCGATTCCGCAGCTTGCCGTGGTCGAGCTGGTGCGCGCGCGCCACAATTCGGAGCACCGCATCGAGCGTATCAAGGACGCCGCCGTGCTGCGGCTGCGCAACAAGCTCCTGCCGCTATTTCGGTTGAGCAGCCTGCTCAAGGTCGATGACGGCGCCGCGAGCGACGTCGAGAACGGCTTCATCGTCGTCACGCAGGTCGGTAGCCAGACGTTCGGTATCGTGGTCGACGCCGTCTTCCACACCGAAGAAATTGTCGTCAAGCCGATGTCGGGCATGCTGCGGCATATCCCGATGTTCTGCGGCAATACCATCCTTGGTGACGGGTCGGTGATCATGATCATCGATCCGAACGGCATTGCGCAAAAATTGTCGGGCTCATCGTCCAGTCGCCTTGTCGCTGACAC
The DNA here is from genome assembly GCA_963850705.1 of uncultured Alphaproteobacteria bacterium. Taxonomy (GTDB): domain Bacteria; phylum Pseudomonadota; class Alphaproteobacteria; order Rhizobiales; family Xanthobacteraceae; genus VAZQ01. The sequence goes on along the minus strand of CAWKMR010000043.1, from coordinate 77,871 downwards.
GACAGCAGAGCGCGGTCCGGAGGACGGCATGCTCGAGTCCATGCTCCTGTTCCGCGCCGGCTCGCCGCAACCGAAGGCGGTGCCGCTGTCGCTGGTTACGCGGCTCGAAGAGATCGATCCGAAGTCGATCGAGACCACCAATGATCGCGCGGTCGTGCAGTATCGCGGCCAGCTCATGCCGCTGGTGCCCGTCAATGGCGAGGTGCGCATCAAGAGCAGCGGCTCGCAACCGCTTCTGGTGTTCTCCGACGAGGGCCGCTCTATGGCGTTGATGGTCGACGAGATCGTCGACATCGTCGAGGAGCGGTTCGATATCGAGCTGGCGAGCACAAAAACCGGCGGCGTTCTTGGTTCGGCGGTTATCAAGGGCCAGGCGACCGAGGTGATCGATATCGCCCACTATCTGCCGATGGCGTTCGAGGATTGGCTGCACTGGCGGCGGCATCATCAGACCGAAGCGGCGCCGTACCAGGTCTTGCTGGTCGACGATGCCCCGTTCTTCCGCAACATGCTGACGCCGGTGCTCAAGGCCGCCGGCTACGTCGTGACGCCGGTGTCGTCGGCCGACGAAGCCATCGCCTTGCTGCAAGGCGGCCGCCGCTTCGATGTCGTCGTGACCGACATCGAGATGCCCGGAAAAGACGGTTTCGAGCTTGCATCGGCGGTGCGCGCCAATCCGCGCACGGCCAATTTGCCGGTCATCGGACTGTCTTCGCTGGTCTCTAGCGAGGCGATCGAGCGCGGGCGGCAAGTCGGGCTGCACGACTACGTAGCCAAGTTCGACCGGCAAGGCCTGATTGCCGCGCTCAAGGAACAGACCGCCGAACTGGTCCGAGCCGCGTAGAGGAGTGAGATGAGCGAGGCGCCGGAGAACGTTGTCGAATACGTCACCGCGACGGTGGGCGGGCAACTGTTCGGCCTGCCTATTTCGCGCGTGCAGGATGTCTTTGCGCCGGATCGGTTGACGCGGGTGCCGTTGGCGCCGCCGGAGATCGCCGGTTTGCTCAATCTGCGTGGCCGCATCGTTACCGCCATCGACTTGCGCCGGAGGCTCGGCCTCGAGGCGTTCGCAGCGGACGCGCCGCGGATGGCGATAGGTGTGGAATACAAAGGCGAATCTCTACGGCCTGCTGATCGATGTCATCGGTGAAGTGCTCAAGCTGTCGGAGAGCGGCCGTGAAGACAATCCAGTCAATCTCGATCCGGGGCTCGCGCGGGTATCCGCGGGGGTGCATCGACTTGAAGGCAAGCTGCTGGTGGTTCTCGATGTCGATCGGGTGCTCGACATCGCGCCGCGAGCAGAGGCGGCATGAAGGGTTGAAGTGCGAAAACTGATCAAGAAAACGGTGCCTATTACCGCATAGAATGTAGCGAGGATAGCGATGAAAACCTGTTTGGTTGTTGATGACTTCAAGCGTCATCCGAAAGGTGGCGCGGCGGATTCTCGAAGGGCTCGACTTCGAGATCGCCGAGGCTGAAGACGGTGAGCAGGCGCTGGAAGCCTGCCGCGGCCGGATGCCCGACGCCGTCTTGCTCGACTGGAACATGCCGAAGATGGACGGCTACGAGTTCCTTCGCTCGTTGCGGCGGTTGCCGGACGGCGATCGGCCGAAGGTCGTGTTCTGCACCACGGAAAACGACGTCGCGCACATTGCGCGGGCGCTGCACGCCGGGGCAAACGAGTACATCATGAAACCGTTCGACAAGGAAATTGTCGAAGCGAAGTTTCAGGAAGTCGGGCTGATCTGACGCTCACTGACGTTTGTGGCGTTCTGTAGCTGAGTTGAAGTAACGCGATGAGTTTCGCTGTCGCCTCTCCGTCGCCGCGTCCCGAGTCCGGCTACGGATCGATCCGGGTCATGATCGTCGACGACGCCGTCGTCGTGCGTGGCCTGTTGACGCGTTGGGTCGAGGCCGAGCCAGGACTGCAGATCGTCGGCTCGATGCGCAGCGGCCGCGAGGCAATCGAGCAGCTCGATCGCGCCAATCCCGACGTCGTCATCCTCGATGTCGACATGCCCGACACCGATGGCATCACGGCGTTGCCGCTGCTCCTGGAGAAGAAGCGCGACCTCGTCGTGATCATGGCGTCGACGCTGACGCGCCGGAACGCCGAGATCAGTTTGCGCGCACTATCGCTTGGCGCTGCCGACTATATCCCCAAGCCGCAGACCACCCGCGAAATCACGACGTCGACATCGTTCCGCCGGGAGTTGATCGACAAGATCAAGGCGCTGGGATCGCGCCAGAAGCAACGCTCCGCCGTCGGTATCTTTCGTTCCGCTACCTCCCGCGACGCCCATTTCTCTCGTTCCTTCCGCGCCGGTCGCACCGCCGACCGTGGAGCATCGTGAGGAGCCCGTTCTGCGGCGGATCCCAAGTCCGTCGCTCGCTCCGCAAGACGACACGCAGCCGGGGACGCTGAAATTGCGTCCGCTGCCATTGATGCCGCCCCGCGTGCTCTTGGTCGGCGCCTCAACCGGGGGCCCTCAGGCACTCAATCGCTTCCTTGCCAATATCAACGGCGTGATCGATCACGCGCCGGTGCTGCTGGTGCAGCACATGCCGCCGACGTTCACGACGATTCTCGGCGAACATCTGACGCGTGCGGTTGGCCGGCTTGCGCGCGAGGCCGTCGACGGCGAAGAGATCAAGGCAGGGCAGATCTACATTGCCCCCGGTGGCCGCCACATGCGGGTCGCGCGCCGCGACGGCACGCCGGTCATCACCATCGATGACGGGCCGCTCGTCAATTTCTGCAAGCCCGCGGTCGATCCTTTGTTCGACTCGGCGGCGGAAATCTGGGGCAACAAGAATCTCGCCGTTGTTCTTACCGGGATGGGTTCCGACGGCACGCGCGGTGCGGCGACGCTGGTCGCGGCCGGCGGCGCGGTCATTGCGCAGGACGAGGAATCCAGCGTTGTCTGGGGGATGCCGGGCTCGGTCGCGAACGCCGGACTTTGTTCCGCGGTGCTGCCGCTCGATCAAATCGCGCCAAAGATCGTTCGTCTGTTCGGGGGGGATCGTTCATGACGCCCCTGGACTATGACTATCTGCGCACGCTGGTGAAGCAGCGATCCGGTCTGGTCCTCACCGCCGACAAACAATACCTGGTCGAAAGCAGGCTTCTTCCGGTTGCGCGGAAGGCCGGTCTCACTGGCCTCTCGGATCTGGTGCTGCGGCTGAAGGGACCGAATGCGCAGGGGCTCGCCGTCGAGGTCGTCGAAGCGATGATGACCAACGAGTCGTTCTTCTTCCGCGACAAGGTTCCCTTCGAGCATTTTCGTGACACGATCGTTCCCGCGCTGGTCGCCGCGCGAGCCAGCCAGCGCCGGATCCGGATTTGGTGTGCCGCCGCCTCGACCGGCCAGGAGCCGTATTCACTGGCCATGTGCCTGAAGGAAATTGCGCCGCAGGTTGCCGGATGGCGGATCGATATCGTCGCGACCGACCTGTCGACCGAGGTCCTCGAAAAGGCGAAGGCCGGTATCTACAGTCAATTCGAGGTCCAGCGCGGACTGCCGATTCAAATGCTGATCAAGTATTTCGCACAGGTCGGCGAGACGTGGCAGATCGCACCCGAGATCCGCGCCATGATCCAGTTTCGATCGTTCAATCTGCTGAACGACTTTGCCTCCGTCGGGATGTTCGACGTGGTGTTCTGCCGGAATGTTCTGATCTATTTCGATCAGCCGACGAAGGTCGGCGTGCTCGAACGCATGGCGCGCGCCGTCGAGCGCGATGGCTATCTCGTTCTTGGCGCCGCGGAGACCGTGGTTGGCCTCACCGACAGCTTCAAGCCGGTGCCGGATCGCCGTGGGCTTTATTCGCCGAACCTCGGCGCCAAGCTGACGGGCGGTCCTCGGCTGGCGGTCGTCGCCGGCTATCGCTAGTTCGCAACTCGATTCTCCGCACGTAACCGGCGCTTCCAGGCCGCCGCGGCTGGCATCGCGTATGGTGTCGTCGTATGGTGAGTGTCCCACCTGTGCGTCTACTGTGCGGGCTCACGCTCACGCGCCAATACGAGGACCATCGCATGAAGGTCGCCCAAGCCATCAGCCGCGCGCTCGTCTCGGAAGGCGTCACGCTCGCCGCCGGCATCGCCGGTCAGTCGATCTGGCCGGTCATCGACGCCATCGGCGATTGCGAGGAAGTCTCGCTGATGTATGCGCGCCAGGAGCGGGTGGCCTTCGACATCTGCGACGGCTTCGCGCGTGCAAGCGGCAATCCGGCGGTGGTGTTCACCGACGCGGGACCGGCCGCCGCCAACCTGATGGGCGGCATCGTCAATTCCTGGGGCGACTCGGTGCCGGTGCTGTTCATCGCCGGTCACAACGAGCGCACCAAGATCGCCAGCAAGTTCACCAAAGAGATCCCGTTCCTCGAAATCTTCGGGCCCGTGAGCAAGTGGTCGGCGATGATCGACGATCCGTCCAAGGTGGCGGAGACGTTGCGGCGCGCCTTCATGCATATGCGAACCGGCCGGCCGGGCCCGGTCGCGCTCGGCGTGCCCGTCGACGTCGCGCAGATGGAGGTCGGCAATTTCGAATATCTGCCGGTGTCGCCACGTCCACGCGTGCGCAGCGGCGCCGATCCGGAGGCGATCAGCGCCGCCATCGACCTGATCGGCAATGCCGAGCGGCCTTACGTCTATGTCGGGGCGGGCGTGCTGTTTTCGGAAGCGACCGACGAGCTCGTGTCCTTTGCCGAGTTGCTGACCCTGCCGGTCGCGACGACATTGAACGGCAAGAGCGCCTTCCCGGAGGACCATCCGCTCGCGCTCGGCATCGGCGGCTTCGGCCGCGCCTCCTATGGTTCGCTGCCCGCCACCGTGCTGGGGGAAAGCGCCGACGTCATCCTCACCGTCGGATGCGGCTTCAAGCAGCACGCGACCGTGGCGCGGCCGAGCCAGCGCACCAGGCACATCCAGGTCGATGTCGACCCGACCGAGGTGAACCGCGACCATGTGGCAGACGTGGCGATCCTCGGCGACGCCAAGGTCGTCCTGCGGCAACTTGCCGAGGCGGCCAAAGCACGGCTACCGGCCAGCGCGGCTCGCGCCGGATCGAGCGGCGGTTCAAGGAACTCGAAGAGCTGAAGCAGCGCTGGGCAAGCGTCTGCGAGCCGCTGCTCGGCTCGGACGAGACGCCGATCAATCCGTTCCGGGTCACCCGCGAGTTCATGAAGCTCGTCGATCCGGCGCAGACCATCGTTCTGCATGACGCCGGCACGGTGCGCGGCACCACCTCGCAGCACTACGTCGCGCCGCGTCCGCGCTCGTTCCTCGGCTTCGGCGTGCAAAGCGCGATGGGCTGGTCGCTTGGCGCCGCCATCGGCGCCAAGAAGGCGCAGCCCGACAAGCTGGTGACCGCCTTCATCGGCGAGGAGGCGCTGAACGAGACCGCCATGGACATCGAGACGTCGGTCCGCAACGACGCGCCGATCCTGGTGATCGTCAAGAACAACCGCAAGATTCCCGATCAGGACGGCGGCAAGAGCAAGAAGCTCGCGGTCGCGCGCTTCAAGCAGGGCGTCGACATCTGCGCGCTCGCGACCGCTCTCGGCGCCAAGGCCTATCGCATCGAGAAGCCCGGCGATCTCGCCAGGACGCTGTCGGCGGCGATCGCGGACGTGCGCGGCGGCCGCACCGCGGTGGTGGAGGTGATGACCGCGCGCATCAACGGCAGCCTGCATCACCTCTGGGATCCGAACGCCAAGAAGCGCAGCGCCGAGATGGGCGGTTAGTTCTTATCCGCTCGTCCCCGCGAAAGCGGGGACCCAGGGGCTACAAAGGAAGATTTGGATTCCCGCATTCGCGGGAATGAGCGGAGGATAGGGCCTGCCCCAACGGGCAACTACATCTTCCCGTCGTGCTGCGAGAACACGACAAGGCATGGCTTGTCGGAGCGGTTCGACCAGGCGTGGTTGGTGCCGCGCTGGATGACGGTGTCGCCTTCCTTCAGGTGCACTTCCTCGGTGTCGAGCACGAGCGTGATCTCGCCCTCGAGGATGTAGCAGAAGTCGAACGTCCGGGTGCGCTGCATGTAGGGATGCGGCGCGCCGGCTGACGCGGTCGAGGCGCCGGGCGAGCCCATCGCGGCGAAATAGGCCTGCACATCGGCGGCGGTGATCCTTGCCGATGTAAGATGCCTCCGGCGGGAACTCGACCACGCGGCAGACCGAACCGTTCGGCGGCGGCTCGATGGTGTGCGGCAGATGCAGCGTCTCGCGCAGGCCTTTGACGCGCGCCGGCGTCGTATCGGTCACCCAAAGCCGCGTCGAAGCGAATCCCGGCCGCGCCGGATCGAGCCTCACGTCGGGCGAGGGCGCCGTCGCTATGCGCCACCGCCTTGCCGGTTGTCGTCTTCGCCGGCGACCACGCGCCTGATCGGTCTGACCATGTTGTCCTGTCCTTTTGATTAGTTCGTAGGTCGCGCCGATCATGACGTAGCCCATCAGGCTGTCGCCGTCGGGATTGCTCCAGGCGTGGTAGTTGCCGAGCTCGATCACGAAGTCGCCCTTGCCGAGCGGCAGTTCCTGCTCGTCGAGAACGAGCGTGCGGTGGCCGGCGGCGACGAAGCCGTAGTCGACCGAGCGGGTCTTGTGCACGATCGAGCGCCCGGCCTGCCGGCCGCCCTTGTCGCCGCGGCCGGTGACGGGGTCGAACACCGGCTCGTGCAGCGGGATCGCCGTGCGGGTCCTTGGCCGGGTCGTAGCCGGGCGGTATGCGCAATGAGCGCACGAACCGCAGGAATGCGCCGTGATGCGGCGGATCGTGCGTGAACGGCGGAAGTCCGTCGTCACGATTGCCGGCGAGCGTCACCGGCACCTGATCGAAGCACCAGAATTCGACCATGCCGCCGCCCGGCCGCGTTGCGTCGAGCCGCGTATTTGGCGCGGCGCTGTCGTAGAGAACGCAGGATTTTCCCTGGGCATTGTGGCCGGTCACGACGCGGCGCATCGGCTTGAACTCGTCGGTCATCGAAGCTCCGTTTCTTCGTGTTATTTGATCGCTTCCAGCACCATCGCGATGATCTCCGGCCTGGTCGCGATCAGCCGGGCGACCGCCTCTTGCGTCGTCCTCGCCGGAGGTCGCGTCGACCTCGAGCCGCGCCCGCTCGACGTCGGCGAGATAGTTCGGGTCCTTCGCGGTCCGGTCGAGCGCGCGGCGCAAGGCCTGCACCCGATCCGCCGGAACGCCGGGCGGCGCGACGATCGCCCGCGCCGTCGCCGCCTGCAGCATCGTGAAGTCGAGGATCTGCCGGTGGGCCGGATTGTCGGCGAGCTCCAGCAAGGTCGGCGCGTCGGGTGCTCGCGGCATCGCGCTTCGGTCCGTGCACGGCAAGCACGTTGATCAGGTTCTTCGGCAGCCAGTGCGGCGCGAGGCCAGCCAGGTTCTCGATGTTCGACGCCGTCCCCTCGAGCTCGCCGCTTTCCATCGCGACCACGCGATTGCGCTCGTAGCCGGCGATGATCTTGAACTTGGTGTCGAGGAGCCGGTTGGACATCGCGAGGAGCTGGTAGGCCGTCGAATTCCTGGTCGGCACGCCCATGACCGGTTCGCGCGTCTGCGCATCGCGGAAGGTCTTTGCGGGCGAGGTGTGGTAAGTGAAGATGACGCCGGTCGCGCCTTCCAGATTGCCGATCCAATTGAACCTCCGGGCGTCGTAGCGGATGTTCTTGGGCGTCACGACCTGGTTCATCGGGACGCTCTGGTTCGGCATGCCGAGGACCGTGCCGTCCTTGTCGGCAACCTCGTAGAGCCAGTTCGCGGTGCCGACCGTCCCCGGCATGTTCACGATGATGACGTTCGGGCGTCCGGGGATATGCGCGGAGAAGTGCTTGATGAAGACCCGGCCGGCGAGGTCGTAGGTGCCGCCGGCGCTGGCGCTCACAAACAGCTTGATCGTGTTGCCGCGATAGAAGTCCTCGACCGCATCGGCTCGCGCCGAAGGCGCATTCGTGGCGATACAAACGGCTGCGACGAACGCCGCGAGCAGCGGCGCGAACGTCGATGTTCGATATTTCCGATTGATTTCAGTCATGCGGCCAACCGTGTCCGTTACTTGAGCACGTCCACGATCGCAGCGGCGACCTCAGGCGAAGTGCCGAGCAGGCGCTTGACCTCGCTCTGCACCTCTTCGCCGCTGTCCGGCTCGATGATCGTCTGGAGCTTCGCCACCTCGGCGATGAAGGCCGGGTCCTTCACGGTCTGATCGAAGGCGCGCCGCAGCACCTCCACCCGGTCCGCCGGCACGCCGGGCGGCGTGAAGATCGCGCGCGCGGTCGCCGACTGCGCCATCCAGAATTCCAGCATCGCCCGATGGCGCTCGGTCTTGGCGAATTCGATCATGGCCGGCACGTCGGGATGCTTCGCCAGGCGCTTCGGCGCGTTGATGGCGAGCAGATTGTATTGGCTTTCGGTCCAGTTCGGCGCCATCGCCGGAATGTTCTGCAGCGTCGAGCCGGTGCCGTCGACCTCGCCGCGCTCGACCGCGAGCACGCGGCCGGTCGAGTAGCCGAGCACGACCTTGAACTTCGTGCCGATGATGTGGTTCGAGAGCGTGAGCAGCTGATAGATGATCGAGTTCTTGCCGGTGCCGGCCATCGGCGTCTCGCGCCGCATCGCGTCCTGCATCGTCTTGGTCTGCGACGTGTGCCAGGTCAGGATCGTGCCGGTGGCCTTCTCCAGATTGCCGACCCAGAACACCCGGTTGGCGTCGTAGCGGACCGGCTCCGGCGCGATCACCTGATTGAGCGGCATGGTCGACAGCGGCATGCAGATGACCGAGCCGTCCTTCGGCGCGACGTTGTAGCACCAGTTGGCGAGGATCGTGCCGCCGCCGCCCGGCATGTTGACCACGACGATGTTGGGTTTGCCCGGCAGATAGCTGGTGAAATATTTCGCAAAGCTTCGCGCGATGATGTCGAATCCGCCGCCGGGCTCCGAGCTCAGGTGGAAGCGAAGCGTCGCGTTGCGATAGAAATCTTCGGCGGGTTGTGCGTTCGCCGATCCGGCGAGTACGCCCGCCCATGCGAGGGCGGCAATCAATCGATGGGTCGCGATCCTTGATACGTTCCTTGGCACGCGTAACCTCGCCTCAATGCACGGCCGCTTATGCTGCGGTCTCTTTACCAATCATGACACAAGGCTCGGCCGCTGCAACCGACCGCGGTGCCGCGCCTTGACGCGTGCGACCGCGCCGACCAATGTCCGCTGCGGACGGCTACGATCGGAGACCGGCGATGACCGTCTGCGCGCATGACACTGCCGGGGCTGATGTCCCTGGCCTTTTTGGCATCACCCGCCGAAGCTCAGCTTGCGCACCGAAATGAAGCTCACCGACGCCGGCTTTGTCATGCGGATCGGCGAAAACCGCCAAGCACCTCGAGCGGCTCAACAGCATCCCCGCGCGGCGGCTGGTCGCGCGCACCAAGGACGGGGTCCGGCACTATCTCTATGCCGATCCCGCCGGCTGCCAGTGCGTGCTGGTCGGCGACGAGCGGGCGATGACCAACTACCGCGACATGGTCAAGCCGCCGCCGCTGCCGCCGGGCGTGAAGGATTTCGAGGGCGCGGGCGGCGGCGGAGGCGTGAATGTCGAGCGCGAGATGATCCACGAAATGAACGCGGACGGAGAGCCGGCCTGGGATGACGATATCTTCAATCCCGACTTGTGATCCGGCCGTCGCCACTTTGAATTCGAAGTTCGCTAACCAACGTGCCGCAGAATCCAGCGAACTTCGGATTCGGGACACTAGTGGGAACGCCATGCTGCTCAACCTCAGTCAGATCGGTCAGATCGCGCTTCCGGTCAGCGATGTCGACCGGGCAGAAGCGTTCTATGAAAAGGTTCTGGGCCTGCGGAAGCTTTATCGCTTCGGCAATCTCTCGTTCTTCGACTGTGCCGGCGTGCGGCTTCTGCTCGACAAAATCGAAGGACCGGGGCCGGTCAAGCCGCAGGGCTGCATCTATTTCCGCTGCGCCGACATCACGCTCGCCGTCGGCGAACTGACCATGCGGGGTGCGTCATTCACGTCCAAGCCGCACCTGATCGCCAAGATGGATGATCACGATCTCTGGATGGCGTTCTTCACCGATCCGGATGGCCACACGCTGGCACTCATGCAGGAAGCGCCGAAGGGCTTCGTGCCGACTGCTCCAATTCCTACAACAACTTGAATGCGCGGTAGAAGTCGGCGGCGGCGCGGATCAGCCTGATCTTGCGGAGATAGATCACGCCCCGGCTGACATAGAGGTCCGGTTGCTGCGGCTTGATCGCGATGGCGCGGTTATAGTCGGCAATCGCCCGCGCATAGTCCTCCTTGCCCTCGTAGGCGCTCGCGCGCCGTGCGTAGATTCCGGCGTCGCCCGGATCGAGCGCGATCGAATAGCTGTAGTCGGTGATCGCGCGCTCGGTATCGCGCTTCATCAACCAGCAATGGCCGCGGTTGACATAGGCGACTGCGTGCTTGGCGGCCGTCGCCTCGTTCTCGATCGCCTTGGTGAAGTCTTCGATGGCGACGTCGTACCGCTCTTGCCGAAAATGCGCGATGCCACGGTTGATGTAGCCGATCGTGCAATCGGGATCGAGCTCGATCGCCTTATCGTAGTCTGGCAGGGCACGATCGACGTCGCCTTTCAGCTCGTAGGCGTAACCGCGATTGTTGAAGGTCGACGGCTCGTTCGGATTGAGCGCGATGCTGGTGTCGTAATCCGCGATCGAGCGCTCATAGTCGCCTAACAAGTCGTAGACGATGCCGCGGCTGTTGTAGGCATGGGCCGCATCAGGTGCGCACGCGATCGCCTTGGTGTATTCGGCGATGGCCAGTTCGTACTCGCCCCGTTCGCGATGGATATTGCCGCGCCCGTAATAGGCGCCGGCGAGATCGTCGTTGATGGCGAGTGCCGAGTTGTAGTCGGCGAGGGCGGCGTCGAGATTGCCCTGCGTCTCCTGCGCGGTCCCGCGGCTGAAATAGGCATGGGCATGGGCGGGGGTCCGCGCGATGACTTTCGTGAAGTCGGCAATCGCCCGCGCATGGTCGCCCATGAAGCTGTAGACGTCTCCGCGCAGGTAATAGGCGTGGGTCCAGCACGGCTTGAGCTCGATGGCTTTGGTGAGGTCGCTTACGGCGCGGTCGTAGACTTTGGTCCAGGCATAGGCGAACCCGCGATCGTAGTAGGCGTCGGCGTGGGCGGGATCGAGTTCAATCGCCCGGCTGTAGTCTGCGATCGTGCGGCGGTAGTCGAACGTGGTTCCGTAGAGGTTGCCGCGATCGTAGAAAGCCTGGGCGCTCGGCCTGCTCTCGATCAGGAAATTGCTGGCTGCGAGCGCGCTCTCGAAGGAGTTGTCGGGTCGGGGGGACGGGACGCTGGAGGCCATGGTCGCTTCATGCCGGTATCTTCACACGTCCTTATTGGTCGCTCGGCGCCGGCCCCAGGTTCACCCGACTTTGCCTTTCCGCCTGCGGCAAAAGTGTCCGTGGTGCAGAACGGCGGCGTGCGGAATTCGGTGCTAAACAAGCCCGCTCCCGATAGGTGAACCGAAAAGTTCCAAACATGCAGGCCATGCAGCTCAAGCAGCCGGGACAGCTACTGCATTTCGTGGATTTGTCAGACCCCGATCCGGCGCCAAACGAAGTGAGGGTGAGGGTGTCCTGCTGCGGCGTTTGCCGTACCGATCTTCATGTCGTCGACGGTGAATTGCCGGATCCAAGGCTTCCGATCATTCCCGGTCACGAGATTGTGGGATGGGTCGATGAGGTCGGCCGAGGCGTCACGAACCTCCAGCCGGGAATGCGTGTTGGCATTCCCTGGTTGGGGTCGACCTGCGGTGTCTGCCGGTTTTGCCGGCAAGGCCAGGAAAACCTCTGCGATCGGCCGCAGTTCACCGGCTACACCCGCGACGGCGGCTATGCGACCCACACCGTGGCCGATGCCCGGTTCGTGTTCGCCTTGCCCGAAGGCGATGACGATATCGCCACTGCACCGCTGCTCTGCGCCGGCCTGATCGGCTGGCGCGCGCTTCGCATGGCGGGTGACGGACGCCGTATCGGTCTCTACGGGTTCGGGGCGGCGGCACACATCATCGCCCAGGTGGCGCGCTGGCAGGGCCGCGAGGTCCTGGCGTTCACCCGTCCCGGCGACATCGCCGGTCAGCAATTTGCGAAGACATTGGGCGTGGCCTGGGTCGGCGGTTCCGACGAAGCGCCGCCGGAGAAGCTCGACTGTGCGATTATCTTCGCGCCGGTCGGGGCGCTTGTCCCTACAGCCCTGAAGTCCGTGCAGAAGGGCGGCCGTGTCGTCTGCGCAGGCATTCATATGAGCGACATCCCCAGTTTTCCGTATCGATTGCTCTGGGAGGAACGGCAAATCGTGTCCGTCGCCAACCTGACCCGGCAGGATGCGACCGAGTTCTTCAGCATTGCCCCAAAGGTCGGAATCAAGACACAGACGCGCGCCTATCCGCTGCGGCAAGCCAACGAGGCGTTGTCGGACCTTCGCGCCGGGCGCGTCGAAGGAGCAGCGGTGCTGGTTCCGTAGTGCATGATCCCGAAAAGTGGGAACCGGTTTTCGGACAAGATCATGCACAAACAACTCGGCCGTGTGCCTTACGGCGCCTGGATGAAGCGTAAGTAAGCAACGACAGCACGCGCGTCATCGCGCGAGAACCGGAAACTTGGCATGTCGGCATGCGTGCTCTGCAGGCCTTCCCGAAGCCTGTCCGTGAACTCGTCCAGGTCGATGCGCCTGTCGATTTCGCGAAATGCAGGTGCGCCGGCATGAGGGCTTGGCCCGGTTCGGCCGGTCGAGTGACAACCGCCGCACATGTCCGCGACCAGAATTCGGCCGCGTTCAACGATGTCGGCCTGCGCACCCACTTTAGCGCTGGGCGCGATCAGGAGGCAGGCCAGAAGCGCAGCACGAAATAGGTCCGCTGGTGCCATCGGTCACCCCGCAGCAGCTATCACTAAATTAGTGCGACATGAATGTCGGAGCCGTCATCGACTTCAGGAGTCCCCTTGTGGCCCCTCCGAGCACAAATTCGCGCAGGCGCGAGTGGCCGTATCCACCCATGACGATCAGATCGGCGGACGTGTCGGCGGCGTGCGACAGGATTGCATCTGCAATGTCGATGTCGCCGCGGACGATTCGCTTGAGTTCGACCTTGATATCGTGCCGCGCAAGGTGCTTGGCGAAATCGATCCCAGGAACTTCGTCCGAGTCAGCCGCCCCATCGGTCACCGTGACGATCTCCGTCGTCCCGGCCTTGGCGAGCAGAGGCAGTGCATCGGCCGTGGCGCGTGCGGCGGTCCGGCTGCCGTCCCAGCACACCAGGACCCGATCGAGCTTGAGGCCGCCTTGTTGGATATATGGGACGACGAGGACCGGCCGGCCCGAGCCGAAGAGCGCTGCTTCGACCATCATCTGATCGCTGCCAGAGCTTTCGGGCCGAGGTTGCGGAACAATCGACAGGTCGAAGCGTCGTGCAATGCGCGCGAATGTTTCCGGTGCTGCTGCCGACGCCGCTTCGATGTTTCTGGTCTCGGCGGAGACGGCATTGCGGCGCGCAATTTCGTCGAATCGACTGATCGCCATTGCCGGAAAACCGCTCGTTTTCCGCACGTTGAACATCGATGAGGTCGGCCGGAATGACGCCGAATTCCATCGCTGGGATGAAGGGATCATATGTGATGGCCACGCCTGCGATGTGTGCGTTGAGCGTAGCGGCCGTTGATACCGCAAACTCCGCCGCGGAATCGCGTGCGTCGCCCAGTGAGAGGTTCACAACGATGTCTTTGATCATGTCAGTACCGACCGTCTTGAGTTCCAATATGGCCGGATCATGCCAGGGAAATCAGTTTGGAAATTGATGTAGCGCAAGAGTCCGGCGGTCGAATTGGGCGCCTCTCACGGCCAAAGAAAACCCCGCCATTTCTGGCGGGGTTTCGGAATATCCGAAGTGCAGGGAGGAGAGCCTTTTGCGGCTCCGTGAAAACCCTTAGGCGGGGATCTTCGCCTCGTCCTCGGCGGGCTCGCGCAGCACATAGCCGCGGCCCCACACCGTCTCGATGTAGTTCTTGCCGTTCGACGCGTTCGCGAGCTTCTTGCGCAGCTTGCAGATGAACACGTCGATGATCTTGAGCTCGGGCTCGTCCATGCCGCCGTAGAGATGGTTGAGGAACATCTCCTTGGTGAGCGTCGTGCCCTTGCGGAGCGAGAGCAGCTCCAGCATCTGATATTCCTTGCCGGTCAGGTGCACGCGGGCGCCGTTGACCTCGACCGTCTTGGTGTCGAGGTTGACGCAGAGATCGCCGGTGTTGATGACCGACTGGGCATGACCCTTGGAGCGCCGCACGATCGCGTGGATGCGCGCCACCAGCTCGTCCTTGTGGAACGGCTTGGTCATGTAGTCGTCGGCACCGAAGCCGAGACCGCGAACCTTGTCTTCGATGCCGGCGAGGCCGGACAGGATCAGGATCGGGGTCTTGACCTTGGACACCCGCAGCGAGCGCAGAACCTCGAATTCCGACATGTCGGGCAGGTTCAGGTCGAGCAGGATGATGTCGTAGTCGTAGAGTTTGCCGAGATCGACACCCTCTTCGCCCAGATCGGTGGTGTAGACATTGAAACTCTCGGACTTAAGCATCAGCTCAATTGATTGAGCGGTGGCGCTGTCGTCCTCGATCAGCAAAACGCGCATGCCAGTCCCCTTCCTCGCCGCTCCGGGCTCAGGTCGGCACGCCGCAGCGGCGGCCCGTGAAAACGCATTGGGACAAACCGACTCGCCACACTAATGCCGTATGGTTAACAAAATCTGATTCCTGCGCGCAAGAACCCCCTGGGCAAATTCGTTCGAATCGCCCTAAGATGTTGCTCAGCAGAGATTTTCTGACCCGTTGGCAGTTCATGTCGCACTTGAGGGATCGGTTCTAACTGACTCAAAAGACTCAGCCCCCCGTCTACATCCGGGCGAAGCGAATGCCCGGCGGTCCCTGACGGTGACGCAATGATTAACGACCCGGGTAAACACGAAGTTAAGAACCGCGGCTAAAAGCCGGCGAATGCTACCGATACGGGCTTGATCGCATGAAAGCGCTCGCCGAACAGATCGCGGAACTCGACAGCGTCGAGACTTATGGCCGTGTCGTCGGGGTGCGCGGCCTGATGGTCGAGGTTGCCGGACCGATTCACGCCATGTCGGTCGGGGCGCGGGTGGTGATCGAAACGGGCCGCGACGGACGCGATATCGCCTGCGAGGTGGTCGGCTTTTCCGGCGAGAATGCCCTGCTGATGCCGTTCGGCGCCCTCGAAGGGGTACGCCGCGGCTGCCGCGCCATCGTGCGATCGGCCGCGGCTGCGGTGCGGCCCTCGCCGGGCTGGCTCGGCCGGGTCATCAATGCGATGGGCGAGCCGATCGACGGCAAGGGCCCGCTGCCGCCAGGGCCGTCGCCTTATGGATTCCGCAACGACCCGCCGTCCGCCCATTCTCGTCGGCGGGTGGGTGCTCCGCTCGATCTCGGCGTGCGGGCACTCAATACCTTCACGACCTGCTGCCGCGGCCAGCGCATGGGTATCTTCGCGGGCTCGGGCGTGGGCAAATCGGTGCTGCTGTCGATGCTCGCCCGCAACGTCCAGGCCGACGTTTCAGTGATCGGCCTGGTCGGCGAGCGCGGCCGCGAGGTGCAGGAGTTCCTCCAGGACGACCTCGGTCCGGCCGGGCTTGCCCGCTCGGTGGTGATCGTCGCGACCTCGGACGAGCCGGCGCTGATGCGCCGCCAGGCCGCCTATCTGACACTGGCGATCGCCGAGTTCTTCCGCGACATCGACAACGACGTCCTGGTCCTGATGGATTCGGTCACTCGTTTCGCTATTGCCCAACGCGAGATCGGCCTGTCCGCCGGAGAGCCGCCGACCGCCAAGGGCTATACCCCGACCGTGTTCACGGAGTTGCCGCGGCTGCTTGAGCGCGCCGGGCCCGGAACCGGGGTGGGCACGATCACCGGACTGTTCACGGTCCTCGTCGAAGGCGGCGACCACAACGAACCGGTCTCCGATGCGGTGCGGGCCATTCTCGACGGCCACATCGTCATGGAACGCCAGATCGCCGAGCGCGGGCGCTACCCGGCGATCAACGTGCTCAAATCGGTCTCCCGGACCATGCCGCGGGCGGCCGACCCGGCCTTTCTGCCGGTGGTCGTGCGGGCGCGGCAGGTGATGGCGACCTATGCGGATATGGAGGAGCTGATCCGGCTGGGCGCCTACCGGGCGGGGTCGAGCGCGGAGGTCGACGAGGCGATCCGCCTGCACGGCCCGCTGGAGCAGTTCCTGGCCCAGGCCAAAGAGGACGCGACCGATCTTGGACAGGGATATCAACGCCTTGAGCAAATTCTGGGTGCCTTGGAAACCGAAAACTAACACTGTCCGGCCACACTGGCCCCCGAACGGTCTGCCGGGATTGGCTCTATTGGCCCTTTCTGTGCGGCCTCAAGGCGTTTGTCCTCGGGCGGCGCTGCGCGTTGCGCAGTCTCGCGAATCCAGGACTTCGGGGGAGTAGGAGTCGATGAAGTCACGCGAAACGCTCATCCGCCTGAAAAAATTTCAGGTCGACGAAAAGCGCCGCAGGGTCGCGCAGATCGAAGGCATGATTGCCGAGTTCGATCGCATCTCGGGCGACCTCGAGCGCGAGATCAAGACCGAACAGGATCGCGCCGGTATTCATGATCCTGGCCATTTCGCATACCCGACCTATGCGAAGGCCGCGATGCAGCGGCGCGAGAACCTCAAACGTTCGGTGTCCGAGCTTCGCACCCAGCTCGATGACGCGCAGGCCGCCCTCGGCGAGGCATTCGAGGAGCTCAAGAAGGTGGAACTCCTCGACGAGCGCGACCAGATGCGCGAGCGGGCGGAGGAAGAAGCCCGCGAGCAGGCCGAACTCGACGCCATCGGGATGATGCGCAGCACCGCCCGGGCCTGAATCTGGCTTGATCTGACGACACTTACACCGGCTGAACCGATTCGCCGCGGGCTGGACAGTCATGGCTTCGGCCTCGACAGGGCGGGTTGGTCGGGGATAATCGCGTGGCGCGTCCGGGGCAGGGGCCATCGGGTATGTCTACGTCAACGCCCGTTGAAATCTCGCTGATGCTGGCTTCCGTCGCCAACGGCGACGCCGGTGCGTTCGAGCGCCTCTACCAGGCGACCTCGGCCAAGATCTATGGCGTGGTGCTGCGCATCGTGCGGCGGCATGACCTCGCGTTCGACGTGATGGAAGAAGCCTATCTCCACATCTGGAAGACGGCGGGCAAGTTCGATCCCGCGCTTGCGTCGCCGATGGGCTGGATGGTGGCGATTGCGCGCGCCCGCGCGATCGATCTTGCGCGCCGGCCGGATGTCGTCGCGAGCGACGCGGATCCGGAAATCGCCGACAACGAAAGCCCCGGCTCACTGTCGCGGCGCGAGCTGACCGACGAGCTCAAGCGTCTGCTCACCTGCATCGGCCGGCTGGAGCCCGATCGCCAGCGCATGCTGCTGCTCGCGTATTACGGCGCGTTTACCCGCGAAGAGCTGGCGGGCAAGCTCGATATTCCGGTCAACCTGCTCAAGGCGTCGCTGCGCCGCAGCCTGTTCGAGATCGAACAATGCCTGACGTCGTAAGCAACGACGAACTGAACGCGCTCGCCGCGGAGTACGTGCTCGGGACGCTCGACTACGAGGAGCGCAAGGGCGCGAGCGCGCTGCTCGAAGTCGACGCCACGTTCCGCGGAATCGTGCGCATCTGGGAGCGCCGGTTCGGCGAACTGCACCTGATGGTGGAGTTGGTCGAGCCTGATCAGCAGCTATGGATGGCGCGCATCAGGCCGAAGGTGCCCGGCATCGAGCAGGTTCCGCCGGCGATACCGTCGCATGCCGACATGCCCGTGCCCGCCGCCTCGGCGATACCGTCGCCTGCCGACATACCGGCGCCCGCCGCCCCGGCGATACCGTCGCATGCTGAGATACCCGCGCCTGTCGCCCCGGCGATACCATCGCCTGCCGACATACCCGCGCCAGCCGACACCGAAATAACGCCGGCTGCAGGCACCGTCGAGGCAACGCCGCCGGCGGCAAGCGAAACGCCGCCCGCCGAGCCCAAGGAAACGCGCCCGCCATCGCGCCGAAACAGAGCTCAAGCTTGCGGAGCTTGCTGCGCTGTTGCCGGTGGCGGCCGCCGCGCAGGAGCGGCAGGAGAGTTTGGCGCAGCAAGGCAGCGCGCGCGCCAACGGAGCAGTTGCCGGAGGATGGTCTGCCGGCGCGGGCGCCCGAGGAAATTCCGCGCGGATTTGTGCCGCCGGCACCGATGAGCACGCGCGGCGCTCCTCTCATCGTCGAAAAGCCAGTCCGCAAGACCGGCCGTGGCTGGGTGGCCGCCACGCTGGCGATGAGCCTGGTCGCGGTCATGCTCGCCGGACTGATCAGCGCCTGGCGGTTCTTTCCCGAACGCCTGCCGGCTCAATTACGGGCCTATTCGGTGCTCAACCTGAATCCGCCGCCGCCACCCCCGCCGCCGCCCGCCAAGGCCAAGGCGCGGCCCAAACTTCCCGCGTTCGACGAATGAGCCGAGCGCCTGGCGCCGCCGCTGCCCAAAATGAATAAGGCCGACCCCAAAATGCGTCGGGGTCGGCCTGAAAGACCTTGGATTTGAAACAGAATTCGTTCGGATCAGCGGACCGTATTGCCGTCGGTCGTGGCCGCAGTGACCGGCGCGGTCGCCTTGATCACGGTGGCCTGCAGGCCGCTGCTGGTCACGGTGCCGTCGGTGACGCGGGCCGCGATGCCGACGCCGGCAACCACGGTCGCGCAAACCAGGGCGACCACCACGATCTTGAGGTGGGTCATCCGATCCGCAGTGAACATCGAGGAGTTGTTCATGACATGCTCCCGCGAGGGGGTCCTTAATGCGTTGGTCGCGGCAACCCGTAAAAAGGTTCACGGCTTCTTACCGTTGTCCCTAATACGGGTACTCGGGCACACAAGTTGCCGGTCCGGGCCCTTGCGGGCACAGTCGGCCATTCCCCCCGATTTCACTGACGTTGAGTAACGTAGTAAGGCCCAGGTGGTTCCCAAGGCCTTGGCGGTTCCGCTCACGAAACGTTGAAGATTCGGCGTTAGTGGTGCGGGCGCTCCGTATTTTGCCGGATTTGACTTTGGGTTTCCGGCTGCGCAAAAAGGCGGCAGAATCCTCGAAAAATAAGGTCAAAATGACCGTTTCTGCAGCGCCCGCCGATCCTATCGTCGTCGAGACCCCGCCCGCAAATCCTTCAAGGAAGTCTGGCTCATCACCATCGGGCATGCGCTAACCCATTGGTATCCGGCGACTTTCTATCTGCTTCTGCCGCTGATCGGGAACGAGCTGGGGCTCAGCTACCTCCAGATCGGCTCGATTCTGACCGCCCAGGCCTCCGCCGGCGCCATTTCCAACATCCCCGGCGGCCTGTTCGTGGACTCGGTCGGCCGCAAGGGACTGCTGATGGCGGTTTCCCTGTTCTGGATCGGCGCGCCCTACCTGCTGATGGGCTTCAGCCACGACTATTGGCTGCTGCTGACCTGCGCGGCCCTGGTCGGCATCGGCAATAACCTCTGGCATCCGACGGCGATCCCGCTGCTGGCGCAGCGCTATCCCGACCGCAAGGGGCTGGTCGTCTCGATCCACGGCATGGGCGGCAATGTCGGCGACGCGGTCGCGCCGCTGGCCGCCGGCGCGCTGCTGACGGTGCTGAGCTGGCGTGAGGTCGTGATCATCAATGTGATCCCCGGCATCGTGATGTCGGTGGTGCTGCTGGTCCTGCTCGGCCGCACGCTGACGACCGGCGGTCCGGCCGCACCGGCCAAGGCGCCGGCGAAGCGAACGCTCGCGACACGCTGCGCGACTTCAAGCCGCTGCTCGCCAACCGCACGCTGATCTTCCTGTGCGCGGGCTCGGTGTTCCGCTCCATGACGCACGGCGGACTGCTCACCTTCCTGCCGCTCTATCTCGCGACCGACATGGGCTTTTCGCCGATCTGGATCGGCGCCTGCATGGCCGCGCTGCAGACCGCCGGATTCATCGCCTGCCCGATCGCCGGTCACCTGTCCGACAAGATGGGCCGCCGCCAGATCGTCATGAGCAGCATGGCGATGACGGCGGTCGATCATCGCGGCGATGATCGTCGCCGGCGGGTCGAGCGCCTTCGTATTCTTCATTGCCTTCCTCGGGTTCTTCTTCTTCTCGGTCCGCGCGGTGCTGCAAGCCTGGCTGCTCGATGCGACGCCGCCGAACATGGGCGGCTCGTCGATCGGCGTGCTGTTCGCGATCCAATCGCTTGGCTCGGCGCTCGGCCCGATCACCTGCGGCCTGATCGCCGACCGTTACGGCCTGATCGCGACCTTCTACTTCCTGGTCGGCACCATCATCGTCGCCAACATGCTGATCTTCTTCACGCCGGTCCCGGACAAGCCGCTCGGGGAGAAAGCTCGCTTCGCCGGGCAGCCGGCGGAGTAGCATCAGACGCTCCCGACCGTCTTGAGCCGCGCGCGCGGATGAATTTCCGCCTGCGACAGCACCGGCGTCTGTGACCGGAACCGCTCCACGATCCCGCGCACGAACGGCCGCGCCGACGCCGACGTGACCAGCACCGGCGCCTCGCCATTGCGGGCGGCTTCCTCGAAGCGCTCGCGCACCGTGGTGATGAACTCGGTCAGCCGCGAGGGCTGCATGGCGAGCGTGCGATCGTCGCCCTGGCCGATGATCGACTCCGCGAATTGCTGCTCCCACCGCGCGGTGAGGGCGATGATCGGCAGGTGGCCGGCCGGCGTCGTGTATTGCGCGCAGAGCTGGCGCGCGAGCCGCGCGCGCACATGCTCGACCAGCGACGCCGGATTGCGCGTGAACGCGACGCCTTCGGCGATGCCTTCGAGGATGGTGGGAAGGTCGCGGATCGACACCCGCTCGGCCAGCAGGAGCTGCAGCACGCGCTGGATGCCGGAGACCGAAATCTGCGACGGGACGATGTCCTTGACCAGGTCGAGCTGTTCCTTCGGCAGTTCCTTGATGAGCTTGTTGACCTCCGCATAGGAGATCAGCTCGGACACGTTCGCCTTGATCAGCTCGGTGAGGTGCGTCGACATCACGGTCGCGGCGTCGACCACGGTGTAGCCCTTGATCGCGGCGTCTTCCTTGAGCGCGGCGTCGACCCAGGTGGCGGGCAGTCCGAAGGTCGGCTCGGCGGTGTGGATGCCGGGCAGGGTCACCTGCGCGCCGGTCGGGTCCATCACCATGTACTGGCCCGGCCAGATGCGGCCGTTGCCGGCTTCCACTTCCTTGATCTTGATGACGTAGCAGTTGGCCTCGATCTGCACATTGTCGAGGATGCGCACCGACGGCATCACGAAGCCCATCTCGAGCGCGAGCGAGCGCCGCAGCGCCTTGATCTGCTCGGTGAGGCGGTCGGTGCCGTCGGGCGAATTGACCAGCGGCAGCAATGCGTAGCCGAGCTCGATCTTGAGATCGTCGATCTTGAGTGCGGTCGAGATCGGCTCCTCGACCGGCGCGGCTTGCACCGCTTCGGCGGTCTTGACCTCGTCGACCGCCGCCTGCTTGCGGCGTCTTGTCGATGAACCAGGCGAGCGCCCCGGCGCCGCCGCCCAGCAGCAGGAACGGGATCGCGGGAATTCCCGGCAACATCGCCATCGTCAGCATCACCGCCGCCGACATGCCGAGCGCCTTGGGATAGCCGGAGAATTGGGAGATCAGCGCCTTGTCGGCCGCTCCCGCGACGCCGGCCTTGGAGACCAGCAGGCCCGCCGCCATCGAGACGATCAGCGCCGGGATCTGCGTGACCAGGCCGTCGCCGACCGTCAGCAGCGTGTAGGTGCGCGCCGCCTCGGCGAACGGCATGTTCTGCTGCGCGATGCCGATGATCATCCCGCCGATGATGTTGATGAACACCACCAGCAACCCCGCGATGGCGTCGCCGCGCACGAATTTCGAGGCGCCGTCCATGGCGCCGAAGAAGCCGGATTCGTCCTCGATCTGGCGGCGCCGGCGGCGCGCCTCTTCTTCGTTGATCAGTCCGGCGGAGAGGTCGGCGTCGATCGCCATCTGCTTGCCGGGCATGGCGTCCAGGTGGAAGCGCGCGGCGACTTCCGCGATGCGGCCGGAGCCCTTGGTGATGACGACGAAGTTCACGATCACCAGGATCGTGAACACGATCACGCCGATCACGAAATTGCCGCTCATCACGAAATTGCCGAACGCCTCGATGACGTGGCCGGCGGCCGCGGTGCCCTCGTGGCCGTGCGAGAGGATCAGCCGCGTCGAGGCGAGGTTGAGCGCCAGCCGCAGCATGGTCGAGATCAGGAGCACGGTCGGGAAGGCGGAGAATTCGAGCGGCGCCTGGATGAACAGCGCCGTCATCAGGATCAGCACGGAGAAAGTGATCGACAGCGCGAGCGCGAGGTCGAGCAGCATCGGCGGCAGCGGCAGGATCAGCACCACCAGGATCAGCATCACGCCGATCGCGAGCGCGAGGTCGCCGCGCTTGAGGATCGAGCCGATCTCGCCGAGCCCCGGCATAGTGAATTTCTGTGCCGGTGCCGCTGTTACGTCTGTCATGTCCGCCGCACCACCCCGCCGGGCCCGTTCATGGGCGCCGAATGATTGTTGAGCGGCGGTGAGGCCGCTGATTCGCGAGATTGGAACCGCGCCCGCTTCCAATGGGTCGCCCTCGATTCCAGAGCTTGAGGAAACTCAGTCGGAAAAAATTACCTCCCAGCCCCCGGCAAGATTTGCCGTGCTTATGGTTAATCGGCCGTTAACGGAGGTACTTGAGCGCCATATTTTTCGCGCGCGTGGCGTGTGGGAGCCGCGCTCTACCGCAATAAAGTAGATTAAGATTGCGGGCGGGCGATGCCACGAAAAAAAAACCGCTGCGTTTGCGCCAGCGGGCGGTGACGGGGGCAGGCAGTTATGGGGGGCTCGCTGCCGCGCTCCGCCAGTGGTCCATGGGAACGGCAGGAGATACGGGTGGCGGGCAGGGCGGGGATGCACCGTCCTTTTGGCGGGTAGGCCGTTGGCCGATTCGAGATAGGCCACAGGCCGACCATGTAGGCCATTCGTGTAGGCAATTGTCGCTGCAGGTTCGGGCCGCTACTGATGGCGGCCCAGGAGTTCGCGACATGACGCACACGACCACTGGCCTGATCTTGGCGGGTTGCCTTGCGGCTACGGCTGCCGTCGCGATTCCCGCGCATGCTGACGGATTGGAGGCCGGGCTCTGGCTCAGCGTTCAGACTCCCACCATCAATGGGATCACCGGTCCGCCGCGCGAATCGAAGCGCTGCCTTCGCGCCGCCGACGTCAGCGATCTCGAGCGAACGTTCAGTCCCGTCTACGGCACCACCAACTCCGCATGCGAGCAGGTGGAGCGCGAATTCACGCCGCAACGCCTGAAGTGGCGTCTGCAGTGCCGGGGCCAGCTCGACATGGACGTCGCCGGCGAATTCGTATTCGAGCGCCCCGATCGCTACACCGCGACCATTGTCGCGAGCTCCTCGATGCTCGGGAAGCTGATGCAGGAAGTGCAGACGCGGATCGAGGCGGAGCGCGTGGGGGAGTGCGAGTAAGGCTTTCCGTCCGCGACGTGTTCGATCCGCGCAGCAGGCTTGCATCGTCGTCGGATCAGTTCACCAACCGTGCGCGGGAGCGCTGTCGCGCTCAATCCAACGGCTCGATCTTGATGATCGAGGCGCCGTGGTTGTTGCCGACCCAGAACGTCACCGGGTTGGTGGAATTGTCCACGAACACGCGCCGGACGTTGACGCGGCCGATCGCCGGATCGCGCGGCAGCGGCATCAGGTATTCGACGAAGCTGCCGGTGCGCGGATCGAGCCGCTGCACGCGGTCGTTCTCCATGCCCGAGCTCCAGACCTCGCCGTTCCTGTCCGGCACGACGTCGTAGGGCGCGGTGTAGCGCGTCGGCACCGGCCACTCACGGAAGGTTTCGTTGCGGGTGTCGAACACGCCGATCTTCTCGCCGCCGAATTCGGCGAACCACACGCGATCCTGCGCATCCATCCGGATGCGGCGCGGCCGCGCGCGCGGCGTCGGCCCCTGGAACAGCGTCACCACGCCGGTCTTGGCGTCGATCTTGCCGATGTCCTGGCCGGCATAGTCGGAGAACCATGCATTGTTCTGCGAATCCGACACCACCTGATAGATGCCGCGCCGCCGGTTCTTCGGCTGTCCGACATAGGCGTCGAAGGTTTCCCATTTGCCGGTCGCGAGATCGAGGCGGTGGATGCCGGAGAGGCCGACATTGGTCGTCCAGATCTTGCCGTCGACGTGGGAATTGTTGACCGCGACCTGATTGAGCTGCGTCGCCTCGTTCATCTCGTCGGCGGGCAGGTACCACGTCTGCATCGGTCTGCGTCTTCTTGTCGAACTTCGCGACGCCGCCCTGGTACATCAGGCCCATCCAGAGATTGCCGTCGCGTCGAATTCGAGATCGAGCTGGCCTTGCGGATAGCCGGGCCGGTGCAGCGGCAGCGGATATTCCTTCAACTCGCCGGTCTTCGGATCGAAGCGGCCGAGATTGAGCTCGCCGAAATTCGAGTACCAGACGATGCCGTCGGCATCGACCAGCACGTCGTGCGGCTGGATTTGCGCGCGCGGCAGGAAATATTCGGTGACGATCGCGCGGTTGCCGCGGCCCTTGATGCGCGGCAGCGTCTTGAACTCGTAGGCCCATTCCGGCGTCGCGCTGAGGTTCACGGTGGCGAGATAGGCGGCGAGGTTCTTGATCTCGGCGCCGAAGCGGCCGGGATTGGGCGCGGTGACGCGCTTCTGGAATGCGCGTCGGTCGTCATGTTGGCGTAGCTCGCCATGCGCACGAACACCTGCAGCCATTCCTCCGCGTTGTGGCGCGAGCGCGCGATGCGGTCGACCGAATGGCAGTTGGTGCAGGAATAGACCGCTTCCTTCTGCGCCTCGGTGCCGGGCCAGCTCATGAACCATTCGGTGCTGGTGAGCTGCATCGAGAGGTCGCTGGTCTTGCGCAGCTTGAGTTCGAGCGTGGCGGTGCGCGCCGCCGCGACGTCGGTGGTTGCGGGGCGTTCGAGCTCGTAGCCGACGGCGCGGATTTGCAGCGAGTATGTCCCGGGCGCGAGACGCGACTCGGGAAACGCGTAGATGCCGCGCTCGTTGGTGGACACGCTGACCGCGAATTGCGCGCCGTCGCGGCGCGCGGTGACCAGCACGCCCTCCATCGGGCCTTCCTCGGCCGATGTGACTTGCCCGGTGATGGCAGGTGGCGCCTGCGCGGCGGCAGGAGCTTGACGAGCAGCAAGCGCAAATGCGCTCGCCAGAACAATGGAACGCAAGCCTGTCATCGACAGCCTCCCCGCAGCGTGATCGGAGTTGTGGCGAGCATAGACCCGCAGTGCCGAACCGCCTTGCGAACAGGCGATGCAGCACGCGTCACAGGTTGCGTAGATTGCCGTGGGCGATGACCTCGCCGGTGGGCTGGCCGGTCGGCGAGCCGCCGGGCGGTTCGAGCGACACCGCGAGCGTCGCGCCGCGTGCCCACGTGCGGCAGCAGCTCGGGCGGCATGTTGAGCCGCACCGGCTGGCCGGCGCGCGATCAGGCCGAGTGACGCCGGCTTGCCGCCCTGCGGAATCAGCCACAGTTCCATCGAGCGCTTGTCGGCGGTGAGCAGCGCAGCCGGCACGATCGTGAGGGTGCTGCCGTCGGCGCCGATGGTGGCGACGAAATTCGGCTGATTGGTCTTCAGGCCGGTCAGGGTCGCGAGCAGCGGCGTGCGCGGCGCCTGGGTTGGCGGCTGCGTGCCGATATAGACCAGCGCGGCGAGGCACGCCGCAGCCAGCGTGGAGGTGCCGATGCTGACGGCGCGCCAGAACGCGAGGCTCTGCCACATCGACGGTTGCGCCGCGGCGCCCGCCGGCGCCGGGCCGAGCGATGCCTCGATGCGCAGCCAGGTCTGCGCCGGCGGCGTTACGGGCGGTATGTAGGAAGCCATGCCGCCGAGCCGCTCCTCCCACTCGGCGACCTCGCGCGCGAACGAAGCCTCCTCCGCCATGCGCGTCTCGACCTTGCGCCGCTCCTCGGCGCTGAGCACGCCAAGGACGTATTCGGCAGCGAGCGCGCGGCCTTCGTCCTCGGGTGCGATATGGTCGACGTCGTCGCTCATGCTTCCAGACAGGTCCTCAACTTCAACAGTCCACGCCGGATCCAGCTCTTCATCGTTCCGAGCGGCACGCCCATGCGCTCCGCCAGTTGCTCATAGGTAATGCCGTCGAGGAACGCCGAACGGATCGCCTGCGACGTCTTCTCTTCAAGTTCGCCCAGACACTTTCCCAGCCGCACCTGCTGCTCCGCCTTCACCACCATGTCGAGCGCGCCGGGGGTGACGTCCCGGACCTCCGCAGCTTCCTCCAGCGGCGCCGTGCGGCGGCTCATGGCGCCCGACCGCAGCCGGTCGATCGCCCGGTTGCGGGCGATCGCGACCAGCCAGGTAATGGGGCTCGCCCTCTCCGGGTTGAAGAGGGCGGCCTTGCGCCACACCGTCACATAGACGTCCTGCAGCACGTCCTCGGCCTCGCTTCGGTCCTTCAAGATACGGAGGAGGACGCCAAAAAGCTTCGCGGAGGAATCCTGGTAAACGATCCGCAATGCAGCGCGGTCCCCGGTGCCGGTTCGCACCAGGGCTGCAGCAAGCTGGCTGCGCGCGGCATCTGCGTCCATCACTCTCCAGCCCCCGGGCGGCTAAAGCCGCATCCGGGGTGCCGGCGCGGCGTCACCCACCTTTTATACGGGGAACCGGCGGATGTGGATGCGAATTTGTGAAGTCGGGGGTCAATTGTGATTGCCGGGGATTCAGGCCAGAGCGGCCGATGCCGATGCCCTGCTTTCCGTGATAGCCATCGGCGATGACCGTTTCCACTCCGCGCACACTTGTCGTTCGCGCCCCTGCTGACACTCGCTGATCATCGCCGCGCGGCGCAGGCGCAAGTGCCGGCGGGCTTTGTCGATGCCGCCACGGTCGTCGACGGGCTTGTCGTCGACATGCGCTATTTCGGCGAAGACAATTTCGTCGGCGCGCGCATCGACGGATACGAGGCCGCGCGCTGCCTGCTGACGCGGCCGGCGGCCGCCGCGCTCGCGCGCGTGCAGCACGACCTCGCGCCGCAGGGGCTCGGGCTCAAGGTGTTCGATTGCTACCGGCCGACGCGCGCGGTGGCGCATTTCGTGCGCTGGGCGCGCGACGTCAAGGACGTGAAGCGCAAGGCCGACTTCTATCCCGACGTCGACAAGCGCGACCTGTTCCGGCTCGGCTATATCGCGCCGCTCTCGGGCCATTCGCGCGGCTCGACCGTCGATCTTACGCTGGTGCGGCTTGCGCCGGGGCAGGCGCCCGTCGAAGTCGACATGGGCACGCGCTTCGATTTCTTCGGCGTGCAGTCCTGGCCGTCGAGCCGCGCCGTCAGCGCGGAGGCGCAGGCGAACCGCAAGATCCTCGCCTCGGCGATGCGGCGCGGCGAACTTCAGGCCTTACGACCGGGAATGGTGGCACTTCACGCTTGCGCGGCGAGCCGTATCCGGGCAGCTATTTCGATTTCGTGGTGAAGTAGCCGCGCGCTTCTCAGTTCACTTCGCGCGTCGGACGCTTGAGCGGAAATTCGGCACTCTCGTAAAGCCGCTGGATATCGTCGACACCGTATCGCTCGTCGCCGACCTGCAGCCAGGCGCCGAGCGTGCGGACGGCGGGAAGCTCTTCGATCGCGAAGCGGATCGCTTCCGCGGCGGTTCCGAAGCGGCGATAGCCGAGCGGCTGGCGACTGCCGCCCTTGCGCTTGGCCATGAACAATTCGGCCGGAGTTTCGTAGTCGAATTTCATCATCACGCTCTCACAGTCGCCGAACCTCGATCAGTCCCTGGCGAGCTGGCTTTCCTTGACGACTCGCTCGTGCGGTTCGCTGGCGCTCTTGATCCGGTATTGGCGATCGTCACCCTCGGAAGGCAAAACTTGAGTGATCTTGTAGACCCCGCTGGCCGTGCCCCGGCCGTAAGGTCCTGACGTGTAGTGGACGGACTGCCCGATCTTGAATTTGTGGTCGCTCACGGCGTTCTCCATGCTGCAAGCACGTCAAACTGCCCGCCGGCCCGGCGGGGTCGCACACCGCTGCTGTTGGAAATCATAGCGTATTTTTAGCACGGAATTGGCCGCATTCGGTGAATTATTTGAGAAATATTATGAGCGTGGAGAGCAAATACTGCCTCCAATCCAGCAAATACAGGTGTTTTTACTAACGCTGCGATGGCGGTCGCGGTCTAGTGCCGCCGATTTGAAGTTCCTACAGCAGTTGCAGCAACTTCGGCTAGGAACTTCAAATCGAAAAGCGGCACTAGAAACGTTCCACCCAGGGCCGCAGTTCGACCTCGGTCGCCCAGACGCTGCGCGGCTGGTGAATGACGTGCAGATAGCTCGCGGCGATCGCGTCAGGATCGAGCAGACTGTCGGGCTTGTCCGGCGGCTCCGCGCGGCGCGCGCTCTTGATGCCGCCGTCAATCACCACATGCGCCACGTGGATGCCTTGCGGATGAAGCTCTCGTGCCATGCTCTGCGCCAGCCCGCGCAGCGCGAACTTGCCCATCGCGAACGGCGCTGACTGCGGATACCCTTTGACGCCCGCCGACGCGCCGGTGAACAGGACGACGCCGCGTCCGTTCGGCAGCATGCGGCGAACCGCCTGCTGCGCCACCAGGAACGCGCCAAAGGCGGTCACCGCGATCGACTTTTCGACCTCCGCCGGATCGAGCTCTGTAAACGGTCCGCGCGTGCGGTAGCTCGCGTTGTAGATCACGATCTCGGGCGCGCCGACGGTGGCGTCGAGATTTCTGGAACAGCTTCTCGACGTCGGAGCGCTTCGCGGCATCGCATGCGAACGTCTCGGCGCCGGCCTCGACCGCCAGGTCGTTGAGATCGTCGGTCGAACGGGCGGCCAGCGCCACCTTGATGTCGTCCTTGGACAGCGCGCGCGCGAGCGAGGCGGAGAGGCCGGCGCCAGCGCCGACGATGAGGGCAGTGGTGAATTTGGTTTCGGTCATTGCGGGCTCGTCGCCTCCGGCTGACAATGCTGATAGCAAAGGAGGCTATCACGCCCGCCCCGCAAGGATCGACACCATGATGCGCTTCATCATCGCTCTCGGGATCTCGATCCTGATCGTCGTGATGGCGTGGCCCTATCTGCGCCGGTACATGCCGCGGCGCCAACAGCCGGGCGTGCCCAAGCCCGTGAGCAAGGGCGAGGTCATCTATTTTGCGGTCGTGGTCACGCTCGCCTTGAGCTTCACGATCAGCACGATGCTGTGGATTTTTGGCGGGCGATAGCCTGCCGCCGATCATAAACGACCTAGTGGTCCGATATCCACTCCACTAGCCTGGCAAGTTGATCGCAAATTGTGAAACAAAAAGGCCCTAGGGTCGATGCGTTGATCTAAACTTGAACCTTAGTTGCTGCGGCGGCGACTAGCTAATGCGACCTCAAACGAGGTCTCCTGGAGAGAGGCGTGCCATGTCAAATTCGCCTGCTTCGTTCGCCGGTCCGCTGGCATCGCTCTATTTCAAGCCGATTCCCGACGGACAGATTTTCACCGGTCCGCCGCCCTGGATCTTCGGCGACCAGCGCGAATACCGTTTGAGCAATGCGCAGGCCGAGCAGCTCCTGTCCCGCGTGAGCCGCGCCTATTTCGTCGGCATCTTCGGCATCAGTGCGATCATGATTGCGACCGTCCTGGGCGCGGTGGGCATTGTGTACATGACGGCCGGCGACCCGGACCAGTTCTTTGCCAGCCATCCGATCGCTTATGTAATCGCGCTCATAGCGTTCACCCTCTTCCTGATCGGACTGTATGTTGCCTTCATCTACAGGGCTGCCGCGACAGTGCTGACAGGGCTTTCGTGGACCGTTGCGCCGCGGGAGCCATATAGCTTAAAGGCCAACCTGAAGAAGACGATCGCAGTCGAGACGCTGTTTCCGACCTGGGTCTTGGCGGTCTTCGTCGCTGTGTTTCTAGTCGGCATCGCGCTGTCCGGAGTTCCAGCCATCAAGGCGCTCGCGTCCGGCCGACTGACCTTCGATCTCTTTCAAGCCGTGCTGTTTCTTATGATGTCCGTCATGACCGGCGCAGCGCTCCTCGCCAAACTGAAAGGGCGGCGCGCGGCCAAGTGAGGCTCGTACCGCGCGCTCTAAGCCGGCTTTTCAGCTTGGAGAGGATTGAGCGTGCGAGGAACGATGCGAGGCATCAGTGGCAATGCCCGGAACGTACAAATGATTTCCAGTCTGCATCGCTAAGCGTACATGCGCGTTTAGGTCCGACACGTCTGTCTGTCTAGGGGTCACAAGCAGGTTCGGCGATGGCCGCTTCCGACCCAAAGCGACATTTTGTTCGACACCCCTCGGCGCGCAGGCACGGTGTCAGGCACCTACGACTATTTTCTCTGGTCGATCAATTTCTTTGCGTTGGCAATTTGCGCTTCAAGAGCCTCAATCCTGACTTGCAGCGCTTCTTGACGTTGCTGTCTATTGTATATTTCGAATGCATAAGCGATCCAAGAACCGACCATCGAAGCGCAAATAATGGCTATAGCTATTCGGTTTCTCCGTTCGGCTGTCATCTTGGACTCCCCACTTTCTCGACATGTAAGCGCCGTCGACGGCAAGCTCACCCAGCCCGCATAACCCATTGGTACCGACGGCGAGCTCGGAATCCTAACGCGTAGCCAGAATGACGCGGCTCGCCGCCCTGCGCTCACGACGGGCCGTGACCTGTCCGAGGCGGCGCCCCCTATGCGTCCAACGGCGACGGAAATGCCGAGCTTCCGTCAGCTCTGCTCTGGGGCCGGGAGTGGACACCGCCGCGGCCTCTGCCGTACCGATTGGCCTACAATCCAATATCTTTAGGCGGATACCTCTTGAACGTCGCCGCATGGCCTCTCAGCTCGGCGGCCATCGAGGCCAGAAACGCGTTCATGCGGTGCCCGACCGGGTATTGCTCTTTGGGGTCGATGTAAAGATTGAACAGCCACGGCGCCAAGCCGAT
Source organism: uncultured Alphaproteobacteria bacterium (assembly GCA_963850705.1). Taxonomy (GTDB): domain Bacteria; phylum Pseudomonadota; class Alphaproteobacteria; order Rhizobiales; family Xanthobacteraceae; genus VAZQ01. The sequence continues at coordinate 46,731 of CAWKMR010000043.1, read as the reverse complement.
GTCGCTGACGGTGGTCATGTCGATGTCGAGCCACTGCGAGTGCGACTGCACGACCTTGACGTGAATCTTGTACTCGAACATCCGCATCGCCATCAGGTGCGATTCGTTCCAGACATACACCTTCTCCCTGAGCGACCGACCGTTGTCGGCCAGCAGGAACGAGGTCTGATCGATGCCGTCGATGTAACGATCAGTGGGTATTTTATCGGACGCGCCGGCAAGACGAAGCGACGTGTTGAACAGGTCCATCAGGTCGAACAGCTCGTCGCTCTCACGCCCCGGTGAAATCATGCCCCGCCAGTAGGCGATGCCCGGCACGCGGATGCCGCCTTCCCAGGCAGACCCTTTGGCGCCGCGGAACGGTGCAAAACCGCTGTCAGGCCACGAATCCATTTGCGGCCCGTTGTCGGAGGTTACAAAGATAAGCGTGTTTTCGAGGACGCCGGCGTCCTCCAGCGCCTTGACGATTTCGCCGATATACGCGTCGACCTCGACCACCGCGTCCTTGTATGGATACTTGCTGCCGCTCTTTCCTTCAAAAGCTTTGGAAGCGAATGTATCGGCGTGCACTTTCATGAAGGCGTGCTCGAGGAAGAACGGGCGATTGCCTTTGGCGAGCTCCCTGATCTTGGTGACGGAGAATTCCTTGAGCAGCCGGTCGCCTTCGGCCATCGCTTCGAGGCTGTCGACCTTCTGCACCTGCGTCGTCTTACCGCCTTTGAAGCCATGGTAGAGGCCGTCGCTCGCGCCGGTTCTGCGCAGCATCTCCAGCCGTTCGGGGTTCAACACAAGGTCGGGGTAGCGACGTTTATCGAACGCCTGTGTCAGTTCCTTTTCGGCCTGGTAGTAGCCATAGAACTCGTCAAAGCCGATGTCGTGCGGCCGCATTCCTTCGGCCTCGCCGACGTGCCACTTGCCTGACAGCACCGTCGCGTATCCGGCATCGCTCAGTAGCTTGGGCAGTGAAAGCTCATCAGCCCAGGGATTCTTCTTGATCTTGTCCCCGGCCAGGATCGGCCGCGTCAATCCGGTGCGCACCGGCAGGCGGCCGGTCAGAACCGCCGAGCGCGTCGGCGTGCAGGTCGGCTGCGAATAAGCCGATGTCAGCCGGAGGCCCTCTCGCGCCAGGCGATCCATATTGGGCGTTGCGGCACCGATTGCTCCGCCGCCTCCGTACGCACCGGGGTCACCCCAACCCATGTCGTCGACAATGAGCCAAACAATGTTGGGGCGTTTGTCGGTCTTGGCGCGTAGCGCATCCAGCTTCTTCTGAACGGCTTGCTCCTGCGCGGGGAATGACAGCGCCGGCTCCATGCTCTCGCTGGTTCGCACCGCCTTGCTCATGGTCGATGCCTGCGCAAAACAGGATTTCAATTGCCGCCGGCGAAAAGGTGGCGGCCAGCATTGCACTGCCGGTCAGCAAGAACTGGCGTCGCGGCAACGCAAGATGGCGTCCGGCGCCACCATCTTTGTTCGAGGTCGACAACTTGCTCATCATAGCTGGCACTCCCTATCGACGACGCTGCAACGAGACGAAGTTTGGATTCCGCTGATGCATTGCGACTAGGTGAGCTTGACCTCGACCTTTTCGATCTTTCCGTCGAAACGGAACGGTCGCCGGTCGAAATAATCGAGCGACACCGGCGAGCCGCGGTCGGCGCCGACGTCGAAACTCTCGCTTGCAGTAAACGCGACCGGCACGGTGCGCTTGATGACAGTGCGCGCGACCTCCTTGCCGTCGACGGACATGATGACTGTGGCCGGCGCACCGGGCTTGGGAATCGTGGTGTCGACCCACCGACAAGGTGATCCCTTCATAACTGACGTCTTCCTGCTGATGAAAATCGCGGTCTGGATGGCACGCTGACCTGCTGATTGCGCCGCTCAGTCCCAGCCTGTGTGTCGCTGGGTTTGCATAGGATGAAATCTACGCCGAAAGCTTGTCGAATGTCCGTCGCGATCGCGATAGAGCAGGCTTGGTCTTCCCAAGCCGCACGTCCCGCCCCAGGGCTCAGGGCAGGTATTGAGATAAGGTTTGATGTCAGCGGAGCTCCACACGCGGCCAAGGAATTTTATCCTTGACAATATTCCTAGACGTGCGTATGGGTCCGGTGTCCCGTTCACCGAGGGCGTCTCCGGAGACGAGCCAGAGTTGGAGCGGGATGCGGCTTCCTGCGCGCGCGGCTCGTAACCGCGCCCCGGGAGGTTCCGGAAACCGAGCCCTCCGCCACTACGAGCGGACGCGACAAGTTCGTAGACGATGAAGCCCGCTTGCTTCATCCCGCGCCGGACCGGAGCCAAAAAATCCCGCGGTGGAGCGCCGAGAGGCGAGGGTCCTGATCGCAAGGGACTTAAGGCGCCATGCGCTATGGCGCCTGCGGGCGTACGTCACTCGCCCGCCCAAGGGTGCGCGCGGCACAAGCGTGCCGCTGCACCCGAGCGCCTGTCGGCGCTCCGCCCCCTCGATGTTCGAGGCGGCACAACGAGCAAACCTCGGAGGGCCAAATGCCTCGCGAGAACGATGATACCTGCGCGGATTTCGTCCGCCGGCATTCCATTCCGGAGCTAGCTCTCGCGGGCCCAGAACGCTAGTTGCGAAACGAAATCCTTGTCGGCCGGCGGACCGCTCCACTGCGACAGTTGCCCGTCGGCATTGCGCGCGCTGATGATCCGGCGCAGGTGCTTGCCGGTGCGATGCATGACAAACGACAGAGGCTGCTCCGTGCCGCGGAAGAACATGATCCCGTCTTCGATCTGAGGCACGACGACCGCGACGTAGTAGTTCTCGTTCGGCGCCGAGCGGGTGAGCTGTCGGGTCGTGATGGCCATGTTGCGGAACCCAAGAATTTCCGGGCGCGCGAATTTGACCTCTTGCGGATTTTGCAGCGCATCCTGGACGAGATTGTCGAGCTTGTCGGCCGACAGCGGCAGGGAGCTCTGCGCGGCAGCCGGCGCGCTCAGTCCGAGCAACGCAAGGCCGGTCATCAGGTTGCGCCGGTCGAACACGATGGGGGAAGCAGTAGGCACCATGATCAAGTCCTCGTTGCGGAGAGGCTTGATGATAAGCGATGGCGATGTGCCGCGAAAGCGCAGAGGCGGGAACGAACCTACGCCGCTCCCCGCATCTCGCCGCCGCCCGGCGGCGGGATCGGCACGCCGTCGTCGGCATATTCGTTGAGCTTGTTGCGCAGCGTGCGGATCGAGATGCCGAGGATATTGGCGGCATGCGTCCGGTTGCCCAGGCAATGCTTGAGCGTCTCCAGGATGAGGTCGCGCTCGACGTCGGCAACCGTGCGGCCGACCAGCGCGCGCGTCACCGTCTCGGCCGCGAGTGCCGCGTGTGCGACGGTCGGGTTCCTGGCCTGGTCGAGCCGCGTGCCGTCCGGCGCAACGATGCCGTCGATGCCGATCTCGTCGCCAGTCGCGAGCAGCACGGCGCGGTGCAGGGTGTTCTCCAGTTCGCGCACATTGCCCGGCCACCGGTTGAGTACCAGCGCGCGCCGCGCCTCCGCGGACAGCGGTCGCGCGGTCACGCCGTTGGCGTCGGCGTATTTCTTGATGAAGTGCTGGGCGAGCTCCAGGACGTCGGCCGGGCGTTCCCGCAACGGCGGGATCTTCAGGTTGACGACGTTGAGACGGAACAGGAGGTCCTCGCGGAACGTGCCCGCGCGCACCGCTTCGACCAGGTTGCGGTTCGACGTCGCGATGATGCGAATGTCCACCGGCACCGGCTTGGTGCCGCCGACGCGATCGATGACGCGCTCCTGGATCGCGCGCAGGAGCTTGGCCTGCAAACGCACGTCCATTTCGGAAATCTCGTCGAGCAGAAGCGTGCCGCCGGTCGCCTCCTCGAATTTGCCGATGCGGCGGGCCACCGCGCCGGTGAAGGCGCCTTTCTCGTGCCCGAACAGTTCGGACTCGAGCAGGTGCTCCGGGATCGCCGCGCAGTTGACCGGGATGAACGGCGCCTTGGCCCGGTTCGAGCGACCATGCACATGGCGCGCGATCACCTCCTTGCCGGTGCCGGACTCGCCGGTGATCAACACCGACGCGTCGGACGGCGCGATCTGCTGGGCGAGCCTGACCACATGCGCCATCATCTCGTCGCGATAAATCAGCTCGCGGGCATCGTCGGTGACGGCCGCCAGCACCGCCGCGATCAGTTCCGGATCGGGCGGCAGCGGGATGTACTCCTTGGCGCCGGCATGGATGGCGGCGACCGCGGCGCGGGCGTCGGTATTGACGCCGCAGGCGACAATCGGCACCGCGATGCGCTCGGCGTCGAGCCGCAGCACCAGGTCGCGGATGTCGAGAGCGACGTCGACCATCAGGAGGTCGGCGCCGCGACCGGACCGCAGCACGTTGAGCGCTTGATCGATATCGCTTGCGTGCGTGACGCTCGCACCGCGGTCCATCGCGATCTTGGTCGCGGTGGTGAGCTGGCCCTTCAGGGTCCCGACAATCAGGAGACGCATGGCATTGTTCCTTTTGTAGCAGCGAGCGGCGCCGTCTCAGGCGCCGCGCATCAATTCCGCTCCGCCTTGATGATTTCCGTCATGGTCACGCCGAGCTTGTCCTCGACCAGCACCACCTCGCCGCGGGCGACCAGGCGGTTGTTGACGTAGATGTCGATCGCCTCGCCGACCTTGCGGTCGAGTTCGAGCACCGTGCCGGGGCCAAGCTTCAAGAGGTCCGAGACCTCCATGCGCGCGCGTCCGAGCACGGCGGAAACCTTGACCGGCACGTCGAACACCGCCTCGAGGTCGGCGGCGCTGTGGCCCGGCGCGTCGGACGATTCCGGCTCAAGCGTGCCCACGTCCATCGGTGGTGTGCCGGCGGCCTCAAGATCGGGAAGCGGCATCTTGCCGTCGTTGTCGCTCATCGGGTTACCTCCACTTGGCGTCCGGCATCGACGCGCCGTCCGCGCCGGCGCCATTTCGCCGTGCATTGATGTAGCGCGCCACCGCCTCGTCGATCGCTGCGGCGATGGTAGCGCTGTCGCGGTCGATGCCGCCGTCAGCCCATTCGATCCGGCAGTCGCCGGCCGCGATTTCCGGTTCGGCCAGCACGACCAGCCGCGTATCGGGGCTGCAGCGGCGCACGATCTCGTCGAGCTTGTCGCGCGCGGTCTCGTGCAGTGCGTCGTTCACGCGCACCACCACATGCGGGCATTTCACCAAATTGCGGAAACAATCAACGGCCAGTGCCGCGATCTCCGCGAACGGCTCCTGCGCCATGAGCTCCGGCGCGAGCTTCTTGGCGACCGCGACCGCGACCTCGACGGCCTCGGTTTCGAACTTCGCCTCCACCGCTTCGAGTTGCTTGTCGAGCACGCTCATCGCGGTCGCGATACGTTCGATGATGGCGGCCGAGCGCTTCTCGGCCTCCGCCCTGGCTTCGGCTGGCACCCTGGTCGAACCCGCGCGCGAAGGCGGCGGCTTCCGCCTCCTTCAGCCTGGCGGCGTGCTCGTCGAGCGCGATCGACGGCTTGCTGTCTCCACCCGGCCTGAAGTCGGTTTCGAACAGGAACTTGGCTGGCGCTGCTCTCATCCGCATGGCCTCAATAGATCAACTCTTCGTCGCCGCGGCTCTTGGAGATCATGATCTCTCCCTTGGCCGCGAGGTCTTTCGCGAGATTGACAAGCTGCGATTGCGCTTCGTCGACGTCGCGCAGCCGGACCGGACCCATGGCCTCCCATGTCGTCGACCAGCATCTTGGCGGCGCGCGTCGACATGTTGCTCATGAAGAACTGGCGCACGGCCTCGTTCGCGCCCTTGAGCGCGATTGCGAGCTTGTCCTTGTCGATGTTGCGCATCATCGTTTGCGCCGATCCGGCATCGAGCCTGGTGAGGTCGTCGAAGGTGAACATCAGCGTCTTGATGCGCTCGGCAGCTTCGCGGTTCTCTTCTTCGAGCGCGGTCATGAAGCGCGTTTCGGTCTGGCGGTCGAAATTGTTGAAGATTTCCGCCATGACCTCGTGGGCGTCGCGACGCCGGGTCTGCGAGAGGTTCGACATGAATTCGGTGCGCAGCGTGTTTTCCACCCGCTCCAGCACCTCTTTCTGCACGGCCTCCATCTTCAGCATGCGATTGATGACGTCGAGCGCGAGGTCCTCCGGCAGGATTCCGAGCACCCGCGCGGCATGCTCGGGCCTGATCTTCCCGAGCACCACCGCCACCGTCTGCGGGTATTCGTTCTTGAGATAGTTGGCGAGCACCTCTTCCTGGACGTTGGAGAGCTTCTCCCACATGTTGCGGCCGGCGGGACCGCGGATTTCTTCCATGATGCCGCCGACGCGCTCGGGCGGCAGGAACTGGCACAGCAGCCGCTCGGTGGCGTCGTAGCCGCCCATCAGCGCGCCGGACGCCGACATGCGTCCGACGAATTCGAGCAGCAGATTTTCGACCGACTTCGGCCTCAATGGTGCCGAGCGTCGACATGACGATCGACAGCTCGCGCAACTCGTCGTCGTCGAGCATGGCCCAGATCTTGCCGCCGTGCTGATCGCCGAGCGCAAGCATCAGCACCGCGGCACGCTCGGGTCCGGTCAGCCTGCGGAGCGTTCTTGTGTTCGGTGCTGCGAGCGGCGAGCGCCGCCATCGTGCTCGCGATTTCGCGTTTGCTTTGTTCTTTGTCTTGTTCGTTGCTCATGGCGTTCTATCAGGCTGCGCTCTCGTGAAGCCAGGTGCGGATGATGGAGACCGTTTCATTCGGGTTCTTGTCCACGAGGTCGCCGACGCGCTGCACCGACTGGGCGTGGACCTGGCCCTGGACCTGCGCGATGTCGATCATCTTGGCGGTCTGGTTCGGCACCGCCTTGATTTCTTCGACGGTCGCGCCGGCGGCGATCGCGCTCTGCATGTCGCCGCCCGCAAGGGCCGCAGCGATCGCCGCTTCCGGATTGCGTCCGCGCTCGGGCGCGATGACGCGGCGGACCAGCGGCCGCACCACGGTCAGCAGCACCACGAGGCCGAGCAGCGCCATCACCAGGAGTTCGACGCCAGTACATGATGTCGGCTTTGGTGAATTGCAGGAACGACAGCCAGCCGGTCGGCTCGTTCAACGGTGTAGCCGGGGTTTCGGCGAAGCGCAGGTTGACGACCTCCACCTGGTCGCCGCGGCGCTGGTCGAAACCGATCGCCGTGCGCACCAGCGCGGCGATGCGGTCCAACTCTTCCTTCTCGCGCGGCTGATAGGCGGCTTCGCCGTTGGCGCCGCGGTTGTAGTTGCCGTCGACCAGCACCGCGACCGAGACGCGGTTGACGCGGCCGCCCTCGGTGACCTCGGTCTTGGTCGAACGGGAAATCTCGTAGTTGACCACCTCCTCGGTCTTGCGCGACTGCTCGCGCGGAGGCTGGTTGTTTTCTGGTTGTTGTCGGGGCCGCTGGGCGCCGGGAAGCTCGTTGCCCACGGTGACCTGGTCCTGCCCGTTGCCGCTGTTGGAGGATTCTTCCCGGGTCTGACTCGATCGCAGGACGCGGCCTTCCGGATCGTACTTCTCGGAGGTCTGCGTCACGCGGTTGAAGTCGAAATCGGCCGTGAGCTGCACCCGCGCCCGCCCTGGTCCGACCACCGAGGTCACGATCGTTTCGACCTGATCGCGCAGGCGGCGCTCGTATGCGATCTGGCGTTCGTCGGCGGTGACGCCCATGGCGTTGTCGCTGCGGGCTCCGTCGGCCAGCAGCCGGCCGGCCTCGTCGATGACCGAAACCCGCTCCGGCTTGAGGCCGTTGACGGCGGACGCGACGAGATGACGAATCGCGCGCACCTGCTGTGGTTCGAGCATGCCGCGGACCCGCAGCACGATCGACGCGGTGGCTTCCGGCCGGTCACGCGAGAACAATTGGCGCTCGGGCAGCACCAAATGAACACGGGCCATCTGGACCCGGTCGATCGCCCGGATGGTTCGGGCCAGTTCGCCTTCGAGCGCGCGCAGGTGGTTGACGTTCTGGACGAAGCTCGTGGCCCCCAGCGTGTCCGACCGGTCGAAAATTTCGTAGCCGATGCCGCCGCCCTTGGGCAGCCCGCCTTCCGCCAGCTTCATGCGCAGCCGCGCCACCCGGTCGCGCGGTACCATGATGGTCGCGCCGTCGTTGCGCAGCTCGAAGGGGATGGTCTGCCGCTCCAGATCCTTGATGATCGCGCTCGAGTCCTCCAGCGACAGGTCGGAGAACAGCATCGTCATCTGCGGGGCGGACATCCGCAGGATCACGAAGGCGAAAAAGCCGATCAGCGTCACCGCGACCGCGGCCATGGCCGCGATCCGGGCCGCCCCCAGCGATTTCAGAAACTCGACCAGTCCTGCCACAGACCCCGACCCCGGTAGTGTCCTACCCGGCAAGAATTGCCCGGTTCATGGTTACCGTCGGGTTAACGAATGGTCGCTGAAGCAGGAAAACGTAAGATCGCTACTCGATCACTTCGACGACCTTCTGGTCCTGGGGGTCGACGATCACGATCTGCCGCTGGGTCACATAGAAGCGATGGGACCTGATCTGCGGCACTTTTTGGCCGATGAGCGCAGGAATTGGGTGCATCTGCACCTTGCCGGGCACGTCGTCGCCCGCCGCCACCTTCCCGTCGTCCGCAGCCGGGTCGACTTTCAGTTTCAGGTCCCGGACCAGCTCGCGGATCACATGGCGCTGCTCCAGGGTGAGGTTGACGGTCCGCGTCGCAGCCGGAACCTCCGGATTTGCCGGTGTCTGTGTATGGGCCGGCGCGGCGCATAGCAGGACCGCCGCTACGAGAGCGAATAGCCAATCGATGCGATGCATGGGCTTGGTTCCTCCGGGGGCATGTGCGCCCGGAGTCAATCGACATGCGCTGGAGAAAGTTCCATCGGCGGGCCGGAGGCGCCCAAAGTAGAACGCTGGCTGCCGCTACAATGTTGCGGACTTCTGAACGGCCGCACGAGCGGCCGGCGTCGTCAGGAATTCGGTAAGGAGTCTTTCGCAGCCGTTACTGACGGTACTGCTGGATGCGCGTCGTGCGCAGGCCCGCGAGGCCATGCTGGTCGATGGAATATTGCCAGGAGAGGAATTCTTCGACGGTCAGCGTGTAGCGGCTGCAGGCTTCCTCAAGCGAAAGGAGGCCGCCACGGACGGCAGCAACGACTTCTGCTTTGCGCCGAATCACCCAGCGTTTCGTGCCGGGCGCGGGCAAATCAGCAATTGTCAGCGGGCTGCCGTCAGGCCCGATGACGTACTTGGCCCTCGGTCGAAGGGGCTCCGTCATGAAATCAACTCACGCACTCGACTGAACCAACTAGTCACGAAAACTACACGCCGCCGCTTAAAATTTACCTAAGCGTATCGGTGCAATTGGGAAAATGTTGCCGAATACATCGGCAGGCGAGCGTGTGTCGCAGCGTGGAACCAAATCGCCCCTTAGCGCGTTACCATTTTTGGGCGTCCGCGGCTTAGTCTTTCGGTAACAGATGTGACGACGCTGGTAGAGCGGTAGCGAGTTGGGTTCGGTGAGGGCTTATCCTGCCTCCCAATTAAAGGGCTTTCGATTCAACTGAAACGTCGAGAGTTCGATCAATGATGTCGAGCGGAGACTTGGTGCCGTCGCGCGGCCATTCGCAGCCGCACCCGAGGTGGCGCTTTGCCATCGAGCTTGGCGTGATCGGCGTCGTCTATTTTGCGTTCGCCAAGACCGGGCTGATGCTCGCTTCGATCAATCCGAGCGCGTCGCCGATCTGGCCGCCGACCGGGCTTGCGCTTGCCGCCATGCTGCTGCGCGGTCCCTCGGTATGGCCGGCGATCCTGATTGCGGCCTTCGCCGCCAACGTCACCACCGCCGGATCGATTGCGACCTCGCTCGCCATCGGCGTGGGCAACACGATCGAAGGCCTGCTCGGCGCGTACCTGATCAACCGCTGGTCGGACGGCAAGGGCACCTTCGAGAGCCCGGCCGGCGTTGCTCGCTTCGCGCTGTTGTCCTTCCTGCCGACGGCGCTGTGCGCCACCATCGGTGTCACCAGCCTTGCGCTGGGCGGCCTCGCAGATAGCGTGACTCTGGGTTCGGTCTGGTTGACCTGGTGGCTCGGCGACCTCGCCGGTGCATTGCTGGTCACGCCGGTGATCGTGCTGTGGGCATCGGCCGATTTCCGAACGGCTGATCGCCGCAAGCTGTTCGAGTCGATCGTCATCTTTTGCGTTGCCTGCGCGATTGGACTGATCGCCTTCAGTCCGATCTTCGAGACCGCGGAGCGGCGCGCGCCGATCGGATTCCTCGCCGTGCTGCCGCTCTTGTGGTCGGCGTTGCGCCGCGGTCCGCGCGACACCGCCACATCCGCGCTGGTGCTTGCCGGATTTGCGGTCTGGGGCACGCTTGCCGGGGGCGGGCCATTCGATCGGGAGACGCTCAACGAGTCCTTCCTGACGCTGCTCACATTCATGATTGGCGTGACGGTGCCGAGCCTCGCGCTGAGCGCGGATGCAGCCATGCGCCGACGCACCGAGGATGAGCTGCGCGCCGTGCATGACGAACTCAACCGGCGCGTCGCCGCGCGCACGACCGACCTCACCGATGCGAACCGTGCGCTGCATGATGAGATCGAGCGCCGCAAGCGTGCGGAGAGCGTACTCGATGAGCAGACCAGACATCTGACCGAGGCCCAGCGCCTCGCCAATCTCGGAAGCTGGGTGCGCAATCTCGAAACCAACGAGATTGTCTGGTCAGAGCAGCTCTACGAGATCTTCGGCGTGCAACGAGGTGAGGAAGACACCGGCTCGTTCGACGGATACCTGCAACGCATCCATCCGGACGACCGAGAGAGAGTTCGCAAACAAGTTCAGGCCGCGATAAAGGCGGGCCAGGGCTTCCGCGGCGACCGGCGGATCGTGCGTCCGAACGGCGAGATCCGTCATGTGCAGACTTGCGTCGAGCTGGTGAAGGACGACGCTGGCCGTGTCGTCAGCATGCATGGCATCTGCTTCGACGTCACCGAGCGCAAACAGGCCGAGATCGCACTCGAACGCACGCGCGAGCAGCTCGCGCAGATGCAGAAGATGGAGGCGCTCGGCCAGTTGACCGGCGGCATCGCGCACGACTTCAACAACCTGCTGATGGTCGTGAGCGGCCACGCGGAGCTGCTGCGCCGCAAGCTGTCGGACCCGAAGCCAGTTACGCGCGGTCGAGGCGATCATGGGGGCCGGCCAGCGCGGCGAACGACTGACCCGCCAGCTCCTGACCTTTTCGCGGCGGCAACCGCTCAATCCGGTGCCGATCGACCTGCGCCAGCGGGTGCAGGAGATGCGGCCGATGCTCAGCAGTTCGCTGCGCGGCAATATCACGCTCGTCGTCGAGTTTCCCGACGACCTGTGGTCGGTGGAAGCCGATGTCGCGGAGTTCGAACTGGCGCTGGTCAACGTCGCGGTCAATGCACGCGATGCGATGCCGGACGGCGGCACCTTCACGATCTCCGCCCACAACGTGCCCTGCCGGCCAGGGCCGCCTCGGGCAGCCGGCGAACGATCACGTGGTGATCTCATTCGCCGACACCGGGGTCGGTATCCCGCAAGACACCCTCAAGAAGATCTTCGATCCGTTCTTCACCACCAAGGCGGTGGGCAAGGGCACTGGCCTTGGCCTGTCGCAGGTCTATGGCTTTGCCCACCAGTCGGGCGGGACGGTCAGCGTGACCAGCGAGCTCGGACACGGCAGCACCCTCTCGCTCTATCTTGGCCGCTGTGACACGGCCGCGGCGGCAACGCCGAAAATGGGCGATCCGGACAAGGTGGGGAGTGCGGAAGGAACGATCCTCGTGGTTGAGGACAATCCCGAAGTCGCCGATGTGACCGCCACGCTCCTCGAACAGATCGGCTACCGCGTGCTGCGCGCCGGCAATGCCGCCGACGCGCTGGAGAGGCTCAAGATCGGCGACCGGATCGATCTCGTCTTCAGCGACATCGTGATGCCGAACGGCATGAACGGCATCCATCTAGCCCAGGAGCTGATGGAGCACTATCCGGCGATCCGCGTGCTGCTCACCACCGGCTACAGCGACGCGGCCGCCGCCGGCGAAACGCGGTTTCCGATTCTGCGCAAGCCGTTCGAACTGCCGGCGCTGGAGCAGGCGATCCGCAAGGTCATGGCCGGCCATGCGGCCAGGCCGCGGCATGCCGCAGGCGGGGCGGGGTAATCCGGATCAAACGGGCTCCGCAATCCGGTAGCCGACACCCGGCTCCGTGACGATGATCTGCGGCGCCACATGGCCGACGATGCAATCAGGGTATCGCTCGCACAGGTCCGCCAGCACCGATGCGACCTCGGCCTTGGTGTCCGGACTCGGTTCGACCAGCGGAAGCCGAACGTGCGCCGGCATGACGTTGAGCAACCCCAGGGCGGCCTTGACGGGTGCAGGATTTGACTCCCGGAACAGCACATCCGTCAGCTCCCTGACAACGGCGGCGATGCGCACAGCCAGATTGATCTGCTCGCGCTTCAAAGCCAGGTACATGCCGCGGCACAGTCCGGGCGCGACGTTCGACGTCACGGAAATACAGCCGTGGCCGCCCTGGGCGACAAAGTTGAAGGCGGTGCGATCATCACCGGAGAGCAGACGGAAGTCCTCACCGACCATTGCGCGCAGCCGCGGCAGACGCGTCAGGTCGCCCGTTGCGTCCTTGAGCCCGATGATACGTGGGTTCTCGGCCAGGCGGGCCACGGTCTCGTCGGCGAGGCCGCACACGGTGCGCGACGGGACATCGTACAAGATCATCGGAAGGCCGGTCGCGTTGGCGATCGCCCGAAAATGGGCCTCCATGCCGGCCTGCATCGGCTTGTTGTAGTAAGGCACGACCGAAAGGATGGCATCGGCGCCGGCAGCCTCGGCGTCCTTGGCGAACTCGATTGCCTGACTGGTCGAGTTTGATCCGGCCCCGGCGATCACCGGCACGCAGCCATGCGCGACCTCGACGGCAATGCGAACGATCCGATTGTGCTCGGCCGGGGTCAACGTGGGCGCTTCGCCGGTCGTGCCGCACACCACCAAAGCCGTGGCGCCGTGGTCGATTTGCATTTCGCAGAATTGCTCGAGGGCAGCGGCGTCGATGTCGCCATTCTGGTCGAACGGCGTCGGAATCGCGGGGGCGTATCCCGACAACTTGGAAACGTGGCGTCCTGGGAGGGGCATGGTGAGCTCGCGCGCTAGGCCGCAAATCGTCGGAGAGGGGCCTGTAAATTGGCGGGCCGTCCCGGAAGGGGTTTGGCACTCATGTCCAATTCGAGGACGTCGGGCACCATGATTACGGCCTCTGGCCGATTTCCGTTCTCGAACATCGCGTATTTCAAAGCTTCAGTACGTCCGACAAAGAGTCCGCCGCGGCGGCCGCCTTGATCCTGGACGACCCAATGACCCAGGCTATCCTTGCCGACCAGGAAGAGCGACGGTTTCAAGCCGCTCGACGAGGGAGGTTCGCCGTTCTTGTCCATGACACATGTCCTTTCGTTTGGTTCATGGTGCAGTTGTCATCGATCTTGCGAATAGGCCGCGGTTTTCCAATCGTCCTCGCAGACGGCGGACAGATTGTTGGCGCGGCAGTAAGCATTGAGCTTGCGATAGAACTTCTTGTCCTGTTCGATCGAGCGCTTGCGCGCCTCGATGCGTTCGCGGACGAAGGAAGCAAGAGCTGATTTCGCGCGTCGTGAAGCTCTTCATGAGAGCTGCAATCGCGGTTTTGATATCGAAGTTCATTGGAGTTCGTCCGTCGTTGCCCGCGAGGGGCGCGCTCGTTCTTCGGGATTGACGGCCCCAGAAGCCGTGCGCGCCCCTCCGGCGCCCGCCGCTCTATGGCATGAGGAGGCAAGTTCAACGCTTGCCCGGAGTGCCCTTGACCGCAGTGTCGGGAGCAGGATGCAGTCGGCGATAGCGCTCGATCTCGAATTGAGCCCTCAGCATTCTGGCCTCGGCGAAGGCATTGAGAACGTCGAGAAAGCGCCGGTACGCGGTGGTCAGTGTTGGCGCAACCGACGCAACACATCGCGTCGCCAGTCGCGTCATCGATAGAATCATGGTGGCCATCGAAGTCTCTCCTTCTGTGGCTCAAACCGTGCCGCCAATGTGCGCATCGGCGCATTTGAATTCGAGAGGGATGCCGGGCCGATTTCATAAGCGCGGCATAAGCGCCGCAAACGGCTGCGAAGCGTCGATTCCGGCCTGATATGGCGTTCCTATAAAGCCGGCTGTCGTTTGCTCTCGATTTCTTATGCCCGGCAACCGATCTATCGGTGTGGTCGCAGATTGCGGCTGTCGCAAATGGAGAGGTCGTCATGCTCACGCAAACAATCGCACAAGACGCGCGGGCCGATCTGACCGTAAGGCTGCCGCGCAAGGTCATGCGCGCTGCCGTGCTCCTCGGTACGCTTCTCCTCACGGGTATTTCGGTCAATGCGCTGATCATCTTTGCCGACAGCAAACTCTGGCAGTAGTCCGAAGACGCCGATGCCGCGTTGCCCGCCAGGCCCGAGGACTTCCTTCAGGGACGCCTCGGCGGCGCTTCCCTGGCTCCTCAGGTTCGTCGCCGTTTGAAGCCGAATCCGGCTGCCCACAACTTTCATTTGGGCAGTAATCCGACGAGATCGTGAATGACGAGGATCAAGGTGCCGATGGCCGCGGTCATGACCCCGACGGCAACAAACGCGAACACGCCTTTCAGATAGTTTTCGACGACTCTGGACATCGCTGGCCTCCACCGTCTTCAGCTTTCAAGCGAAGTTGTCACAACAGATTGCAGTTGCTGACGCCGATCTCACTTGCGGCACCGTTGCAGGCGAGATCCTGCTTTCAGTAGACGTCCTGCGACGCGCCTCGACAAAGGCGGTCAGCAGCGCAAGCGCCATCACCTCGTGGTTTGCATCGGCGGTATCATCGATCTGCGCCGGCAGGTTTGGCTGGCTGGAAAGGGAGCAAATCCATTCGCCATCGTCATAGGCCAGACGGCGAAGTTTCCATCCCGGCAGTTCCAGCTCAATCAGCGCCAGCGCCGCGTCGGTCCAGGCTTGCGCCTCGATCAACCGATCAAGCTGGGCGGTCTTGCCGGCCTTGTTCAGCAATGGCACGCGTGTGCAAGCAGTCCCGGTGATCTTGGCGAACAGCTCGCCGCTGAGCGCTCGCGCAAGCTGAAGTTCGCTGGCGAGCCGATTGAGGACCACTTCATGGTTCGGGGCGAACAACATGGCACGTCTCCCCTGTCATCGAATTTCGGAAGTTGCCCCGATTAGATGCTCAGGAAGCCATAGGAAATCGAGATGGATGAGCCTGTGCCCGTATAGGAGTTTCATAATGAGCGATGCAGGCCGTCATAATATGGGGCGGCGCGAAACGTCCGTCGCAGTCGCGGGAGCGTCGATGCGCAAGCAATGCTTCAGGAGAACAGAGACGGATTTGATGGCCGCGAAAATATAGATTTCATAAGGACGTCATGCATCGAGGATCGATTGCTGCGGGCCGAATTCTGCAAGTGCACAAGCGACATACCGAGGAGAACGCCATGTGTGCGGCGCTCGCGGTGGTAGCCCGGCGTGCAGCAACAGCGTCGTGCTGCGCTACATCTATATGAGATTCCTATAACGTCGAGCGGCGGCCCCATCTCGAAAACATATGGCGTCGGTGGCAGGTAAAGGCGCGGCAGACGCCTGTTGCTCATGTGCGGTTGATGCACATCAAGACCGTGCATCGGAAAGCCGCGTCTACTTCGCATCGCCTTCGGGGAGCATCCCATGTTGGACATCATCATGCTGGCCATCGCGCTCGGCTTCTTCGCGCTGTCGGTGGGCTACGCCTACGCCTGCGACCGGCTCTGAGGAGGCTGTCATGATTTTTGACTATTCGCTCGCGGCCCTCGTGACTGCAGGGCTGCTCATCTACCTCACCTACGCTCTGCTTCGGCCCGAGCGGTTCTACGCCTGGTCGCCAAGCCGGATTGGCTTTCGGAACAGATCACGCGTAAGCAAAGAGCGCGCCATGACGCTCATCGGCTGGATTCAGATCGTCCTTTATTGCGCAATCGTCGCCGCGCTGGTCATACCGCTTGGCGGCTACATGACGCGCGTTTTCAACGGCGAACGCACGTTCCTTTCGCCCGTGCTTCGCCCGGTTGAAGCCGTTCTGTATCGGCTCGGCGGCGTTGACGAGAAGCATGAGCAGCATTGGCTGACCTATACGATCGCCATGCTGCTCTTCCACGTCGGCGGTTTTCTCATCCTCTACGTTCTGATGCGCACTCAGGCGATGTTGCCGTTCAATCCGGCAGGGCAGTCGGCGGTCGCCGAAGATCTTTCCTTCAATACCGCGGTGAGCTTCATCACCAATACCAACTGGCAAAACTACGGCGGCGAAAGCACGATGTCCTACCTCGTGCAGATGCTCGGCCTGACGCACCAGAATTTCCTCTCCGCGGCCACCGGTATCGTGCTCGCGGTCGCATTGATTCGCGGCTTTGCGCGCTCATCGATGAAGACGATCGGCAATTTCTGGGTCGATGTCACCCGCTGCACGCTCTACATCCTGTTGCCGATCTGTATCGTCTACACGCTGTTCCTGGTCTGGCAGGGCATCCCGCAGACGCTCGGTGACTATGTCGAGGCGACGACGCTGGAAGGCGCCAAGCAGACGATCGCGGTCGGCCCCGTCGCCTCACAGATCGCGATCAAGATGCTGGGCACCAATGGCGGCGGCTTCTTCAACGCCAATGCCGCGCATCCGTTCGAGAACCCGACCGCGCTGTCGAACTTCGTGCAGATGATCTCGATCTTCGCGATCGGCGCGGCGCTGACCAATGTGTTCGGCCGCATGGTCGGCAACCAGCGCCAGGGCTGGGCCATCTTCGCCGCCATGGGCGTGCTGTTCATCGCCGGCGTCGCCTTCTGCTACTGGGCCGAAGCGCATGGCAACGACGCCTTGACCGCCATGGGCCTCACCGGCGGCAACATGGAGGGCAAGGAGGTTCGCTTCGGCATCGTCGCCTCCGCGCTGTTCGCCGTCATCACGACGGCAGCCTCATGCGGCGCCGTCAATGCCATGCACGACTCGTTCACCGCGCTCGGCGGGATGATTCCGCTGATCAATATCCAGCTCGGCGAGATCATCGTCGGCGGCGTTGGCGCCGGCCTGTACGGCATGCTGCTGTTCGTGATCATCGCGATCTTCGTCGCCGGCCTGATGGTCGGCCGCACGCCGGAATATGTCGGCAAGAAGATCGAGGCGAAGGAGGTCAAGATGGCGATGCTTGCCATCCTGATCCTGCCGCTGATGTATCTCGGCTGGACCTCCGTCGCGGTGGTGTTATCCGACGGCTGTTGCCTCCATGGCGAACCCGGGGCCGCACGGTTTCACCGAGGTTCTCTATGCCTACACCTCGCAGACCGGCAACAACGGCTCGGCCTTTGCAGGGCTCACCGGCAACATCCTCTTCTACAACGTGACCGGCGCCATCGCGATGCTGGTCGGCCGGTTCTGGATGATCATCCCGGCCATGGCGATTGCGGGCTCGCTGGCGGAGAAGAAATCCGTTCCTGCATCCGCCGGTACATTCCCGACCACGGGCGGCCTGTTCATCGGTCTGCTCGTCGGCGTGATCCTCATCATCGGCGGCCTCACCTTCTTCCCGGCGCTTGCCCTCGGACCCATCGTCGAGCATTTCGCGATGACCGCTGGCACGCTGTTCTCATCGAATTGATCCGGAGTCACGTCCATGTCCATGGAAACCGCAATCACCCGCAAGCGGATGCCGGTCTCGGCCTTGTTCGATCCGAAGATCGTGACGCCGGCGATCGTTTCGTCTTTCGCGAAGCTCGACCCGCGGACGCTGATCAAGAACCCGGTCATGTTCGTGGTCGAGGTCGTCGCGGTGTTGACCACGATCATCTTCCTTCGCGAACTCTGATCATGGGCGGGGAGAATCTCCTCTTCACGTTCCAGATCATCGTGTGGCTGTGGTTGACGGTTCTGTTCGCGAATTTCGCCGAAGCCGTCGCCGAGGGCCGCGGCAAGGCGCAGGCTGATGCGTTGCGGCGGCAGCGCACGGAAACCCAGGCCAAGCTGCTGACCGGGACCGACCGGAACAGCTACAAGATGGTCGCCGGCACCAGCCTGAAGGTCGGCGACGTCGTCCTGGTCGAAGCCGGCCACGTCATTCCGTCCGACGGCGAGGTCATCGAGGGGATTGCCTCGGTGAACGAGGCGGCGATCACGGGTGAATCCGCGCCGGTGATCCGCGAGTCGGGCGGCGACCGCTCGGCGGTCACCGGCGGCACGCAAGTGCTGTCCGATTGGATCAAAGTGCGCATCACCGCGGCGCCCGGGTCGACCTTTCTTGATCGAATGATCAAGCTCGTGGAAGGCGCCGAGCGCCAGAAGACACCGAACGAGATCGCGCTCAATATCCTGCTTGATCGGCTTGACCATCATCTTCGTCTTCGCGACCGCGACAATTCCGAGCTACGTGGCCTACGCTGGCGGCACCGTCTCCGTGGTGATCGTGGTGGCACTGTTCGTGACCCTGATCCCCACGACCATCGGGGCGCTTTTGTCGGCCATCGGCATTGCCGGCATGGACCGGCTCGTGCGCTTCAACGTGCTCGCGATGTCGGGTCGTGCGGTCGAAGCGGCCGGCGACGTCGATACCCTGCTGCTTGACAAGACCGGCACCATCACGCTCGGCAACCGCCAGGCGACCGAGTTCAAGCCCATGCGCGGCGTGAGCGAGCAGGAATTGGCCGATGCGGCCCAGCTCGCTTCGCTTGCCGACGAAACTCCGGAAGGACGGTCCATCGTCGTGCTCGCCAAAGAGAAGTACGGCATCCGTGGGCGCGATCTGGCCGAGCTTCGCGGCAAGTTCATTCCCTTCACCGCCCAAAGCCGGATGAGTGGCATGGAAGTTGGCGCTTCCTGGGTACGCAAGGGCGCCGTCGACTCGATCCTTGGCTATCTCAATACCCCGCAGACTGCGGCGGTGGGCTCGACAGCGGTGGTCCACGCACTCCATCAGGCCGTCAGCGCCGACACGGTGCGCGAAATCAACGCCATTGCCGAGACAGTCTCGAAGTCCGGCGGTACGCCGCTCGCGGTCGCGAAGGACGGCCGGCTGCTCGGCATCATTCAACTCAAGGACATCGTCAAGGGCGGCATTCGCGAGCGTTTCGCCGAGCTTCGGCGCATGGGCATCCGCACCGTCATGATCACGGGCGACAATCCGACGACGGCCGCCGCGATCGCAGCCGAAGCCGGCGTCGATGATTTCCTCGCCCAGGCGACGCCGGAGGACAAGCTCAAGCTCATCCGTGACGAACAGGCCAAGGGCAAGCTCGTCGCCATGTGCGGCGACGGTACCAACGACGCCCCCGCGCTCGCCCAGGCTGACGTCGGCGTCGCCATGAACACCGGCACGCAGGCCGCGCGCGAGGCCGGCAACATGGTGGACCTCGATTCGAACCCGACCAAGCTGATCGAAGTCGTCGAGATCGGCAAACAGCTCCTGATGACGCGGGGCGCGCTGACCACGTTCTCGATCGCCAACGACGTGGCGAAGTACTTCGCTATCATCCCGGCGATGTTCGTCGCTTTCTATCCGCAGCTGCAGGCGCTGAACATCATGAACCTATCGACCCCGCAGAGCGCGATCCTGTCGGCGATCATCTTTAACGCCCTCGTCATCGTGGCGCTCATTCCGCTCGCACTGAAGGGCGTTCGTTACCGCCCGATCGGAGCTGGCGCGCTGTTGCAGCGTAATGTGCTGATCTACGGCGTGGGTGGCATCATCGTCCCGTTCATCGGCATCAAGGCCATCGACCTCGTGGTCACGGCCCTTCGCCTCGCCTGAGGAGAACACCCATGTTGAAAGAAATTCGTCCGGCAATCATTTTGCTCATCGCCCTGACGCTCATTACCGGGCTGCTCTATCCGCTGGCCATGACCGGGATCGCCGGCGTGATCTTCCCGAACCAGGCGCAGGGCAGCCTGATCGAACGGGATGGCAAGGTGGTGGGCTCGGCGCTGATCGGCCAAGTCTTCAGCGAAGACCGCTACTTCCAAGGCCGTCCGTCCGCGACCGTTACGCCCGACCCGAAGGATCCGGCCAAGAATATCGACGCGCCTTATAACGCCGCGAACTCCGGCGGTTCGAACCTCGGTCCGACCAACAAGGCCCTTATCGAGCGCGTCAAGGAAGATGTCGACAAACGGAAAGCCGAGAATCCGTCGGCTGCGGTTCCGATCGACTTGGTGACCACGACCGCCAGCGGGCTCGATCCGCATATCTCGCCCGCAGCGGCCCTTTTCCAAGCGCCGCGTGTTGCGAAAGCGCGCAATATGCCTGAAGATCGCGTTCGCCAGCTCGTGCAGGAGCACACGGAAGGCCGCCTATTCGGCCTACTCGGCGAGCCGCGCGTGAACGTGCTGGCAATTAACTTGGCTCTCGATCGCGTGGCGGCGCGCTAAACTTGGCTGCGCCCCTACGCAGCTTGAACTGAAGCTGATGGCGGACCAGCGGCGAAATCCTGAACAACGACCCTCGCCGGACGCCTTGCTTGAAGCGGCGAGGCGGGAAGAGCAGCGCGTCGGCAAGCTCAGAATTTTCGTGGGCGCGGCTCCGGGCGTCGGCAAGACCTACGCGATGCTCGAAACGGCCCGCGCCCGCAAGAGGGACGGCTATGACATTGTCGTCGGGGTCGTTGAAACGCACGGCCGGAAAGAGACCGAGGCCCTATTGGAGGGCCTTGAAGTCCTCCCGCGCCGAAGAATTGAGTACAAAGGTCAATGGCTCGATGAAATGGACCTCGACGCCATCATCGCCCGGCGCCCGCAGATCGTGTTGGTCGACGAACTCGCCCACACCAATGCGCCCGGCAGCCGTCATCCCAAACGCTATCTCGACGTTGAAGAGCTGCTGCAGCACGGCATCAATGTCTACTCCACAGTCAACATCCAGCACATCGAGAGCCTGAACGACGTCGTCGCGCAGATTACACGCGTCCGAGTCCGGGAGACCGTGCCGGATTCCATTTTCGATCGCGCCGACTCCGTCGAGCTGGTCGATCTGACGCCTGACGACCTGATCGAGCGCCTCAAGGAGGGCAAGGTCTACATCCCGGAGCAGGCCGAGCGGGCGCTGGAGCAGTTCTTCTCGCCTGCCAATTTGACTGCGCTTCGTGAGCTTGCGTTACGCCGCACCGCCGAGCGCGTTGACGAGCAGTTGCTCACGCATATGCAGGCGGGCGCCATCCCAGGACCATGGGCAGCCGGTGAGCGTATCCTCGTTTGTATCAGCGAGGATCCGCGCGCCGCCGGCCTCGTCCGATATGCCAAACGGCTGGCCGATCGTTTGCACGGCCCTTGGACAGCCCTCTATGTCGAGGGCCGTCGCAGCTTGCAGCTCAGCGAGGAGGATCGCGATCGTATCGCCGACACTCTGCGGCTGGCTGAGTCTCTCGGGGGCGAAGCGATCACGATCCCGAGTGGCGAGCGGCATATCGCCGACGACGTAATCCGCCACGCGCAAGAAAACAACGTAACGCAGATTATCATCGGGAAATCGGCGCGGTCGCGATGGTTTGAGATTTTGCACGGCTCGGTCGTCCATGATCTCGTGCGTCGGTCCGGCAACATCAGCGTCCATGTCATTGCCGGCGATGCCGTGGCCGGTGAGCCAATCCCAAAGAAGACGGTACGCAGCGTCGAAGGCGGAGATCCGCTCGATCCCCGCCCTTATGTGATTGCGCTCATCGCGGTTGCGGTAGCCCTTGGCGTTGCCCAAGCGATTCAGTCTGTTGCTTGGCATCGAAAATGTTGACCTTGTGTTTCTCACCGCCGTGGTCGGTATTGCAGTTCGCTACGGTTTATGGCCGTCGCTGGCTGCCAGTGTTGCAGCGTCGCTTTGCTACAACTTTTTTTTCATGGAGCCGCTGCACACGTTCACGATTGCCGATCCAACCAATGTGGCGGCTTTTTTCTTTTTCATTGTTATAGCGGTCATCGTCTCCAACGTGGCAGCGCGCGTGCGCACGCAGGCCGTCGTGGCGATGACCCGGGCGCGCAACACCGAGTCGCTCTACGCATTCAGTCGCAAGCTTGCGGGCACCGGAACGCTCGACGACGTGCTTTGGGCCACGGCCTATCAAACTGCCTTGATGCTCAAGGTGCGCGTTGTCTTGCTGCTACCGGAAAACGGCTCGATTGCCGTAAAGGCCGGCTATCCGCCGGAGGACATGCTCGACGCTGCCGATTTGGCCGCCGCCAAATGGACTTGGGAGAGCGACCGACCGGCGGGGCGCGGTTCGGATACGCTTCCAGGCGCAAAGCGGCTGTTCCTGCCGATTCACACCGGCCGCGGTCCCATTGGCGTCGTCGGCATCGATGGCGATAAGCCGGGGCCGCTTCTCACTCCTGATCAGCGACGTCTGCTGGATGCATTGATGGATCAGGCAGCCATCGCCATCGAACGCGTCGGCCTCGTCGAAGACTTGGACCGGACAAAACGAACCGTTGAGGCGGATCGGCTGCGCTCTGCGCTACTCACCTCGATCTCACACGATCTCAAGACGCCGCTCGCTGCGGTTCTTGGGTCGGCCGGCGCGCTCCGGGATCTTGCAGGGAAGCTCACCGAAGCCGAGAAAGCCGATCTCCTGGCGACGATCATTGACGAGTCCGAGCGGCTCAACCGCTTCATCGCGAACTTGCTCGATATGACCAAGCTTGAGTCCGGCGCCGTCGTGCCGAACACCTCACCGCAAGATGTGCGGGAAATCGTCGGCAGTGCGTTGCGCCGGGCGGCGAAGATACTTTCCGAGCACCGCGTCGAGCTTGAGCTTGCCAGCGACTTGCCGATGATCGAGTTGGATGCCGTGCTTTTTGAGCAAGTATTGTTCAATCTATTGGACAATGCGGCGAAATACGCGCCGCGCCGGCACAACTATCCGCATTCGGTGCTGGCGAGACGGAGTCGTTCGTCTATCTTCAGATTCTTGACGAGGGCATCGGGATTCCGCCAGGCGATCTGGAGCATATTTTCGACAAGTTCTACCGGGCGCAGAAGGGAGATCATGTCCGTGCTGGGACTGGGCTCGGCCTTGCGATCTCGCGTGGCTTTGTGGAAGCCATGCACGGCACGATCGTTGCTGAAAACCGCCCGGATCGGGCGGGGGCAATGTTCACCATCACGCTGCCGGTCCCGATTGAAACACGACAACTGGACACCGCCGCATGACCGCCGCAGCGCTCAAGGTCCTGGTCATCGACGACGAGCCGCCCATCCGCAAACTCCTGAAGATGGGCCTGAGCACGCAAGGGTATCAAATCCTTGAGGCGACCAACGGCAAGATCGCATTGGAGTTGCTGACCCAGAATCCCGATCTGATCATCCTCGACCTCGGCCTGCCTGACATTCAGGGCCATGAGCTGTTGCGGACCATTCGCAGCCGCAACGAAAGCGTGCCGATCGTCGTCCTGTCCAGCCGCGGCGACGAAGCCGGCAAGGTGCAGGCGCTCGATCTCGGCGCCGATGACTATCTGACCAAGCCGTTCGGGATGGAGGAGCTGCTTGCCCGTATGCGAGCAGCGCTTCGTCATCAGTTGCAGGTTCATGGCGAGCGTCCGGTCTTTCGCGTTGGCGATCTTTCGGTTGATCTCGTGCGGCGCATCGTCAAGGTGCGAGACAAAGAGGTGAAGCTGTCGCCCAAGGAGTACGATCTGTTGCGCGTGCTGGTGCAGCACGCTGGCAAGGTTCTCACGCACAAGTTCCTGCTTGGCGAATTGTGGGACGATCTGACGGACGCGCAGTACCTGCGCGTCTATGTGCGACAGTTGCGACACAAGATCGAAGACGATCCGGAACAGCCTCACTACATCCTGACCGAAACCGGTGTCGGCTATCGATTGCGAGGGCCTGACTGAGACATGACGTCAAGTATTCGTGTGTTCAATTCCTGCCGGGCAGGTGGTGAAGCCAAACTATGGAAATCAGTGAGTTTCTTTCACCAGACAATGTGCTGGTCGACGTGCGTGGATCGGACAAATCCGATATTCTTCGGATGTTGGCTGGCCGCGCTGCGAAGGTCCTCGGTTTCCCGGCGGCGGAAATCGTGAGAGTTATTGTCAATAGGGAACAACTTGGATCAACGGGTACTGGAGGCGGCGTTGCCATACCTCACGCGCGTATTGCCGCCTTGAGCAAGCCGTTTGGTATTCTCGCGCGCCTAAACAATGGTATCGATTTTGACGCAATCGACGGCCGGCCTGTCGATCTTATTTTCCTCCTGCTGCTGCCTGCGGCTGCGAATAAGGATCAGCTTTCCGCATTGGCGTCTGTCGCCAGAACGCTGAGGAATCCAAATTCGATGCGCAATCTTCGCGAGGCGCGCACGGGCGAGGATGTATTCCGCGCAATAGCTGTTGGAACAAGCCCGTCAAGCGGAACGTAGCTCTTCGACACGACTACACGCGCGGACGGACCACGCGCTTGATCTTGTCGAGCGTGAAGGCCTGGCCGCCGACCTTCAACTCCGGCGGCGTTTTGGTGAGGTCGACCGAATCGACGATGCCCTCGATCTCGCTCGGGATTGCGACCGTCTGCCCGGCGGTGTCCTTGCCGGTGACCGAGATCGTGTAGTTGCCGTCCGGCCACTGCACGCCCTGGCCGTCGCGGCCGTCCCACTCGAAGGTCTGCGTTCCCGTGTTCATCGAGAAGCTGCCATTATAAACGGTCTGGCCGGTTGAGTTTTTGATCGTCACTGTCGCGCTGATCGGCTTCGGCACGTTGAACGTCCAGGCGGCATGCTTGTTGGTGAGCGCTGCGGTCTGGCCGTCGATCGCAACGGTCGATCCCACAAAGGCGAGGGCGGTGGTCTGCTGCGCCGATTTCTCGATCGAGATCAGGGTCTCGAGCTGCGAGTTCTGTTTGATCTGCTGCTCGACCTGTGCGAACTGCACCAGCTGCTGGGTGAATTGGTTGGTGTCGAGCGGATCGAGCGGGTTCTGGTTCTTGAGCTGCGTGGTGAGCAGCGTCAGGAACGTCTGAAAATTGTTGGTCAGCGAGTTGGTGTCGGTCGCGCTCTTGACCGCGTTGTTGATCGTGGCCTGGACGTTGGAGGTGGTGTTGGCGATAGTCGCAGCCATGTCGGGTTCCTCGGTGTCCTCAAACGCGGATATCGATGCCGCCGCCGCCACGTAGCATCTGGCCGTAGACGGGCGGCGTGCTTTCGGTGACAGGCAGTTCGGGATCGACGACCCTCATCTGCTGACTGTCGGGGTTGCCCTGGTCGTTGCGCCCGGCGAACGACTGGTCGCGCAGTGAAAATTGCATGCCGTTGTCCGACGTCTTCAACCCGGCGTCCTGCAGCGCGCGTTCGAGCTGGTGGACGTCGCGGCGCAGGATATCGAGCGTCTCCACCTTGTCGACCACCAGCCGCGAGGTGACCTGACCGCTGCGATCGATGTCGAGGCGCACCTCGATGCGTCCGAGCTCCGGCGGGTCGAGGCGGATCTCGAAGCGGTTGCGTCCGCCCTGGGCGCGCGCCGCGATCTCGATCGCGACGCTTTCGAGCGGCACCGGCGCGGACACCTGCGGATTGGAGGGGTCGACATTTTGCGCTGCATGTGCGGTTGCCGCGACCGTTTGGCCGAAGTCGCGTCCGGTTTGCAGGTGGGCGAGATGCGTACTGTCGGGCGTGGGGTGGGTGGACTGAATGAACTCGCTGACCGCGCTTCGGGGCTGCGGGCGTTCAGTCGTTTCCGCTGCTTGCGGTCCTGACGTTGGGAGAGTGTGCTTTTCCGCGTGTGACGGCTGTTCCGGCACAGCCTCGGATTCGTTTTCGGCGTGTTGCGGCCCGGCCGCGTGCGCCGCAAGAGTCGCGTCAGGACTATTGGTCGCCGTCGAGAGATCGGCTTGCGCGGACGTCGCGGTCGGCGTGGTCGGCACCGTCGACGCGACGGACGGGTCGGCCGCCGGCTTGGCGTGTGGTTTCGCTGGCGCCGCCGGGGCTGTTTCCCCTTGGGCGGCTTGATGCGGTGACGGCGGCGCTTGCGGTACCTGCGCCTGATCGAGCTCCGGCTCCGGCGTTTCGGCTCCCGCGGCAGCGGCAGGCGCGGCAACCGGGGCTGCGGTCGTGCGCCGTAGCGGGTGCCGGCTCGACCGTGCCGGTCTCGCTTATTGCTTCGGCAGCGGGAGCGGACGGCGCAGTGGGCGCAGCGGGAGCAGGGGCGGCTGGCGCCAGCGACGGCGTCGCCACCACAATCGGTTGCGCGGGCGGTGCGGGTGTTTCGACCGTTGCGGCCAGCGCGGCGTCGACCGTGACGACGTCGTCGGCCGCGGGGTCGCTGGTGCTGTCGGCTGCCGTCGTCGTTGCCTCGAGGATCTCTTGGACCTCTCCGACAACCGCGACCTTGGATTGATCCGCCGCGTCTTCGGGCTGTTCGGCCGCCGTCGCGTCCGACGCGGGCCTCCGGCGCGTCGGTGGCTTGATCCTCCTGCGGCTGTTGCGAACGCTGGGGGTCGCTGCGTTGGACATCGCTGCGCTGGCTGTCGTTACGGGGCGCGTCGCTGCGTTGGGTGGGCGAACTGCCCTGCGTCCGTGCGGACTGGTTCCGCGGCGGAGCCGGGGGGGTGCCGGTCTCGGCAAGCAGGATCGAAAACGGCGATGCGTCCGGCTTGGCGTCGGTCATGCGGTCACGTTTACTCAGACCGGCATGCTGGGACTGAAGGACGTTCGCTTTGGACGCCACATGCGGCACGGTGCACCTCTCGACACGGGAATGGCCGTGGTAAACGGTGCAATCCCCGGGCCATGCCCGGAACTTCGAAAAATTGCCAAAATTTCAACGGCTTGTGCTACAGGACGGCGGGCTTCGGATCGAGCCGCAACCGGCACGACCTGCTGGTCCGGCGGCAAGAACTGCCGACCGGGTGGCGGGACGCCAGCCATCCACGATGCGACTGAGCGCGGGAATCCCTATAATAAGGGGTGCGCTGCATGGCCCACCGGCCCACGATGTGAAGGAGCGCGGCTCGGCCGCGGCCCGGGATGCTCAATACGCTCGACCTGGAGGGACGGCCCGAGGACACGCGCGTGGTCGTCGCGATGTCGGGTGGCGTCGATTCCTCGGTGACGGCGGCGCTGCTGAAGGCCGAGGGCTATGACGTCGTCGGCGTGACGTTGCAGCTCTACGACCACGGCGAGGCCACGCACCGCAAGGGCGCCTGCTGCGCCGGGCAGGATATCCACGACGCCCGCGCGGTCGCCAGCCGGATCGGCATCCCGCATTACGTGCTCGACTACGAGAGCCGCTTCAAGGAGACGGTGATCGATCCGTTCGCCGCGAGCTATGTCGCGGGCGAGACGCCGGTGCCGTGCGTCCATTGCAACATGTCGATCAAGTTCAAGGACCTGCTGTCGACCGCGCGCGATCTCGGCGCGCGCGTGCTTGCGACCGGGCATTACGTTGCGAGCCGTCCGCTGCCGGGCGGCGGCCGCGCGCTCTTCCGCGCCCGCGACGCCGAGCGCGACCAGAGCTATTTCCTGTTCGCCACCACCAGCGAGCAGCTCGACTTCCTGCGCTTTCCGCTCGGCGACATGACCAAGGCGGAGACGCGCGAGCTGGCGCGGCGTTTCGGGCTCCAGGTTGCCGACAAGCACGACAGCCAGGACATCTGCTTCGTGCCGACCGGCCGCTACACCGATATCGTCGAGCGGCTGCGGCCGGGCGCCGCCGACCCCGGCGACATCGTCGATCTCAGCGGCCGCGTGATCGGCCGCCATGACGGCATCATCCATTTCACGGTCGGCCAGCGGCGCGGTCTCGGCGTCGCCGCCGGCCATCCGCTCTATGTGGTCCAGCTCGACGCGGCGACCCGGCGCGTCATCGTCGGCCCGCGCGAGGCGTTGCGCCGGAGCCGCATGCAGCTCCGCGAGGTCAACTGGATCGGCGACGGGGCGATCGACCAGGCGCTGGCCGACGATCGCCGCGAGGTCTTCGTGAAGGTCCGCTCGACGCGGCCGCCGCAGCCGGCCTGGCTGCGCCGTTCCGCCGCAGCTGCCAGGGGGTCGAGGTCGAATTGGCCGGCGGCGAGGACGGGATTTCGCCGGGGCAAGCCTGTGTTTTCTACGATGCGCCCGACGGCCAGTCGCGGGTTCTGGGCGGGGGATTCATCCAGAATGTGGCCGATCCGGAACGATCCCGGCTCGATCGAGGTTTCGCCGGCGGTATCAGGTGCGAGTTTGCCGTAACCGGGGCTTGCCGGCCTGTTCTGAAATGGGAATCTAAAAATATTTTATGACAACGCCGCACAACCCGGCTTCGTTTGCTACGATGCCGGGTCGGGCAGGGCTGGACTCGATGACGGGCAGAGGGCCCGCATTAAACCAAGCCTGAGTAAGGGAGTAGCGTGACGTGTCGATGACGGGCGAGCTCAGCAACGACTCGGTGGCGAAGACCTATGCGCAATGGGCGCGGTTTGCTCCGATCTACGACCTCGTCTTCGGCCCGGCCCTCTCGCAGGGCCGCAAGGACTCGATCGCCGCCGCCGAGCGGGTCGGCGGGCGCATCCTCGACGTCGGCGTCGGCACCGGCATTTCGCTGACGGATTACTCCGGCAAGCAACCGCGTGGTCGGCGTCGACTATTCCGAGCCGATGCTGCGCAAGGCGCAGCAGCGCGTGAAGGAGCACAAGCTCAAGCATGTCGAGGCGCTCGCCGTCATGGACGGCACGCGGCTCGGCTTCCCCGATGGCGCGTTCGACGCGGTGCTCGCGCAATACGTCATCACCACGGTGCCCGATCCGGAAGGGACGCTGGACGAGTTCGCGCGCGTCACCCGGCCGGGCGGTGAGATCATCCTGGTCAATCATCTCGGTGCAGAAAGAGGCCTGCGGCGCGACTTCGAGCGGTCGTTCGCGCCGATGGCGCGCAAGCTCGGCTGGCAGCCGGAATTCGCCTGGGCGCGGCTCGAGCAATGGGCCACGCGCAACGGCGGCGTGCGGGTGATCGAGCGCCGGCCGATGCCGCCGCTCGGGCATTTCTCGCTGATCCGCTTTGAGCGCCTGGCGATGGCCAAAAGGCCGCAAATGGCGGGTATTGCCATCGGCTAGAGCCGCCTTCGCTTGACTCCTGGGCGGCCGGTTTCTATATCGCGGCGCTCGCCCTAAGGCAGCGAACTCATTATATTTTCAATGCGTTCCTGGCCAGCCGGGTGCGTAGTGTGGCGGGGTAGCTCAGTTGGTTAGAGCAGCGGAATCATAATCCGGAGGTCGGGGGTTCAAATCCCTCCCCCGCTACCACACTCTTCAAAACTCCTAAGCCTTTGTCAGGCGCGCCGACACCGCCAAACGGCGTGCAGAGTGCTCAATTTTTTCTGCGCATGCTGGAACGGTTAGCGTCGCTGCGGGTTATCCCCGCCTGACGACGGCGACATGATCGTGACGTAAGCGGGCGTGTTGAAACGAAAGTTCCAGCACGTGCCGCACAGCAAAGGGTCTCGCGCGAAAGCGCTGAGACCCTTTGCGCTTTTGAGGCGCAGTGCGGATCGCGGGCAATGCGATCCGACCAGTTTAGTTGGTCAGGAATATCCTGGCGCTATAGGGGCCGACGCCCATCGGCACAGGCACGTCGGTCGCGCTGTAGTCCGTGTTCAAGATCAGGTTTGGGACCGGAATAAAGATGAAGCTGTTTCACGATGAGCACCGTGTACGCGGACTGATCCGCGATCGGCTTGAGCGCATCGATGATAAGCTCGCCTTCCGGCATATAGATGGTGCCGAGCAGATTGCGGGCGTTGTCGCTCAGGATCTGGTGCTGTCGTGGCGCGCCGGTCTTCAGCAAATGGTTCACAAGTCCGCGCCCACTGGGCGCCTTGCCGGCTGGAGCCGGGGCGCCCGAGGGATCGTCGTAGACCAAGATGCCGGCGAGCGGGCCGTCCTTGGGTGCCGACAGGCTGACGGTCGAATCCGCGTCAAAGGTCAGGTTCGCCCCCTTGCCGATAAAATGAAGCGCGACCTCGGTCCCGGATATCGAGGCACCGCGGTTGACGACCAGCGGCCCGTCCTTGAACGTGAAAATTCCGCTTGAGAGCTTGACCACGGCGCCGTTCGTCAGCGTCAGCCCGCCGCAATAGACGCCCGCAGGCAGAGTCCGCTTCTCGCCGTCGATGACCACATCTTTGTAGTTGCAGGCCCCGACCGGCGGCGCGGGTCGGGAACTCAAGGGGTCCTGCAGCGTCGGGCAGTCGGTGGTCGGCTGCGGCGAATAATTTGCGCCGATCGACAAGAGCGCGCCGCCTGCGGAGCAGATCATTCCTGCCGTCAGTTTGGCATTGCGCTTCGATTGCATGCCGGCGATATTCTTTGAATTGGACTGCACCAGGCATCCGGGTGCCGTCAGTAACGCAGACTGCTCCAGACTGACTGTATGCGGAGCTTTGAGATCGAGCCCGAGCATGCACAGTGGCATGGAGCCGCTCATCTTGGCCGTTGCGGTGACGCGCAGCTCCGTGTCGGATAAGACGCGAATGAAAGTCTCGTAGTGTTTCTTGATATCCACCTGGACGGTCATGGCCTTGAAATCGACCTTGACGTCGGTCTGCACGTCTTGGAGCGCGTTGTTGACGACATTGGTGGCAATGACTTTGGCCCTCTGCGCATCCGTGCGGGCCAATAGAAGCTCTCGAACCGAGGCGAGTGCCGCCGAATCCGCGGTGGCCTGCATCTTCGTCCGCGTCATCGTCGCGAAGCTGTAGTCGATCGCCGCTCCTGCCGCGGTGACCAGAACCGGCAAGGTCAAAGCAAACGTCATCAAGGCGCCGGCCGCTTCATCTCCGACAAAGCGAGCAGCCCGCTGGCGCAAGTCTTGGGCCAGGGCACCCGCACGCCGAGGAGGGATCATCTTCGACATCCGCAAGCCTGCTGTTCTACGCCGCATCTTCAATTGCGGCGCGACACGTTTCGCTGGTCGCCCGCTCCGCTAGAGCGTTCAGGTCTTGCAGCAGTTCCGAAAGCCGCTCGCGATCACCGCCCGACAGATGTCGCGGAGAGCGCCGGCTCGATGAATGGCGGACTGCAGGAGGTCGCGAACATCGCTCGTTGTCGCCTCAGCCGGTCCGTGCGCTGCGCGTCGCCCGCTGGTGCGGACGACGTAGCGAATTTGGTAGCTCAACTGGCGCCAGTTGACCGGCTTGGTCGCGAATGAATGGGCACCGATCTGATAGGCCCGATCGATCGAAACGATGTCATCATGGCCGGTCAACATGATGACCGGCAGATGCTTTAACCGCTCGTTCGAACGGATTTCCTCAAGCAGAACGAAGCCGTCGGCTTGGGGCATTTCGATATCGAGAAGAACAATGTCGTAGTCGTTGTCACGCAGTTGGAGACGCGCCGCAGCGACGTCGCATGCGGTATCGATCGTGGCGCATGGCGTGGCGAGATGGACGCTCGCGAATTCCCGCAAGATGGGGTCATCATCGACAACGAGCACACGGACCGGCTCGTCAAGAACGAACGTCCAGGGGACGACTCGGTTGCTGATCGCAGTCATGACGATGAAAATCCTTTTCAGCAAACAATGTAACTCGGCACCGTCTAAGATTGTCTCAAATTCCCATGTAAATAGGGGATTAGGACTTTAGTGATTTATTTACCGGCGGTTTTCCCTTCGGAGGATCTTGTCCGTGCGCCGCCGGTCGTTGGCTCGGAAGCTCGTCATTCTGGTTATGATTGCCGTCACATCGGGGATGGCGGTCGCGGCGCTGCTGTCGACATGGCAGGAGATTGAGCATTACGCGGACACGCGCCGCCAGGTCATGTTGACGACCGCGCGGGTTTTTGCGGCCGCCGCTGCGAATTCCGTCGCTCATGGTAAACAACAAGAAACCATCGAAGCCATTCGCGCGATTGGCCAGGTGCCGGGTTTTCAGTTCGTGCAGGTGAGGACGCCGGACGGCGGCGTGCTGGCCGCTCTCGGCAGTGTGTCGCGGCTGGTGAACGATCCTTCGATGAACGGCGATGAGAAGCCGTCGATCCTGGACCTGCTGCGCGGCGGAACCATTCTCATCACTGTTCCGGTGATCGATGGCGGCCGGGAAGTCGGGCAGATCAACCTCATCGCGGACATCACGGATTTCTGGCCGCGCCTGCTGTCGTCCCTATGGCTGG
The DNA here is from genome assembly GCA_963850705.1 of uncultured Alphaproteobacteria bacterium. Lineage (GTDB taxonomy): Bacteria > Pseudomonadota > Alphaproteobacteria > Rhizobiales > Xanthobacteraceae > VAZQ01. The sequence continues at coordinate 14,592 of CAWKMR010000043.1, read as the reverse complement.
TCCTGCTCACCACGATTGCGGCGCTCGCGGTCAGCCTCGTCATTGCATGGCGATTCCAACGGACGATCACCCAGCCACTGCGCCGGCTGCTCGCGGCGATGCAGGAGATTCAAAAAGACCACCGCTACGATGTGAAGGTGGAGGGGGCGAAAGATCAGGAAATCGGCCTTCTGGTCGATGGCTTCAATACGATGCTGGGCGCGATCCGCGACCGTGACGATCGCCTGACGACCTATCAGCATTCACTTGAACAAAAAGTCGTCGAACGAACGCACGAGTTGGCTTGCGCTCGGGACGTCGCCGAGACCGCGAACCGCGCCAAGTCAGATTTCCTGGCCACCATGAGCCACGAGATCCGCACGCCGATGAACGGCATCATGGTGATGGCGGATTTGCTGGCGACCGCGGAGATGCCGCGGCGCCAGCATCGCTATGCGGAGGTCATCGCGAGGTCCGGCCGCACGCTGCTCTCGATCATCAATGACATTCTTGATTTCTCGAAGATCGAAGCCGGCAAGCTGGAGCTTGGAGCGTGGCGAGGTCGCTCTCGATGAGGTCGTGGAGAACGTCACGAGCCTTTTCGCCGAACGTGCGAGCTCGCAAAACATCGATCTGGCCGCCGTGATCGATCCCTGCGCGCCGAGCACGATCGCTGGAGACCCGGTTCGGCTTGGTCAGGTTATCGGCAACCTCGTCAACAACGCGCTGAAGTTCACGGAGCGCGGATTTGTCCGCCTCAAGATCCAACTGTGCCCGACCGATTCACGGCAGCTTGAGATTTCGGTCGAGGATACGGGCATCGGCATCCCGCAGGACAAGCTCGTCGACGATCTTCGAATCGTTCTCGCAAGCCGACCAGTCGCACGACCCGGAAATTTGGTGGGACCGGTTTGGGGTTGACGATTTGCCGGCGGATCGTCGCAGCGATGGGCGGTGCCATCGATGTGTCGAGCACCGTCGGCGTCGGCTCGACGTTCCGCGTTCTCATTCCTGTTGATGGGGCGACGGGCCGTCCGTGGCCCACCTTGGCTACAACGTCATCGGCTAGACCCGTCTGCATCCTCGACGTGTCGGGAGAGGCGACCGCGTCTGCATTGTCGGACTATCTCGGTGCCTTCGGCTATTCGGTTGTGCGCGCCGATTCACTGGCATCGCGTGACTATGGCCCGGCCGCGATGGTGTGCGTGGATGCCGATCGCCTGAAGCAGACTGCGCGCGAGGGGGCGGACGAGCGGGATTAAGGTGGTCGTGACGCCATTTGGAGACGCTTCGTCGGACCAGGTCATCGCCAAAGGCGCGGCGGATGCCGCGATCAGTCGCCCGTTGTTGCGTTCGGAAGTCGAGGAGTTGCTGCGTCGCGTCGCCGCCGGGAACGAGACGTTGCACGGCCAGTTGGACCAGCGGCGCGGCGGAGCGTTGCCAAGGTTCGCGAACCTCAAGGTGCTGGTGGCGGACGACAGTGCCGTTAATCGTGAGGTCGCCACCGAGGCGTTGATCCGGCTAGGCGCCCACGTCGATACCGTCGAAAACGGCATCGAGGCGGTCAGTGCCGCCGCCCGGCGGTCGCATGATGTCATCTTTATGGACGGCAGCATGCCGGAGATGGACGGCTTCGCCGCCGCCCGGCTTATCCGGCAGGCGGAGCAGTCAGAGAATCGCGGGCGCGTTCGGATCGTCGCTTTGACCGCGCATGTCATCGGCGAGGCCGCAGATGAATGGCGACGCGCAGGCATGGATGGTGTCGTCCATAAGCCGTTTACGATCGCCCAACTCGCCCAATGCTTGGTGGAACACGTGCCGGAATTCCAGAGCGGCCCGGGAGAGGGCGCAGCATGGAACGATAGCGCTTTTACCACGGATAAGAGCGACGCCGCCGGACCGACGATGACGGCTTCACGCGACTCGGCGGGCGAGATCGAAGCGCCGCTGATCGACCCCGGTACGCTGGCGCAGTTGCGGACGCTGACCGCGACGAAAAACGGCGACTTCCTCAAGCGTGTCGCCGGGCTTTATTCGGAGCACGCGCCGAAGGCCTGCCTGCAGCTACTGGAACAGGCGGAGGCCGGCAACACCGAACAGTGTGGCGCGTTGGCGCATTCCCTGAAATCGATGAGCCTCAATATTGGTGCTTTCGAAGTCGCGAAGATCGCCGCTTCCTTCGAGCAGATGACCAGGGGGGACCGCAGGACCCCCGATCAAAGTCAACTCGACACGCTATCGAGCACGCTGGAAAGAACGTTAGCGGCGCTGGCACGGGAGGTTGGAGAGAGCGACAGCCACGGCACTCGGCGCGAGACCGACGTCGGCATGCCGAATGTGCTGGCGCCGCGCGACGATCTTGCGGGGGATTTGCACCGCACGATCGAGCGCCATGAGCTTGACGTCGCGTACCAGCCCTTCGTTGACCGCACCGGCAGCCGGGTGCTCGGAGTTGAAGCGCTGGTCCGGTGGAGGAGGGACGGTCACGATGTCGCAATGCCCTCGGTTTTCGTGCCGCTGGCGGAACGAACCGGCTTCATCCATGACCTGGGCGAATGGGTATTGCGACGGGCCTGCAAGGATGCGCTGGCATGGCCTGACCTTTCAGTCGCCGTGAATGTTTCGCCGAGTCAATTCGGCCGGACTTCGCTCGCGGATCGCATTGAGACAATTCTGTTGGAATCCGGCGTCGACCCTGGTCGTGTCGAGCTTGAGATCACCGAAACGGCATTGATCGATGCCGAATCCGCCGTGCTGAAGACCATCGAACAATTGCGCCAGCGGGGCGTCTCGTTCGCGCTTGATGATTTCGGCACCGGATTCTCCAGTCTCACGAACCTGCGCCGCTTCCCGGTCAACAAGATCAAGATCGATCGCAGCTTCATATCGAATGTCGGCCTGACGGTTGACGCGACCATCGTTCACGCAGTCGTAAGCATCGGCCGGGCGTTGGGCCTGAAGGTGGTGGCCGAGGGTGTGGAAACCGTCGAACAGCAGAAATTCGTTGCTGCGGCCGGGGCCCACGCGATGCAAGGTTTTCTGTTCGCACGGCCGATGAAAAGCACCGATGTTGGGCCATTCATCGCGGCATTCGACGTGCGCTCCCAGCCGGCCAAAATCGCCCTTCCATAAGGTTGACGCGCGACCGGCGCGCCCTCGAGCGCGCCGTTCCTTTTTGTTCCGGCCTATCCGCTCGCGGAAGGCAGCAGCGCGCTAGTCGTGTCGTCCCATCCGACCGAGCAGAAATCCGACCGCCAGTGCCGCGAAGGCGACGGTGTAGGGCCGCTCTTCGATGACATCGCGGACGACATCACGAACGTCTGTGGCGCTCTCCTGAGCGATCCGGCCCGCGTCGGCGAGGGCGTCCTTGGCCTGTCCGTAAAGGTCCTGCGCTGCACCCTCGACCTGCCTCAACTTGCCCTTCGCCTCGTGGGCAAAGTCGCCGGTCGCGCTTCCGTATCCTTCTTGCAGCTTGCCGCCGAGATTCTTCGCGGTCCCGGCAATCCTGTCGTCGGTCATTGTCTCAACTCCAAAAATGGTTTGTGTCGTCTTCTCAACCGTTGAGGTGGGTTTTGGTTCAGCCATGCGGTGGCGCAGCCGTTCGCACCGCATGGCTCCTCGCCGCGGGATGGGCTAGACATCCTAGGACCGTTCGAGTGCGGGCTTTGAGTGCGTGAGGGGATGATGGTGAAGCGCCTGTTGGCTGGTTTGGCATTCGCAATCGTTGCGTGCAACGCGGCGCTTGCCGACGACAACTTCTACCAGGGCAAGACCGTTTCGATCGTGGTCGGCTACGGCATCGGCGGCGGCTACGACAATGCGGCGCGGCTGATCGGCCGCCACCTGGGCCGGCACATCCCTGGCAATCCCAACGTCATCGTGCAGAACATGGAAGGGGCGGGGAGCCTGCGTGCGGCGAACCACGTCTTTGGCGCGGCGCCGCAAGACGGCACCATCATCGCTGCCGTCAACCAGAGCCTGCCGATCTTCGACCTTGTCGGCGTCAAGGGCGTGCGCTTCGAGACCGCGAAGCTCAATTGGCTCGGCAGTCTGCAGGCCTCGAACTCGGTGCTGGTGACCTGGAAGGCGAGCGGCATCGCGTCGCTCTCCGACGCGATGCAGCGCGAGGTGCCGCTCGGCGGCTCCGGCGAGACCTCGGATTCGAACGTGCACGCGGTCGCGCTCAACAAGCTCATCGGCACGCGCTTCAAGGTCATCAACGGCTACAAGGGCGCACGCGAGATCCATATCGCGATCGAGCGCGGTGAAGTCGCTGGCCGCGCCGGCATCACCTGGTCGTCGATCGTCGCCTACGACAAGCCGTGGATCGCCGACAGCAAGATCAACGTCTTGGTGCAGCTCGGTGACAAACCGGATGCGGATCTTCTCAAGGTCCCGATGCTGCAGGATCTCGTGAAGTCGGACGAGGATCGGCAGATCGTCACCGTGCTGACATTGCCGGTCGTGCTTGGCTTCTCGCATTGGGTTGGCCCGGGCGTGCCGAAGGAACGGCTCGCGATCCTGCGCGCGGCCTACGATGCGACTATGAAGGACCCAAAATTCATCGAGGAAGCAGCGAAGGCGTCGATCCTGCTCAGCCCGAAGACCGCCGCGGAAGTCGAGGCGTTGATCCGCGCAGCAACGTCGACGCCGCGGCCGGTGCTGGCGAAGGCCGGCGAATTGTTGGGATGGAACAAGTAGTTCTAGGACGCGTACTCATTAACACCCAGATCGGAGGTCCGCTTCCGGGATCAAAAAGGCCGCGAACGGGGGGCATGGCTGAAACACATCCGTCGCCACAGCGTTGTTAGCTCGGGTACAAACAAGGGGACTTGTGCATGGAGCGCCTGATCCGGGAGTTTGGTCAATGGCTTAAACAGGGATTTGGCTGGCTCGTCGACGTGATTGTGTTCGGATGCCTCTGGGGCGTCGGCCAAATCTCGCGGCTTCTTGGTACGCAGTGGGGCGGCGCTCCGATTCTAAAGATTTTAGTGCTCCTTCTAGTGCTCCTGCTCATCCTATATGCGTTCTATTGGGTGTTCCGCCGGTTCATCGGAGTGATACGATGGGCACTCGATAGGATTGCATATGCGTTAGGAGTGATTTTGTTTAGTGCAGTGGTAGTATCGGTAGTGTTCGCCAGTGCGGGAGTTGTTGCGGCTGTGGCACTCTGGGTGATGCGCAATATCAACTTGGCCGCGCGGTGAGGCACCGCGGTGCGTTATGAGTACATGCCCTAGTCCAGCCTGAAGCCTTTCTTCCGCACGAACGCGCCGAAATCCGCCCGCAGCGGCTCGGCATATTGGCGTGCCTTGTCCTCCGACCAGCCGTAGAACGGCGCTTCGCCCCATCGCTCCGGATTACGCTGCTTCCACGGCGGGCGGCCTTCGTTGCGACGGCGGTCGTAGGCGTCGATGTCGGCGGCGTCGTCGCGTTCGCTGTAGCGGTCGACGTGCACGGTGGCCTCGAGCCCGAGCCGCGGCGTGATGTAGCCACGCTCGGACGGCCAGCCCAGGCACATCCCGGCGACCGGGATCACACGCTCCGGCAACCGCAATAGCTCGCTGATGAACGCCGAATGGTCGCGGATCGCACTGATCGGACAACAGCCGAGGCCGGCGGCTTCGGCGGCACGGACGAAGGTCGCGAGCACGATCGAGCAGTTGGACACCGCGTTGAAGAACAGATCGAGATGATCGTTCGGGAACGGCTTGCCGCGTAAATTTGAGATCAACGGCTGGCGGCGGCCATTGGCGAGGAAGACCAGGAACGCCGGCGCCGTTCCGATCCAGGGGTTGTCGGGAATTTTGGCTGCAATCGCGCTGCGGATCGCGGCGTCCCGCACCACCAGGATGTCGCTCTGCTGGAGGTCGCTTTTCGACGGCGCTGAAAGCGCACAGGCACACAGCAGCCGCACCAGCTCAGGCGAAACCGGCCGCGACAAATAGCGCCGGTGCGTGCGATGCGCGGCGATTTCCGCCAGCTCAGCCAGTCCCCCTAGACTTTCGTCGACCGGCAACCGCTCACCGAACCGCACGTTGAGCGCATCCTGAAGGGTCTTGGCGACATCATCGTCCGGCATGGCGAAATCCGCATTTGCATGGGAGGGTTGCACGACATCAACGAACGGACGAAGTATAGCTTCTCCATGCAATACACGTCCCCGCCTCGATTCCGGGCCGGAAATACCGGCTTGCGCGCCTGCCGATGAACTATCGCTTCCTCGCTCCCCTGATGACCACGGCGGTGCTCGAGCAGACGGTGGTCACCATCGTGCGCGTGACCACGAGCTATCGGGCGGTCGAGCTCGGCCTCTCGGTCGTCTGGTTAGGGGCTATCACCACGGCCATCGCCGTTCTGCCGCTCCTGCTGGCGGTCAAGGTGGGCCGCTACATCGACCAGGGGAATGAGACCAAGACGGCCGTGATCGGCGCCGGCTTGCTCTGCATTTCCTGCGGCGGCTTCGCCATGTGGCCGTCGCTGACCGGACTTCTGCTGTTTACCGCGCTGCTTGGGCTCGGCCACCTGATGCTTGTCATCAGCCAGCAGATCCTCTGCGCCACCGATCCGACGCCGGGCGCGCTCGAGCGCAACATCGGCAACTACATGGTCTCCAATGCCATCGGGCAGGGCCTCGGCCCGTTTATCGTCGGCTATGTCGGCGGCGATGCCAGTGTCCCGCCGACGACGTGGCTGTTCATGGCCGCTTTCCTCGGCTCGTTCGTGATGTTCGCGGCGTCGCTGATGTTGCGCCCGGGCGGTCCGCGCAAGCCGAAGGTGGAGAAATCCGATCCGATGCCGCTGCGCGATATCCTCCGCCTGCCGGGTATCGGCGTGATCCTGTTTGTCGGCGTGACGGTGGTGTCCGCCCAGGACCTCATCGTTGTCTACCTGCCGTTCGTCGGCGCTGAGCGCAGCATGGCGGTGGAAGTCGTTGGCTGGCTGCTGGCAGCGCGGGCGGTATCGTCGGTGCTGTCGCGTTTTCTCTTCGCGCGACTGCACCAATTGATGGGCCACTGGCGCCTGATGATGGTGAGCGTGCTGGCGAGCGCGATCTCTTATGCGGCGGTCGCGCTGCCGCTGCCGGTCCCGGTGTTGCTGGCCGTGGTCGCCGTCGCGGGTTTCGCGCTCGGCATCGCGATTACCGCGACCATTGCGGCGCTGCTCAACCTGGCGACGCCGGAGACGCGCGGCACCGCGAATTCGCTCCGCATCATGGGCAACCGCGCCGGGCAGCTGGTGATTCCATTTTCCGTCGGCCTGGTCGCGGCCGCGACCGGAGCCGCGGGCATCTTCGTGATCATCGGCCTGAGCCTTGCGGTCTCGACCGCGGTCATGGCGCTGCAAAAGCCGAAAGAAAGCTAGCGCCGCCCGGTCAGCTCTGAGCCGGCGGTGGGTGGCAGCAAATAGAACATGATGACGGAGAGCGCCGACAGCAGGCCGATGGCGAAGAAGCCAAACGATACGTCGCCGGCCGTGATGACGTCGCCGTGGCCGTGCATCACCGTGCTGATGTGAACCACCAGCGCGGTCAGGCCGACGCCGAAGCTCTGCATGAGCTGTTGCATCATCGAGGAGAAGCTCGTTGCGCGCGCCATCAAGGCGGACGGGATTTCCGCGTAGCCCAAGGCCTGTATGCCGGTGAACTGCGTCGACCGAGAAAGACCGGCGACAAACAACAACGTCAGCATGGCGACAAGCGGCGTCTGCGCGGTGAAGAGACCGCACGCCGCAAGACAGGCGCCGGACAGCAGGCCGTTCCAGATCAGCATTTTGCGGAATCCGAGCTTGTTCAGCACCGGCCGGAAGGTGAAGCGCGTCACGGTCGAGCCGATCGCGCCCGCAAGCAGCGTCAGGCCGGCGTGCAGAGCGGAAAAGCCGAAGCCGATCTGCAGCAGCAGCGCCATCAGGAACACCTGCGCCGTGGTGCCGAGGTAGAACAATCCGCCGCCCAAGACCGACGCTGCGAAGGTGCGGTGGCGCAGCAGCGTGAGATCGATGATCGGGTCGGACTTCCGTTGCGCATGCGCCAGATAGAGCGCGGCGCAGATCGCGCCGATGCTGATCGAGGCAATGATCACCTGCGTCGGCAGTGCGCCGCGCCCGAGCGAGGCAAAACCGAGCACCAGGCCAGCCAGTGCCAGCCCGGTCAGGACGAAGCCGCGCAGATCGAGCGGCGCAACCGTGTCTTCGCGGAGGTCGGGAACGTAACGGTAAACTAGGAACAGCCCGGCGATGCCGATCGGTAGGTTGAGGAAGAAGATCCACGGCCAGGAGAAATAAGTGACGATGAAGCCGCCAACCGACGGGCCGATCAGCGGCGCGAGCACCGCGGGAATGGTGACGTAGTTCATCGCCCGGACGATCTCGAGCCGCGGCACGCTCTTGACCACGATCACGCGCCCGACCGGTGTCATCATGGCGCCGCCGATGCCCTGGACCGTGCGCCAGAGCACGATCTCGATCAGCGAGCTGGAGAGGCCGCAGAGCACCGAGCTGACGGTGAACACCGCGATTGCGGCGAGGAAGATGCGCCGTGCGCCGTAGCGGTCCGCCATCCAGCCGCTGATCGGCACGAACACGGCCAACGCCAGGAGGTAGGAGGTGATCGCCAGATTGAGCTTGAGCGGGTCCTCGTTGAGCGAGACCGCCATGACCGGCAGGGCCGTCGTGATCATCGTCCCGTCGAACTGGTGCATGAATTGCGCACAGCCGACGATCAGGGGGACGATGACGGAAAAGCGGGCCGGAGACGGAGAAGAAGCCATTGGGGTGGTAATGCAAGACGCGCGGCCGCCGCGCAAGTCTTAGGGCATGACCCTGATAAATGGGGATCATGCGCAAACGCTAGAGCATTGCCAGCGGCACCTTCTTGCGTGGCGGCGGGAAGGCGCCGTCGAGTTCCTTGAGATCGTCCGGTGCGAGCGCGATGTCATAGGCCGCTCGATTGGCGCGGATATGTGCGGGCTGGACCGCCTTCGGGATCGCAATCACGCCCGGCTGGTGCAGTAGCCAGGCAAGTGCGATCTGGGCCGGCGTTGCGTTGTGGCGCGCTGCCACCGTCTTCAACGTGAAATTGCCGAGGAGGCGCGTCAACGCCGGCGGCGCACTGACGAACGGCGAATAGGCCATGACCGGGACGCTGCGGCTCCGGCACCACGGCGCGAGGTCCCATTCGATGCCGCGGTTCATGAGATTATAGAGAACCTGGTTGGTGGCGATCGCACCGCCTCCCGGAAGTGCCGCGGCCTCCTCCATCTCATCGGTGTCGAAATTGCTGACGCCATAGTCGAGAATTTTTCCATCGCGCTTGAGCATCGCGAACGCTTCCAAGGTTTCCGCGAGCGGAACGTTGCCGCGCCAATGCAAGAGGTAGACGTCGAGACGGTCGGTCTTCAGCCGCTTCAGGCTGCGCTCGCAGGCCGCGACGGCGCCGCGCCGCGAGGCGTTGTGCGGATAGACCTTGCTGACCAGGAACACGCCGTCGCGCCGGCCCGCGATTGCTTCCGCGACGACCGTTTCGGCGCCGCCTTCGCCGTACATTTCCGCGGTGTCGATCAGCGTTACACCGAGGTCAAGTCCGAGCTTCAGTGCGGCGACCTCGGCGCCGAACTCTGTGCGCTTCTCGCCCATACCCCAGGTGCCCTGGCCGAGCACCGGCATCGAACGGCCGGAAGGAAGGGGAACGGTTCGGATTGCTGTGCGCATCGTTGCATTTGTCTCCAAGCCCGCACGCTCAGACTAGCAAGTATGGCGAGTGCGTGCCGCGGGCTCGGTACCCTCGCCCCGCATAGCGGGGAGAGGGTGGCGACGAGCGGAGCGAGGAGCCGGGTGAGGGGCGAGCGCGGCGAATCCTCGATTGCCCCTCACCCCAACCCTCTCCCCGTAAGAACGGGGAGAGGGAGCAGACCGAGTCCGCGTCAACACTGTGCTTTGACATCATCAATAAATCGCCCATAGGCCCGGCGTCGCGAGCTCGAGCAGATGGCCGTCGGGGTCGCGGAAATAGATGCTCTCGCCGCCGCGCTTCCAGATCGTGCGGCCTTCGATGGCGATGCCGTTGGCCCGGAGCTGCGCCTCCCACTTGGGAAGCTCACTCTTGGCAATGGCGAAGGCCACATGCAGCGGACCCGCGCCATCGTGCGGCGGGATGGTGCCGCCGGGCATATGCACGGTTTCGAGCGATCCGCCGCGTGGAAACAAGAGCAGCACGTTGCGGTCGCCGACCGAGAATGCGCACAGTCGGCTGTCCTGATAGAGCGTCTTCAGTTCGAGCACGTCGCTGTAGAAGCGTACGGCCCGGTCCAGGTCGTCGACGTAAAGCGCGGTTTCGAGGACGGCATCGAGCTGCGGCATCCGCCAATCCTAGCGACTCGGACGCGCGAGGTCACGGACCGCATCCTTGACCGGCTGCGGCACGATGCCGAGCTCGCGCAGGCCGGGTGTCTGCGGCGAGGTGACGGTGTCGACTTCCATCAACTCGACCTGGTTGCGCGTCACCGGTGGACGCGGGAGGTTTTCCGCGATGCGGGCCAGCAGATGCCAGGCGCCGAATGGGAAGGGGACGAGCAACGGCCGCAATCCCGCCTCGCGCGCAACGGTGCGGAGGAAATCTTCATAGGTGAAGACCTCAGGCCCGCCGAATTCGTACAGCGCCGGCTCGCGTTCCGGGCGGAGCAGGATCCGTGCGGCCGCTTCCGCCACATCATCGACCGCGACCGGCTGCATCCTCGTCTGCCCGCGCCCGAACATCGGATAGGCCGGCAGCTTGCGCATGAGATCGAGCACAGTGGTGATGAAGCCGCCGTCGTCGCCGAACATCACGGCCGGGCGCACGATCACCGCGCCTGGAAACGCCAACTGTACCGCGTGTTCCCCTTCGGCGCGCTTGCGCACGTAGAGCGAGCGTGACGCGGTGTCGGCGCCGATACCGGAAACCTGGATCAGCCGTTCGGCCCCGGCCTCCCGCGCGCCCTGCGCAATGGCGCGTGCCGCATTGACATGGATCGCCTGGAACGTGTCGCGGCCGTGCTCGACATAGAGGCTCACTGCGTTGACGACGCCCCAGGCGTTCACCAGTGCGGCTTCAATCGAGATCGGGTTACGGACATCCGCGCGGACCGTCTGGATCTTTGGGTCGCGGCTTTCTGCACCCTGCGGATGGCGGCAGGCGATGCGGACGGCAAACCCGTTTGCTCGCAGACGGCGAACCACATGCCGGCCGAGGAAGCCGGTACCGCCGAACACCGTGACGATGCGGTCGTCCATGTGCGCACCAATGGTGCTAGCTTTCAGAGCAATTGAGGCGAAAGCCTCTGCCTCCGCTCATTCCCGCGCAAGCGGGAATCCAGGATTCTTCTTTGTTTCTGGGTCCCCGCTTTCGCGGGGACGAGCGGAAATCAATGCATTAACTCAATGACCGGCGCCGCCGTTCCCGCCGTGGATCAGCTCGACGATCTTTTGCGGCGTCACCGGGGTCTGCGCGATGCGCACATTGAACGGCTGCAAGGCGTCCTCGATCGCATTGATTATGGCGGCAGCGGTCGGGATGGTCGACACCTCGCCGGCGCCCTTGCAGCCGAGCGGGTTGAGCGGCGAGGGCGTCTCTTGGAACAGGGTCGTCATCATCGGGATTTCGGTCGCCGTCGGCAGCAGGTAATCCGCGAAGGTCGTGGTCACGGGCTGCGCCGCGTCGTCATAGCCCATCCACTCGAACAGCGCGTTGCCGATGCCGTGCGCGATGCCGCCCTGCACCTGGCCGTCGACCAGCATCGGATTGATCAGCACGCCGGAATCCTGGAGCGCAATATAGTTGAGGATGCGCACCGCACCGGTCTCAACGTCGACCTCGACTTCGGCGGCGTGGCAGGCATTGGCATAGGCGAGCGCGTCGGTGCGCCAGTTCACATTGGCGTCGAGACCGGGCTCGACGCCGGGCGGGAAGCCATAGCCCGGCGCGCCCTTGAGGATGCGCGACAGCTCCGCGAGCTTCACCGACAGTTCCGGCGCGCCGACCACGCGCACCTCGCCGTCCTTCAATTCGAGATCGTGCTCGGCGGCTTCGAGCAGATGGCTCGCGAGCTTCTTGGCCTTCTCGGCCACTTGGCGCGACGCCAACAGCACCGAATTGCCGGCGGTGACCATCTGCCGGCTGGCGAAGGCGCCGAGGCCAAGCGGCGCGCCCGAGGTGTCGCCGGAGACCACAGTAATATCTTCCGAGCGTAGGCCAAGCTCGCTGGCGGAAATCTGCGCGAGCACGGTGCGCAGTCCTTGCCCGAGATTGGCGGCGCCGGTGAACACCGTGACCTTGCCGGTGTTCGAGACGCGCACCACGCCGGACTCGAACGGCCCGCGCCCCGTGCCCTTGATGCCGTGCGCGATGCCGATGCCGATGTAGCGGCCCTGGGCGAGCGCGTCGGCCTGGCGCTTCGGGAAATCGTCCCAGCCGGCGGCCTTCAGCACGGTGGCCTGCGAGCCCGGATAGTCGCCGCTGTCGTATTGCATCGCCGCGCCGGAGCGCGCCTTCAGCGGCTTGGTGTAAGGCATCTTTTCCGCGGGGATGAGATTGCGCCGCCGCACCTCGGCGCGGTCAAGCTTCAGCTCGCGCGCGACGCGGTCCATCATCCGCTCCATGGAGAAGGCGGCCTGCGGATAGCCGGCACCGCGGATCGAGGACACTGGCGTCTTGTTGGTGGCGGCGACCACCACGTCCATGTGCAGCGACGGGACGATGTAGGGTCCGCTCATCATCGAGGCGGAATTGAACGGGATGTTGACGTCCTGCAGCGCGAAAGCGCCTACGTCGTGGACGAGGTTGCCGCGGATGCCGAGCACCTTGGCATCGGCGCTGACGGCGATGTCGATCGACCAGTACTGGTCGCGCTCCTGCGCCGCATTGGTGAAATGCTCGCGGCGGTCTTCGATCCACTTGATCGAGCGCTTGAGCAGCTTCGCGGCCGCCACCACCGCGATGTCTTCGGAATAGATGCAAAGCTTCGGACCGAACCCGCCACCGACCTCCGGCGTAATCACGCGCAGCTTCGACTCGTCCATGTCGAACAGCGAGGTGATCGATTGGAATAGGTCGTTCGCTTTCTGGGTGGAGGCCCAGGCGGTGATGCCTTCAGTGCCGCGATGGAATTCGGCGACGATGCCGCGCCCTTCGATCGGATGTCCTGCCCCGCGGTGCTGCCAGAGATCGGTGTGGAACACATGCGCGGCCTTGGCGAAGGCGGCATCAGGATCGCCGAAATTCACCTTGTAGGTGGCGACGGTGTTGGAGTTGAGCTCCTTTCGCACCGCCGGCGCACCCGGTGCGACCGCCTTGCGACAATCCGAGACCGCGGGCAGGAGGTCGTAGTCGACGTCGACCAGCGCGGCCGCGTCCTCCGCGATGTATCGGCTGTCGGCGATGACGATGGCGACCGGCTCGCCCACATAGGACACCTCGCCGTCGGCGAGCGCGAAACACCACATCCGGTCGAGCGGCGTGCCGGAATTGGAATGCCGCATCATGCGGCGCTTGGCCATCACCGTGGCGAGGTCGTCGAGCGTAAGAACGGCGTAGACGCCCGGCAGCGCGAGCGCGGCATCCTTTGACACGCCGCGGATCGCGGCATGCGGATGCGGGCTGCGCACGAAACCGGCGTGCAGCACGTCCGGCACGATGATGTCGTCGATGAAGCGGCGTTCGCCGCGCAGAAGCGGCGGGTCTTCGACGCGGTTGACGCGCGCCCCGATCAGCGAAGCCATGGAGTTCCTACCTCGCGATCGCCTGGCTGGCCTTCTGGATCACATCCTTGGGCGTGGCATATAGCTCGGCGAGCAGCTTGTCGATATCCGCGCCGCTGACGGGATTGACGTCGATCCGTGACTTCTTGGCGTCGGCGAGATACTCGGGGTCTTTCATGGTGGCGTCGAAAGCGGCGATCAGCGCGGCGGCGCGGTCGCGCGGAATGTCGGGCGGCGCCGCAAATGGCCGCGCCATTTCCTGCGCTGCGAGGATGAGCTTGAGAATCTGGAGCTTCTCGTTGTCCTTGGTCAGATCCATGACCAGCGGCACGTTGCCGATCTCAGGGTCCTTCTTGAAGGCGGCTTGCACCAGGAGATTGATCTTCTTCTCCTTCAGCCACGGCAGGTGGCGGGTCTGGATTGTGCTCCAAGACAACCCGCACAAGCCGTCAACCTCGCCGCGCTCCATGGCGAGCGTGATCTCGTTGGTGCCGGGATAGCCGGCCACGAGCTTGATCGGCGCCCCGAACACATTCTTGTAGAGATTGGCGAAGATGTCCGGCTCGGAGCTCGGTGCTTGGCCGCCCATGGCGGTCGGATATTTCAGGAAGTTTTCCCAGTTGTTGGCTTTCGAGGTGTGCCAGGTCACGCAGAGCGAGATGTCGTTGGTCACGCTGCCGAGCCAGGTGAACTTGGTGCCGTCGAAGGTTGCGCCGCTTTCCAGCAGCGGATTGAGACCAGTGGTGCGCGCGAAGGTGCCGAAAGCGGTGCCGTCCTTGGGTGCTGCGGAGTAGATGAAGTTCGCGGCGCGCAGGCTCCCGGCGCCGGCCATGTTCTGCGGCACGATCACCGGCCGTCCCGGAATGTGCTTGCCCATGTAGC